>JACQEZ010000011.1 GCA_016200325.1 Candidatus Manganitrophaceae bacterium
GCGTGGATGCTGCAGGAAAGGGGCGATGTTCTCTTTGCTGCCGGTGAAGTAGTTGTCCAGCGAGAGCACTTCATGCCCCTGCCCCAGCAGCGCTTCACACAAATGCGAGCCTAAAAACCCCGCTCCCCCGGTTACCAAAATCCTTTTTTTCTCCGAACCGATCTTTAACTGCATCAGAATCTCCTCATTCTTTAGGTCATTCAAATCAGAAATCGATACAACACTGCATCAAAGCTGCAACCTTTTTCGCAGAACCTCATCATCGGCTGAACACCGCAGACACTTCTCCACTTTCAGAAATGACCCATTTACCTAGAGCTTCAAAGGCGGGTGAGCCCCTTTCGTTGAACCATCCTCATTCTAAGATGGACATGAAATCATCTAATAATGAAATCATTTAATAAGGATAAGCAAAAGCAGTACCGTTAAGAACCGCTGAGGCGAAATTGATTTATTAAAATCTATCAAAATCTAATTAAAGAGAGGCGTTGAAGTTCCTGTTGAAGCAATATGCCGTAGTGGACCACCCATCTTTTGAATCGGGCTCCGTCCGGATCTGGACCGAGCGTCTCCGAGGCCAGATGGGTATATCCGAGCCGATAAGAGAGATAGACGATTTTGTAGAAGGGGAGGCGGGTCCTCAGCGCGGCATCGTCCATAAGCGATTGATACCGATCGATCAGCAGCGTCTCTTCCCCTCCCGTCAGGCCGAATTCGATCGCAGCGCCGGCGATGTCCCATGCGATGTCTTGGCAGCCGGGGAAAAAATGATCATCGTGATGATCGACCCCGTCGGTCTTGATATATCCTGACCCGGTACGTAGCCACTCGTGCGGCAGCATCCGTCCATCCACCGCAATCGGCCGGGCCGTCTCAAAACAGGTCCGAAAAGGTTCAAGCCGGCCGACTGCTTCCGTCCACCGCTCCCCCAACCCCTCGCCGACGTTGACTCGGACCATCTCGATTATTTCGTCAAATGAACGGCACTGGGAGACAGGAAAAGTTTGACTCAGATAAGCAAGATAGCGGGCCATCGTCTGAAGAAGGTCCGAATCGATCTCTCCCTTTGAAAGAGGCGACCCCTGGATAAACGGGGTGCTCAAAAAGCCCCGTTGGAGATCGAGCGGCTCCGGGGCAAACCCCGCCGCGGCAAGCCGCTCTGCCCGTGATCGCCTCGATGTTCCATATCGGCCGAGCCCCACAAACTTCAAAAAAAGCGGTCTCTCGCCGGGACGCTCCGGCGTTGAGGCGAGGTATTTCCGGCGCTCATGCTGCGGGTGGACGGCGGGATACTCCGATTCCGTTTGGTAGAAAAGAGATCGCCACCGGCCGGCGGAGAGATCGCGAAGCGGCCGGTTGGGAGAAAGATCCAAGAAGCGGAGGTTGAAAGGAACCGTATACTTCCGATGTCTCTCCCAGCGCGCCCTGGCCTCCTTGGACCGGAAGCGAGAGGGGTCCGGCTCCCAACTCGGGAAGAAGGCGATCCGCTCCTCCGCAATCCCCAGCTCGGAGAGCCGTTGCGCCACGCAGGTGATGGAAGAGCCGCTCAAGCCGGGCCCTTCATCGACAATGAGGTAGTGTGCGCCGCTCGGCCGGCGCAGATCGGCCTCCAGTGCGGAGGAGAGGCGAAGGCGTCGGTCAAACGGATGGCCGCGCGGCCGGACCGTGTGAACCTGAACCGGACAACCCTCCCCCTCCAGCGCGGCGGCCACCACGGCGGAGAGGCTGGCGCCGATGCTTCGAAGACCGATGCAGACCGCCTTTCGCGGGCCGGCCTCTTGGAAAAACCGGGTGGCCGCTTCGAGGTAGCTTTCAGGATAGAGGGCATAGTAGGCATACCCCTCCGGAGTCCGCGCCACAACGCGGGGAGGAAGCGGCGACGCAGCAATCTCCGAGAGGATGCCGCAAAATCGATCGATCCACAGGGGGACCTCACGGGATCGCCGCTGCAGGCTGAGGCGGAAGAGGTGTCCGACACACCGGGCTCCCTCTCGAAATCGCTTCAGCAGGGGCGACTCGATGTCGATCTCGGGAGAGAGGGCATCGGCGACCGCCGACTCGAGCACCCCCCACTCGATGAGGAGCGCCACAACCGGGTCGTGCGTCTCAAGACCCACATTCAATCGATCGACCTGCGCTTGGAGCCGACCGAGTCGATCGGCCGGGTCGATCCGCTCCTCTCTTCCTCCATATACAATCATCGCAGCGGCTCAGGAGATTAAACGCTCCCGATCAGTTTACAACGATGTTCATCCGCGAGGGAAGCGGCGCAACCTCGCTCATTGTTGCCGATCGACCGTCTTCGCCAGGCTCTCCAGGGAGGGAGCGATTCGGACCGGATAGGGCGGAGCCTCCTCCAATTGCCGAAGCGGTTCGGGAAGCCGGGCCAGCGCGGCGGCGGTGCGCTTGCGCGACTCCGCCAGCGAAGGAGCAGGGCCGACCGGTCGGCCGGCGCGCATCACCGGCTGGAGAAGCGGCTCTCCTTCCGGTCGATCGTCTAACAGAGCGACCAGATCGTCATGCATCCGTCCATCCGGTCCGGTGCGGCGGTAGACCTGTTTTCGTCCCGGCCAGGTGGCCTTTCCCTCGGAGCGCTTGCGCCGGGGCCGTCCGGCATACTCCTGAAGTTTGTAGGCGCAGTCCAGGTAAGGGACATCGGCGGAGGTATCGAGCCGAGAGCCGATTCCGAAACCGTCGATCGGCGCGCCGGACATCAGCAGCTCCCGCACCCGGAACTCATCGAGATTGCCGCTCGCCCAGATTTTCACCTCCGCCAGCCCCCCTGCGTCGAGAATTCGCCGCACCTGTTTTGCATGGGCGGCCAGGTCGCCGCTGTCGAGCCGGACGCCTTGAATCGAAATTCCGGACCCCTTCAGCCGGGGCGCCAGCGAGACCACCTTCGCCGCCCCCTTTTCGGTGTCATATGTATCGATGAGAAAGACCACATTATTGGGGTGGGCTTTTGCGAATCTAAAAAACGCGTCGGCTTCATCATCATGCGCCTGGATGAAGGAGTGGGCCAGGGTCCCATACGACGGGACGCCATAGATCGCTTCGGCAAGCACCGTCGCCGAGCCGGTGAAGCCCGCCAGGTAAGAGGCGCGCGCCGCCATCAGACCGGCTTCGGCGCCGTGCGCGCGCCGCAGACCAAAATCGATCAGCAGCTTGCCTGGCGCCGCGAGAACCGACCGGACCGCCTTGGAAGCGATGAGGATCTGGAAATGAAGCAGATTGATCAAGCGGGTCTCAATGAATTGCGCCTGCGGCAGCGGGGCGGTCACCCGGACCATCGGCTCGTTCGGGAAGAAGAGGGTTCCCTCGGGCATTGCATCGACATCGCCGGCAAAACGAAACCGCGAGAGGGCGTCGATAAACTCCCGGCTGAACCGTCCGCTCTCGGCGAGCCATTGCAGCTCCTGGGAAGTAAAGCGAAGCTGCTCCAGATAATCCAACAGCGGCGCCAATCCGGCGGCGACGAAGAAATTCCGACCGACCGGCCGGGTACGGATGAAGAATTCAAAGACCGCCGTCTCCGCCATCCCCTCTTCAAAATACCCCTGAAGCATGGTGAGCTGGTAGAGATCGGTCAACAACGGGCTGGAGGGAGAGAACAAGAGATGCTCCTTTTAGAGAGATCTAGAGACCCACTGATTACTTTAATTCGGTTTTTTCATCGGTGTCAATCCGACCGCGCCGAATCCCCTCTTCTCAATCGATGGACCGCCTTCATTCATGACGCGGCGGCTCGCTTTTGTGGCGGGTTCTCCCTTCCTATGATATATTTTGGTTCGAATTTGCATCCCCTCTTTGTATATAGAGGGATAGAGAGGCGGCTCGATGCTCCTTCGGCAGGCACAGCGGATCTTCTTCATCTTTTCCCTCTTCATCGGACTCACACTCCCCTGTTATGCCTTTGAGCAGTCGATTGAGTTCCTGCCGGGCTACAAGGCGCCCGATTCGGCCTCGGATGGAGCGCCGACGTTCGATCTGCGCTACTTTCTCCATTTCCCCTCTCTTTATCTCTCGGCCGGCATCGGCATCGGATACCTTCAGGCGCCGGCGAATCACAAAAACCTGGAGATCGGGAGCAAGATCAAAATGATGCCGGTCGGCTTCACCCTCCGGCTGAGCCCTCCGATTGCTGAATCATTCACCCCCTTCTTTGAGGTCGGCTTGGATCGGCTCGCCCAGCTTCACTATCGACTCGATCCCGCCGTCGATACCGGCGCCTCCGACACCTGCGACACCGAGTTCTTCGGATTCTGCCACACCACCTCATTGCACCGCAAAGCCTATGCCTATCGGCTCGGTATCGGGATCGAGAAGGTCTTTGCCTCCGGAATCGGCTTGGGCTTTCAGTACACCTATCGGATCGGCAAACCGGTCGACAAATCGGTTAATGAGACACCGAGCTTCGGCATCCTTCCGGTACAGACCACGCATGAAGGCCTGTTCGATATTCAACAATCGCTTTTTTCGCTTCTGATGAGCTATCATTTCTAGAAAGACCTCTTTCCACGGGTCGGCGATGAGACGTTTTTCGATCGAATCGCCAATTGCAGATTCAAAAAGGCCATGATATAATCCGTTTCCCTTTATGAGGGAGCGGATTCCCTTTGTCCATCCGGGCGAGAGTGGCGGAATGGCAGACGCGCCAGACTTAGGATCTGGTGGGACATCCCGTGGGGGTTCAAGTCCCCCCTCTCGCACCAATTTCTACGCTTCAAAACGCATCACAATCTGAGGATCAGACGCATCTCTGTCTGCCCTTCTCGGTTATTCTCTTCGGAGAGACAACCCCGACGGTCGAAACGCCGGACTTGGATGAGAATCAGTCCCCGCACGGGGCGCGGGCAAGCGGTTGACAATCACCCAAACCGGATATAAAATGAGAAAGTTTTTCGGAAGGAGCTTATGAAGGTCCAGGTTGAAGAGATCTCGCCTGTTAAGAAGTCTCTCAAAATTGAAATCCCGCAAGATGTTGTTACGAACGAATTTACCCTTGCCTATTCCGATTTAAAAAAAAGGGCAAAGGTGCCCGGATTCCGGCCCGGGAAGGTGCCGCTTCCTCTTCTTGAAAAGAAATTCGGCCCCTCGGTTGAAGAAGATATCGTCCGAAAGCTGATCCCCGATTATTATCAGCGGGCGCTGAAAGAAACCGGCCTTTCTCCCGTTGAATTTCCCTCGATCGAAAAGATTGAAATAAAAAAGGGAGCGCCCCTCCTCTTCACGGCAACGGTGGAGGTCCGGCCGACCTTTCAACTTTCAAACTACGCGGGGATCACAGTCGCGCGAAAGGAGATCACCGCAACCGACGAAGAGGTCGATCAGACCCTCAAGAAAATTCAAGACGAGCAGGGACGGCTGGAATCCTATCCGGACGATCACCCGGTCGATTCTTCCGACTATGTTATAATCGACTTCGTCGGATCGATCGAAGGGAAGCCGGTCGATCAGGGCCAGGCCGAGGGTTATACCCTCCAGATCGGCTCAAAAATCTTCCCCCCCGAGTTTGAAGCGGCCCTCCTTGGAAAGAAAAAGGGAGAACAAATAGAGGTGGATGTTCCCTATCCGGCAGATTATCATAATAAAGAGATCGCAAGTAAGGCGGTCCATTTTAAGGTCAACGTCAAAGAGGTGAAGACCAAGGTGCTCCCGCCTCTGGATGACGAGCTGGCCAAGGACATTGGACTGACCTCGATGACAGAGCTACGGGAAAAGATCAAAAACACCCTCTTGGAACAGCGCAAGGCCCAACAAGAACACGACCAGAAAAATACGCTGATGAAAAAACTGGTCGAGATGCACCCGTTCGATGTTCCGGATTCCATGGTCGAGCGCGAACTCCATGCCATGATCGATCGATTTCAGGAGCGGATTCCGCAAGGCCTCGATCACGAAGCCCTCCATAAAGAATACGAGCCGCTTGCCAAAGAGCGGGTGAAGGGAAACTTCATTTTGAACGCCATTGCGGACACGGAGAAAATCGAAGTGACGGAGCAGGAGATCGATGAAGAAATCAACCAGCTCGCACAGCGGGCCAAAGTCTCCGCTCAAGACGCCAAGCGCGCCATCCACCAGCAGGAGGGATCGGTGGAAGGCCTCAAAACCAGAATCAGAGATGAAAAAGCCCTCAACCGGGTATTGGCTTTAGCCCAGTTTGACGATAAAGCGGAAGCAGAGAAAACCGAATAAAAGCCGCCCGGCCCCATACCTTGGCCGAGGAGATAAGGAGAGACATCCTGATGTTAGTACCCATGGTGATCGAACAGACGAACCGCGGCGAGCGGGCCTACGATATCTACTCCCGTCTTCTGAAAGACCGGATTATTTTCTTAGGCACCGCCATTGACGACAACGTTTCCAATTTAATTATCGCGCAGCTCCTCTTCTTAGAAGCCGAGGATCCGGAGAAGGATATCAATCTCTATGTCAACTCGCCGGGGGGCCACGTCACCTCCGGTCTGGCAATTTATGATACAATACAATATATCAAGTCACCTGTTTCAACCATCTGTATCGGACAAGCAGCAAGTATGGGGGCCCTCCTTCTAACCGCCGGAGCCAAGGGGAAGCGATTTGCCCTTCCCAACGCCCGAGTGATGATTCATCAGCCGATGGGCGGGTTTCAGGGACAGGCCACCGATATTGATATCCATGCGCGAGAGATTCTAAAAATCCGAGAACGTCTGAACGAGATCATGGCAAAACACAGCGGTCAGCAGATTGAAAAAATCCGGACCGACACGGAACGGGATTACTTCATGTCGGGCGAAGAAGCAAAGACATACGGTCTCATCGATGAGGTGATTGAGCGGGCACCGATACGTAAATAAAGGCCTGCGATACTTTCAATGCTTTAATAACTCCATTTTAGGAATGGGGAGGAATGTATGGCAAAACAGGAAAAAACCGATTCACTTCTTCGCTGCTCCTTTTGTGGAAAGAGCCGGGACGAGGTCAAGAAATTGATCGCCGGACCGACCGTTTACATTTGCGATGAGTGTGTCGATCTCTGTAACGACATCATCGCCGAAGAGTGGGAAGAAGAGAAGGAGGAGACCACCTCTACCCTCCCCAAACCGATGGAGATCAAGAAAATTCTTGATCAGTTTGTCATCGGACAAGATCGCGCCAAGAAGATTCTGTCCGTGGCCGTCCATAACCACTATAAGCGGGTCGCCACCAACGCCCAATCGGATGAAATCGAGCTGCAGAAGGGAAATATCTTGATGATCGGCCCCACCGGGACCGGCAAGACCCTCCTGGCCCAGACCCTCGCGCGCATCTTGGACGTCCCCTTTACCATCGCCGACGCAACGACGCTGACCGAAGCCGGCTATGTCGGAGAAGATGTCGAAAACATCATTTTAAAACTTCTCCAAGCAGCCGACTATGACGTGGAGAAAGCCGAAAAGGGGATCGTCTACATCGACGAGATCGACAAAATCTCCCGAAAGAGCGAATCGCCTTCGATCACCCGGGACGTTTCGGGCGAAGGGGTCCAGCAGGCGTTATTGAAGCTGATCGAGGGAACGGTCGCGAATGTCCCGCCGCAAGGGGGGAGAAAACATCCACACCAAGAGTTCATCCAGGTCGATACGACCAACATCCTCTTCGTCTGCGGCGGTGCCTTCGTCGGGCTGGAGCAGGTGATCGAGCAGCGGATTCATAAGAAATCGATGGGCTTCGGCGCCGAGGTTCAGGGAAAGAGCAATCGCCGGCTCGGCGAGCTCCTCGCCCTGACCCAATCGGAAGACCTGATCAAATTCGGATTGATTCCGGAATTCGTCGGGCGGCTTCCGGTCTGCGCCACCCTGGAAGATCTGGAAGAGACCGCATTGATGCGAATCTTGACCGAGCCGAAGAGTGCATTGGTCAAGCAGTATGAAAAGCTCTTCTCTCTGGAAAAGGTGAAGTTAAAATTCACCGACAGCGCGCTGGCCGCCGTCGCGAAGAAATCGTTCGCGCAGAAGACCGGCGCCCGCGGACTTCGCGCCATCCTCGAAGATGTCATGCTGGAGCTGATGTATGAGCTCCCTTCGCTCAAGAACGTAAAGGAGTGCGTCATCACCGAAGAGGTGATCAACGGCACCGGACAGCCGGTCCTCCTCTACGAGCGGGAGAAAGGGATCAAATCGGCCTAATCAACCGGGGATACCCGAGCAAAAATCGCAAAGATCTGCGCAAAAGCATGAAAGAGGGGCACGGTCGACCGTGCCCCTCTTTTTATTGGGTCCTCTCCCTTTTTCTCTGTTTGCCCTTTGCCGCCGCCTGCACGCCGCCCCCTCCCGCCGAGACGCCGTTCACCGTCGCAATCGAATCGGCGCCGACCCAGTTCGATCCGCGGCTTGCGACCGATGCCTACTCCGAGCGGATCGGTCAGCTCCTCTTCAGCCGTCTGATTCGATCCGACCCCACCGGTCAGAAAGTCGGCGATCTCGCAGAGCGCTGGGAGCGGGAGGGAGAGACGGTTTACACCTTCCACCTAAAACGGAATGTCCGCTTTCACGACGGTCATCCGCTCACCGCCGAAGATGTCCGCTACACCTTCGAGAGCATCCTCGATCCACGCATTGCCTCTCCCCATCGAAAAAATTATGAGGTGATTGCTCGGATTGAAACGCCCGATGATACAACGGTCCGGTTTATATTAAAACAGCCCCATGCCCCCTTTCTCACCGAGCTGACCCGCGGAATCGTTCCGAAGCATCTCGCAGAAAAAGAGGCGGGCGCCTTCGCCGCGCAGCCGGTTGGATCGGGGCCATTCCGATTCGTCCGGTATGACCCGGACGATGCCGTCGAGCTCGCCGCCTATCCAGATTATTTTGGCGGCCCCCCTGCCGTTCGTCGGCTTCTCTTTCGGATCATCCCGGAAGATTCGGTTCGCCTCTTGGAGTTGGAAAAAGGGAACATCGACCTCCTTCAAAATGCTTTTCCCCCCGACGCATTGACGCGGCTTCAACAAAACCCGCGGCTGAAAATCATCAGCGCCCCGAGCACCACGTATACGTATCTAGGATTTAATCTGAAAGATCCGATTCTGCGGAACCGGTCGGTCCGGGAGGCGATTGCTCTGGCGATCAACCGCGACGATATCACCGAGCACCTCTTTAAAGGGTTGGCCCATCCTGCCGCCGGGCTTCTCTCGCCCTCTCATTGGGCCTATGCCGACGCCGTCGCTCATTATTCGTACAATCCGGATCTCGCCAAAAAACGGCTCGATGAAGCGGGCTACCCCGACCCGCCCGGACCGGCGAACCGCTTCAAATTAATCCATAAAACCTCTCAGAATGAGCTCTCCCGGCGGGTCGTCGAGGTCATTCAGAGGCAGCTCGCCGACGTCGGAATCGAGGTGGAAATCCGCAACCATGAATGGGGAACCTTTTACGGCGACATCAAGTCGGGGAACTTTCAGCTCTTCACCCTGTCGTGGGTCGGCGTCGACGATCCCGACCTTTATTATAATCTCTTCCACTCGGAGAGCACCCCGCCGAACGGCGCGAACCGCGTCGCCTACAAGAACCCTCGGCTCGACCGTCTGGTCGAATCGGGACGGACCACGCTCGACCCGGAAAAGCGGAAGAAGATTTATGAAGCGGTCCAGCAGATCGTCGCCGAGGATCTTCCCTATGTCAGCCTCTGGCACACGGATAATATCGTTGTGATGAAAAAAGAGGTGGAAGGATATATACTCTATCCGGATGGTGATTTTTATTCGCTGACGGAGGTGCGACGAAAGAGATGAGACCGGTGATCGGAATCACAAGCGACTACAACGGCGGCGACCGCCCCGAGTTCGGCGGCAAGATCGCCACCTGTTTTCTTCGGGATCGTTATGTTCAGGCGATCGAGTCGACCGGCGGCATCCCGCTCCTCCTTCCCCCACTCGAAGCCCCTTTGAAATCGGCCCAAGCGATTTTGGATCGGATCGACGGCCTCCTCTTAACAGGAAGCGGTCCCGACATCGACCCGGCGGCCTACGGAGAGCGCCGGCGGTTTCCTTTTAAGACGGTCCATCCGAAGCGGTTCTCACTCGAACGGGCGCTGATTCGGCATGCGCTTCGTCGGGAGATGCCGATCCTCGGGATCTGCGGGGGAATGCAGATGCTCAATGTGGCGGCCGGCGGGAGTCTCTATCAAGAGATTCGAGAAGAGATTCCGAAGGCGATCCAGCACCAGCGGGGCGGAAAACCGGCCCACCTGATCTCAATCCAAAAGGGAAGTCTTCTCTCAAAAATCATCAAGAGAGATCAACTCCGGGTCAACAGCGCCCATCATCAAGGGGTCAACCGGGTCGCGCGTGGCTATATCGCAAATGCCGAATCCCCGGACGGGGTGATTGAAGGAATCGAGGCGGTCAAC
This sequence comes from Candidatus Manganitrophaceae bacterium, assembly GCA_016200325.1. Classification (NCBI taxonomy): domain Bacteria; kingdom Pseudomonadati; phylum Nitrospirota; class Nitrospiria; order Candidatus Troglogloeales; family Candidatus Manganitrophaceae; species Candidatus Manganitrophaceae bacterium. The sequence goes on from JACQEZ010000011.1 coordinate 10,366, forward strand.
CACCCCTTTGTCCTCGGCGTCCAATGGCATCCGGAATTTCTGAATGCAGAGGACCGAAGCCGATCGCTTTTTAAAAGTTTTCTTAAAATGGCGACGCAGTACCGTCGGAACAACACCGCCCGCAACAGTTCACCCACTCCGTAATCTACTCGGTATCTATTTGACCCGTCCTGCCTCATCTTGCTATCCTACGCTCATTTCATCAATACTATTCAGACCCAACCGAGATTTCACGAAATCCAGGAGGGTGTATCACGCGTTTAACAGAGGAGGGATCCAATGACTCGGAGAAGAGAAGCACTGCTTGTTGTGTTGGCGATCTGGATGATGATCTTTTTATCGGCCCCGGCGGAAGCGGCAGCGCCCTGTGCCGGGCTTCCAACGGCGGCCCAATTGAGGCTCTTTTTGCAGAATGCCGCCACGGGAATAGGAATCGGTTCGACACTCGGTCCGACAAAAGCGGTCGGCGGCCTTTTTGATGGAACACGAATGTGGGGGGCGTTGGTTAATCGGGACGGAGAGCTCTGCGCGTTCGTCACCTCCACGGCCGACCCGACGCAAGTCTGGCCCGGCAGCCAACAGATCGCAAAAGCGAAGGCCTTCACCGCGAATGCCTTCAGCAACGATATCCTCCCCCTCTCCACCGCCAACCTTTATCTCCTGACCCAGCCGGGTCATTCCCTCTATGGATTAAATCAATCGAATCCTTTTGATCCGCAATTTCTGGCGCCTCCCCAAGGAGAAGCGGGAGAGCGCGGAAAAGTGGCCGCCGGAATCATCACCTTCGGCGGCGGGGTTCCCCTGTACAATGCCGCCGGTCGAATCATCGGCGGCCTCGGCGTCAGCGGAGACACCGCCTGCGCCGATCACGAGATCGCAAAGCGCGTCCGCGATCTGGCGAAGCTAAATCCGCCGGGCGGCCCCTTGGTCGACGACATCAAATACATCAAAGTAGACCCCCCAAATCTTCTCGCCCACTCTCTTTGCATTAAAACGGTACGCAACGGGGAGTCCGTTGGAGAGGAGACGCCGTAGGGGGGCCGTGCAGATTTCGGAGTGCGGAATGCGGGGTTGAAAACCGAGACGGGGTCGAGGCAGGTTCTGAATTAAGTTATAGGCCTTTTTTAGGATCCACCAGCAACCCCGGCTGACAGTTTCTACAAAAATTCGTAGCGCGCTGCCACGTGCCGACGGTGGCGATTTTCTGTCCGCAGCGGGGGCACGGCTTTCCCCCTTTGCCATGGACGTCGAGGAAATCGCGGATCTTCAGATGAATCTGCGTCCCCATCCGTTCGGCGACCACCCCCTTGGCCCGGTTGAGCACCGCCGGAATCGCCTGATAGACCTGCCGCAGCTCTTCGTCCGAGAGATCGGTCTTCTTTCGGAAAGGATAAATTTTTGCTTCGAAGAGAATCTCATCGGCATAAGCATTGCCGATCCCGGAGATCACTTTTGCATTCGTCAGCAACCCTTTCATCTCGCCGCGACGCCCCTTCAGGCAAGCCATAAACCGCTCGAACGTAAAATCGTCGGAAAGGGGATCGGGCCCCTGCTCGAGAAATCCCGGGATCGTCGAATAATCCCGCCCCGGCACCAGATAAAGCCGACCCATCTGTTTCTCATCACCATAACGAAGCGCTTTTCCGGTAGAAAGGGTCAGGTCAAAAACCATCTCCCGCGGCGGCTTCTCTTCCGGAGCGCCATAATAAAACCGGCCGACCAGCATCGGGTGGATCACCAAGCTCGCCTCATTCAAACTGAAGAGAACCTGTTTGCCGCGACGATCGACTGCCTGAATCCGCTTCCCCTGCAAGACCGCCTCGGGCGCCTCGGAAAAGGCCGTCCGGAGCATCCAAGCGCGCGGGATCGAAACGGCGGCAACGGTCGCCCCAATGATTTGGGTCCGAAGGTAAGAGACGATGGCATCTAAATCGGGAATCTCCGGCATTAAACTAACCTCTACCCTTGATACTCGGATCGCGCGCGCTGCGCGACCTTCTCTCTCATCATAATGAATCGGCCTATTCTTGACAAGGATATTTCCGCCGGACCGCTCCTCCCTCTTCAAACGGGCAGACCATTCATGTTATTCTTTTAGCAAGTGGGGGCAACTGAAGAAAGGATGAAAACCATGCCTGAGAAAAAAACCGTTCAACGAGCGCGTAAAGCAAAGCGGCAAGGGAAGAAGCCGACCACACAAGCAGGTGAATACGTTCGTGAAGAGATTGAACATGTCCGGAAGGGCAAACATGGCGCCCGCTCGGCAAAGCAGGCAATTGCGATCGGCCTCTCCAAGGCGCGGCGGGCCGGCGTCGCTGTTCCCAAAAAAGGATCTTCAGCCAAATCGACCAACAGCAGCAGCACCGCCGGTCGAAAGCGGAAACCCTCCGCCAAGCGCTCCCGCGCGACCACACAAGCATTAAAGCGGGAGGGAAAGCGGTCGGTCTCTAAAAAGGCCCTTTCGAAACAGGCGAAGCAGTCGGCGCGCCGGAGAAGAGCGGCGTAGCTTTTACATTTTACAATCGACCCACCCGTCCTCCTGAAGCGAGACGTCGTCTTCGCTTCAGGAGGACGATCAACCTCTTTCCTGCTCTACCGAGTCAGCCGTTTGTATTTGATCCGGTGCGGCTGATCGGCTTCTGCCCCCAGGCGCTTGTGGCGATCGGCTTCGTACTCTTGGTAATTTCCCTCGAACCAAACCACCTTGCTGTCCCCCTCGAAGGCGAGGATGTGGGTCGCGATTCGATCGAGGAACCAGCGGTCATGGCTGATGACGACGACACATCCGGCAAAATCGAGCAGCGCTTCTTCCACCGCGCGGAGCGTCTCCACATCGAGGTCATTGCTCGGCTCGTCCAACAGCAAGAGATTTCCGCCGCTTCGCAGCAGCTTCGCCAGGTGGACCCGGTTTCGCTCCCCGCCGGAGAGCTCTTTGATCAGTTTTTGTTGGTCGGTGTTCTTAAAATTAAATCCGCCGACATAGGCGCGTGAGGCGAGCTCTCTCTTTCCGATCATGATGATGTCATTCCCGCCCGAGATCTCTTCCCAAACATTCTTCTTGTCATCGAGCGTGTCGCGCGACTGATTGACATAGGCGAGCTTCACCGTCTCGCCGACCCGGAGGGTTCCAGCATCGGGTTTTTCCAGCCCGGCGATCATATTGAAGAGGGTCGTCTTTCCGGCGCCGTTCGGGCCGATGATCCCGACGATTCCGCCGCGTGGGAGGTTGAAGCTGAGGCCATCGATCAAGAGACGGTCGCCGAACCCTTTTCGAAGGTTCACCGCCTCGACGACGAGGTCGCCCAGGCGCGGGCCGGGCGGGATGATAATGTCCTTCGTTTCGTTTCTCGCCAAGGTCTCCACCGAGGCCAGCTCTTCATAGGCTTGGAGGCGCGCCTTGCTTTTCGCGTGACGTCCCTTCGGTGCCGTCCGAACCCACTCCAATTCATGCTTCAACGCCCGCTGCCGGGCGCTCTCCTGCTTCTCTTCCACCGCCAGCCGCTGCGATTTCTGATCGAGCCACGACGAATAATTTCCCTCCCAGGGGATGCCGCGGCCCCGGTCGAGCTCCAGAATCCAGCCGGCGGCATTGTCGAGAAAATACCGATCGTGCGTCACGGCGACGACCGTCCCGGGAAATTCGGTGAGGAAGCGCTCCAGCCAGGCGACCGATTCGGCATCGAGATGGTTCGTCGGCTCGTCGAGGAGGAGCATGTCGGGCGCAGATAAGAGGAGCCGACAGAGGGCGACCCGCCGCTTCTCCCCGCCGGAGAGCTTATTGACATCGGCCTCCCAGGGGGGGAGACGGAGCGCATCGGCGGCGATTTCGAGCTGTCGGTCGAGATCCCACGCGTTCACCGCATCGATCTGCTCTTGCAGCTTTCCCTGCTTTTCAATTAATGCCGCCATCGCCTCGTCGGACATCGGCTCGGCGAATTTGGCGCTCACCGCGTTGAATTCATCGAGCAGCGCCTTCGTTCCTGCAACCCCTTCTTCGACATTCCCGCGGACATCTTTGGTCAGGTCCAGCCTCGGCTCCTGCGCCAGATAGCCGACCCGCACCCCCTTTGCCGCCTTTGCCTCTCCGAGGAAATTCGGATCTTCTCCCGCCATGATCCGAAGCAGTGTCGACTTCCCCGAGCCATTTAAACCGAGGACACCGATCTTCGCGCCGGGCAAGAATGAGAGCGAAATGTCTTTGAGGATTTCTCTCTTCGGGGGAACGATTTTGGTTACCCCCTGCATGTTGTAGATGTACTGGTATGATGGCATTACCGCAACCCTTTCCTTAATGAATGTCTACTTGATAAACCAGAAATATCTCTTCACAGCGTATCCGTTCTAAGAATCTAAACAGGAGATCTGTCCGGACTCCCTAGATTAAACCTTCTGGGATGACAGACAAGCGCCCCGCTTATTTTCCGTAATCTCCCGTTTTGATGCCGACCAGCCGTCCCCCCTGAAACTGAAAAATCCGGACAAACCGGCTCGGTCCCAGATTATAGCGCCAGGTTTCATACGGTCCCTCTTTCTTTTGGATCGAGGTCGGTTTTCCGCAGCGGGCCTTCACCTCCGCCTTGGTGCTGCCGGTCGGAAGAACGGCCTGCTCACAGCCGTAATCGGCGGCGCCCTCCGCCGTCCAGCCATATCCGCCGGTCTCAATCTGGGTCAGTCTCCCCTTCTCGAACCGAAGCACCCGGACCAGCTGTTGCGGTCCCAAATTGTAATGCCACGCTTCGACATCTCCGGCGTGCCGATCGCGGGAGCGCTTTCCCCCCTTCTGCTTCTCGATGGAACTCGGCGCCCCGCAAATCGCTTTCACCTCCCCCTTTGTCTGGCCGATGGAAACCGCCGGTGCATCGCAGGCATAAAGAGTATCGACTTGACCCATTAAAAACAAGAGGCCCCATACCACTCCGAGCTGAAAGGAGATCGGCCCCAGAGCGAATCGCATCTCAATGCCCTCCCGCCTTTTCGGCGCCGATTCCGGTGTTCGCGCGGACCACCAGCTCAGCAAACTTCGCCTCCGCCTTCGGCTCCCGTCCGAGCAACGTTCCGATCACCGCCCCGAGGAATCCGAGCGGGATGCTGACCAGACCGGGATTCTCCAGCGGGAAGATCGGGGCGGCTTGGATGAGGTGGCGCGCCGCGCCGGCGACGGTCGGCGGATCGATCGTCATGATGCTCGGGCTGATGAGGATCAACCCGATCGACGCGATCAATCCGGTCGCCAGCCCGATCACCGCCCCGCGCGTGTTGAACCGCTTCCAGAAGAGCGACAGGACGATCACCGGCAGGTTCGCCGAAGCCGCCACCGCGAAGGCCAGCCCGACCAAAAAGGCGACGTTCGCCGTCGGCCCGAGCGAGATGGCGATCCCCATCGAGACGCCGCCGACGACAAAGGCGGTGATCCGGGCGATGCGCACCTCTTCGCCAGGGTGCCGCTCGGTTCCCTTGTGGAGCACGTTGGTATAAAAGTCATGGGCAAACGACGTCGAGGCGCTGATTGTCAGGCCGGCGACGACGGCCAAGATCGTTGCAAAGGCGATCGCCGAAATAAAGGCGAAGAAGATTTCGCCGCCGAGCGTCTCGGCGAGGAGCGGCGCGCTCATGTTCGTCCCGCCGTTCTTGCTGATGAAATCGCGCCCGACGATCGTCGCCGCGCCGAAGCCGAGAAAGGTGGTCAAAATATAAAATGCGCCGATGATCCCCATCGCCCAGACGACACTCACCCGGGCGGTCTTGGCATCGGGCACTGTATAGAAGCGGACCAAGATGTGCGGCAGGCCGGCGGTCCCAAAGAGCAGCGCCATACCGAGCGAGATCAGATCGAGCGCGCCGTAAGGGGGCTTAAACTTCAGGCCGGGCTGAAGAAAGTTATGTGTCACCTCCGCCCCGGTTTTATCGTGGTAGGTCACATGCGCGATGGCATTGAAAAAATTCCCGAAGCTGAAATCAAAGTGGGCCAGCACAAAGATGCTCAGAAAAATCGTCCCCCCCATCAGGAGAACCGCCTTGATAATCTGGACCCAGGTCGTCGCGAGCATCCCGCCGAAGACGACATAAATAATCATCAACACCCCGACGCCGATGACGGCCGTTTGATAGTTCAGCCCGGAGTCTTTCAATAAGAGGGAAACCAACGCCCCGGCGCCGACCATCTGGGCGATCATATAAAAGGTACTGACGGTGAGCGTAGAAAACGACGCCATCGCCCGGACCGGCCGTGGAGAGAGACGATAAGCGAGCACATCGGCCATCGTATATTTACCGGCGTTCCGAAGCGGCTCCGCGACAATCAACAGCACCGTGAGATAGGCGACGAGGAAGCCGACCGAATACATGAAGCCGTCATAGCCCTGAAAGGCGATCATCCCCGCAATTCCTAGGAAAGACGCGGCGCTCATATAATCACCGGCAACGGCAAGCCCATTCTGCCAGCCGGTGATCTGCCGATTCGCCGTGAAGAAGGCCGCCGACCCGCTCGACTGCCGCGCCGCCCAATAGGTGATCAGCAGGGTGATCGCGATGAAGATTAAAAAAAGAAGAAGCGAAGTCGACATCTCTATCTCCGCCTCTTCAACTTGGCCAGAATCGTCCCGATCATCCCATCAAACCGCCCCGCCGCCCGGACATAGAGGGCGGCGATGATCCAGGCCATGAAGAACTGAGAGAGGGCGAAGAGATACGCAAGGTTCACCACGCCGAAGACCTGCGTCTTCATGAACTCCGGCGCATAACCGACCAGAATCGGCAGGGCAAAGTAGTAAGCGATGAAAAAAATCGTCGCCGGAAAAATAAAGCGCCGTTTCGCGGCGAGGAGCGCCTTGAACTCCGCCATCGCCGCAACCTTCTCCCAGTCGACGACATCCAGCTCTTCGTCGGCCGTCCGCTCGTGCAGCGGCTTGCCCTTTCCCCGTCCGACCGGGGCGACATCGGTCGCGGCACCGACCTCGAGGGTAAAATCGCCGTTGACCGGTCTCTTCCTTTTGGCCATGGTCATACCACTCCTAAACTTAAAGCAGAATACCGACCCGTTCCGTCGTCGTCAAGGGAATTGTTTTCTTAATAAGTAATACGATAGACCCGCCCACGCATGCCGAAAACCGCTCTCTCGCTCCGACCGCCTTTCAATCGCCCCCTTCATTTGGTTATTCTAGAGATGACAGATCGATGGACTTCAGGCGGGCTTTCGGGCCCGGTTCAACAGGGAGGATTCAGATGCAGGTCAGGAATCGGTACTGGACATCGTCCACACTTTTTCTCATCGTCTTACTGGTTATTTTTGGCGACAGGAACGCGGTGACCTTTCCCGCCGAGGGGCCGGCGCGGGTCGAGGTGGTGATTCGAAATTCCGCGTATGAAGTTCAAGGAAAGCCGCTGACGCCGGGGGTGCCGGCGATGATCGTCCTTCGGAACGTGGATCAGGTCGAGCATGGCTTCACCTCCCTCTTTTTGCAGGAGGTCGATGTCCGGGTGGAGAGCGGCGGCTCAGCCACCTTAGGAAAAGGAATCCGAGGGGTCCACATCGCGCCGGGGGCAGAGATGCGGATTCTCTTCATTCCACCGCGCCCCGGGAAGTTCACCTTTATCTGCGATCTCCATCCGCAGATGAAGGGCGAAGTGCTTCTTCTGTCGATTGGAGCGGTGTGATATATGATGGACACATTCTCAGGGCTCCGGATCGGTATCGCCGACCGCGCCGAACTCCCGCTCGCCGAAGATCGCCGATTCGTACCGGTACCATTTGAATTCAAGGAGGTTGTGCGAAGGATCTTCAAGAAAGAAGGTGGCATGCTCCAGCCGGCTCCCCTCGAATCGGCGACGAGGAGACTGGTAGAACCGGAGGCCCTTTGCCTGGGCCCGGTCGACCAGCGCCTGCCAACCCGCTTCGGTCTTAAAGATCAGGCCGAAGTGCCGCGGGTAGATCCCCTTCTGTCCCGCCACCGCCGGAGCAAGATGGCCGACCAGCTGATGTCCGGCCAGTTCGAGGGTGATCGCACGGGGCGACTCCCGTCCCAAGGTGCAGCCGAGGCCATCGACGTAAAATCGCTTCGCCTCCTCCAGATCATCCAACGGAAAGGCGAGATGAAAAAGAACCTCTTCCATAAAAATACCCTCTCTCTATCAACCCATCTGCAGCAGAATACCGATTTAGGGAGATCGGCGTCAAGCGCCCTATCGTACCTCTAAGGTCTTTTCCACTTCGATCTAGGGGAGAAAATCAGGTGATTTAGATCACAGTTGCTTGCCGATCCGATCAACGCCTGGTATCATCAGGTACTCACTCCCTAAGGACGATGATGAAATTCTTCGTCACCGGCGCAACCGGCTTTATTGGCGGGCGGATTTCGCGCCAGCTGGTTGCGTCGGGCCACCAAGTTGTCGCACTCGCCCGTGATCCCTCCAAGGCGGCCGCGCTCATTCATCTCGGCATCGACGTTCGGAAAGGAGACATCACCGATCTGGAGAGTCTCCGTCCGGCGATGGCCGGCGCGGATGGTGTATTCCACGTCGCTGGCTGGTACAAGGTCGGCTCTCCGGACAGGGAAGCGGCCCGGCGGATTAACATCGACGGCACGCGCAATGTCCTCACCGCGATGAAGGCTCTCAAGATCTCGAAGGGGGTCTACACCAGCACGCTGGCGATCTACTCTGATACGAACGGCCGAACGGTCGATGAAAAATCGCGTTATGACGGGCCGTGGCTCTCCGAGTATGAACGGACCAAGTGGGCGGCGCAGACCGAGATCGCCGAGTCGATGATCGCGCAGGGCCTGCCGCTCGTGATCGTCCTCCCCGGCTTGGTCTACGGCCCGGGGGATACCAGCTCGGTGAGAGATCTCTTTCTCCTCTATCTCAAACGACGGCTGCCGATGGTCTCTCCACGAACCGCCTACTGTTGGGGCCATGTGGAAGATATCGCGCGGGGCCATCTCTTGGCGATGGAGCGGGGACGGCCGGGGGAAGACTACATCATCGCCGGGCCGCCGCATACCCTGCAGGCGGCGTTCGAAATCGCGGAGCGGGTCACCGGGATCAAGGCGCCCCGTCTTCATCCCCCGCCGGGGCTGTTGAAGGCATTTGCGGCGCTGGTCGGCGCAATCGAGCCGCTCCTCCCGCTTCCCGATCTCTACCGCGCCGAGAGCCTCCGGGCCATCGCCGGGACGACCTACCTCGGAAGCAGCGAGAAGGCCCGCCGCGAATTGGGCTTTAAGACTCGGCCCCTGGAAGAAGGGTTGCAAGAGACCTTGCTGCAGGAGCTGTCGCTGCTCCGCCTGCGGCAGAAGGAAGCTCGGAAATAACCTGTACAAGCAGAAATCCTCCCTTGCTGGAAGGATCAGTCCATGCATGGATGCCGGATCGCCTTTCCAAGAACACGTTCTTTATCGTAAGAACGAATTGAGAGTGAGGAATCAAGGATGAAAGAACTTTCTCGAAGCGTCTTCCCCTGGATGCGGCCTTGGGTCGCCGATATCTCCGTCGACCTTGGAACCACCAACACCCTCGTTTACGTCCGGGGAAAAGGGATCGTCGTGAACGAGCCCTCCGTCGTCGCCGTCCGCGAAGGAGCCCAGGGAAAGCAAGAGGTCATCGCCGTCGGACAGGAGGCCAAGGCGCTCGTCGGAAAGGCTCCGACGATGATCCGGACCGTCCGGCCGATCAAACAGGGGGTCGTCGCCGACTTCGACCTTGCGAAAGAGATGCTCGAGTTTTTTATCCGGCGGGCACGCCGCCGATGGCCGTTCGGAAAACCGTCGATCGCCGTCAGCCTGCCGCACGGCGTCACCGAAATCGAACGGCGGGCCGTTGAAGAGGTCGGCTATTCGATCGGCGCGAAGAAGATCCTCTTGATCAAAGAACCGATCGTCGCGGCGATCGGGGCCGAGATGCCGGTCCTCGAACCGGTCGGAAATATGCTGGTCGACATCGGCGGCGGGACGACCGAAGTGGCGGTTCTCTCATTGGCCGGCATCGTCTGCTGCCATTCGGTCCGGGTCGGCGGCGATGCAATGGACGAAAAGATCATCGAGATGGTCAAGCGCCGGCATCATCTTCTCATCGGCGAGCAGACGGCGGAGCAGGTCAAGATCGCCCTCGGCACCGCCTGGCCCGACGGGGAGGTCCAGAAGGCGCGGGTCAAGGGACGCGACTCCGTCACCGGGCTTCCCCGGATCGTCGAGATCGACTCCAACGAGATTGCCGAGGCGATCGCCCCGTCGGTGCGGGTGATCGTCAACGCGATCAAAATGGCGCTGGCGAACACCCCGCCTGCGTTGTCGGGCGACATCGTCGAAAAAGGGATCGTGATTACCGGCGGCGGGGCGCTGATCCGAAAGTTGGATATCCGTCTTCAGCATGAAACCGGTCTCCCGATCATCATCGACAAGGGGGCGCTGCTGAGTGTCGCGCTCGGCGGCGGCCGGGCGATTGAAAATCCCGGCCTGCTCGAGGCGATTTCGATGGCCTAAGCGATTAACGATAACAGCCTACTTCTTCCCCAGGCTTCGCTCATACAGAACCGCCTGCCATGCCTCCTCTTCGGTGATGAGACCGCTGCCGACGGCGGAGAGCATCCCGGTGCCGGAGATCCCATTTTTCACCGCCCAGAACATCTCCCCCGCGCTCTTACACTGGTCGAACTTCGGATCGGTGAAATTCCGCGGCGATGGGTTAAGGGAGGCCGCCAACGGACCATCTCCTTTTCCTTCATTTCCATGACAGCCGGCGCAGCTTCCTTTCCCATTGAAGATCTCTTTTCCTTTTTGAATCGACTCCGGTGAATCGGCCACCGGCGGCTTCATCGCTTTATATTGCGCCAGCTCTCCCGCCGGCACGCGCGGCGCGCAGGGATCTTTTTCCGCGGCAGCGGCCGAAAAAACCGTCGCGAGCAAAAGGGTGGTCGAGACAATGAAAATGGCGGTCAGTGTAAGAGGTCGCATTGGATTTTTCCTCCTTGCAATAGCATGAGGTGCATTGGCGCTTGAATGATCTCGGCCTGCTTTTCTACACCGGAGGACCTACGGATGTGCCGAAGCGGGCGAGTGAGGATCTCAGAGGTTTTTCGGTTTTTCTTGTGGGAAATGGGACAAACGGATATTAGAGGTATTCTATCGGATCGGGGTGGAGCGGATCAAGAGAGACGCTGGCCGCCGCCTTTCCCCTTACAGCCCCGCTTCGGGTCTCAGCTTCTCTTTCGGCGTTTCTTCCTGATGCGGATGCAGATCCCAAAACTTCTGCATGGCGAGGTAGGTAAATGCGGCCGACCAGGTGATCAGCAACAGGCCGTTGAGCCCTTCGATCCCGGTGATGAGCCGAAGGGGGCGGTCGGGTAGACATCGCCTAGACCGAGCGAGGTGTAGGTCACGGCGGAGAAGTAGATGTAATCGAAGAACTCTCCTTTAAATTGTCCGATAAAACGGCCCATTCCAGGAAGCTGATCCATAAGGTAATAGCCGATGCTGTAGAGCCAAACCTCAACGGTATGGGCGGCGAAGGTAGCGAAGACGACGATAATCATCCGGGCGCGGGGCGGCATCGCGAGCCGGGGCAAGATTCCCATGATGATCCGGAGCACTTCGTAATGGACGAAGATGTTGATAAAGACCAATGCCGTCCCTCCCGATAATGATCGCCCAACCCATTTCACCCCCCTTTTGATTCTTGCCGATCTGCTTCCAAAAACTCAGCCGCCCCGCAGCAGGGCGACCAGATCGCTCACCGTCTCCGCGCGGATCTCCACCTCCGGCAGAAGCCGCTTCGCTTCTTTGACGGCCGCGCCCCAGGTCGCCGGATCGGCCGCCTCCCGACGGATTCGCGCCACCTCTTTATCAATCTCTTCCCACTTCTGACGCACCACCCGGTTCTTCGCCAGCGGGATCGCCAGATGGCTTCGGAGTTGCTCGAGCTGTTGATCGAGGAGCGGTTCAGGGAGCTCGACCGGACCCTCCGGGTTGATCACCCTCCGGAGCGCCCGCGCCAGATAGGCATAGTACATTCCCAGCTGCATCGCCGCCTTCAGTCCCACCTCTTCCTGCGCTTCCATCACGGTGCCCCCTTCTTTTTAAGGTCCATATTAAACGCTTCATTCAAGACCCGCGCCAGCCGAACACCCGCTTTGGCCAGGAGTGCGTCGACCACCGGGAGACTCTTTTCGAAATAATGTCTGGAGAGTTTTCGATCTTCGGGAAGGCGATACGCGACCTGCGTCGCGGCCCGATGCCCCTCCAACGCCCAATCGACGACCGTTCCTTTTTGAAGATCGGCGCGCGATTGCTTCTTCAGCCACCCCTCCAAACGGGCCACATACGCCGGCTCGGTCAAGCCGGTATGATCGATCAGCCCCGTATCCCAGACGGCATGGAGATTCCACGGCTTCCCGCCGAACGGATTGAGCGCTTCTCCGAAGAAGATCACCGGAAGGTCGTTGCCGCCGTGATCGTCCCGGTTAATGGTGTGGAGCGGCTGATGAAGGTCGCCGACCAGATGGACCAGGAACTTCAGCGCCTCGGCCCGCTCCGGGAGGGGGCGGGCCCGATCGGCGAGGACCCTCTTAAATCGCGCGATCGCGGCGATCAGGCAGTCTCCCTCGGCCGGAGAGAGACAATCCCGGTTTGGGTTATACCGAGATGCCTTGAAGGGAATATTGACATAGTGCCACGGCGCCGTCTCCGGGCGGTCGCCGCGAATTCGATCGGCCCAAGCGGCGATCGATGCGAGCGATGCGCCTTCGAGAAGCCGCTCCACCTCTTGGCGTGCGGGTTGCGTGAGATGGCGCTCCGCCACATCGGCGACGATGCGATGCCCTGCTTCGCCCCACGCATAAAGGGAGGAGGAGAAAGAGAGACCGAGAAAAACACTCAGGAGGACTTCTTTGCGGAAAAAGGGGATGCGCCCCGCGCGGTGCGCGCGGTGCGGAAGAAGGCCGATGTGAGACTTACATCTGTTGAACAACGTACCCTTTCTTTCGGAGAAGGTCGACGATTCCTCCTTGGCCGACGAGATGTCCCGCCCCGACGACGACAAAATAAGGCTCCTTCGTTTTTAAAAACCCTTCGATCTTGGAGACCATCTGCGCGTTTCGTTCATAGATCAGCTTGTCATAGACCGGCGCCAGCCCCGGCTCCTCTTTCACACTCTGGAAGATCAACGCTTCAATCGCACCGGTGTCCCCCACCTGCCAGCCGCTCACCACCGAATCCATCTGGTCGGAGAGAAGGTTCAAATCGGAGATGGTGTAGCGAAGAAACAGCTCCTGGAGACGATCGGAGAAGCTGTCGAAGAGACCGATTTGGTATTCCACCGTCTCAAACGCCGCCACCCGTTTCTTTCCCCGCGCTTGGGTGATAAAGTGCTCGTCAATCCCATATTGCTTGTCGAAGCCGAGACGTTGCAGCTCCACGGCCTGGAGCATGACCGCCAAGACCCAGGGCTTAAACTGGTTCAGCTGCCCCATCGGAAAGCCGGCCTCTTTAAATTTTTTCTCCGCCAGGGAGTAGGTCTCCTTCGAGACCTTCTGATCGAGCGTCTCCCCAAACGGGTAGGCCCCATACTCGAGAAAAAGCGACTGAAGGCGCGCCGCATCGAACTCATCGGGGTTGATCTCGACCACCAACGTCTCCGACCGATCAAAAGCGGCTTCAATCGATGGGGCAAGCGGATACATCTCCGGTTTCGCCACATGGATGGAACCGAGAAGATAGACGGTGGCGGTCTCCGACTGCGCCGACCAGAGGAAGTGCTTCGGGGTGGCGGGACTCTCCTTGGCTTTCGGCGCCGAAGCGCAGGAGAATTGAAGAAAGAAGAGAAGAAGGACAATCGTATACCGGGTCGCTCTCTTCACAATCGATCCTTATTTCACCTTCAAGACAAGTTCAGCTTCAAACCATCGGGCAGAGGGAATCGCGGAGGACGAGGACGGCGCGCGCGCTTCCTCCGCGACCCGGTTTATTCAACGGTAAAGTCGAGCGTCATTCCCCGCTTAAAGTGGGGCTCCCCCTTCTCATCGGGAAAGAAGCAGATCAACCCATAGTTGCCGGGGGCCAGATCGGTCTCGAAGTAGGTGTGCATTCCGTTCTGCACGCCGACGATCCCGCCGATCGGCTTTCCAGGAGGGGGGGCGGAGCGATCGGCTTCAAAAGCGCCGAAATCGGCTACCTTTTTGCCGGGCGCCATCCGCACCAGCAGCAGTTCATGCGGCATCGTTCCATTGTTGACCACTTTGATCGTATGCTTGCCGGCCGTGAGCGGTTGGGAGGGGACAAATCTGAAATCGGCCACAGTGATGGTGACGTCGGCCTTCGGCTCCGCTTTTTTTGTCTCGGCCGCCGTGACGGTCAGCGGCTTCATCATGCCGAGGGCAAGATGGGGAACCCCCTTCGCATCGGGAATGAGGCAGGCCACCACATAGTTGCCCGGCTCCAGGTTCATCACCGCGGTCGCCTTCTCACCGGGGATCGCCCCGTTCGGTCCCCCCACAAACTTCGCCCAGCGCGGCAGCGGGCCGCTTAAAGCCGGCTTCAGCCCGACAAAATCATCGAAGGTCTTCCCGTCGAGGAGCTGAATCAGCTGGGCATGGTGCAGCTCTTTTCCCCCATTATTAATTTCGACCTTAACGACCCCCCCTTTAATACGGTCGGGTCCCTTGTAGCTATAATCCATCGCGTTGAGCGTTACGACGCTCTCCGCCGGCTCCCCTTTCGCATTCGCCGCCAGGGGTTGACCGATTAGAACCAGCGCCGCGGTGAGGGCGACGCTCCATCCCGTTGTTTTTAATCTATCCATCATAGATCGCATAGCTCCTTATCCTCCTGAAGAACACCAAATGAATCGGTTCGACCGCCTGTGAGGACAGACGGCGGCTCTGATTATAAAGTTTAGAAAAATGAAAAGGAAGGGAAAAATCGGATCAAGTCAAGAGCATTTGGAATGGGGCAAAGCCCATTCCAACGCTCTTAACCGATCGAGGAGAAACCCAAAATTTTAGATTTTTTCTTATGGCTAGAGGGAGACCTTCCGCAGCCGGAGCGCGTTTGCGATCACGGAGACCGAGCTGAGGCTCATTGCCGCCGCCGCGATCATCGGGCTGAGAAGAATCCCGAAGGCGGGGTAGAGCGCGCCGGCGGCGATCGGAACGCCAAAACTATTATAGATAAAAGCAAAGAGAAGATTCTGCCGGATGTTTCGCATCGTCGCGCGGCTCAGCCGATAGGCGCGGATCACCCCCCGCAGATCCCCTTTGACCAGCGTCACCCCGGCGCTCTCGATCGCCACATCGGTTCCGGTCCCCATCGCGATCCCGACGTCGGCCTGTGCGAGCGCCGGCGCGTCATTAATGCCGTCCCCCGCCATCGCCACCGTATGACCTTCAATTTGCAGCCGCTTGATCACCTCCCGCTTTTGATCGGGAAGGACTTCGGCGATGACTTTGTCGATCTCCAGTTTACGGGCGACCGCCTCGGCGGTCGTTCGGCTGTCGCCGGTCAGCATGACCGTTTGAATGCCATGTTTTTTGAGTGATGCGATCGCCTCCGGCGTCGATTCTTTGATCGGATCGGCCAGCCCGAGCAGTCCAGCCGGCTTGCCATCGACGGCAACGAAAATCACCGTCTGGCCGTCGCGGCGGAGCGCCTCCGCCTGCTCGACGAAGAGATCGAGCGGCAGCTTCAGCTCCTCGAACAGCGCCCGATTCCCCAAGGCCACCTTTTTCCCTTCCACAACGGCGACCGCTCCCTTTCCGGTGATCGACCGGAACTCCTTCGCCTCGGTGAGGGAGAGCCCCCGGCTCGCCGCGCCGGCGACGATCGCGTCGGCGAGCGGATGCTCGCTTCCCCGCTCGAGGCTGGCGGCGAGCCGGAGGAGCGCTTCCTCCGTCCACCCCGGCAGCGGAACGACCCGGATCAGACGGGGCCGCCCTTCGGTCAGGGTACCGGTTTTGTCAAAGACGAGGGTGTCGACCTTTTGCAACAGTTCAAGCGCTTCGGCATTTTTAAAGAGCACCCCGGCGGTCGCCCCCCGCCCGGTGGCGACCATGATCGACATCGGTGTCGCCAACCCCAGCGCGCAGGGGCAGGCGATAATCAGAACGGCGACGGCATTGACGATCGCATGGGCCAGCCGCGGCTCCGGGCCGACCGTCCACCAGATGAGGAAGGTCACGACCGAGGCCGCCACCACGATCGGAACGAAGTAGCCGGAGACGACGTCGGCGAGCCGTTGAATCGGGGCACGGCTTCGCTGCGCCTCGCTGACCATCCGGACGATCCGGGCGAGCAGCGTGTCGGCGCCGACCCGCTCGGCCCGCATGATGACGCTGCCGGTTCCATTGATCGTCCCGCCGGTCACCCGGCTGCCCGGTCCCTTCTCGACCGGCACCGGCTCGCCGGTGATCATTGATTCGTCGACGGCGCTGCTCCCCTCCAGGATGATCCCATCGACCGGAATTCGCTCCCCCGGCCGGACCCGAAGGCGGTCTCCGGGATGGACCGCATCGAGCGGGACATCCTCCTCCGTTCCGTCTTCCCGAAGCCGCCGGGCGGTCTTGGGGGCGAGCCCCAGCAGGGCGCGGATGGCGCTGCTCGTTCGGCTTCGGGCGCGCAGCTCCAGCACCTGGCCGAGCTGGACCAAAACGATTATGACCGCCGCCACCTCAAAATAGACCGGCGCCTCTGCATGACCCTGGCGAACGGAAGGGGGGAAAAGGTCGGGGAAGAGGACCGCCACGATGCTGTTGAGATAGGCGATCCCGGTCCCGATGGCGATCAGCGTAAACATGTTGAGCGAGCGGTGGACGATCGAGTTCCATCCCCGCTGGAAGAAAGGCCACCCTCCCCAAAGGACCACCGGGGTCGCCAACGCGAACTGAATCCAAGCGAGCAGCCGGGGCGAGCCGATCTGCTGCAGCGGGTTTCCCGGAATCAGGTCGGACATCGAGAGCAGGAGCAACGGCACCGTCAAGGCGAGGCTGATCCGGAATCGGCGGGTCATGTCGATCAGTTCGGGATTCGCCTCCTCTTCTACCGTGACGGTCCTCGGCTCCAGCGCCATGCCGCAGATCGGACACGATCCCGGCGCGTCGCGAACGACCTCCGGATGCATCGGGCAGACATATTCGGTCTTCGTCGCGGGCGGGGCGATCGTCATCGGCTCGAGCGCCATGCCGCACTTGGGACAGGCGCCCGGCCCGATCTGCCGGACCTCGGGGTCCATCGGGCAGGTGTATTCTGTCCCCGGCGGGCGCGGGGGAGCGGGTGCCGCGGCCGGGGCCCCCTCTAAAAATTGGGCGGGCGACTCCCGGAAGCGGTCGAGACAAAATTGCGAGCAGAAGTAGTACCGCGTCCCCTCATAATCGTACGTCCCCACCGACTCTTCCGGGGTGATCTCCATCAGGCAGATCGGATCGGTGAAGGTTTTCTTTTTCTTTGGATTGGACGGTTCGTTCGACATCGCGCCCTTTTAAAATGGGGGAATGAAAGCATCGTTACGTCTGCTTATTGTAAGGCCAAGAGGGGTCGAACGTCAAAAGATCACTCGATCTGTCGGACCTCTCCCTTCATCGACGCGCCGGCGGAGAGGGCGAAGGTGACCCCCTCTTGAAGGGTCAGGGCCGTTTTGACGATTCGGGTCCGCTCGACGATGTGGATCGCGCCGAGATAGAGGTGATTGCTCGGGATGAAAACGACCGCCATGTTTTGTCGTACGCCGTTGGCTTGAACGAGGCTGAATTCACTGGTGAGGAATCCGCCGATATAGCCCTCCCCGCTCGTCTGTTTCACGAAAACGAATTCCTTAAAACCGGAGGGATTGTGCGGGTTAAAACTATCGACGATCTGCTTGATCCCCCGATAGACCCCTCGGATAATCGGAAGGCGCTCCAGGATGCGGTCCATCCAGCCGAGGAAGAGGGCGCCGGTCACGCTGGAGACGACCAGGCCGGCAACGAAGATGATCACCACCGTCGCCACCACCCCCAACCCCCAGATCTCCACCCCAAAAACGTTATAGAGCCACGGCTGGGCGACGCCGTCGATCAAGCCGAAGAGCCAGATCAGGAGGGTGACCGTGAGATAAAGGGGCAACAGGGCGATCAACCCGGTCAGCATAATATTTCGAAGCTGCTTCATCATTTATCTTCTCCACGGAAGACGGAAGGAGGACGCACTTATTTTAACTCCGCAATCTAAAATCCGCACTCCGCATTCGTTAGACCCCCCATCCCCCGCTGAGATGGATGTTCCCTCCGGTGACATAACGCGCTTCGTCGGAGAGGAGAAATCGGGCGACGGCGACCGCATCGGTGACCTCGCCGACATAACCGGCCGGGATGTTCTTGATCATTCCCGTCATCTCCGACTCGGGGGCGCTTCCGGTCCGGATGAAGCCGGGCGAGATCGCGTTGACCGTGATCCCATGCGGGGCGAGCAGCTTGGCAAGAGACCGGGTGAGAATCAGGACGCCGACCTTCGAGATATAATGCGCCGTGATCTGGGGCTGGCCGATCATCTGGTCGGCGTTCGCCATGCTGAAGCTGACGATCCGTCCCCACCGCCGCGCCTTCATGGCGGGGGTCACGAGACGGGCGAGGTAAAAGAGCGGATGGAGATTGTGGTCGAACATTTCATGCCATCCCTCGATCGTTTCCTCCAGCAGGTTGACCCGATGATACGGCCCGGCGGCATGGACCAGCGCATCGATCCGCCCCCACGTCCCTTCGGCCTCTTTCACAAATCGCTCGGCCGCTTTCGGATCGGACACGTCGGCCCGGACGGCGAGTGCCTTCACCCCTTTTTCCCGAATCGCCACCGCCGTCTCCTCGGCCTCTTTCTCGCTGGTTCGATAGCAGAGTGCCACCGACCATCCCCGGCCGGCGAGATCGAGCCCGATCGCCCGGCCGATCCCCTTCGCCCCCCCCGTGATCAACACCACCCGTTCCGACATAAGCCCTCACCACCCTCGAGATCTTAAAGAATGTAATGTTTGATGAAAAGCCCGACCACGCTGAGCGCCAGCAGAATGGAGACCGCCCGGCAGAGCCGCTCGTCCCGGATCACCCGCCCTCGGAAAGAAGCGGCGACGATCAAGACGAGAATACCGGAGCTGTACAACATCGCCATGAAGGCGGAGAGCCGCCAGGCGACCGGATGGGGCAATCGGCCGCAGGTGAACCCGAGGGCGATCCCGGAGAAAATCGACGCCGAATCGAGCGCCGCCTTGGCGGGATAATAACCGAGAAAGAGCCTCGCCTTCGGGATCGGCATCCCGGTACGGCCCCCCATTGAGGTGAAGAGAGAGATCGCCGCCACGGAATAGCTCGCCAGAAAATCAAAAGTCATCGGCGAGGCATGCTCGGAGATCACCCCCAGAATCGCGCGTTGCCCCTTTTCATTGATCAGCGGATAGAAAAGCCCCAAGATCAATCCGACGAAAAAGAAAGGAAGCGCCCGTTTTAAGATCCCCTGCAGCAGTTTGATCCAGCTCATCCCCTCGGTTCGCCTCAGCATTCCCCCGCCGCTCCCGATTCCTGTATATTCCAATTTTCCTCCTCAGTCAACCGTCGAAAAGGAAATCCCGACCCCGCAGGGGGAAATGGCAAGTCGATTGACTTCGCCTCCCGTTCATATTATAAAGTCCGGGCTTCAAACGAAACCCGGTCTTTTGTTTTTTCGGAGGTGAATCGTGGATTGGCTGGCAGACCCTCAGGCCTGGATCGCGTTGACGACGCTTACCGCGCTCGAGATCGTCCTGGGAATCGACAACATCATTTTTATCTCCATCCTCGCCGGGAAGCTTCCCGCCGCGGCGCAGGCGAAGGCCCGGACCGTCGGGCTGATGCTGGCGATGGTCACCCGGGTCGGTCTCCTTTTTTCTCTCACCTGGATCATGCGGCTGACGACGCCGCTCTTCACCCTCTTCGCCCATGACATTTCGGGGCGCGACCTCATTCTCTTAGGCGGCGGCCTCTTCCTCATCGCCAAGAGCACGCATGAAATTCACGAGCGCCTGGAGGGAGAGGAGGCGCACGCCGCGGGACGCTCGGCCACTTCGTTTGCCAGCGTCATCATTCAAATCAGCCTCCTTGACATCGTCTTCTCGCTCGACTCGGTGATCACGGCCGTGGGGATGGCCAATCAAATCGCGATCATGGTTTTAGCGGTGGTCATCGCGGTGATCTTCATGATTTTCTTTTCGGGGGCGATCAGCGATTTCGTCCATCGCCACCCGACGGTGAAGATGCTCGCCCTCGCCTTTCTTCTCCTCATCGGGGTGACGCTGATTGCCGAGGGGCTCGGCCAGCACATCTCCAAAGGGTATATCTATTTTGCCATGGCCTTTTCGGTGTTCGTGGAGATGCTGAACCTGAAGATGCGGAAGGGCGGACTGGCGCCGGTACAACTGCGAGAGCCGTATGTCGATCCGGCAGGGAAGAAGGGGAAGAGACCGATAAAAAAAGGTCGATCCTAGGCCCCCGCGCGCGATCGGACCAGCTCGACCACCCCCGGCAACACCGACACGACGATGATGCCGAGGATCACCAGCGTGAAATTTTCCTTGACCGTCGGGATATTCCCGAAGAAATACCCGCCGAATAAGAAGAGACCGATCCAGAGTATTCCGCCGACAATATTATATGCGGCAAAATGCCAGTAGCGCATCCGGCCGATCCCGGCGACAAAGGGGGCGAAGGTCCGGATGATCGGGACGAAGCGGGCGAGGATGATCGTCTTGCCGCCGTACTTCTCATAAAATTGATGCGTCCGGTCGAGATGCTCTTTTTTAAAGAAGCGGCTCTCTTTCTTCTGAAAGACCTTGGGACCGATCAAATGACCGATCCAGTAGTTGACCGCATCGCCCAGGATGGCGGCAAGGCTCAGAAGGATAAAGAGCCATCCGATATGGAGGTCGCTGCCGGCGGCCAGCGCCCCGACGCCGAAGAGAAGGGAGTCGCCCGGAAGAAAAGGGGTGACGACCAGGCCGGTCTCACAGAAGATAATGAGGAAGAGGATCAGATAGGTCCAGGGACCATAATCTTGAAAGACGGCGACGAGATGTCGGTCGAGATGAAGAAAGAGGTCGATGAAGGTCTTAAAAAATTCCACGGGACTCCATCAAACCGGAGGGCATTAACGCCCTCCCCGCCGCGCCGGGACCGGCTCACCCCGTTTTGCAATCTCCTCAACGACCAATCGATGCGTGTCGCAGCCGACCACCTGCTTGATCTGCTTCGGTTTGGGAGCCTGGCGCGGCAGGAGGAAGTGCTCTTTGAGACTCAGAATCCGGGCGAGCGATTCATTCAGCCGCTCCTCCTTGATCGTCCCCTTCTCGACGGCGCGGATCAGCGCTTCAAGCGCCTCCATCTGCTGGTCGGGTGAATGGCAAATTAAAATCAGATCGGATCCCGCCTGAACCTCCTTCACCGCCGCCTCGGGAATCGTAAATCCGTCGGTGATCCCCTTCATCTCCAGATCATCGGTGACGACGAGCCCTTCGAACTGAATCGTTTTTCGGAGCAGCTGGGTGACGATCTTCTTGGAGAGCGAGGCGGGATATTTTTCGTCGAGCTTCGGATAGCGCACATGGGCGGTCATGATCGCATGGAGACGGTTTTCCACCGCATGGATAAACGGCTTTAATTCGAGGTCGGCCATCCGGGAGAGGGGATGATCGACCGACGGCAGAGTTTTGTGGGAGTCGGCTGCGGTGTCGCCGTGGCCGGGAAAATGCTTCCCGCAGGCGATCACCTTCTGATCATGCAGGGCGGCGATCACCGCCAGACCATGCTTGGCGACGAGCGTCGGATTGGCTCCGAACGAACGATCTCCGATAATCGGATTCTTCGGGTGGGTGTCGACATCGAGCACCGGGGCGAAGTCCATATTGATTCCAACCGCCGCCAGCTCCTTCGCCATCGCCTCGGCGGCGCTGTAGGTCAGCTCGACCGAATCGCAACGGCCGAGCGTCCGCGCCGGGGGAAACTGCGTGAAGGGAGGGGCCAGCCGCGAGACCCGACCCCCTTCCTGATCGACGGCGATGAAGAGCGGGACATCGGGGGAGAGCTTCTGAAGCGACGCGGTCAGTTTGGCGCACTGAAGCGGCTCTTTGATGTTTCGGGAAAAGAGGATCACCCCGCCGATTTGATGTTTCTTGATGAGCTCCTCCACCCCCTTCGTCGGGGTGGTTCCGTCAAACCCGATCATCAAGAGCTGGCCGATCTTTCGGCTCAATTTCATCCGACACCTCCTGGAAGTTGCGCGATCCTCATTTTGATTCCCCTCTTCACCCGAGTGGGCGAGGCGAATACGGCTTTATTTGTGCTTGGCTTTTTGCTGTTTGGCGAGACCGGTGAGATACTGAACCAGCAGGCGGAGGCCGGTTCCGGTCGATCCTTTCGGAACATAGGGACGGGGTCTCTCCCCGTTCCAAGAGGTCCCGGCAATATCGAGATGGACCCAAGGGGTGTCGCCGACGAACTGTTTCAAGAAGAGCGCCGCGGTGATGCTGCCGCCCGGCCGCCCCCCGGTGTTCTTCAGATCGGCCACCTCGCTCTTGATCTGATCGTAATATTCGTCCCAGAGCGGCAGCGGCCAGACCCGCTCGCCGGTCTCCTCGCTCGCCTTCTGAATCTGCGCGGTCAGCTTCGGATCGTTTCCGAACAGCGCCATCGCATGGTTCCCGAGCGCCACGACACAGGCGCCGGTCAGGGTGGCGAGATCGATCATCGCAGCCGGCTTAAATCGCACGGCATAGGCGAGCGCGTCGGCCAAGCAAAGCCGCCCCTCGGCATCGGTGTTGATCACTTCGACTGTCTTTCCGGAGAGGGTTGTGACGACATCGCCGGGATGGATGGCGGTGCCGCTCGGCATGTTATCGGTCGCCGGGAGGACGCCGATGATATGGAGGGGGAGCTGTAGCTGCGCGGCCACCCGCATCGTCCCCAGCACGGTGGCGCCGCCGGTCATATCATATTTCATCTGCTCCATGCTCTCGGCCGGTTTCAGCGAGATTCCCCCCGAATCGAATGTCACCGACTTGCCGACCAGCGCAATCGGCCGCGTCTTTTTTTGCGCCCCCTCATATTCGAGGACGATGAACTTCGGCGGCTCCACCGTTCCCCGCGCCACGCCGAGGAGGGCCCCCATCCCAAGCCGCTCCATGTCGGAGCGCTCGAGAACTTCGACCCGGAGATGATAATCGGAGGCGATCTTCTTCGCTTCGTCGGCCAGGCGGCTCGGTGTAATCACATTCGACGGCGCATTGCAGAGATCGCGGACATAGTTCACCCCTTCGGCGATCGACCGACCGCGACGGACCCCCATCTGGATCTCGACCGCCCGCTTTTCATCCGGATCGACGAGGGTGCACTCGCGGACCTCTTTCGGAAGGGCCTCCCGGTCCGTTTTGTAAACCTGAAATTGGTAGAGTCCGAGGATCACCCCCTCCACCATCGCCTGGGCCAAATCTTGTACGGAGAGACGCGGCAGTCCCTTCCCATGAATCTGTGTGGCGAACTGTGTCAGCCCCATCTCGCGAATCTGGGTCGCCGCCCGTCCCATCGCTTGGCGGATCCGATCGAGCGTCGTCTCGGCGCGCTTTCCAAGCCCCAGCAAAAGGAGCCGGGGCGAGGCAATTTTTCGGTCGGTTCGGTCGGTTCGAAGGACAAGCGTCTGAAGGAACCGACCGCTGAATTCGTCGGAGGCGATCACCTCCTGAATCTTGCCGCCGATCGCTTTGTCGATCGACGCCGTCTCGGGCGAAAGCGACTCCCCCTCATAATGCCCGAGGACCAGCATTTCGCCCCCCTGCTTCGCCAGCGTTCCCCGTTGGACCTTAAACTCCATTCGGACTCCTCTATTCAGATATTCAGACCCCGCGCATTTGCGGGTCCCAGATATATTTGTGAAGCTGCAATTGAAATCGAATCGGAAGGCGATCTTCTAAGATCCACTCGGCCAGCTGCCGCGGCTCCATCTGATCGAAGACCGGGGAGAAGAGAACGGTCCGGTCGGTGAGGGAGGGATATCGGGAAAGAATCTCCTTTGCCCACATATAGTCGGCGCGGTCGGCAATGACGAATTTCACCTCATCCGCCCCCTTCAGCCGATTCAGATTTTCCCAGCAGACGGTGTGACTCATCCGGCTGCCGGGACATTTGATATCCATAATGATGACGGCGCGGGGGTCGACCCGGTCGATCGGAACGCTGCCGCTGGTTTCGATCAAGACCCGATACCCTTCATCGAGAAGGGTGCGGATGAGCGGATAGATCTCGTCCTGTAAGAGCGGCTCCCCCCCGGTGATTTCAACCAGATCGCATCCGTAACCGCGGATCTCTTGCAACACCGATTCAACCGACCGCTCTGTTCCTTCATGGAAGGCATAGGCGGTATCGCACCAGTGGCATCGGAGATTGCAATAGGTCGTTCGAAGGAAAATACAAGGGAGTCCGGCATAGCTCGATTCTCCCTGTATGCTTTTGAAGATTTCATTCACTTTCATAGAATTTTGGAAGAATGGCTGTCGAGAGAATAAAGGGGAGGAAGGTCTGCTTCCCGGCGGTCTGCCTGGCGTCGATCTTTGATGCGCCGTTGCTGATGGCGACGATCGATGCCGGCATTGGGAAGGTTCTGCACCCGCCGATCGGGCCCGTAACCGCGCGTCATCTGCCGGCGTTCCTGATTCCGTCGCTCCACGCTGCCTCCAAACCGCACGGATTTTAACAGGTTAATGGCGGAACGTCAAGTTTGAAGCGGCATTGCGGATCGCAAAGCCGCGGCCGGTGATCGCGCGAAAAAAAATCTCGGATCGAGCCCGCGCCTGCATCCGGAATGTCGCGGGTTCGAGGTCTTTCACATCTGAAGGTGTCGGCTTACGGATTCATAGACGAAGAGATACGCTGCGCCTTTAAGCGCTTTTTTCTAGCTTCTTTCTGCTTTCTCTTTCGTTTGACGGAAGGTTTTTCGTAGAAGCTGCGACGTTTGAGTTCCTTTAAAAGCCCCTCTTTCGCCAATTGACGTTTCAGCGCTTTTAATGCCTTTTCAATTTGGTTCTCGTAAACTTTGATCAAACAGTTCTCCTTTTCCGATCAAACCGACCGGTCCAAACGATGTTAAATTAAAAGCCCCCAGAACCTGCGAAGCTCTCTGGGGGCAGAGCCAATTTTAAGAGTGAACGTAATTATTCACCATTTCATAATTCTTGTCAAGAAAAAATGATGCCCGATAATTAACTTTCCCAAGGAAGAATAGGACAAAAACCGCTCTATACCTGCTGGAAAGGGACGGTTTCGCTCCTCTACATCAGAGAGGACGCTTGGCATGGCGTTCCGTTCTCTGGGAATCGAACAAAGAAGGATTGAGATCAGAGAGATCAAGAATTCCGTTCGGAGTATCATAAAAGCACTTTATCGGCCTTCCGGAGCAATTTCGCTCGAAACCTCCAGACATGCATTTAAAGCCGCCTTTCACTCTCTTAAGTACCTATTCACGTTTGGCTTTGATAGGTTATTTTCTGATTGATCGGAAGGGTCAGTGTGAAATCAGTCGGTTGTACTTTTGTTCAAGGTGCCGATAAAGGCCTCGACCACTTTCGGATCGAACTGGGTGCCGGCATGTTTCCGAAGCTCTTGGAGGGCCTCTCCTTGGGAGAGTTTAGGGCGGTAAGGGCGGACCGAAATCATCGCATGATAGGCTTCGACCACCCCGAGGACACGGGCGAGAAAGGGGATCTCCTCCCCTTTCATGCCGTTGGGATAGCCCTTTCCGTCGTAGCGCTCATGATGGTAGAGGATGGCGGGGAGGACCGACTCGAGGCTCGGCGAGCCTTTGATCAACATCTGAGCCAAGCCGGGATGCGCTTGGATAATTTTCCGCTCTTCGGGCGAGAGCGGACCCGGCTTGTTCAGGATGGTATCGGGAATACTGACGATGCCGATGTTGTGAAGCAAGCTTGCCAGCTGCAAGCTCTGCTTCTCCTCGATGCTCAGATTGAGGGCGTCGGCCAGCAGGAGGGCATACTCGATGACCCCTTCAGAGTGGCCCCGCGTGTAGGGGCTCTTCGCATCAATGATGGAGGCCAGGTCTCGAATGGTCTTCATCTCCGGACTGCGCAGCATTTCGGTCAACTTGCTTTGATCCTTTTCGATCGCCGCCTTCAAGGTGTCCTGATAGCGGCAAACACGGTTGCGGCCGTCCCGCTTGGCGAAATAGAGGGCCTGATCGGCGGCAAGGATCAAGTCTTCCCGCCGCGTTCCGTCCTCCGGGAAGGAAGACACCCCGATGCTCACCGAGATGTGGACGCGATGTCCCGTCGTTGTAACGAAAGCGGCCTCGTCGATCGCCTCTCGGATTCGGTCGGCGACTTTGGCCGCGTGGATCCCGACCGTCTCCGGGAGAATGACAGAAAATTCTTCTCCTCCATACCGGGCCGGAAAGTCGACGTTGCGAACACACTTTTGAATGACTTTAACGATTTCTTTCAGGATCGAATCCCCCACCGGATGTCCGTGCGTATCATTGAACGACTTGAAGTGATCGATGTCGAGCATGATGAGCGAGAACTCTTTTCCATACCGATTCGCCCGCTCCGTCTCTTCATATAAACGCTTCTGGAATTCTCGATGATTGTAGAGACCGGTCAGACTGTCGGTGATCGCTTGCTTCTCCACCTCTTCCAGAAAGCGGACATTGTCGATCGCCACGGAGGCGTTGATGCAGAGGGTCGACAGGAAATCCTGATCCTCGGACGAGAACGGCTGGTCTTCTTTTTTATTGATCAGATTTAAAACGCCTAAAACCCGACCTTCGCGGATCAGCGGGATGGAAAGCGTTTGACGCAGCGGAGATTGCAATTCGGGAGTCGATCCGATCAGGGGATGCGCCTTCGGATTCTCCACCAGAACGGGTCCTCGCTCCTGGCATCCGAGGCCGAAGAGCCCCGTCTTTGTGATGGGACCTTGCGGAATCCCTCCCTCAAACTCCACCCCGACAAAATCGGTTTGAAGGATTTTCTGTTCGGCATCGATTAAAAAAAGAAGCGCGCCTTCGGCATCCATCAACTCCTTCGCCCCCTCCACCAGGGTCGTGCTGAGGACCCCAATTTTTCGCTCGGTCGCCAAAGAGAGGGAGATCTCATAGAGGCGGTGGGCCCGTTGGGAGCTGTTCTCAAGATGTCTTTTGAGCTTGTATTGATCGATCACTTTGAGGACGACGGGAGGAAGGGTATGATGATAATTTTGATTCTTGATGATGTAATCGTAGGCCCCGCGCTTCATTGCCTCGACCGCAATCGTCTCATCCCCTTGCCCCGTCACCATGATCACCGGAGCGGTATATCCCGACGCCTGAATTTCGCTCAGCACATCGACCCCGTTCATCATCGGAAGGCTGTAATCGAGAATCACCGCATCAAAGCGGCTCTGTCTCAGCGCATCGAGACAAGCCGGGCCGGTCTCGACCGAAGTAATCTGTAAATCGGGATCTTTTTTTTGAAAAGCACGGAGGGTCAGCTCCCGCTGATCGATATTGTCTTCCACCAGCAAGATCTTGACCGGTTCTTTTGCCATGCCACTCTTCATTCCCAAAAAGCCCAATGAGAGACTCCTCCGTTATGCGTCGGGGTTCGGCGGACGATTGACCAGCAGCCAGTAAAGTTTCAGCGATTTGACCTTTTCCGAGAATTCGCTGAACTTCACCGGCTTTGTAATGAAGCTGTTCGCGCCGAAGCTGTAACATTTGAGGGCCTCTTCGTCGCGATCCGAGGTCGTCAGCATGATCACCGGAATGACGCGAAGCGCTTCGGTCTCTTTTACCTTTTTCAACACCTCGACCCCATTGATCTTAGGAAGGTTAATGTCGAGCAGGATCAACCCGGGCCGGGGGGCGTCTATAAAGGACCCCTTCTTAAAGAGGTAATCGAGCGCCTCTTGGCCATCCTTCACC
Source organism: Candidatus Manganitrophaceae bacterium (assembly GCA_016200325.1). Classification (NCBI taxonomy): domain Bacteria; kingdom Pseudomonadati; phylum Nitrospirota; class Nitrospiria; order Candidatus Troglogloeales; family Candidatus Manganitrophaceae; species Candidatus Manganitrophaceae bacterium. The sequence goes on from JACQEZ010000011.1 coordinate 38,298, forward strand.
CAAGTGACCTTGTTTGCCATACTCCCGCCTTCCAGCGAGCGGCGGGTCAACTCGGCATGATCGGGGTTGTCTTCCACCAGAAGGATTTCAATCGGTTCCATCCATGCTCCTCGCTTTAGATCGGCCGCCGAGATCGGTTGATTCTCTTTGGGTCCATTTACATTCCATCCTTTAATAAAACCCCGTCGGGCACTCTGAAGAAAAAAACGGCTCCTTTTTTCTTCTCCGACTCCAACCAGATTGTTCCACCCGCCAGATTGAGAATTTTTCTAACGAGGGCCAGCCCCATGCCCGTTCCCTCCGTCTCGATTTCTTTGAGGCGCTCAAAAACGCCGAAGATCGTTTCATGGTATTGCGGATCGATTCCGATGCCGTTGTCCCGGACAAAGAACGTGACAGCCTCTCCGTCCGAGGTCGCCCCGATCTCAATCATCGGGTTTTGCCGATCTCCCATAAACTGAATGGCGTTGCTGATCAACTGCGAAAGAACCTGCTCCAACTGTGCCCGATCAAAGAAAAGCGCTGGGAGGGGCGAGCATACGCGAACCTCTATTTTGCCTTTGGCAATTTCATCCGAAAATCGGTTCAAGACCTCCTGAACGACCTCGCCGACGTGCAATCGCTCCGGATTTGATCCCTTTCTTCCGACCCGAGAAAAAATCAATAAATCGGCGAGGAGTCGTTCAATCAATTCCGCATTCGACATGAGCCGGCCGAGATAGTGTCGGCCTCGTTCACCGAGCGCCGCTTGATAATCTTCCAGCAGGATCGACGCCATTCCTTGAAGGGAGACGACCGGCGCTTTTAAATCGTGCGAAACCCGGTAAACAAAAGCGTCGAGCTCCGCTTTGTTTTGCGCAAGGGCCCGGCGCAACACCCCGCATTCAGTACAGTTCGGCCGGCTCCCCTCCATCGGAGGCTGTGGATCCGGATGTTTTTTTTCTTCTCTTTGCATCATCTCCGATGCCCCGGCTCACACCGAGGGGAGGGAGTTCCTCAACCGATTAAAGGATTGAACGATCCCTGTTTCAGCGCTCTAAACAGGTAAAGATAAATTGCAGAAAGTTTTCCCTCGGGCATTCTTTGTATCGACTTAAAACAGGGATGTATCACCTGAAAAATGTAGCATAGATCGGCTTGTTGTCAACGAATGGAGAGGGAAGGATGATAGACAGAACCCTTTAGATGCGATGAAGCGAAAGCGAGGAGCTGCATCTTCAGGAAGAGAAACCTTCGACCGAAGATTGTCGGCATTCAAGCGATTTAATTTCATTTCTTTTCGATGGACAGTATGTCGCAACGTGTCTGAAAAAGGAGGGTGCTCCCGACCCCTTGATAGGGTATTCGGACATCCATTACTGGTCCTCCTTTTTAAATATCGATCTCTGAATGGAGTAATTCTGAGAAGGTACAGAGATGAGCAGAGAACCAAGAGCGCGGAGGAATCCTTCCGCTTCGGCTCTTTGTCAGCCGGGCATTTATCATACCGCAGATTATATTTCAGAAGTTCTTCCCTATAAATATATGAATCGTATCGGCGGCAGGCCTGCCCTCTGAAAATGGATTACTGCGCTATACTAACTGCTGAGATTGAAAGGGAGATAAACGTCCTATGCATGAAGACAAACGAGACGGCCTTCGGGTACCTTTTGCGCCCATCGCCATTATCACGAGGGTAAATAAAAATGTCTCTCACGCCGTCAGAGTGCGCGATTTGAGTATAAAAGGAATCGGAATTTATTCCAATGACGTTTTTCAAAAAGACGAGCAGTTGCTCGTGGAGCTTGCACTCCCAGGCGAGCAAGACGCCGAAATTCTGATGATTCCGGGTGAAGTGGCCTGGCTTGAGACTCTCCAGGGGGTCACCCAATATCTGATCGGAATCAAGTTTCATCTTATACCGGAATTCAAAGAAAAGCTGCAATCGTACATTCATTCAATCGAAGAAAGACTAAACTATAAAGAGCTTAAATAGACATAAAAGTTGAATGTGAAGCTTGGAAAACCTTAGAATTAAATGTACGTTCTTTCAATAAAATAGCAGCTCTCTTTACTTTTATCGGGCGGCCCATGGTTCCGTCTCCGACAGCGCATTTTTATCTCCTATCAAAAAACTCAGGAAGCACCGCGCGCCTTCCATACTCTGTGCGATGATCATGAAGATCAAGGCATGCTGATCAGGTTAAAAAAGAGGTGCTTTTGCGATCGAGGATTCTCATCGTTGACGACAACCAGGACACGTTGATCACCTGCTCAGCGGTCCTGAGCAAAGCCGGCTATCTGATCAGCACGGCAACAGATGGCTTTTTGGCGATGCGGCACCTGAATGAGGAGCGGATGGGGCTGGTCCTGCTGGATGTGTCGATGCCGGGGATGGATGGATTCGATGTCTGTCGGGCGATCAAGGGCAATTCAGATCTCTATCATATTCCGGTTCTATTTCTATCCGCCAGAGTGGACCCCGGTTCCCAAGCATTTGGGATGAGTCTGGGGGCAGCCGATTATTTAAGTAAGCCGATTCAACCGGCAGAGGTCCTCCTGAAAGCAAAAAAATATTGCTTAAAGGATCCGCCGCCCTCCCCATAAGCATCAACCCTTCTATTTGCTTTGACATTCATTCCACATTGGGAATACCCCTTTCAAGAATTCCTTGACAGCTCCCTCTCATATCCGGTAAGGTAGACATATGCCTACCTTACCACTGACTTCCAGACAAACAGAGATCCTCGACCTGATCGAGCGGGCCGTACAAGAACAGGGCTATCCACCGACCTTGCGGGAGATCGCAGGCGGCCTCGGATTATCCGGCACCCGCGCGGTCGAGAAACATCTCTCGGAATTAATTCGAAAGGGCCACCTTCGAAAAGGCCCCGGCCGCCGAACCCTGGAGGTCATCTCTCGAACCCTTAAAGTGAAAGCAGAAGCAAAGCGACCCGGTCGATTGATTCCGATCCTGGGTCGGGTCGCCGCGGGCCAGCCCATTCTTGCTGAGGAGAACCTGCTCGGTCATCTGACGGTCGATCCCTCTTTGGTGCGAAGCAAGGAGGCCTTCTTACTCAAAGTCAACGGAGAGAGCATGAAGGAGGCCGGCATCTTCGAGGGGGATTATGTGTTGGTCAAGCCCCAGTCCGATGCCGACTCCGGCGAGATCGTCGTGGCGATGACCGAAGGGGAAGCCACCGTTAAACGGCTGATCAAGAAAAAAGGAAGCCTCGTTTTAAAACCTGAGAACGCGGCCTTTAAACCGATTGTCATCACCGAAAAAGATCTGACCTTTCAGATCCTGGGGAAGGTCGTCAGCTTGATTCGTCCAACCCTCTGACGAGAGGAGGCTCCGTGGATGCGATCTCTGAGATGGAAGAGAAAGACCTCTCTGAATCCTCTCTTGAGAAGGAGAGCCGATGAAGCTTACCGGCTGGATCTTTGATGTCTACCCGGTCGACGGGGGAATGCGGGTCTGGCTCATCGACGCACAGGGAGCCAAGCATGAGTTGCTCGACCCCTTCTCCCCCTGCTTCTACATCGGCGGGAAAAGTGCGCTTGTGCGCCCGCTGCTGGCCGCCCTCTCGAAATTGAACCTGCCGCTTGAGATCACCCGCACGAAGAAGGTCGAATTCTACTCCGGAAAACCGATTCCGGTGACCCAGGTACAGGTCCTCAATCCGATTCACTTCATAAAGATCGCGAGAGTCTGCACGTCTGCCGCCGTCAAACCGGAAGGGGCCGGCCTCTCTCTCTATCACTGCGATCTCTCACTGCCCCAGCTCTATTTTTACGAGCGGGGAAGTTTTCCGCTGGCCCATTGTGAAGTCGATGTGGAAGAGGGGAAGGTCCAGCGGGTGAATCTGCTCGACTCGATCTGGAGCACTGATTACACCACCCCTCCGCTTTCCATCCTGACCCTTCGAATGGAGGGGGAAGAGATTCGGCCCGATCACACCGGTCCCCGGCGTCTGGAGGTGGTCGTTGAAGGTCGGGCGACCTGCATTGAATCCGAAGACGAAGCCGGCTTGATCGATCAGTTCGATCGCCTGCTGCTCCGGCATGATCCCGACTTGATCCTCTCGGAGTGGGGCGACTCCTACATTCTCCCTCAGATCATCGCAATGGCGAAGAAGAAGCACTTCCCGCTGCTGCTCAACCGTGAGCTCAATACCGATGTAATGACCCGGCGCGAGCGTTCTTATTTGACCGATGGTCAGGTGGCGCATCAGGCGCAGTCCCATCTTCTGTTCGGCCGCTGGCACATTGATCTGCACAACTCCTTCTTAATCGGCCATACAGAGCTGGAAGGGCTTTATGAGTTCGCGCGACTCTCCAAAATTCCGGTCCAGCAGATGGCACGGACGACGACCGGGACCGGCATCACGTCAATGCAGATGGATTTGGCTTTCCAAGATGGAATCCTCATTCCCTGGAGAAAGCAGAAAGGAGCGGCTTTCAAGCCGGCCGATTCGATCCTTCTCACCGATAAAGGAGGACTGACCCCGAAGCTCGGTTTTCATGAAGAGGTCGCGGAGATGGATTTCGCCTCGATGTACCCTGCCATCATGGTGCACTACAACATCTCGCCGGAGACAGTCAACTGTCAATGCTGCCAGTCGAACATCGTCCCGGAGATCGGTCATCATCTCTGTACTAAGCGCCGTGGGCTGATTCCACGATTCCTGGAGCCTTTTTTAGCCAAGCGGGCTGCTTATAAATTCTTGAAGAAGCAGACGGCCGATCCGGAGATGAAGCAGCGGTATGAGGCCCGGCAATCGGCACTCCGGTGGGGGTTGGTGACAACCTTTGGATATCAAGGCGATAAAAACGCCCGTTTTGGGAAGATCGAAGCGCATGAGGCGATCACCGCATACGTCCGGGAGAAGCTGATGCAGGCGAAGGAGATCGTGGAAAGAGACGGATTCGAGATGATCCATGCAATGGTTGATACGCTCTGGATTCGAAAACCGGGCGCCTCGGCGGCCACGTATGAAGCGCTTGCGAAGGAGATTTCAGAGTGCTGTGAGATCCCCATCGCCTTTGAAGGAATCTATCGCTGGGTCCTCTTTCCCTTTTCGGAATCGGATTCTGAAATCGCGGTGCCCAATCGCTATTGGGGGGTCTTCCGAAATGGCGAGGTCAAGCTGCGAGGGATTGAGGCGCGCCGCGGCGACACCTCCCCTTTTATTCGGACGGCCCAGACCGAGATGCTTCAGATCCTCTCGCAGGCGAAGAATCGAGAGGAGTATGAAGCGCTGCTTCCGAAAGTAGAGGAAATTAAAGAAGCTTATCTGGAGCGACTGAGAACCCGGCGGGTCTCCTTCTGGGAGCTGGCGATCGCAAAGACCCTTTCGAAATCTCCGGGGGAATATCAAAAAGACAGCCTTACCGCGATCGTCGCCAAAGAGCTCGCCGGCCACGGCGTGAAACTCTCGCCGGGCCAGAGCATTGCCTATGTGATTACCGATGCCAAAGCACGGGTGAAATCAGAGAGAGCCCGGGCGTTGGGGTTTATGGATGGAGCATGGGGATTTGATGCGGAGAAGTATAAATCACTTTTGATCCAGGCCACAGAAGTCCTCTTGCCAGGAAATAAGGATCCATCTCAACAACAGCTGGAACTGCTTCCATGAAGCGAATCCTGGTCATTGAGAATGATCCGTTCATTTTAATGCTGTTGAACGATATGCTCACGCGAATCGGTTATTGCGTGACACAGACTGAATCGGGAATATCAGGGTTGGAGAAGATCGAAAGAGAGGAATTCGACGCCATTATATTGGACATCCATCTGCGTGATATCGATGGGAGGTTGGTTTATGAGAAGGTGAAGACGCGCTCTTCCAGCTTGGCCAGCCGAGTGTTATTCATGACGGGGGATGTTGGAAATCCGGACACCGTCTCGTTTATTAGAAAGACCGGAAACCTATGGCTTGAGAAGCCTTTTACCGTTCCACAGCTAAAAGATATTTTGAAGCGGCTCTTTCTGGAGAAGGAAAGCTGAGAAGGAGAAAAGCGAGACGTTTGAAAGAGTATGCATATAGCGTCAACATGGCATAAACCGCTTCGGACAGAGAAGTAATCGGATGTTAGGTTGTTTTAAGGATAAGGATGGTGCGCCCGGAGAGATTTGAACTCCCGACCCCTTGATTCGTAGTCAAGTGCTCTATCCAGCTGAGCTACGGGCGCGATGGGAGGATCTTAGGCCGAAACCACATCCTTCAGGGTGACGGCAAAGCGGGGGTGTTGAAAGGGATGCATCGTCGGAAAAAGGGAGAAGAGCCACCCTCTAAACAACTCTTTTCCATTCTCTGAGATGACAACGCGGACCGCGGGGTTCTTCAGCTCATTCGTCACCGAGGTAAACACCGTTCCCTGAATAATGAGATCAGGCAGGAAATCGCCGACCTTGATCTTGACCTCCGAATCGGGAAGGGTATATTCCGACCCGATGTTAACGACATGCTCGGAAATTTGGCTGGTCTTCTTATCTTCGACCATCAGCTTGACCGCTTTCCACTTTCCCTTGACCATCTCCGGAACAACGATCTGGGCGTTGCTCAGATCGGGAACATCGGAAGGCCGCTCCGTCGTGGGGTGCTGGCCTCTTGGCGTCGGTTGACCCTGTTGGACCTGCTGGGCCTGGGGAGCCGCCGGGGCAGACTCTCCCATATAATTCGATTCCTTCTTATTACATGCAGCGAATAACAACAGGGCACTGAGAAGCAAGACGATCTCTTTCCGCGTCATAAAACTCCTTAACAGATACATCCCCAAAAAATGCGCCTGGGGAATTTGGCGGAGAGGCAGGGATTTGAACCCTGGATAGAGGTTTAGGCCCCTATGACGGTTTAGCAAACCGTTGCCTTCAGCCGCTCGGCCACCTCTCCATTGAATATGGGGGCCTGTCCGGCAACTGAAGGAGATCCGGTCCTCCAATGCCCCCATGCCCCGCGCTCACACCGGCACAACCGGCTGCTCGCTTTATTTGTTTAAATCTCTTTTGTGCCTTTCTACCCTGCCTCTACGTTTCGAGGCCGCATGAGTAAAGCACCCGCTCGTTTGATCTGCGTATTCTAATCGTGTGCGGTGTCTATTTCAAGTTTTAAGAGTGGCGGAGGGGGTAGGATTCGAACCCACGACCCTTTCGGGTAACGGTTTTCAAGACCGCCGCCTTAGGCCACTCGGCCACCCCTCCATAAGGTATGTGGGGCCCGTGCGGCCAGAGAAGAGGCTTGTCCTCCGATGCCCCCACGCCCCGCGGCTCGCACCGGCATCGCCAGTGCTCGCCTTTATTGATCTACGACCGGTCCCTCATCCGTCTGGGAAATAATCTCCCTTTCCAAGTCGAAAAGAGAGTTCCCGGAATTTAGCCCGCTCCAATAATTAAGCAGCCCTTGGCTTATCGATCTTTGTCATCCCGTCCATATAGGGACGCAGCGCTTCCGGAATCAGCACCGAGCCCTCTTCTTGCTGATAGTTTTCGAGGATGGCGACCAGCGTCCGTCCCACCGCCAGGCCGGAGCCGTTGAGGGTGTGAACGTACTGAACCTTGCCGCCGGCGGTTCGATATCGGATGTCGGCCCGTCTCGCCTGAAAGGACTCGAAGTTGCTGCACGAGGAGATCTCCCGATAGGTCTGCTGCGAGGGGATCCAGACCTCAATATCATACGTCTTCGCCGCCGCGAATCCCATGTCGCCGGTGGAAAGGGCCATCACCCGATAGGGAAGCGCCAGCCGTTGCAGAACGGTTTCCGCATCCTTTAAAAGCCGCTCCAGATGATCGTACGAGTCATCAGGCTTCGCAAATTTCACCAATTCGACCTTATTAAACTGGTGCTGGCGAATCAGACCGCGGGTGTCTTTTCCATACGAGCCGGCCTCTCTGCGAAAACAAAGGGTATAGGCGGCATATGAAATCGGCAGATCGGCTTCGGTCAGAATCTCGCCCCGGAATATATTGGTCACCGGCACCTCCGCCGTCGGGATGAGGAAGTAATCTTCATCCTTGAGGCGAAAGAGGTCCTCTTCAAACTTGGGGAGCTGCCCCGTCGCGGTCATGCTCTCCCGGTTGACGATCACCGGCGGGAGCACCTCCTGATAGCCATGTTCGCGGGTGTGAAGATCGAGCATGAAATTAATCAGCGCCCGCTCCAGCCGCGCCGCCGCGCCCTTATAAAGGGTAAAGCGCGCCCCGGTGATTTTGGCGCCCCGTTCGAAATCGAGGATGCCGAGCGACTCGCCGATCTCCCAATGCGGTTTCGGGGAAAATGAAAAGTGCGGCGGGGTTCCCCAACGCCGAACCTCCTGATTGTCCTTTTCGTCCTTCCCGACCGGCACCGACGGATGGGGCAGGTTCGGAAGCATCAGGAGAAACGGGCCGAGCGCCTCCTCAATCTTTTTCTGATCGACCTCGAGTTGCTCGATCTCTTGGGCGACCTGCTTCATCTCCTCCAGAATCGGGGCGATCGGCTTTCCTTCCCGCTTCGAGCGCGCGATTTCGTCGTTCGCCTTGTTCTTCCGCGCCTTGAGAGTTTCGATCTTTGTTTTCAGCGCCCGCTGCCGCTGATCCGACTCGATCCAGGTATCAAAAGAGAGGTCGATCTGGCGATCGGCCAACCGCTTTCGGACCTCTTCTAGGTTCTCTCTGAGCAGCTTAATATCGAGCATGGATCGGACTTCAAACCTCAAACGATCCGCCCAATCTAACATGTTGCCTTTTAGGAGTCAACCGGAGCCTGTCGTTTTCTTCCCCGCTCTGGACCGATCCGACCCGGCAAGCCGTTGTTTCGCCGAAACAAAAATAGTGAAAAAAAGATGGAGGAGCCGACCCCCTTTTTGTTACAATGAATCCCACTAGACTTTTAGGGAGGCATGCTTGGGAAGCGATTTAATGAAAGCGTTATTGCGCGAGCGGATTTTGGTATTGGACGGGGCGATGGGAACGATGATCCAGGCGAGAGACCTCACCGCCGCCGATTTTGGAGGGCCGGAGCTCGAAGGGTGCAACGAGCATTTGAATTTGACCCGCCCCGATGTCATCCAATCGATCCACGAAGCCTATTATGCCGCCGGGGCCGACATCGTCGAGACGAACACCTTCGGCGGAACCGGCATCGTCTTGGCCGAATATGGGCTCCAGGACAAAGTGATTGAGATCAATCGCGCGGGAGCGCAGGTCGCAAAAGCGGCCGCAAAGAGATATTCGACCGCCGCCAAGCCCCGGTTCGTCGCCGCCTCGATGGGACCGACGACCAAGGCGATCACCGTCACCGGCGGGGTGACATTCGATCAATTGGTCGAAGCCTTTGCGCTGCAGACGAAAGGACTCATCGAAGGGGGGGTCGATCTGCTGCTGCTGGAGACCGCCCAGGACACGATTAACCTGAAAGCCGCCGCCATCGGAATTCTCCAGGCCCAGAAAGAGACCGGGGTGGAGGTTCCGATTATGATCTCGGCGACGATTGAGCGGACCGGAACGATGCTCGCCGGCCAAGGGGTCGAGTCGCTCTACACCTCGCTGGAGCACCTCCCCATTCTTTCGATCGGGCTGAATTGCGCCACCGGGCCGGAGTTCATGACCGACCACATCCGCTCGCTTTCGAACATGGCGACCTGCCTCGTGTCGGTCTATCCGAACGCGGGGCTGCCGAACGAAGAGGGAAAGTACGAGGAGACCCCCGAATCGCTCGCCGGAAAACTCTCCCGGTTTGTCGATGAAGGATGGGTGAATCTCATCGGCGGCTGCTGCGGGACGACCCCGGCTCACATCACGGCGATTGCGAAGATGGTCGAAGGACGCCAACCGCGCGTTCCGAAGAACACGCTGAAACCGGCGGCCTCCGGAATCGATTTTCTTCAAATTGAAGAGGACAATCGTCCCATTATCGTCGGCGAGCGGACCAACGTGATCGGAAGCCGCAAATTCAAAGAGCTGATCATCGACGGAAAAATCGAGGAAGGGGCCGAGATCGGCCGGGCGCAGGTCCGAAACGGCGCGCAGGTAATCGACGTCTGCATGGCCAATCCCGATCGGAATGAATTGGCCGACATGGAGATGTTCCTCCAGATTCTGAACAAGAAGGTCAAAGCGCCGATCATGATCGACTCGACCGATCACGAAGTCATTGAGTCGGCGCTCAAACTCTGCCAGGGAAAGTGCATCATCAACTCAATGAATCTGGAAGATGGCGAGGAGCGCTTCGAACGGATCGTCCCATTGCTGAAGAAATATGGCGGCGCGGTGGTGGTCGGCTGCATCGATGAAGACCCGATCCAGGGGATGGGGGTCACCCGCCAGCGGAAGCTTGAGATCGCGAAGCGCTCTTATAACTTGCTTGTCCACAAATACGGCTTGCCCCCCCGCGATTTGATTTTTGACGCATTGGTCTTTCCGGTCGGAACAGGCGATGTAAACTATATCGGCTCGGCGCCCGAGACGATTGAAGGAATCCGAATGATCAAGGAGGCCTTCCCGGAGGTAAAGACGATCCTGGGGGTCAGCAATGTCTCATTTGGACTTCCGACCGCGGGACGCGAGATCCTCAACTCGGTCTTCCTCTATCACACCGTCAAGGCGGGGCTCGATTATGCCATCGTCAACGCCGAGAAGCTGGAGCGGTATCCTTCCATCCCGGAGGAGGAACGCCGGCTGGCCGAGGATCTCATCTTTTGGCGGGGAGACGATCCGATCGCCGCCTTTGCCGCCCACTTCAAGGATAAAAAGGGGATCGCCAAGAAGACCCGCACCGATCTTCCCCTCAACGAGCGGCTCGGCCGCTATATTGTCGAGGGCTCCAAGGAAGGGCTGATCGATGATCTGGATCTAAAGCTAAAAGAGGCGACCCCGCTCGAGGTCATCAACGGTCCGCTGATGACCGGCATGGATGAGGTGGGACGGCTTTTCAACAACAATGAGCTGATCGTTGCCGAAGTGCTGCAGTCGGCCGAAGCGATGAAGACCGCCGTGAGACATCTTGAGCAGTTCATGGAGAAAAACGACGCCTCGAGCCGGGGGAAAATCCTTCTTGCAACGGTGAAGGGGGATGTCCACGACATCGGGAAAAATCTGGTCGAAATTATTTTAAGCAACAACGGCTATAACGTCATCAATCTCGGAATCAAGGTTCCCCCCGAAACCTTGATTGAAGCAATCCGGAAAGAGCGGCCCGATATGGTCGGCCTCTCCGGGCTGTTGGTAAAGTCGGCCCAGCAGATGGTGATCACGGCGCAAGACTTCAAAACCGCCGGCGTCGGGGTGCCGATTTTGGTCGGCGGGGCGGCCCTCACCAAACGCTTTACCGACACGAAGATCGCCGCGGAGTACCCCGGACCGGTTTTCTACGCCAAAGACGCGATGAACGGGCTCGACCTGGCGAATCAATGGGCCGATAAAGGGCAGCGGCCGGCCCTCTTAAAGAAGACCGAGACGGAGCGCGCGGCGATGGTGAAGATCGCCGACGGGATGGAGAAGAAGCCGGCGCCCGCGCCGGATGCCCGGACCCGATCGAATGTCCGGCGTGATGCTCCCCTGCCGAAAGCGCCCGACTTCGATCACCATCTGATCCAGGAAGGACCGCTACAGGAGATCTTCTCCTACATCAACCCGTCGATGCTGTACGGAAAACATCTCGGCCTAAAGGGCAATCTGGAACGGCTCCTCGCCGACCGAGACGAGCGGGCCGAAAAACTCCACGCCTCCGTGGTGGCGATGCAGGAGGAGATCCTCGCAAAGCGCATCCTCACCGCCCAGGGGATCTACCGGTATCTCCCCTGCCGATCGCGCGGAGATGATCTGCTGATCTATGATCCTGCCGATCCGACCCGCCTGCTCGAGACCTTTACCTTCCCGCGGCAGCCGGCGGGCGAGCGGCTCTGCCTCTCCGACTACTGCCGGGATGTAGAATCAAGCGAGATCGACTCGGTCGCCCTCTTCGTCGTCACCCTTGGGAAGGGGGTCCGCACCCTCTCCACCCAGTGGAAGGAGGCGGGTGAGTATCTTCGGTCGCATATGCTCCAGGCGATTGCGATCGAGGGGGCGGAGGGATTCGCCGAGTGGGTGCACCAGAAAATTCGGAAGGACTGGGGCATTCCCGATCCACCGGAGCGGACGATTCATGAGGTCTTGAAGAACCGCTATCGTGGCATCCGGGTCAGCTTCGGCTATCCAGCCTGCCCGAACCTCACCGACCAGCGGAAACTCTTCCGATTGCTCGACGCCACCGCAAAGATCGGCGTGGAGCTGACCGACGGCGACATGATGGACCCGGAGGCATCGGTCTCCGCCCTCGTCTTCCACCATCCCGAGGCAAAATACTTTCGAACGGATACATAATCCAGGACAGAGCGCTTCTGGCGAGGCCTAATAAGGAACCGGGAAATATCCAGCGCCGTTGCCTGATAAAATTTAAGTGGGAGCAGGTGTGGGACAGGACGCAGCGGGTGAGAAGATCTAAAACCGAAGACTTCTTCCAGCGCCGGCCCCACATACAACCCATATACACAGAGAGAGGCCTCATGAGCGAATTCAAGAATATAACGGTGAAAAAAGCGGCGAACATCTTCTTTGACGGAAAGGTCACAAGCCGGACGGTTTTCTTCCCGGACGGGAGCCGCAAAACCTTGGGCATCATGCAGCCGGGCGAATTTGAATTTAAGATCGGCGACTCGGAAATCATGGAAATACTCTCCGGAAATCTGGAGGTGCTGCTCGAAGGAGAGAAGGGATGGAAGCCGATCAAAGGGGGAGAGCAATTCACCGTTGCGGCGCACACCACGTTTAAGCTGAAGGTCTACTCCCTGACCGACTACTGCTGCAGTTTTATCAAGAGCTAGCCGCGCCGCGAATCCTCCGGGTCGGGCGGAGATCATTATTTCTTCTGGATCTGATCATGATCGATGAAGATTTCTCCAAAAAGCTACAAGAGCGAAAAGGGCGTCTCAAGCGGCGCATCTTCGAGCTGAACGAAACGATCGAGATCGACCTCGCTTTCGCAACTGACCGCGACGACGCCCGTGCCTTCTCCTTCTTCACCATCGAAGAAAAGCTCCTCGATTTTCAAATCCTCTTTCAAAAAATATTGGATCAGATAGACGAAGCCACCACGCTGGCCGACCTTGATCGGACCGTCGGACGGATCTCTTACGTGGAAGACCGTCTTGACGAAGCAGAAAGCCAACTCTATAATCGGTCCCGGAGAAGACGCCGTCCCTTTAATCTCGGAGATTTTTTCAGTCAGTTCAGCCAACAGAATGGATCGGGCGCCTCCGCTGCCCGAGGAGAGATCTCTTCGTTGACCGAGGCTTACCACATCCTCGGCATTGAAGAAGGGACGGGAATGAATGACGTGACCACCGCGTTTCGCCGCTATGCGAAGGAGTATCATCCCGATGCCCGCGGAGGCGATCGGAGCGCGGAATCCGAGCTTCGAAGGGTCGTCGAAGCCTATCAGATGATTAAACAGCACCTCGCCGATCCCTAGGGCGAAACCGCCTATCCCGAAGAGTGTCCTTCCGCGCCGACCCATCCATTACGTCAGATTCCAGGGCGCTCCGTCTTGAACTGCTCAAGGGCTTGATTTTACTGCTCAGGGTGGTAGGATAACAAAGCTGTAAGCTTCCTTTCGTGGGGCCAAACAGTCGGGTCGAAGATCTTCATCAAGGAGCATAGAGGCTCTTGAAGCAATCTCCTCAGAAGAGGACAGCAGGAGCACCGTCTGAGCACTCTCAGCATTTTATCCCATCACTCTTACACACCCCTTCCGCTCTCATTGTTCTTTTTCTGACCTTCCTTCTCACCGGCACCGCCTGGTATTTTACAAAGCAGAGCATTGAACATCGCGCACAGGCCCGCTTTGATAAACATGTCCTAAAAGCATCTCAGGCAATTGAAGAGCGCCTCCAGACCTACGTGGATACCCTCTTATCAATCCGCGGTCTCTTCGTTGTAAACGAGAAGGTCAGCCGGGCCGACTGGAAAAAATATATCGAATCACTCCATCTGAAGCGTTATCCCGGAATTTACGATATCGTCTTCGCCCGGTATGTGCCAAAAGCGGAGAGAGCCGAGTTCGAGAGACACGTCCGAAAAGACAGCAGCCTGAATCAAAGCGGTTATCCCACCTTTTCAGTCCACCCCGAGGGAGATCGCCCCGCCTACTTCCCGATCGAATATATTGAGCCGTTTTCCTCTCCGATGCCGAAGCAGTTTGGTTATGACATGGGGTATGATCCGATACGCCGACAGGCCAATGAGCAAGCGCGCGATACCGGCCAGCCGGTCTCTACCGGAAAAATCACCTTAATGTCCACTCAAAAGGCCGGATTCTCGATTCGAGTGCCGGTTTATCACAATGAGCTGCCCCAGACCACCGTTGACGAAAGACGCCGCGCCTTAATTGGGTTCATTGCCGCTGCCTTTAATATGGACGACTTTATCCATAGCATCTTGGGGCAGGATATCCCGCGCGATTTTGATTTTGAAATCTTCGATGGAGGAACGGAGAAAGCAGCCGATCCCCGCTCGCTCTTAAGGAAAGAGCGGCTCCTTTATGACAGTGATGCTATTCTCCATGCGAATAACGAAGGACCTGATCCACGCTATTTACAGATTACCTCCTTGGAGATAGCGGGACGCATCTGGCATATCTATTTTTCTGCCGATTCCCATTTTAAATCGGGAGAGGAAGAAAATCTCCCCCCTCTCATTTTGCTTGGCGGCATCATCGTCTCCCTCCTCCTTTCTTATATTACCTGGTCCACATCGACCGCACGCCGTCGCGCCATTGAGCTGGCGGAGATCATGACCGTCGACTTTCGGGAGAGCGAAGAGCGTTTCCGAGCCATTTTCGACCAGGCCCCTTCCGGAATTGCCGTGGCGACTCCCGATGGAAGCTATGTCGATCTCAATGAAAGATTGGCTGCAATAATGGGATATACGAAAGAGGAGCTGCTCGGTCGAACCTTTCAGGACATTACCCATCCCGAAGACCTGACGCCGAACCTGGAACTCAAGGAACACCTGCTCACCGGAAAAATTAGCCACTATAAGATGGAAAAACGGTACGTCCGAAAAAGCGGTCAGATCGTTTGGGCCGATCTGACCGTCTCCCCCATCTTTGACCTCTCGGGAAAACAGAAGTATTTGGTTGCAGTCGTCGACGACATCACCCGTCGGAAAGAGGCGGAGGAAAAGCTCCGAAGAAATGAGGCTCAGCTGGCCAAGGCCCAGGAGATCGCGCGCCTCGGAAGCTGGAGTCTGGATCTCCAAAGCAGGTCCATTCAGTGGTCCGATGCGCTCTACCAGATCTACGGACTGAGCCCCAAATCAGAGCTGACTTATGAAGCGGTCATGCAATATAGCCACCCCGCCGACCGGGAGCGGGTGAACGAAATCCTTTCGACCTCGGCGCGCGACGGTCGACCCTTTAGCTTTGACTACCGGATCATCCGACCGGACGGCGCGGTCCGAACGCTCCATGCGGAGGGAGAAGTCCTCTGTGATGGAACAGGCCAGGCGGTTCAAATCGTCGGAACGGCGCAAGACATCACCGACCGGAAAGAGGCGGCGGAGGTGCTGCGGGGGACCAATCAGGCCCTTCAAGCCATCATTGAGTCGGCGCCCTTGGCCATTATTTCCCTCGATCTGGATGGAAAGATCAAAACCTGGAACCCGGCCGCAGAACAGATCTTCGGATGGCGCGCAGAGGAAGTCATCGGTCACTTCAACCCGATCATTCCCGACGATCAAAGGGATGACTTTAAATCACGGGTCGATGCACTTCTGCAGGGGCGGACTTTTCCGAGTCTGGAAGTCAGTCGTCAAAGAAAAGACGGCTCTCTCATTAAAATGAGCTTATCGACCGCAGCGCTCCGCGATGCAAACGGCCGTATTCAAGGGTTCATCGGCCTGCTCACCGACCGGACCGCTTATAAACAGGCGGAGGAGGCCCTGCGGAAAAGTGAAGCTCGGTTCAGACGGGTTGTCGACTCGAACATGCTCGGCATCGTTTTCTCAGATGTCCACGGAGACATCACAGAGGCGAATGACGCTTTTCTCCAGATGGTCGGATACAGCCGAGAGGAGCTTCAGCGGGGGGATGTCAGCTGGAAAGAGATGACGCCGCCTGAATATCAGAGCCTGGATTTAAAAGCGCTCAATGAACTGATTGCAACGGGCGTCTGTACCCCTTATGAAAAAGAATTCACCTGTAAAGATGGAAAGAGAATCTCTGTGGTGATCGGTGGCGCATTTCTCGAGGGCTCCCACGAGAGAACCGTCGGCTTTGTCCTTGACATTACCGGTCGGAGACGGGCCGAGGAGAAATTGCGGCAAAGCGAAGAAAAATATCGGCTCTTATTTGAAACCAACCCACACCCGATGTGGGTCTTCGATCTGGAGACGCTCGCCTTCCTGGCGGTCAACGAAGCGGCTATTCGCCACTATGGTTTCTCGCGAGAAGAGTTCCTCTCCATGACCATCAAGGACCACAGTCCAAGCGAAGAACTCCCGGCGCTCATCAAAGCCCTTCCGCAGATCAGCACCCGGGTCGGTCCGGCAGGGATCTGGAGAACACAAAAAAAAGACGGCACGATCATCAATGTAGAAATCACCTCCGATATCATCCTCTTCTCGGGAAGAAAGGCCAAACTCGTTCTGGCCAACGATGTCACCGAACGTCTCCGGGCAGGGGAAGCGGTCAAACAAAGCGAAGCCCATCTTCGCGCCATCATCGACAGCGAACCCGAATGCGTAAAAACGGTTTCACTCGACGGAACCCTCCTCGCCATGAACCCGGCCGGACTGGCGATGATTCAGGCTGCCTCGGAGCGGGAGGTGGTTGGGAAGAATGCGCTTGAGCTGGTCCACCCGGAGGATCGGCTCGGCTATCGGGCGCTCCATCAATCCGCCAGTCAAGGCGAGTCGGGCCACTTACAGTTTCGGATGGTCGGATTGCAGGGAAGAGTCCGCTGGGTTGAGACCCATTCCGTTCCTCTCAAAGATCAACACGGCGGGATTTGCTCCGTCTTAAGCGTTACTCGGGATATTACCGAGCGGAAACAGGCAGAGGAGGCGTTGCGGGAAACGCAGAGAACCTATTCCACCCTCATCAGTAACCTTCCCGGCCTCGTCTATCGGTGTCGAAACGACAGCGGGTGGACGATGGAATTTATCAGCGACGGCGTCTTCCCTTTGACCGGCTATGCCTCCTCTGATTTTACCGAAGGTAAAATTACCTTCGGCGGCCTCATTCATTTCGACGATCGGAAAATGGTTTACGAGACCGTTCAGACCTCTTTACAGCAGAAGAACCCTTTTCAGCTCGTCTATCGAATCCTCACCGCTTCTCGAGAGGAGAAATGGGTCTGGGAGCAGGGGCGGGGCGTTTTTTCTCCCGCCGGAGAGCTCCTCTTCCTGGAAGGTTTTATTACCGACATTACCGAACAGAAGCATGCAGAGGAGGCCCTTCAACGAAGCGAAGAACAATATCGGCTCCTCTTCGATCGAAATCCCTGGCCGATGTGGGTCGTTGATCCGAAGACGCAGGCATATATGGCGGTGAATGACGCGGCCATTCGGCACTACGGTTATTCGCGTGAAGAGTTCCTCCGGATGACCCTTTTCGATATTCGCCCCCTAGAGGAGATTCCTCTCCTAAAAAAATATCTGGCGGACACCACAAAAACACCGCCGGACCCGGTCCAAGGCGGACTCTGGACACACCGAAAGAAAGACGGCACCTTAATTGAGGTTGAGATCACCTGGAATATGATCTTGGTTCGGGGGAAAGAGGCATGGCTGGTCTTGGCGGAGGATGTCACCGAGTCGAGAAAAACCGAGCGGGAGCTGCAGGAATCGGAGCGACGTTTCAGACAGCTGGCCGAGAACATCCATGAGGTCTTCTGGGTGGTGGAAAACACTCCCCGCCAGGTGCTCTACATCAGCCCCGCCTACGAGCAGATCTGGGGCCGCAGCTGCCAGAGCCTTTATGCGGAGCCCCATTCGTTCCTCGATGCCGTCCATCCCGGGGATCGATCCCGCCTGATCTCCGGGATGGTGACTGTGAGCGAGGGAAAGCGGCTCGACATTGAATACCGAATCATCCGTCCGGACGGCTCGATCCGTTGGATTCGAGATCGGGGCTTTCCAGTCAAAGACGAATCGGGAAAGACGTATCGTATTACGGGGGTTGCCACCGACATCACCGACCGCCGGCGTGCTGAAGAGGCCTTGCGAGAAACGAATGAAACCCTCCGGGCGCTGATCCATGCCTCCCCGTTGGCGATCTTCACTTTAGATCCGCAAGGGAGGGTTAAAATGTGGAACCCTGCGGCGGAACGGATCTTCGGATGGAGCGAGCCGGAAATCCTCGATCATCCTCTCCCCATCCTTTCTAACGGCCCGGAACCGGATGAGGACGTTCTTCAAAAGTCGATCGGAAGCGGAAAGGGATTCACCGGAATAGAGGTACGCCGCCGCCGAAAGGACGGATCAGTCATCGATCTGAGCATTTCAATTGCGCCATTGCCCGGTGTGGGACAAACGATGAACGGCATGGTTGCCGTGGTCGCCGATATCTCCGATCGTAAGAAAACGGAGGAGGCGCTTCGGAAGAGTGATGAGCGTTTTCATCTCGCCACCCGGGCCACCAATGATGCCGTCTGGGATTGGGATCTGATCAAAGATCTCGTCTGGTGGAATGAAAATTTCTACACCTTTTTTGGATATAAACCGGCGGAGGTTGAGCCGGGGGTCGACTCCTGGATAAACCGAATTCATCCCGAGGACAAAGTGCGGGTCGAGGCAAATATTCAAAAGGTCATCGACAGCGGCGAACAATTCTGGTCGGACGAATACCGCTTCCGTCGGGGAGATGGAAGCTATGCCACCCTTCTCGATCGCGGCTATGTTGTTCGCGATCCGGCTGGAAGAGCGGTTCGAATGATCGGCGCGATGATGGACATCACCGAGCGAAAACAGGCGGAAGAGGCGCTTCGCATCAAGACCCAACAGCTCGCGGCTGTCACCGATGCCATGGCCGCTTATCTCGACAGCCGCGACTGGATGGAGACCAGCTCCCGCCTCCTCCGGTCGGCCCTCTCTCAAACAGAAAGTGAGTACGGCTTTATTGGGGTGGTGATCGAGGGACCCCGCCTTCGGGTGATGGCCCGTGAGGGGGTCCAGTGGGACGCGGCAGCCGGCCATCCGTTTTATCAGGCGGCCCTTCAAAGCTATCGCGAACAGGGATATATCGATTTTGATCGGCTCGACAACCTCTTTGGAGAGGTCGTTCGGACCGGTAAAGTGGTCTTGTCCAACGATGCGGCCAACGATGCTCGCGCAGGGAACCTTCCCTCGGGACATCCGCCGCTGCAGACCTTTCTTGGCGTTCCGATCATCCGAGAAAATCAGGTGGTCGGGATGATCGGACTCGCAAATCGCCTCCGTGGATACAGCGCGGCCGAGCAAGGAGGGATCGAGATTCTTTCCCATGCGACGGGAATTCTCTATGACAGCTACCGTCAGAGGGAGCGGGAAATCGCCCTCGAGAATCTACAGAGAACGGTGGAAAGTGAGCTGAGGCGTTCTCAAGAGGAGCTGCGGAGTCTATCGGGCCGGCTCAACTCGATGGTCGAGGAAGAGCGAACGCGTATTTCCCGAGAAATTCACGACGAGCTGGGTCAGCAGCTCACGATTCTGAAGATGGAGCTCTCTTGGCTGAAGCGACGCATTCCGAAGAAACCTGAATTGCTTCGTCAGCGGACCAAATCGATGGCCGAGTTGGTCGACACCACCATCCGGACGCTCCGTAAAATTTCGACCGAACTCAGACCGGGGGTCCTCGACGACTTGGGATTGACCGCCGCCATCGAATGGCAGATTCAAGAGTTCCAGAGCCGGACCCGAATAAAATGCCATTTCACCCGGGAGCCGGAGGAGATCACGCTCGATCCGGAACGATCCACTGCGGTCTTTCGAATCTTCCAGGAGACGCTGACCAACATCGCCCGTCATGCCAATGCGGATGAAGCGCGGATCTATCTGGAGAAAAATCAGCGTTTTGCCATTCTCAAAGTCAGCGACAACGGTCGAGGAATCACGGAGAACCAGAAAACCCATTCGAAATCGTTGGGACTTTTGGGGATGCGCGAGCGGGCCCGCCATTGGGGAGGGACGGTTGAGATCTGTGGATCTCCCGGCGAGGGGACGACCCTTACCGTACAGATTCCCCTTCACCAGAAAGCCGACAGCAGAGAGAAAAATGATTAAAATCTTAATTGCCGATGACCATGCCATCGTCCGACGGGGACTCAAACAGATCCTCACGGAGACCTCGGATATGGTGGTGGCGGGAGAGGCCCATGACGGACAGGAGATGCTCGATATGGTCCGCAACGATCAGTGGGATGTGATCGTTCTCGACATTTCGATGCCGGGTCGCGGCGGTCTCGACATCTTAAAACAGCTCAAAAGCGAGCGGCCGAAGCTTCCTGTTCTGATGCTCACCATTTACCCTGAAGATCAATATGCCGTCCGCGTTCTCCGCGCCGGGGCTTCAGGCTACTTAACCAAGGAGAGCGCTCCCGACCATCTGGTTGAGGCGATTCGAAAGGTCGCCCGCGGCGGGAAATATATCAGCCCTCACCTGGCCGAAAAACTCGCCTTTAATCTGGAGTCGCTGTCGGAAAAACCGCCTCACGAGAGTCTCTCCGACCGAGAATTCCAAGTCCTTCGATTAATTGCCTCCGGGAAAACGGTCAAGGAGATCGGAGATGAGCTCGCGTTGAGTGTCAAGACGATCAGCACCTATCGGACCCGCATTCTGGAAAAGATGAGAATGAAGAATAACGCCGAGCTCACCCATTACGCCATCCAACAGAAATTGGTCGAATAAATCCCCTTATATAACAGTAGCTGTAGGACAAACACCTACGAAAAATCCGGTTTTTGTCCCACAGAAAATGCGGACTAACTCTGATATTCAATTTGGGTGTTTACATCTATAGTTCTGTCTAGTTATTGACAATGTGGGTCTTTCCCCGAACACCTAAACCTTAACTCAGAATAATTAGTAAGGAGGAAACATGCCGGAACCGAGGGCACTCACGAAGCGAGAAACGGAAGTCATCCGTCTTGTGGCGGAAGGTTATAAAAACAGGGAAGTTGCAGAGAAGCTTGGTATCCGCGTCAAAACGGTGGAAACCCACCGGGCCAATATCATGAACAAGCTGGCGCTGCGCAATGTCGCCCAGCTCATCCGTTACGCTATCCAGAAGGGGTTGGTGCGGATCGATAAAGAGGCCTTTGAAGAATCGGTTCGGTGATGAAGCGGATCCTTGTGATCGATGACGAGCAGCTCTTACTCGATCTTCTTACCCAGCTTCTCTCCAAAATCGGGTATGAGGTCGATCAAGCGATCGATTGCCGGAAGGCGGCCGGCCTGCTCAAAGAGAGAGGATATGATGCGATCTTTCTGGATGTGAAGATGCCGCTGATGGATGGGATCGGCTTTTACGACAAGGTCCAATCCCATTTCCCGGAGATGGCAAAGCGAATCATCTTCCTGACGGGAGACGTCGCAAATCGAACGACGGCCGACTTTATTAAGAAAACAGGAAGCCTTTATCTGCAGAAGCCATTCACGATCAAAGAGATCAAGGCGATTCTCAATCTTTTGTTCGACTCTGCCGCCTCCCCTAATCCTTTAGAAAAAGACAACCCGTCATTACGCTTTAATCCCCTCTCTTTACAATAACACCGCTCTAATGAAGGGTCTGTCGATACCAAAGAAGGGCCAGGAGGGTCTTGCTGTCGACGAGCTCTCCGGTGAGGCCCTGCCGGTAGATCTCCTCGAAAGGGAGAGTCACCACCTCAATGAACTCTCCCGGGTCGGTATGGGCCTCTATGCTGGGGCGGAGATCCCGACCCAGAAACACCTCAATCTTTCCGGTGGAGAAACCGACCGAGTGATAATAGCTGAAGAGAAAATCAAGCCGCTCCGGCTTCATCCCAATCTCCTCTTCGCACTCTCGAGAGGCCGTTTCGGACGAGGTTTCTCCCGGCTCTAGAATACCGGCCGGGATTTCCAGCGTGACCCGGCAAATGGCCGGCCGATATTGCCGGACCAGATAGACCCGGCCCGTCTGATCAATCGGCAAAACACCGACGGCATCGGGCGGAGCGATGATCTCCCGGGTCGCCTCAGTCCCATCCGGAAGCCGCACCACCTGCTCTTCGGCGCGAATGTACTTTCCCTGATAGACCACCTTCCTGCGAATCAGCCGCTCTTCAAGATCCAAGAAAACTCCTTATTATTCTTTCGAACCCCGTGCCGCCGGCGCATAGAGACGGTCTGCATACTCCTTGACCATTCGTCGCGCACAGAAGGAAGGGACCACCGATCGGACCGCTTCTTTGACCGTCTGGATCCATCCTCGCGGCACCCCGTCGGCGTCTCGCCGATAATAAAGAGGAATGACTTCATTCTCCAGAATACGGTAGAGACTCTCCGCATCGGCCGCATCTTGCATCTCAGGCGAGATTGAATCCAAGGAGGCGCCGGGGGTCAACCCGAAGGTCCACCCGTTGGAGCCGTTATATCCTTCCGGCCACCATCCATCAAGGATGCTCAACTGGGGAACCCCGTTGAGGGAAGCCTTCATGCCGCTCGTTCCACTCGCCTCTAGCGGCGCCCGCGGGGTATTCAGCCAGACATCGACCCCCTGAATAAAAAAATGGGCGACATGCATATCATAATTTTCAACGAAGGCGATGTGGCCGGCAAGGCCCGAATCTTTTGCTAAACTATAAATCTGCTGAATCAATCGTTTACCGACCTCATCGGCCGGATGGGCCTTTCCGGCAAAGACGATCTGCACCGGACGCCAACGGTTGCCGAGAATCTTTTTCAATCGCTCCAGGCTATGGAAGAGGAGGGTTGCCCGCTTGTAGGCGGTAAACCGCCGGGCGAAACCGATGGTCAGCGCCTCCGGATCGAGAAGGGTCCCCCCCGCCAAGAGCTGAATCGGATCGACCCGGTCTTCAATCCAAGAGGTCCTCGCCCGCTCGCGGATAAATCCGAGCAGCTTCCGTTTCATGTGCTGGCGGGTCTCCCAGAGAAGATCGTCCGGAATATCCATCACACGTTGCCAAAGGATCGAATCATCATGATGATGCACCCAGTCGGGAGAGAGGTATTTTTTGTAGAGATCATTCATCTCCGGCGCCACCCAGGTCGGGACATGGACCCCGTTGGTGATCGAAAGGATCGGAATCTTCTCGACGTCGGTATCGGGCCAGAGATGTTGCCACATCCGCCGCGAGACCTCCCCGTGCAATCGGCTGACGGCGTTGTGGCCGTTGCTCAGGTGCAGCGCCAGGACCGTCATGTTAAACGCCTCGCCCCAAGGCTCCTTGTTGCGGCCCAGCGCCCAGAAGCGTGCCTGGTCGAGTCCCAACGTCGGCCAATAGTTTGAGAAATATTTCTCAATCAGCGAGGCGGGAAAGGCATCATGCCCCGCCGGAACCGGGGTGTGCGTCGTGAAGATGCTGCTCTTTCGAACCGCCTCCGCCGCCTCCTCAAACGATTTTCCGGCGGCGACCCCCTCCCGAATCCGCTCCAACATTAAGAACGAGGTGTGTCCTTCATTACAGTGCCAGATCGTCGGCGCGATTCCGAGCGCTCTCAGAAGGCGAACCCCGCCGATGCCGAGGACGATCTCTTGTCGAATCCTCAGCTCCTGATCCCCTCCGTAGAGCCGGGCGGAGAGCTCGCGATCCCAAGGCGCGTTCTCCGGCACATCGGTATCCATCAGATAGAGACGCACCCGTCCGACACGGACTTCCCAGACCGCGATGTAGACCGATCGCGGCCCGACCGGAACCTCAACCAATTTCTGGCCGGTCGGGAAGGTCGTCGGCCGGATCGCCACCGCGTTCAGGTCCAGCGGACGGTAGGTTGCCTCCTGCCATCCGTCGGCTTGGATCTTCTGATGGAAATAGCCCTGCGGATAGAGAAAGCCGACCCCGACGAGCGGGATTCCGAGATCCCCCGCCTCCTTGCAATGGTCTCCCGCCAAGAGGCCCAGCCCGCCGGAATAAATTGGAAGCGAGTTATGGAGGCCGAACTCGGCTGAAAAGTAGGCGATCGACGCCCTCGCCAAGTCCGGAAATCGTTGGCCGAACCAGGTCTCCCGCTGGCCGAGATCGCTGTCAAGCGCCTTTAGTACGGCGTCATAACGGCGGAGAAACGTCGGGTCTTCCGCCGCCTCCGCCAGCCGTTCCGAAGACACCCCGGCCAATACCTTTACGGGATTGTGGTTTGTCTGCTTCCACAGGGGGCGATCGATCGCCTCAAAGAGGGCCCTTGCTTCCGGATGCCAGCTCCACCAAAGATTATAGGCCAACTCCTCCAATCGACTGATCCGCTGCGGAATTTGCAACCCCTGCTCCATTGAACGCCGTTCCTTTCGTTAAGAGAAACCCGCGCCTGTCCCTGACGGCTCAGGCATTCGAAATCTGAAAAATGCCACCGTTGCCAGCTTAACAAAATCGGGATGAAAGATCAATGAAAGAGCGGAAAATAGAATCGCCGAAGCGCAGGTGAATAAAGACAAAATTGTCTCCTTTTTTGGAAACTTATTGATCTTGTCTTCCGGCTTCGTGTTGGCTTTTCGGGTCAAATCGGTTATGATGTCGCCCATGACCGAGCGCCCCCCCGAGATTCGTCCGATTTTCGTCGTCTCCGATGCGACGGGAGAGACCGCAGAGAAAATCTGTCAAGCGGCCCTCTCTCAATTTGCCGATGAAAAGATCGTACTCGCCCGTCGGCATTACATCCGCTCCGAATCCCAAATCGAGGAGGTTCTTCAAGAGGCAAAGGCGCGCAAGGGCCTTATTATCTTTACTTTTGTCTCCGAGTCCCTTCGTCTCAAGATACGAGAAGGGGCGCTGCAATCGGGGCTGCTGGCCGTCGATCTCCTCGGACCGTTGCTGACCGCCATGAGCCACTTCCTCAAGAGCCGTCCCCGCTCCGAGCCGGGTCGGCTCCACCGGATCGACACCGACTATTTTAGTCGTGTAGAGGCGGTGCAGTTCACCGTAAAACATGACGACGGTCAGAACCTTCAAGGGGTCCGCCAGGCCGACATCGTTTTGGTCGGCCCCTCCCGGACCGCCAAGACTCCGTTGTCGATCTACCTCGCGCAGTTCGGATATAAGGTGGCGAACATCCCGATCATCCTCAACATCCCCCTTCCCAAGGAGATCAAAACCATCGATCCGGTCAAAATTGTCGCGCTGATTATCGATCCGCAGCGATTGATGGAAATCCGCGAAGCGCGCCTGACCCGTCTGAACCGCCGCGTCGCAGGATATGCCGACATGGAGGCGATTATCCAGGAGCTGAACTACTGCCGCGAAATCTATCGCCAGAATCCGCAATGGGGAATTATCGACGTCTCCGGACGCGCCGTTGAAGAGGTGGCGACCGATATCATGGGATGGATCCGTCGGGGCGACCCCTTTCAATAAACCGCTCTGAAAAGGGACGAGAATTAACATGACGCATCGGTATGCTACAATAAGCTAAACAGGGAAAGCACCCAATGGCCGCTCCATGGATCGACGAAGCAACTGAGAGCAATTTCGAAGCGCGGGTGATTACCGCATCGAAGACGCAGCCGGTGTTGGTCGATTTCTGGGCCCCTTGGTGCGGTCCTTGCCGGCTCCTCGGCCCGACGCTGGAGCGGGTGGTCGAGGCCTACGGCGGAAAAGTCCGGCTGATCAAGATCAACACCGATGAAAACCCCACCCTCGCATCCCGATATCGAATTCAGGGAATCCCGGCGGTCAAGGCGTTCCTCGACGGTCAGATCGTCGATGAATTCGTCGGCGTCCTCCCCGAGCGCCAGATCCGCGAGTTCGTCGACAACCTTGTTCCAACCCAAGCCGACCTGTTGGGACAACAAGCGCGCGCGATCGAGGGAACACCGCTGGAGGCACTGAAACTTTACGAAGAAGGCCTCCGGGGGGAGCCTCAACATCCCCCTTCACTGCTCGGCAAGCTGAGACTGCTGCTGGCGCTCGACCGGGTGGAGGAAGCCCGGGACCTCTTCAATCATCTTCCGGCCCCGCTTCAATTCCATGAGGAGACCCGCCGGCTTCAGATCCGACTCGATCTTGCCCTCTCCAAACAGCACGGCCCCTCGCTCGAGGAGCTGCGCGCCCGGGTGGGGCAGGAGCCGGAGAACCTTCAGGCCGCATTCGATCTGGCTCACCGGCTGG
The DNA here is from genome assembly GCA_016200325.1 of Candidatus Manganitrophaceae bacterium. NCBI lineage: Bacteria > Pseudomonadati > Nitrospirota > Nitrospiria > Candidatus Troglogloeales > Candidatus Manganitrophaceae > Candidatus Manganitrophaceae bacterium. Next base: position 64,567 of record JACQEZ010000011.1, read on the forward strand.
CCGCCGACGGAAACCACGAGGAGGCGCTCGAACGCTACCTCGCCATCCTCCGGAAAGATCGCCGATTCAAAGACGACGGCGCACGGAAGGCGATGCTCCAGCTCTTCGAAATCGTCGGCCCCCGCTCTCCGCTTGCCGAGAAATTCCGAGAAAAATTGGCCGAGATTCTTTTCTAAACCCGCCGGGAACTCTCTTTTAAGCCCGCCGGGCTCCCTCCGGCCCCGGCCGGTTGACCATCCAGACGCTGACCAAAATCAATCCCATCCCGATGAACTGTTTGATCGAGATCGACTCCGAGAGAAGCAGCACACCCAACAGCAGCGCCGTCACCGGAATCAGGTTACTGAAAACGGAGGCCCGGGTCGGTCCCACCGCCTGCAGGCCGATGTTCCAGGCAAAAAAAGCAATCACCGACGCAAAAACGATCAGATATGCGAGCGCGCCCCAGGCCGAATCGGGGATCGGGTTTTGCTGAGCCGACTCCCATAACGCGAAGGGGAGGACCATCAGGGTGCCGATGGAGAACGTCGCCATCGTCAGCGCGAGCGAGGAGTGATTTTTTAAAATCAATCTCGCCAAGAGGGTATACAACACCCAGGAGAGGACGCCGAGACAGACCAGCAGATCCCCCTGCCAGGAAGCGATTGTCTCCCCGCGGGGAAGACGAGCGACGACCAGGACCACCCCGGTGAAAGAGAGGAGGCATCCGACCGTTCGTCGCCGGGTCAACGGCTCGCGCGACGGCCCGCGCGACGGCCCGCGAAAGAGGAGGGAGGAGAGGAGAACGGTCAATACCGGCGTCGATCCCATGATGATCCCCGCCTCCGAAGCGGGAATCGTCCTCAGGCCGTAATAGTTTGAGAGTTGATTTCCGATCATCGATAGAAAGGCGAGAAGAAAAAGGAGAGGGAACTCTTTTCGATCGAACCGCCGGACGCGATCGTCGGCCTTCAACCAAAACGGCAGGAGACAGAGGATCGCGCCGCCCCCGCGGAGCAGCGCCAGGCGCAGCGGCGGAAAGTAGGTGACCCCCCACTTCTGAGCGATCACCGACCCTCCCCAGAGCAAGGCGGCCAGCATCAGCAAAAGAGCGGCGGTGCGGTGCGAGACCGGTTTCATCTCGTTGGGATCCGCCCCTCATCCCTGTCGATCCGATCCAGAACATTGATTGCGCCGAGATCGACCGGGGCAGCCAGCTCGGGATAGAGCCTCTTTCGATATTCGGCGATCTCCGGGGTGAGGCGAGCGGCTTCGATCGCCTTGACCCACGCCTCTTTCTCATCGGCGGGATGGAGGGGCGCATGCTGCTCTATCCAAGCGAGGACCGCCCCCTCATCCCGTGCGGCCAGAATGGCTCCTCGCAGCTTCTCCCCCTCCAAGCCGGTAAACGAGAGAAACCGGCCGTCGACGGTCTCTCCGGTGTTCTTAAGAAGATTGCCGAGATACTCGGCTGGGAGCGCCCCCTTCGCATGGAGCCGCGCTTTGTCGATGAGCCGGGGAAGGAGGAGATAACCGCCGAGCCGCTCGCGGGGAGATCGGATCGATGGACGATCGGCCACGCTCACTGCTTCTCCTTCTCTTCCTGCCGCCGCACGAAGATCATTGCGGCATAGCCCCGCTCTTCGCTTGTGACAAAACCGAGCTTCTCATAAAAGGGTCGCTTGTCGCTCGTCAACAGGTGGAAGACCGGCACTTTCTTCAAAGAAGGGTGTGTCAGAACCTTATAGATCAGCGCGCGGCCGACCCCTTTTCGCTGCACATCGGGATGGACAATCACATCGTAGATCGCGGCGCGGAAGAGGAAGTCGGTCAAAACCCGCGCGAAGGCGACCAGGCGCGGCCCCTCCCAAAGGGAAAAGACACCACTCGACTGGGCAAGGACCTGCCGGGTCTCCTCCAGCGTCCGATCTTTGGACCAGTTTGCATAGCGGTAGAGCGCCAAGACCTCTTGCGGATCAATTTCTCGGCTGTCGCTGAATTGGAGCGGCGTTTTCATTACGGCGTGATCTCTTTCATCGGCAGAATTAAACCGGCTTGCGCGCGACCACGATTCGGATGGCCATCGGTAGAGCGATCTCCTCCCCCTTACGATACTGCTCGACCGCCTCTTTAATCTGACGCTCCGCCTCTCCCCGATCTTTTTGGGAAAGCTTGGCAAAGAGCGGCTGGAGCGGCGCGGCCATATCCAAAAGGTTCGTCCAATAGGTCTCGGCCGAATTGTAGAGCGAGTCGGCTTGGAACTCCTCATCGGTCAGCTTCTGCAGCTCGGCTCGCTCCGCCATTCCCGAAAGATCTCCCGGCTTCGCCAGCCGGAAAATCCCCGGCTGGTCGGAAGAAGGAGCGGGGAGCTCCATAAACCGCCTGAGGACATCCATCGGAAGTCGAATGAACGGATTCCGATCGGGTCCCGACCAGACCGCCGCCGCCAGATAGCCGCCGGGCTTTAGGACCCGCGCAATCTCGGACACCGCCATCGGAACGTCGGGAAGAAACATCAGACAAAAGCGGCTGATCACCGCATCAAACGATTCATCCCCTTCCGAAAGACGGGTGACATCGGCGACGCGAAAATCCAAATTGAAAAGTCCCAAGCCGTACGCCTTGCGCTTGGCGCGATCGAGCATCTCCTCCGAGAGATCGAGGCCGATCACCTCTCCCTGGTTTCCCACCGCATCGGCGGCGACAATCGCCGGGTAGCCGGTTCCGGAGCCGAGGTCCAACACCCGCTGGCCCGGCCGAATTCGGGCGTCTCCCACCAAACGGTAATTGAGGAAGGAGAGATTTTGATGGAGGAGCGGGTCCCACTTCTCCCACGCCGGGGCGACCCGGCTCCAGTCTTGCCGTTGTTGATTAATGATCTCTTCGGGACTCATTTGCGCCATAGAGACTCCTCTTCCAGAAAATGCAATGATGGTCCGACAGAGAGACCTCTCGCCGGAACCTCATCTACAATTGATCGGCATGGGATGTCGATTCGATCGCCTCGTGCCACCGGCCGATTGCTTTGAACCGGCTCGGAACAACATTGTGTCCGCTGAACATGTAGTTCCCTAAAATACCGGCGAGGTCGAAATCGACGAATCGAGGCCGCCGATCGATCAGGAAGGGAGCGGCTTGAAGCATCTGATCGATCGGGACCAGAAGCGCTTCGAGCTCCCCTTGCAACGGCTCTTTTTGCCGACGCCACGCATCGACGCAGCCGGCGCCGAACTTTCGCTCTTTGTGGCGGAGAAACATTGCACGATCATACGGGTCGGGCAGCCAGGAAAGGTAGTGGATGTCATTCAGCTTGAAGCCGACCGATTCGAGATCGTTCTCGATGTACCGGGCCAGAATCGCCTGAATTCCTTCCAGGTTCGGAGGAAAGAGGCCGAGATCAAATTTCCGATCGAGATAACGCGCGATCTCCTGACCGAAATCGGTCCGATCCCAGACGACCTGATCCCCGTCTTCCAAGAGGGGAATCTTGTAAGATTGGCCTTGGCTCTTCTCGACGATCAGCCGCCGGTCGGAATAGGGAATATGAACGATCTCGTGCGGGATCTTTCCCCACGTTAAGATCATACCGATCGTAACGCAGAAGGGGCTCACCGGATGTTGATAGAGCTTGATCTTGTCGGCGCGATCGTTCATCGTGGCGGAAATTTATCACAAGCGCCGGTCCAAATCAATGAACGCCCGGTTTGCCGTTGAATTGCCGGGGCATTTCCATTATTCTGGCTATGAGAATGGGGCGGGGTTTCACGGCGGAGTTTTCATGATCGATCTGAAAGAGAAAGTCGTCCTGATCACCGGCGGGGGGCGCGGCATCGGCCGGGCGGCGGCGGAGCGGTTTGCCGCCGAAAGAAGCCGGGTGGCCATCTGCGCCCGGACCGAAGGAGAGGTCATTGGGACGGCCAAAGAGATCGAAGCGGCGGGCGGGGTGGTTCGGCCGTTTCGGATCGATCTCTCCTCTCGTCGGGAGGTCCAACGGATGGTGGCCCAGATCGTCTCCGAATGGGGGATGATCGATCTGTTGATCAACAATGCGTCGGTCTTAGGCCCCTCCGAGCCGATCGCCACCTATCCGGCGGAAGCGTGGGAAGAGGTGATCCGGATCAACATCAACGGCACCTTCTACATCACCCAGGCGGTCGTCCGGACGATGATCCCCCGCCGCGCCGGGACGATCCTCTCGGTGACATCGAGCGTCGGGAGGCGGGGACGGGCGACCTGGGGGGCCTACTCGGTCTCCAAGTTTGCGCTGGAGGGGATGATGCAGACGCTCGCGGAGGAGGTCGCCCCCTTTGGCCTTCGGGTGATCACCCTCAATCCCGGCGGCACACGGACCCGAATGCGCGCCGCCGCCTATCCGAAAGAAGATCCGGCCCGGCTTCAAGACCCGGCCCGCGTCGCCAAGGCGCTCCTCTTCCTCGCTCGCGTCGCCGCCGACCGCGACCTGCATGGAAAGTCGGTCGATATGGCCGATCTTTCAACAGAGACGTCGTAATCACCTTCCTCCCTCAAGGAACCAGATGACCGCCGACCCACAGCAGCCGATCGATCTCTCCCTCGCACGGGAGATCTGCCATCGGCTCGGCATCGGCCGGCCGGTCTGGGTCTCCGAGCCGCTCGGCGGGGTGGTCAATGAAAGTTATCTCTTCCTGATGGACAACGGTCGCCGCTGGGTCTGTCGGATCAATGTCCATGATCGGCATCTCGATAAAATCGCCCGGGAGACGAAGACCTACCGCTGGCTTCACCAGGTCGCCCCCGACCTGCCGCTTGCGCTCGATTATCTCCCCGACTGCTCCAAAGCGCTGCTGCCGTTTGACTATGCGTTGATCCCTTTCTTGGAAGGACACGGCGTCGGCGATGCGATCGAGTCGCTTCCGGCCGAGAAGCGATCGATCCTTCTGGAGGAGATCGGGCGACTGCTGCGACGGTTCCACCGGATTCGGATTCCTCTCTTCGGAAACCGACCCGACGATCCTCAGGTGTTTCCAAAGGAGGACTCCTGGCGGGATTATCTTGAAGGGCGATTTGACGCAGGGCTCTCACGCTGCGAACGGTCCCTCGGCGATCCACCGACTTGGAAAGAGACATTGACCCGCCGCTTTGCCGAGGCGCTGCAGGGGGTTCCCGATCGGATCGAGCCGGTCTTCCTCCACGGCGACTTCCATTATGATAATCTTGTCTTTGTGGAGGCCTCCGGCGCGCCCCGGATCTCGGGAGTCTTCGATCTGGAATGGGCTTGGTGGGGGGATGCGGTCGCCGACCTGCTCCATCTCGAAGAGGCCTTTTTTTTCTACCCTCAAGACCGCGCTCCGTTTTTGGCCGGCTATGGGGAAGCCGCCTGGCCTATGGAGTCGCTGAAGGTCTATCGCACCCTTCATTCACTCCGTGCGCTCGCCGTCGGATACGAATCCGCACCGGAGCCTGACTGGGGCCTGATCGCCCGACATGAAGAGCGGCTTCGCCTCTTGGCCGAGGGGAAAAATCCGATGGAGCCATTTTGATTTCATTCGGATCTTGAACGAACCTTCATTACGTCATTCCCGAAACGTTTAATCAGGAATCCAGTTCACTGAATATTCAGCGCTTCTGGATTCCCGCTTTCGCAGGAATGACGCGCTGAACAAAGGGGGACAACCCAAATGAAAGCGGTCCGCTTCCATCGGTTTGGAGGGGTCGATACCCTCATCTATGAAGAGGTCCCGGCGCCGAAGGCCGGCCCGGGAGAGGTGGTCATTCAAGTAAAAGCATGCGCCTTGAATCACCTCGACCTCTGGATCCGCCAGGGGGTCCCGGCCTACAAGATCTCGCTCCCGCACATTCCCGGTTCCGATGTCGCCGGGGTGGTGGCGGAGGTCGGACCCGGCGTTGAAAATCTGCCGCTCGGCCGGCGGGTCGTTGTGGCGCCGGGACTCTCCTGCTTTCACTGCTCCTATTGTCTTTCGGGGCGGGACAACCTCTGTGATCACTACCGAATGTTCGGCGCCGGCCCGGGCACGGAGGGGGGCTATGCCGAGTTTGCAAAAGTGCCGGCGATAAACCTCCTCCCGATCTCCGATGCGATCTCATTTGAGGAAGCGGCCGCCTTTCCGATCACCTTCGTCACCGCCTGGCACATGCTGATCACCCGCGCCGCGCTCCAGCCGGGACAGGACCTTCTCGTCCTCGCCGGGGGAAGCGGCGTCGGAAGCGCCGCCATTCAGATCGGAAAGCTGGTCGGGTCACGGGTGATCGCAACCGCCAGCACGCAGGAAAAACTCGACCGGGCCCGGCGGCTGGGGGCCGATCTTTTGATTCACTACACCGAGCGTGATTTCGCAAGAGAAGTGATGCGAATGACCCAAGGCCGCGGGGTCGATGTCGTCTTCGAACATGTCGGCCCGGCGACCTTCGGCAAAAGTGTCGTTTCGCTGGCGAGAGGGGGGATCATTGTGACCTGCGGGGCGACGACCGGGCCGACGACCGAGCTCGATCTTCGCCACATTTTCTGGAAAGACCTCTCCATCTTGGGAGCACGGGTCGGCACCCGCGCGGAAATGGAGATTGTCACCCGCCTGATCGGCGCGCGAAAGCTCACACCGATCATCGACTCGATCTATCCTCTTGAACAGGCGCGCGAGGCGCAAGAAAAGATGCAGTCGCGCGATCTCTTCGGGAAGGTCCTCTTGACCCCGTAATCTATTGGATTTGGCTCGCGGATTGGACTCGGTAGTCTAGCGAATAAAGTTGAGCAGCGGATTGTAGAGGGCAAAGAGGCCGTTCGGGTTGGGATACCAGACCCACGCCGACATGACCCAGAGATCGGGGTGCCAGAAGGCGAGCGGCGCCTTGGTCAGCGGATGCTCCTTGGGGCATTGATCTTCTTTGGCGAGATTCAAATTGGTTCCATCTTGGAAGTGGCACATCATCGGATGTTTCATGAACTCGGCGTCCCGAAAGGGGAGAGACTTGCCGGGGTTTCGGTCGATCGGGGTGACGAACATCACGCCGATCAGCTCCCATCGTCCGTCCCGCTCGTCATAGATTAGAATCGGAGGATGGCGGAGATCAAATCCCGAGAAGAGCTTCGGGTTCGCAAATTGGTATCCCATATTCGGGATATAACCGGTAAAGCGAAAATAGCCGTCGGCTTGCGCCTTCTCGACATCCCGGTATTTCTCCGTCGCCAGGCGGATCTCATACACCTGGCGCCCCGCCTCGGGGCTGACCGAAGGCGCGGCGCGCCGTCCGAAAGAGGAACATCCGCCGGCCAGAAGGGCCAAGAGAAGCAGCCATGGGCCGCCCCGAAAAAAAATTCGGCCGAGCCATGGGAAAAGGAGTGCAGATTGCCGAAACGGTCCTTTCATTCGATCATTCCTCTCCGTCATTAGGGAAGGCCGATGAAGATCTGATCTCCCTCGCGCTGGACCGGGTAGGTCTTCAGCTTCAGCTTGGGGCTCAACGGAGACGTCCCATCTTTAATGTTGAAGCGCCAATAGTGCCAGGGACAGACCACCTGTTCCCCTTCGATTTTTCCCTCCGAGAGCGGCCCCGCCTGATGGAGGCAGAGATTCGATGTCGCATAAAACTCATCCCCGAGCCGAAAGAGGGCAATCTCCAGGTTGTTGATCTCTATTAGTATAGCCGATCCCGGCGGGATCTGGTTCGCGTTTGCGACCGGTGTAAATGTCATTTCAACCTCACGCTAAAGATCCGGCGCCATTATATAGAAACAGCCATGGAGGGTCAACATTCGGACAGCCGACACCGCGTGCGGAACCGGCGCTCGGCCGATCGGTCCCGGTCCGCCTCTTCTTTTTTGACAACCCCTTTTTTCCTCGTTATAATTCCGGCCGGAGGGAAGAAGCATGTCGATCGTTTCTAAATTAGGGTGGGCAGGGGTCGCCACGCTCACGGCGGTCGCTTTTGCATTTGTGACAGGCGTTTTCAATCCGGGGGAGAAGGTCAACGCCCTCTGGCTGGTGGTCGCCGCCGCCTGTTTCTATGCGCTGGCCATCCGATTTTACGGCCGATTCCTCTCCACACGGGTCGTTCAGCTGGACGACCGGCGGATCACCCCCGCCCATCGGCTTCGCGACGATCACAATTTTCAGCCGACGAACCGATGGGTTCTCTTCGGCCATCATTTTGCCGCAATCGCCGGCGCGGGGCCGCTCCTGGGACCGGTCTTGGCGGCGCAGTTCGGTTTTCTCCCCGGATTCCTCTGGATCGTCATCGGCGCGGTGGTTGCCGGCTCGGTCCAAGATTTCGTCATCCTCGTCGCCTCGATGCGCCGGAACGGCCGGTCGCTTCCCCAGATCGCCCAGGACGAGATCGGTCCGGTGACCGGTCTCGCCACGATGGTGGCGGTCCTCTTTATCGTCGTGGTCGCCTTGGCCGGGCTGGGGCTCGCCGTCGTCAACGCCCTTTATCATAACCCCTGGGGAACGTTCACCCTGGCGATGACAATTCCGATCGCCCTCTATATGGGCTTTCACCTTCAGAAGTTCCGGCCGGGCCGGGTCGGCGAGGTGTCGGTCATCGGGGTGGCGCTGCTCTTCCTCGCCGTGATTGGGGGACAATCGGTCGCCGGAACCCCGCTCGGCGCCGCTTTCGATTTTGACCGAAATACGCTCGTCTGGCTGCTCGCCGGGTATGGTTTTCTCGCCTCGGTCCTGCCGATTTGGATGCTCTTGGTTCCGCGCGATTACCTCTCGACTTTCATGAAAGTGGGGGTCGTCTGCCTCCTGGGGGCCGGGGTGATCCTGATGGCCCCGACGATCGAGATGCCGAGACTCACCGGCTTTATCTATGGCGGGGGGCCGGTCATTCCGGGAAAGCTCTTCCCCTTCGTCTTTATCACGATTGCGTGCGGGGCGATCTCCGGCTTCCACTCGCTTGTCTCTTCCGGAACGACGCCGAAGATGATCTCCTGCGAGTCCCACGCGACGATCGGCTATGGCGCGATGCTGATGGAGAGCTTCGTCGGGGTGATGGCGCTGGTGGCCGCTTCGATTTTGATTCCGGGAGATTATCTGGCGATCAACACGAAATTGACTCCCGAGGCGCTCGCGGCGATCGGCTATCCGGTCAGCCAGATCCAGGCGCTCTCGCAATTGGTGGGGGTTGATGTGGCGGGGCGCCCCGGCGGCGCGGTCTCGCTGGCGGTCGGGATGGCTTCGATTTTCTCGTCGCTTCCGGGAATGCGCGCCCTAATGGCCTATTGGTATCAGTTCGCCCTCCTCTTTGAGGCGCTCTTTATCCTGACCACCATCGACGCCGGCACCCGGATCGCCCGTTATCTGGTTCAAGAGATGGGGGCAAAATTTTATGCGCCCCTCCGGGAGATCAACTGGCTGCCGGGGGTCTTTGCCACCAGCTTTCTGGTGGTTTTCTCGTGGGGGTATCTGATCTCCACCGGAAGCATCGCCACAATCTGGCCGATGTTCGGAGCGGCCAACCAGCTCCTGGGTACGCTGGCGCTCTGCGTCGGAACGACGATTCTGATTAAGATGGGAAAGGGGAGATATATCTGGGTAACGGCGCTGCCGATGCTCTTCGTCGGGGCGGTCACTTTAAGCGGAAGCTGGCAGCTCTTCTGGAGATTTCTGGATCAAGCCGGCAAGGCGACAACCTCGGCCGAAACCTTCTCCCTATATCTGAATACGGGGCTGGTGGCAACCATCGTCCTGTTGGCGATCGTGATTCTCACCGATTCGGCGATCAAATGGTATGGTTATCTCATCCTGAATCGCCCCTATACCACGAGCGAAGTCGCCTCCGACCTGGCTCCAGCACCGATCGTTCAACCGATTTCAAATATTAGACAATAAGATCACGCAATCTGTCCCGTCCGATCTGGCCGGCGCGCCGCCGCGGCGGCGGGATTCCTTGCTCCCCTCGAAAGTGATCGATCGAACCCCAGAGCTTTCGAATCTGGATCGAAAGCGATCGGACCGATTCGATCCGCTGCATCTCCGTGGTGGTCGGATGGTGACCCAACCTGCAAACGAGCGCGCCATACCGCTCCAGGCAGCTGATCTTCTTCTCACCGATTCGGATCTCTTTTAGATTTGCATCGGTGATCTGATGCTGTCTGAGAAGCCAATTCAGGTGTGAGATCGAGACCCGATTCGCCTGAGCCACCCCTTGCAGGCTCAGACAGCGCCGATAATCCTCTAAGAGCCTCTCCCGGGGGATCAAGACGGCGGCGGTCGGCTTATAGTCGAAGAGACCGATCTGCGTCCCCTTCACCAAAAGTTGGCGAACCCGCTCTCGGGTTAAACCGACCTGGTCCCCCACCGCTTGAAGGGTTCTCAATTCCGTGTAAAGGCGGTGAACCTCCAAAAGGCGCTCGACACTCGACTGCCGCCGATTGAACAAAGACGGCGCTGCATGTCCCTCCAGCACCGAACCGATCTTCCGCCGAATGAACCGAGAGATCGGTCCACCCGCTAGAATCCGGCGGAGGGTTGCGGGGGCAACCCCCCAACGAGAGGCCACATTGATCAGATCAACATGGCTGCCGATAAGCCGCTTGAGCCGAGAAAGAAGCGGATGCGATTCGACTCGGAAAGGATATGGAAGCGATGACATTCGTCGTTCCTCCTAAATGAGAGAGCCCGGGATCGACCGGGAACCCCCTTGTCCCGAAGAGGACGCTCTTGTTACAAGCATTCCTGATCGCCCTGAAACGGTTTCACTTTCTCCTTCATTTTACCCGGCGGACCGGTTCAGTTCAGCCTCACCCCACCGGACCGCAGCTCGAAGGACTGCAAATCCGACCCTCACTGAGCGGCGCCCTGGGGGGAGGGGATTTCGCCATCCAAACTTCACATTCGAAATCGACATAGAGCCACTCCGGATTTTTTCGGATATCGCGCAACTCCGAGAGAAGCGATCTGAAATCGGCGGTATGAGACGATTCAAATTCAAAATAGGTGATGAAGTCATACGGGGCGGCGGGGTGAACATATCGCGCATGGTATAACCTTCGATAAATCCGGTCGGCATACCGGTACCCGATGTTGCGGTGGCCTTCGTGTCGGGCGGTCTTTTGAAAAAGAACCTGCCGTTCATCTTGAGCCATCTTCCACCAGGCCTCCGATTTCCCGACCAGAATCAGCACGGTGATCATCTCTCCTGACAGCCCCGGCTCCGGCCGGGAAACCCGCTCCAGATCTTCCCGCTCCGCTCGACCTGTGTAATGAAGATGTTGCATTACCCCCTGCAGGTGAAGCGGGATTAATCCTTCCGCAGCGATGTCATCCCCCGAAAACCGGACCGGCGAGCCTGTTTCAATTCGGACCAGCTCGGCCCCGCGCCGCAGCGCGAAAGGGGATTCTCCCTGAACCGGGATGACCTCCTGGACCCGATACCAATCGATCCGCCAGAGTCCCTCCATCGAAAACCAGGCCGGAATTCCCGCCCCCGAAAAAAAATGAACCCACGTCGTCATCGATCCTCCTGGTCGCCTATCGACAATAGATTAAAACCAACCCTCGTTACGCGAGGATCACTTGTCCATTAATTCTCTGTAACAACCCTAAAAAATCACATTGACCATGGCATAGCCCCACACCGGATCTTTATCCGGCGCAATCCGGCCGAGCAGCTCCATTCCTTTTTCAGAAAAGAATTTGGAGTAGCCGATCAGAACCGACGTCACCTTATTCACCTGAGCGAGGAAGGTCAGATCGATCTCAGTCCCGAGATCTTTCTCTCCGCCGATCCTCTTTTCTAGGGTGAACTGATGGACATCGAGGGCAAGTCCTCCCCGCTCCCAGGGGGTGACATGGAGCCGGACGAACCCGTCTCGAAGCCCTTTCCCCTGCATGTCGGCGGGGATGTTGAGGAAATAATCCATGTAGCCATAGTAGAGATGGTTTGTCGCATAAAGAGTATCGAAGGCGCCGTAGTGGCCGGCCGTGAGGCTGTCGTCGCCGGAGAGAACTTCCCATCCGACCAGGACCATCGGCCGGGTTGGAAGATCAAACCGGTATCCGAGCCGGAGCGCATACATAAAGGCATCGATCTCTTGTGTGCCGGTCCGGTTCCCCCACTGTTTATAATATTCCCCCCGCCAGATCGGACCGGTGAGGGAGGAGATGAATGCCAGCGGCGGCAGCGGCGGGATTTGCTCGATCTTGACGCCGGCTGTAAACCGCTTGGAATCGGGAAGGCCGGGAAGCCGCCGATCGTTGATGAAGGTCAATTCGGTCTGGCTCCTCGGGACAAGCGCGGTGGAGAAATAAGCGCCAAAAAGATGGGTGTCCGAGTCCCTATCCCCGGTCGGCAGGGGACCGCTCTCTACCTCTCCGGTCAATTTAAATGCAAAGAGAGAGAGGGTTCCGGCTGCCGGAATCGCATAGCCGATCTGTGCCCCATCGAAGGAGCGGGCCCGCTGGCTCCAATCGAAATTCCCGATCAAGCGATGCCCGCCGATGATATATTCGAATCGGCCGAGCCGAATGTTCAGCGGCGCCCCGCCGACCTGCTTGAAGTCAAGGTAGCCTTGATGCAGCGTGAGGTCTCCTGTCCCCGTTCCGCTGCCGGTGGCCGGGTTCACCTGAACCGATGTCAACGCCACGTCGGTTCCAGCCCCCGTCTCTCCATTTCCCCACACCCCCACCTTCTGCGGCTGTAGAAAAAAAGAGACCCCATCGATCACGGTCACGTCGACATTCAGTCGAAAGCGGTAGTTGGTGAAGAAGTCGGTTTCATTCTTCGGCGGCGCCGGGAATGACTGATACCGAATCCGTCCCTGTCCTCCGATATTAATTTGCTTGGCGGCGGTCGTCACCGAAGGGAGTTCGACAACAGGCTCTTCAGCATAAACCAGATTCGAAAATAAGCAGACAAATAGAAAGAACGCAGCATGCCTCCAAGTGGATCTCAAATCTTTCATTCTCCCCCCTATTGTATGTTTGATTCGTCGGCGTTAATTTCTCTCTCATCAAAATAGGTCCCCGGTTACCACTTTTTGTAGGGGAGAAACTTTCCGTTCATCATCACCTTCACACGGTCTCCCTTCGGGTCCTCCACCTTTTCAACATGCATCGTAAAGTCGATGGCGCTCATGATCCCATCGCCGAATTTTTCATGAATCAGCGCCTTGAGGGTGTCGCCGTAGACCTGGACGATCTCATAAAAGCGGTAGATCAGCGGATCGGTCGGAATGACCTTCTCTGTTCCCTTGTAGGGAGGCTCCTGCAGGGCGGCGGAGACTTCGGGCCCGAGATGAAGGACTTTGCAGAGTCGATCGGCCACTTCCTTCGGCATGCTGTTTTGGCCCAAACAGGCCGATGTCGTCCAGACAGGAGACATGCCGACCTCCCCTGCAATCTGCTCCCAAGTTATTTTCTTGTCGGTTTTTGCCAGGATAATCGCCTCGGCGGCTTCGAGCTTGTCCATCCTTTTTCTCCTCTTTTATATGCAGGGCCTGCCCTGGAGTGCGTCTGTTGAATTTGGATCTCCCCAGCCGGTGCGCCCCTGCCCCTACCTCCTAAACCCTCCGTATGTTGAAGCTCTTCGCATGGTCCTCCGGTTTGTTGTAGTCGAAGACCTTGTTCATGATGGTGTGGCTCTGGTAGGTCGACGCGGGGGGAGGGTAGCCGATCTCTTTCATCTTCCCGCCGCACTCCGAGGCGAGATAAACCTGCTCCGCAATGGTTTTGTAATCGACCTCCCCTTTGACATACCCCCACCGTTTCATTTGGGTCAGAATCCAGACCGCAGCGGCATCGGGGTTAACATCTGTTCGGCGTCATACTCTTTGATCAACGCCTTGTCCCGCATGACGGCCCAGCCGGCGGTCTTCACCAGCTCGACGTCCAACCCATATTTGCTGTAAAAACCGATCGGCCCGGCCATGATAATCGGCGTGGCACAGGTGATCGGGACAAATCCGATCTTCAATCCATTCTTCTCCAGTGGACCCGGCTTCTCTTTGACCGCCGCCTTCACCGCTTCGAGCGGGAGAAGCTTTAAGAAGACCGCCGCGACCGCCCCGGCGCCGGCTGACAGACGCATGACCCAAGACGGCCCGTACAATCGTTTCTTCGGCCGCTCGGTCGAGGATCTCTTCAGGGTCGGCGGAACGCGACCGTCCGGCCGCCCGATTCCCACGATCGGAGATCGCCTCTAATGAATCAGTCAACATCGATCGGCCGATCAGTCGGTTTTGCGGGTGATCCCCGTCTTTTTTCATTCTTTCACTTCTTGAAGTGATATTTATTGATGATCGGTCACGGAAGCGAGCGCGGGCCCCTTTGATCCCCCTTTCTGGAGATCACCCGCAGACACCCCTCGCTTCAATTCGTCATCGCCGTCATCGCCGTAAAGAAATTCGAGGATTTCCCCCTTCCAATGTTGATATCCGGACTGTCGGACAAGCTCCATTCGCGAGCGCGGACGGCGAAAAGGAATCGGAACAATCCGACCGATCGTCGCCCCCGGTCCCTGCGTCATCATGACGACCCGGTCTGAGAGAAGCAGCGCCTCATCGACATCATGCGTCACCATCAACACGGTGGTTCCAAACTTCTCCCAGAGCCGCAAGAGCTCATCCTGAAGGTGTCCGCGGGTGAGCGCGTCGAGCGCGCCGAACGGCTCATCCAGCAAGAGCACTTTGGGCCGGATTGAAAGGGCCCGGGCGATCCCGACCCGCTGGCGCATCCCGCCGGAGAGCTCCGCCGGTCGCTTCTCCGCCGCGTCGGTCAACCCGACCATATTCAGGAAATGAGCCACCCTCTCTTTCTGCTCCGCGCGGGTCATCCCGGGGAAAACCGCCTCGACCGCCAGGGCGATGTTCTCCGCACAGGTGAGCCACGGCAATAACGCATGACTCTGAAAAACTACCCCCCGGTCGGGTCCCGGCCCGTCGATCTCCTTCCCTTCGAGGACGATGACCCCTTCGCTCGGCGCGATTAAGCCGGCCACGATCGAGAGCAGCGTGCTCTTTCCACAACCGGAGTGGCCGATGAGGGTGACGAACTCCCCTTTTCGGATCTTGAGGTCGATTGCATGCAGCGCCGGATAAATTCCGGTCGCCCCCTCGAAGGTCTTGCTTACCCGGCTGATCTCGAGATAATTCGTCTCAATCCTCTTGATTAAATCTTGGCCGACCGCCTCATCGCATTTCATAATCAAACCTCCTTCCCAAACGAGCCATCATCCCATCCAAAATCAGGCCGACCAGACCGATGACAAAGATCGCCAGGATAATATGTTCCAGGCTGAGGTTGTTCCATTCATCCCAGACGAAGAAGCCGATCCCGATTCCGCCGGTCAGCATCTCCGCCGCCACGATGACGAGCCAGGCGATCCCCACCGAAATCCGCAACCCGGTGAAGGTGTAGGGAAGGGTCGCCGGCAGGAGGATCTTGGTAAACCGCCGCCAGGGAGAGAGCTTTAAGACCCGCGCAACGGAGAGGTAATCGGCCGGGATCTTCTGAACCCCGAAGGCGGTGTTCAAAATAATTGGCCAGATCGCGGTGATAAAGATGACGAAATAGGCGGCCGGGTTGGCCGCTTTGAATGTAGCAAGACCGATCGGAAGCCAAGCGAGCGGCGAGATCGGCCGCAAAATCTGAATCAATGGATTCAACGCCCGATGAAACACCGGCACCGCCCCGATCAGAAACCCGACCGGGATGCCGACCGCCGCAGCCAGGCTGAATCCGACCGCCACCCTCCTCAAGCTGTACAACAATTGCCAGCCCAGCCCTTTATCGTTGGGACCGCGATCGAAAAAAGGGTTGCGGATCAGATCCCAACTCTTGATTGCGGTCTGGGCCGGCCCGGGGAGCATCGGCGCGACGGTCTGACTGGTCGCCTGCCAGACGGCGAGCGCGATAAGAAAAACCAGGAGCGGAGGAAGCAGCCGATCGAGGCGAAGAAAGCGATACCGGCGTTCGGAGGCCATCCCCGCCGGACTTTTCTTTGATCTTCTCTCCGATCCCTCAACCTCTTTTTCTACTTCTACGGTTCGGAATCCCACCTCCATCTCTACCTTCTCCATCCTTAGATCCTCCGAATCTTAAATTGACGGGCATACCCTTCCGGATCGGCCGGATCGAACGGAATCCCGTCGAAGAGCGTCTCCTTCTTGTATTCTTCCTTCGGCACCGGAATGCCGAGGGCTTTCGCCGCGTCCCGGTAGAGGTCGGTTCGGTTGACCTGATCGACGACTTTCTTGTAATCGATCGGCTTGTCGATGAACCCCCATCTTCGGTGCTGCGTCAGGAACCAGAGGCCGTGCGATTTCCAGGGATACGTCACCTCGCCGTCGCGATAGAACTTCATATAGTCGGGGTCATCGGTCACCTTGCCGTCGCCGTAATCGATCTTCCCCTGCATCCGCCCCAAAAAAGTTTCCAAGGGAGCGTTGACATACTCCTTTCTAGAGATCACCTCGGCGACCTTCGCCCGATTCTCCATCTGGTCGAGATATTGCGACGCTTCGATGATCGCCATCAGGAGCGCCTTGACCGTCTTCGGGTTTTTCTCGGCGAACTCCTTCGTCATTCCCAAGACCTTCTCGGGATGATTTTTCCAGAGCTGCTGGGTCGTCACGACGGTCCAGCCGATCCCGTCGGAAATCGCCCGCGCCCCCCACGGCTCGCCGACGCAGAAGCCGTCCATGTTCTCGATCCGCATGTTGGCGACCATCTGCGGCGGGGGAATCGTGATCAGCTTGATGTCGTTGTCCGGATCGATCCCCCCCGAGGCCAGCCAGTAGCGGGTCCACATCGCATGGGTCCCGGGAGGAAAGGTCATCGCGAAGGTATAGACCCGCTTTCCTTTGTCGGCGTCGATCTGTTTTTTCAGGTCGGCCAGCGTCTTCACCCCTTTTTTCTTGAGATCCGCGCTCAGTGTAATCGCCTGGCCGTTCTGGTTAAGCGCCATCGGGATGACCATCTCTTTCTTCTGTCCTTCGGCGCCGGTGATCCCGAGGGTCGAGGCATAGGGCATCCCATAGAGGATGTGCGAGGCATGAAGGTCGCCGATCGCCAGCTTGTCCCGAACCGCCGCCCAGGAGGCTTCTTTTGAGACCGTGACCTCCAGGCCATATTTTTTGTAAAATCCGAGCTCATACGCCATCACCACCGAAGCACAATCGGTTAAGGGGATAAATCCGACCTTCAATCGGGAGATCTCCGGCGTCTCTCCAGTGCCGGCGAAGAGGCCGCCGGTGAGGGGAGGGAGCCCCGAGAGGAGGACCCCCAGTGTCGAAAGGCCGGCGGCACCGAGAAAGCGCCGCCGGGTGATCTTGTTCTGTTTCCGATCCGAAAATGCTGTCATCTTCCCCCCTTCTTTCGTTAACCCCAAAACCCTTCGTTGGTCAGACCCAACCCTCCGATCCAGCCTCGCAAAACATCATGTCGCGTCACCGAGCCGACGAGGTGGTTCTCTCCATCCACCACCGGAATCCGAAACAAACGGAGCTCCACCATGTAATTCGCCACCTCTTCCAGGGACGTCGTTTGGTCGATCACGACGGGACAAGACCGCATCACCTCCGCTGCCAGCACCTTCTCCAGATCTTTTCCTTCAATAAGCGCCTTGAGCAGATCGACCTCACTTACCTTTCCAACCACCCTGTCCTCTGAATTGAGGATCGGCATCCCATGTAAACCGGACTCCAGCAGGGCCAAGGCCACCTGGTAAGCGGGTGTCTCCTCTCGTGCCGACAAGGTATTGGTCTTTTTGATGTTTCCCACGGTTGCATAGTGTGGTTTCATCTGGACTCCCTCCGTTGATCAACAATGTAAAGACCATAAAAAAAGCGCTCTCCCCATGAAGACTCCATGTCCGCATGGAAGAGAGCGCCCTTGCTTCCTTCAGAATACAACGCTGTATCTGTCCCGACATAAAGCAAAGACAATGCCGCTCGAACGAAGCCGGGACAAAAAGATTAAACAGTTGTTTTTAAATTGTTTTGAGATGCTTATCGTCTCATTCTAACGAGGCGACCCTACGACGGAATTGTCTGGTTTGTGACAAGAGGGGTGAGGTTGGGAAAAACGGGATGCGTCGATACTGATCAAAAACGAAGAGAGGAAGAGAGAATGATGAGTCGAATCCGTCGGCGCGATGGAGCGGTTTCGTCAAATAAAACAATCGGTGAATCTCTTCTTCGAGATGGCCAGCAGATACCTTGACTCATTATAATCATTACTGTATAGTGCCGTTCACGGGGAGATCCAATCAACGCTCAGGGATATACCGCTTCAAACCCACTGCATCCCCTTCAGTGTTCAGTTTGTGTCTAGAAATCTAAGAGACACGGAAACGGATAGCAATGCGAGTCCCTTCCGATCTGACCAAACATGAACTGATTACCATCCTAGAGCTGATCCATGCCTCGCTGAACATCAGCGAGGAAGAAACCTTCAAAACCCTCCTCTCCCGTGTCGAAACTTTAATCCCTTGTGCTCACACCATCATCGTTCTTGGCAGGATAGACGCATACACCCGCTTTCAGGGCTTTCTGAAGATGGTGAATCTCAGCTATCCGCTCGACTGGGTCGACCTCTATATGAGAGAAGATTACGCGTCGGTCGACCCGATTCTTCGATCCCATTTCGGCCGATTCTCAACCCAGCTTTGGTCGGAAACCTATCAGCAGGCCGTTTCTCCCGGCGAGCAGAAGTTTATCAGAAGCGCCGAGGCATTCGGGTTATCGGATGGAATCACCCTCGGGGTCGCCTCCCAACGTCAGGGGGTCGGAAGTGTTTTCTCATTCGCGGGTCGATCGATATCGGATCACGCCCGCCATGCAACGGTTCTCGAATATATCCTTCCCCACCTCCATGTGGCACTCATGCAAACCCTTTCCCCTTCCCCCACCCCCGATTCCAACCTCTCACACCGTGAGCGGGAGGTCCTCGATTGGATGAAGGAAGGGAAGACCAGCTGGGAGATCTCCCAGATCCTTCACATCAGCGAACGGACAGTGAATTTTCATGTCCAGAATATTTTGGCAAAACTGCAGGGGGGGAAGGCATTTTCCCTGTCCGATCGGTGTCGAGAGAAATCCCATAAATTGAAGCACGCGCCAAAAGCGCTTCTCGACTTCGAGGTAGGCATACCGTATTTCATTGACCACCGACCATTGATAAAGTCCTTTGAGCAGGATGCTCAAGTAACGCGAGGACAATCCCTTCCCCTTGGAAAAGGGGGTGATGGTCAGCCGGGTGATTTCAACGGTGTCCGCCTCCTTTCGAATCCGATAGCCTGGGGCGACCAGGTCGGAGAACTCACTCTCCAGCATAAACGGCTGACTTGAGGGAAGCAGGCGGATTAATCCCAGAAGGGCATTCTCTTCCGAGAAGAGTCCGACCGAGGTTGCAAAAGAGTCATAGCGGTCGATTTCTAGGCCGGTCGGGTTCGGCGGGACCCAACCCAAGATATCGCAATAGACCTGATGTCTCAACCGATATGCCAGTAAAAGCTCCTCCTCCGACTCGATGGACCGGACCTGACAGCCCTCTTCATAAAGATGAATCGCTTGATCGTTCATGTTTTCCTCCTGTTTTAGGTCGATTAAAATGGTTTAAGGTATGCATGCGAGAAAATCCTACCTGAAATTTAGGAGTCGCGGTGACCTGTCAGAATTGACAGGTGACTTTTTAGTGGCCCGGCTTACAATGGTTACTAAGTTAAAACGCTAGGCGATCGCATAGAGGGGACCGCCGGGCAGTATCTGACCGTACGCGAGAAGCTTCTCCAACCCAAGGAAGGGAAAGGCTTATGTTGCTCTTGAACCATGAAGGAGGGAAGATGCTTAAAAAGAGACCGCTGACGAAGCGGGAGACGGAGATCGTTCGCCTTGTCTCAGGCGGCCTGAGAAACAAGGACGTTGCGAAGACGCTTGGAATCAGCGTCAAAACGGTTGAGACACACCGTGTCAACATTATGAACAAGCTCGCACTCGACAATCTGGCACAGCTGATTCGATATGCGGTTCAGAATGGCCTGATCCACATCGAAGTTGAGAAGGCCCAGTAAAAACGACTCCGCTCGCTGAGTCAAGAGCTCCTTGCCACCCGAAAGCGGTATCGGTTTTTCCTTGCAATATGCTTGTAATATGCAAATGAATGGCCCGCGATAAACCGGCCCTGCCCAATCTTCCTTCCTCCGTTCACCCCTTTCCATGAAACTTCTTGACAAGAATGATGAAATCGTGTTTAATATTTCCTTTCGTAAAGACTAGGAAAATGGGAGAGTGGCAATGCATGCAGTCATGGAAACAGGCGGCAAACAGTATCGAGTGACCGCGGGCGATATCGTTCAGGTTGAAAAATGTGTCGGCAATGTCGGCGATAAGATTGAAATCCAGTCCCTTTTGCTCCTCCAAGACGAGCAGGGAGTCTCCCTAGACCGTGAAGCGTTTAAAGCAGCGAAGGTCGTGGCTGAGATTCTCCAGCAGGGCCGGAGTCGGAAGGTGCTCGTTTTCAAGAAAAAACGGCGGAAGAACTACCGGCGGACGCAGGGTCATCGCCAGGCCTTCACCCGCTTGAAGGTGGTTGAAATCTTAAGATAGGACTCAGATTAGGAGTTTGAAACATGGCACACAAAAAAGGGGTTGGCTCTTCCCGAAACGGCCGTGACAGTCAGTCCCAGCGCTTGGGCGTCAAACGGTTCGGCGGCGAGCAGGTTTTGGCCGGCAACATCTTGATCCGACAGAGGGGAACCCGCATCCATCCCGGACTGAATGTCGGCATCGGCAGCGATGACACCCTCTTCGCTAAGATTACCGGCTTCGTCAAGTTCGAACGGGTTGGAAGAGACAAAAAGCGGGTGAGCGTTTATCCCACCTCGTAAGCTTCTCGCTTCACCTTTCCTTCCTCACCCTACTCGTCTCATGGTCCTCCCTCTCCCGGAGTTCGGTACACTCTAAGTCGGAACCGCTGTGTTCATTGATCAGGTCAAAATTTACGTCAAGGCCGGCGACGGGGGCGATGGATGTGTCAGCTTCCGGCGAGAGAAGTATGTCCCACGGGGCGGCCCCGACGGCGGGGATGGGGGAAAAGGAGGCGATATCATTCTGGAGGCCTCCTCCAATCTCTCGACCCTCATGGATCTCCGATACCAGCAACATTATATGGTCAAGCGGGCCGAACATGGCAGCGGGCAGAATCGGAGCGGCCACAGCAGTCCTGATCTCATCATTCCGGTTCCGGTCGGGACGCTTGTACGCAACGCCGAAACCGATGCGGGGATCGCCGATCTGACCGAAGTGGGCCAGCGGGTCGTCGTCGCGCGCGGCGGCCGCGGGGGACGGGGAAACAGTCATTTCAAATCGCCGACCCGCCAGGCCCCCCGCATCGCCGAACCGGGAGGCAAAGGAGAAGAGCAATGGCTGCAGCTCGAGCTGAAGCTCCTCGCCGATGTCGGATTGGTCGGCCTTCCGAATGCCGGCAAATCGACCCTCATCTCGGTCGTCAGCGCCGCCCGACCCAAAATCGCCAACTACCCGTTTACGACATTAGAGCCGAATCTGGGGGTGGTCACTTGGGGGGGAGAGGTCCGCGGTCAGACGCCGCTTCATTTCACGATCGCCGACATCCCTGGTTTAATCGAAGGGGCGCATGAGGGAAAAGGGCTTGGGATCCGCTTTCTGAAGCACATCGAACGAACCCTCCTGCTCCTGCACCTCGTCGACATCTCGGAAACCGGAACGGAAGACCCACTCCATGACCTGGAGGTGGTCCGCGCCGAATTGGCCGCCTACCACCCCACCCTCGCAGAAAAACCGTTTATGGTCGCGGCCACGAAAATCGATATCGCCGGTGACGAAGCGCGCCAGGAACAGCTCCGTCGCTACTGCAAACAGAAGAAGATTCCTTTCTTTGAAATTTCCGCCGCCACCGGGAAAGGGATTAAACCGTTGGTCCGCACGCTTGGCAATCAGGTCGAGCTTTTGAGAAAGACGAGAACAGCCGTTCCCCCGGCGGCCGAATCGGAGCCGTAATGTCCTCACCGCGTCGACTCCTTCAGAAACACAGACGGCTGGTAATCAAGATCGGAAGCAGCCTCATCGCCTCGCCCGAAAAGGGGCTTCGCGAGGAGCGGCTCTCCGAAATTGCCGAGGAGGTCGCCGCACTGCGCGGAGACGGATATGAAATCTTCCTCGTCTCCTCAGGCGCGATCCTCTGCGGGATGGAGAAGCTCGGCTTGGCCCGCCGACCCAAAACGATCCCGCTGAAGCAGGCCGCCGCCGCCGTCGGACAGAGCCGGCTGATGTGGGCATATGAAAAACATTTCGAGCCGTATCGAATCAAGGTGGCGCAGGTCCTCCTCACCCGGGAGGATATCGCCGACCGGAAGCGGTTCATCAACGCCCGCAATACCTTAATGACCCTCCTCGAACACCAGGTCTTGCCGATCATCAACGAAAACGACACCGTCACCATCGACGAGATCAAGCTCGGAGACAACGACAATCTCGCCTCTCAGGTCACCCATCTGGTCGATGCCTCTTTATTGATTATTCTCTCCGATGTCGACGGCCTCTACACCGCCGATCCGAGAAAAATACCGGATGCGACACTCATCCCCCTGGTAGAAGAGGTCACGCCGGCGATCGAACGGATCGCCGGTTCGGCCGGCGCCTCTGGGACCGGCGGAATGGCGACCAAGGTCCAAGCGGCGAAACAGGTGGCCGCCTATGGGGTGACCACGTTGATCGTCAATGGGACATTGCGCGGGTCGATGCGGCGCGCCTTTCAAGGAGAAGAGATCGGAACCCTATTCCTCCCAAAGTCGGTTCGTCTCTCTTCCAAAAAACATTGGATCGCCCACTCCCTGAAGATAAAAGGAGAGGTCGTTTTAGATCCCGGGGCGGTCGAGGCGGTCCTGAAAAAGGGAAAGTCGCTCCTCCCTTCCGGAATCCGTGAGATCTCGGGGAAATTCGAGGTCGGCGACGCCATCCGCTGCCTGACGCCGGACGGGAAGGAAATCGCAAAAGGCTTGACGAACTACAGCTCGTCTGAGATGATGCTGATTAAGGGAATCCACTCTTCTCAAATTGAGAAGGTGCTCGGCTATAAATCAACCGATGAGGTGATCCATCGGGATAACCT
Organism: Candidatus Manganitrophaceae bacterium; assembly: GCA_016200325.1. NCBI lineage: Bacteria > Pseudomonadati > Nitrospirota > Nitrospiria > Candidatus Troglogloeales > Candidatus Manganitrophaceae > Candidatus Manganitrophaceae bacterium. The sequence goes on from JACQEZ010000011.1 coordinate 87,630, forward strand.
GGTAATCCTCCACGGGGTTTAGGATGGCGCTCAAGGACCAACTCAGGGCCCAGGCGACAGAGACAAAAAAAGCAGCCGGCGCATTGGCCAAGTGCTCCACCGAGATCAAGAACAGAGCGCTCTTGGCGATGGCCGACGATCTGGAACGCCACGCCGATCTGATTCTCGCCGAAAACGCAAAAGACCTCGCCGCCGGAAAGGAAAAAGGGCTGGCTGGCCCCCTGCTGGAACGGCTGGCGCTCACGTCAAAGCGAATCGGTGAAATGGCGGCCGGCCTCCGCGAAGTCGCGGCACTTCCCGATCCGGTCGGAGAGGTCTTGAAGATGATCCGGCGACCGAACGGAATTCAGGTCGGCCAGATGCGGGTTCCGATCGGCGTCATCGGAATCATCTATGAGTCGCGTCCCAATGTCACCGTCGATGCGGCGGCCCTCTGCATTAAATCAGGAAATGGTGTTCTCCTTCGAGGCGGATCGGAAGCAATCCACTCCAACACCGCCCTCGCGCGGCAGTTGGAAGAGGCGGGCCGTCGGGCCGGTCTTCCGCCCCATGCCATTACGCTGATCGAGACGACCGATCGTCAGGCCATCTTCGACCTCCTCACCTTCGACGATTTGATCGATCTGATCATCCCTCGGGGAGGAGAGGGGCTGATCCGAACCGTCGTCGAGCACTCTAAAATTCCGGTCATGAAACATGACAAGGGAATCTGTCATACGTTCGTGGACGAATCGGCCGATCTTCGGATGGCGGAAGAGATCTGTCTCAACGCCAAGGTTCAACGCCCTTCCACCTGTAATGCCATGGAGACCCTCTTGGTCCATCGGAAGGTCGCGGCGACCTTCCTGCCGAAGGTTGCGAAGCGGTTCCAGGAGTCGGTGGTCGAACTGCGCGGCTGTCCGGAGACCCAGGCGCTTCTCAAGGAGCGCTCCGGGCTGAAAATCGTGCCGGCGGAAGAGACCGACTGGCGGACCGAATATCTCGATCTCATCCTCTCTGTGAAGGTCGTCGATTCGATCGACGCCGCGATGGAGCATATTGTTGCTTACGGATCGCAGCACTCCGAGGCGATCATCACCCAAGATTACGGCCATGCGATGCGATTTTTGAATGAAGTCGACGCCTCCGCCGTTTTCGTGAATGCCTCCACCCGTTTAAATGACGGCTACGAACTCGGCCTCGGCGCCGAAATGGGAATCTCGACCAGCCGGATCCATGCCCGCGGCCCGATGGGCCTTGAAGCGCTCACCTGCACAAAATTCATCATCTTCGGGGACGGACAGATTAGGAGATAGTCCTCCAATTTTAGCGCTCAGCCTAAGATGAGATAAGCTGAACGCTGAGAGCGGATGGCTGAAAACGCACCTATGCGCATCGGTCTTTTGGGCGGCACCTTTAATCCGATCCATAACGGTCATCTGTATATCGCCGAGGCGGTCCGCAAGCGGCTTCAACTCGATCGCATCCTTTTTATCCCCTCCGGAGACCCTCCCCACAAAAAGGGAGAAGAGCTCCCCGCCGCCGTCCACCGCCTGGAGATGACCCGGCTCGCTCTGCTCGGCCACCCCGACTTTCAAACGTGCGATATCGAAGTAACCCGACCCGGCAAGTCGTATTCCATCGATACCGTCTCCGAGCTCAAGCGCCGCTATCCCCATGATTCACTTTTCTTCATTATCGGGAGTGATGCCTTCTTTGAGCTCTCGACTTGGAGGGAGCCGGAGCGGCTTCTATCGCTCTGCGATTTTGTCGTCACCTCCCGCCCGGACCATCCTTTCTCACAGCTTCCGGAGGTCGGTCCCCTCCTCACCCTTGATCGGGCGCCGCTCCTCGACCTCGATCGCCGAGTCGAGGGAATAGTCTGCCTTCCCCTTCCTTCTGGAAACAGCATTTATTTTCTGGCGATCCCCCCCAGCCCGATTTCGGCCAGCGAAATTAGAAAAAGGCTGGCCTTCGGTCGGGATGTGAAAAATCTCTTGCCTGATCCGGTAGCGTCATATATAATTAAAAACAAATTATATGACACTCGGTAGGACAGGCTGGCCGCGACCCACACAGGAATCCGGTCCTTAACGCCGGAACCGTCGACGATCTGGGGACTTCGGACCACGATAGAGGATCACGATTCTTAAAGATTCCAAGAAACCCCGCTCGAAGAAATCTACTTGGGACACCAAGGCGAAGGCGCTTCTGATCGCCGAAGGGGCCCAGTCAAAACATGCTGAGGAAATTGTCATTTATCAAGTCGGCGAATTGACCTCCCTCGCCGACTTTTTTATTATCTGCTCCGCGGAATCCGAACCTCAAATCCGGGCCATCGTTGATGCTGTCTACGAATTGCTGTCGAAAAAGGGGTCCAAGCCGCTCGGGGTCGAAGGCCGAGAGGCCAGCCAGTGGGTCCTGGTCGATTACAACGATGTCATTCTTCATATTTTCAAGAAGGAAGCGCGCGAATTCTACAACCTCGACCGGCTCTGGGGAGACGCTCCCCAGCTCCCCTTTCCTTCTTCCGAATTGGAAGGTCCGCAGAGCGAAAAGAAAAGGAAAGGGAGGGTCAGATAAAAAATGCCTTTTCTGATCCTCATTTTCTTTGCCTTCATCGGCATCATCGGCTATCTGGCCCAGCTCAACCCTGAAAAGGTCATCTTTTTTGTGACGCGCCAGACCTCCTTCGAAATGCCGGTGACCGCGCTGATTCTCTTCTCCACCGCCTTCGGCGGTCTTCTGGTCATCCTTTCGGCCGGCATCCGTGAGACCCGAAATCTTTTTCTAAACTGGAAATATGCGCGGCTTCAAAAAAAGGAAGCTCAGATTGAGACCTACTATACCGAAGCGGTCAACGCCTTCCTTGGGAAACGCTATCGCGACGCCACCCTGCTCTTCCAAAAAATTTTAGCGCTCAATCCGAACCACGTCAGCACCCTCCTGCGGCTGGGGAAGATCCATCGGATTGAAAAAAACTTCAATGACGCCATCAAGCTCCACCGGCGGGCGCGCAGTCTGGATGAGCAGAATATCGAAGTCCTCCTCGCATTGACACGGGACCTGGAAGAGGCGCAACGGTTCGAGGAGGCGATCCAGCATTTAAAAGAGATCCTCCGCCTCGACGAAACCAATATCGCCGCCCTCGTCCGCCTGCGGGAGCTCTACATTCGGCTGCAGCAGTGGGAAGAGGCGCATCCGATTCAAGAAAAGATCATGAAACTCCCTCTCTCTTCGGAGGCCGCTCAGAAAGAACGGATTGCCTTTCTTGGAATCAAATATGAGATCGGACGTCTCTTTTTACAGCGGGACCAGCATGAGGTGGCCCGGCGCTATTTCAAAGGGGGGATCAAGCTCGACAAAGGATTTTTGCCCTCCTATATCGGTTTGGGAGAAACCCATCTCAAAGAGGGGAAGACCGAATTGGCGGCGGCTCTGCTGGAAAAAGCTTACGACATGACCGGCCACCTGATCCTCCTCCATCGTCTTGAAGATCTCTCCATCGAAATGGGCGAACCGGAACGGATATTACAGGTCTATCGGAGGGCGATCAACAAAGATCGACATAACATCGCCCTCAAATTTTATCTAGGCAAGCTTTATTATCGGCTTGAAATGATCGACGATGCCTTCGAAACGCTGGCCGAAATTGATGCCCACGTCGAATACTTCCCCGATCTTCACAAAATTTTAGGGAACATTCACATGCGGAGAGGGGAGCCGGAAGCGGCGGTCGAAGCCTTTAAAAAGGGACTCAAACTCAAGAAACGGGTGCTCGTTCCCTATTATTGCGATCAGTGCGACTACCATACATCAGAATGGTCGGGTCGGTGTGGACGGTGCGGTCGCTGGAACACGTATCAAGCCAACCCGCTCCTGATCGATAAAACGAATAGAAAAGCGCTGTCGGAAACGCCTTACAGCACCCCCCATCCTCGGGAGATCATCTAATCTCCTCGAAATTGCACCGACCCAACGGTCTTGACGATAGAATGTCTCTGACCCATCAATGTCGCCGTTCACGGCGCGCAACCAAGTCGCTGTACTTTATCTGAATTCAGAATAAAAGGGTACTCATAGAAGAACCCGCGATGGATTAGAACCACCAAGGAGGGGGACTCTCCTTCGACTTTAGATAACCTTGCAGGATATCTCTTCGCGCCACCACCCCGACCAGCGCTCCATTTTTATTGACGACCGGAACCCGAATAAGGTGTTTTTCTTGAAGGAGTTGGACGACCGCCTCCGAGAGGGTTTCTTCATTGATGAAAATCGGATCGGGCGTCATGATCTCCTCCGCCGTCACCTTCTCCAGCTCCCGCCCATTCATGATCGCCTTCAACAGATCAAACTCGCTGACGATTCCAACCAGCTTCTTCCCCTGATCGACGATCGGAACGCTGCCGAACCCCCCCATTGTAATTGCGGTCGCGACCTTGTCACCGGTGGCCGTCTTCGGGTAGTAATAAATATCGGTCTGCATGAAGTGGGCGGCCGACATCTTCTTAAAATCCTCACCCCCGACCATATAGTCGACGCGTCTCATAGTCGCTCCCTCCGTGATTAACGATGTTCATTCTATCAAGTTATCGGCCCTAATTAAAGCCCCAGGCCGGAGGCCATTTAGGTTGGATCTGTTTCTTTTCTCGGGAGGGCAATCTTTGGTGAGGTTATTGACCGATTTCCTTGATCATGGCCGTCTCTATGCAGTTCCTTCCTTGCTTTTTTGCCTTGTAGAGGGCGAGATCGGCACACTGGACGATTTGGTCCATCTCTTTTAAATCGGGATCGGGCACCGAGATGATGCCGATGCTGAGGGTGATCCGCTCCCCTTTTTTCATCTCTTTCAACCGGAGTTGGCGGACATTCTTGAGAATGCGTAAGGCGGCCTTCATCGCCTCGTCTCCCTTTTGCTGAGAGAGAAGCACGGCGAATTCATCGCCGCCGTAGCGGGCCACCGTGTCGACGCCGCGGATTTGGCTCTGAATCGTCTGGGCCGTCTCTTTTAAGATGAGATCACCGATATCATGACCGTAAGTGTCATTGATATATTTAAAGTGATCGACATCAATCATCATGCACGCCAGGGGGGTATCGTAGCGTCTGTAGCGTTCGAACTCTTGTGCAAGCATCTCCTCGAAGCGTCGTCGATTAAAGAGACCGGTCACCGGATCGGTGATCGCCATCCGCTCGAACTTCCGCATCAGCTCTTCATATTCCGCTTTCTTCTTTTCCAGCTGATCCCGGAGCGCCTTTTCACGGAGAACGGCGGCGATCCGTGCCCCGAGCTCCGCATCGTCGAACGGCTTGATAACATAATCGTTGGCCCCTTCATCCAGGCCGGCAACTCGGTCTTTGATCTCGGTTCGGGCGGTCAGGATGATGATGGGGATCGACTGCATTTCGGTATTCATCTTCAGACAGCGACAGACCTCGCGGCCCGAAATATCGGGGAGGACGAGATCGAGGAGGATCAAGTCGGGGTGATCGATCCGCGCCATTTTAATCCCTTGCATTCCATTTTCCGCCACCAAGACCTCATAACCGGCCTTCTGCAACATCACCTTTAAGCGTTTGGTCTCATAAGCACTGTCATCCACAACAAGAATTTTTGACATTGATTGCCTCGGGATTAGGTAGGGGCCGACCTGTGCCAAAGATACCATAAGGTCGTGTCCTGTCAAGAAATTCAAGCAGGGTCAAAGGGGTCTTCAACCGGCCGGAAAGGGAGACTTTCAACTTTGGCGGCGCTTCTGTATAATCATCCCAGGGAGAGAGCGCACACCGTGAATCCGGACGGTCTGCGCAAACGCCCACCCGACCCAGTTGAGGCTCAGACCGACCATGCCGAAGATCGACAAAGAAGCCATCCTCCGAGAGCTTGAGAAAAAATCGGACCACCCTTTTCTGCTCAAAGAATTAATGCAGGCACTCAATCTTCCCAAAGAAGCGCGACGAGAGATAAAGAAGCTGCTGCGTAGAATGATCGAAGCGGGAGAGATCATCCGGACGCGGGGAAACCGCTACGGCCTCCCACAGAAGATGAACCTGGTTGTCGGACGGCTGAAGGGGCATCGCGACGGGTATGGGTTCGTGATCCCTGAAACGGAAGGGGAGCCCGACCTTTTCATCGGCGCCAAAAAGATGGAAGAGGCGATGCATGGCGACCGGGTCGTCGCCCGGGTCGAAGCGACCAAGCCCGACGGCCGTTCCGAGGGACGGGTGATTCGGGTTCTGGAGCGCGCTCGAAAACAGATCGTCGGCCGGTTTGAGAAGGGACGGACGGTCGGCTTTGTCATCCCCGCCGACAAGCGGATCACCAACGACCTCTATATCGCCCCCGAACATCGCCTCTCGGCCGAAACGGGGGAGATCGTCCTCGCTGAGATTCTCGCCTATCCGACCAAAAACCGAAACCCGGAGGGGAAGGTCATCAAGATTCTCGGGAAGATCGATGATCCCCGGATCGATACGGTCATGGTCGTCGAGTCGTACAACCTGCCGCGCACCTTTCCAGACGACACGCTGCAGGAAGCGGACAAGGTCAAAGAATCAGTCACCGCGCAGATGCGCCGGGGGAGGGAAGACCTTCGGGAGCTGCCGACGGTCACGATTGATGGAGAACGGGCGCGCGATTTCGACGACGCCATCTCGATTGAGAAAACCCGGTCGGGCTATCGCCTCTGGGTCCATATTGCCGACGTCTCCCATTATGTCCCGGAAGGGTCGGCGCTCGATCGGGAAGCCTATGAGCGGGGAACCTCGGTCTATTTTCCCGATGCGGTCTTGCCGATGTTTCCGGAGAAACTCTCCAACGGCATCTGCAGCCTCAACCCGAAAGAAGATCGCCTCACCATGACGGCCGAGATGGTCTTCGACGAGGCCGGCCGGCGCATCGACTATAAGCTCTATGACAGCGTGATCCGAAGCGATGAGCGAATGACCTACACCGCCGTCCGGCAAATTCTGACCGACCGAGACGAAACGGTCCGGAAGCGGTATGCCGGACTCCTCCCTCAATTTGAAATGATGGAGCGGCTCGCGATGCAGCTTCGGAAAAACCGGCTGGCGCGGGGGAGTCTCGACTTTGACCTTCCGGAGCCCGAGATTATTTTGGACCTGACGGGCGAAACGATCGATATCATCCGGAGCGAGCGGAACGTCGCCCATCAACTCATCGAAGAGTTCATGCTCGCCGCCAATGAGACGGTTGCCGGGCATATGACCCGCCTGGAGGTGCCGTTCCTCTACCGCATCCATGACCCGCCGACGCCAACCCGGATTTTCGAATTTAATGAATTGCTCAAAACCTTCGGTCTGGTCCTTCACGACCTGGAAAAACCTCGGCCTCGGTCGCTCTCGGATATCTTGGATGTCGTGAAAGGACGGCCGGAGGAGCGTCTGATTCATCAAATCCTCCTCCGCTCGCTGAAGCAGGCAAAATATTCCGCTGAAAATCATGGCCACTTCGGACTCGCCTCCGAGGAGTACACCCACTTCACCTCTCCCATCCGGCGCTATCCCGATCTAATCGTTCACCGGCTCCTCAAGAAAGTCATTCACCACCGGATGTCGCAAGAGGAGCAAGAGGCGTGGGCCGAGCGCCTCCCCGAAATCGGGAAGCAGACCTCGGAGCGGGAGCGCCAGGCGATGGAAGCGGAGCGAGAGGTCATCCAACGGAAGAAGGTCAAATTCATGTCGGACAAAGTCGGCGAGACCTATGACGGTTTCATCTCCGGCGTCGCCGCCTACGGCCTCTTCATTGAGCTCGGCACCTACTTCGTGGAAGGACTGATCCACGTCAGCAATCTTCACGACGACTATTATATCTACGACGAGCGACAGCACGCCCTCATTGGAGAGCACCACCGCCGGACCTTCCGACTGGGTGACCCGATCCAGGTTCGTGTCGAGCGGGTTGATCTGGAGAACTGGCAGATTGATTTTGGGTTGCTGGAGGAAGAGAAGCGGCGCAGCCGGAAACGGCGGACCCGATAAGCTCACGGCGTGAAACCGGTCCGCTGGCCTCTCGAAAGCGGAAACCGCCCCTACGGCAGCCTGTCCCGATTTAGCCGGAAGAGGAATTGAGCGACACGAAGACGAACGGGACATTGAGCCGAAAATCTTCGCTCATGAAATCGAGGATCGCCTGGCCGTTATAGGTATCGACAAAAAGATCGGCCGACACGGTGATGAGAATCGGGAATTCCGCATCGTCGGGAATTGAAAGGCGCGATAACCGACAGTATCCGATTCGTCCAGATTAATAAATTGAACCTCGCCGATCGAATCGTACCAACGGGTATCGGTGATCTGCTGGTCAAGAAGATTGACCGATTGGCTATCGCTATGAGACGTCCCGCTCGCATCGCGCTGCGTCAGCATCACGGCAGCGCCCACATTGGACGACGCCTCTCCCCCGTTGCAATCGGAGTTAATCGACAGCCAGCTGAAGCCGTTCATTTGCAAAAAGGTCGTGACATTCAAAAACCCATCCCCCGGCGGGGTCCAGACAAAATGCCAGTCGATGCTGACCAAATCGGCTTCGAACGATCCGCCGAGGGAGCCTCCGCCCGACACCTCCGCCTGGGTCTGGACGAGATTCGCTTCCGGCCCGATGGAGGTCGTCCCCCGGGTGGTAACGATGTCGGTCGCCGATTCGAGATAGGTGGAGACCACCGATGCCGACGTCATCGATCCGCGATCCGCGACCCACGACCCGCTCCAGACGAGCCCTTCGCGCGGCGGCGTTCCGCTTCTGCTCCCGATTGATCCTCCCCGATCGCGACAGCGCCCCTTGCCTCTGTTTGTCGAAAAACCGCGCGACCGCCTCCCGATCACGCGCTTGCCGTTGCGTGATCGCTTCGGTATCGATCCCCGCTGCCTGAAGGGCCTGGTCAAATAATTTCTGCTTGAATTTGCCCGCCGCCCGCCGTCGCGTCGCCATAAACGACGCGATCTGCGTTCGTTGCTTTTCTTTATTGGCACGGCGCGTTACCAGCGCTTTCGTTCCCGCCTCTAAAATGTCCCGCTCTGCTTTCGACCGCTTCATCTCAGCACCCTCCCCGTTCAGACCGAATCCGCGTTCACCGGATCCGGGTCTTCCGGAACATTCTCCTCCCGCCGATTCGGTCGGACCGCTCTCTTGTTCAGACAAATTGTTATCTATCGGATGAAGGAAAAGCAACAGCGGCGATTCACGCCTGAACGGATTGCGGTTTTGATTAAGATCGATTATCAAACGCTCGGGAATCCTACGGGAGGGGCGGCCCCTTCATAGTGCGGGAGAAGGTGCAACTCCTGAAGCTGGCGGCGGCAATCGTCGGCCCCTTGAAATAAGATCGCCTTCATTTCGAGCCGGCGCGCACTTTCCACGTTGGGGAAATGGTCGTCGATGAACAAACTCTCGGAAGGGATCAATCCATACCGGGTGAAGAGGTGGCGGAAAATCTCGGCGTCCGGCTTGATCATTTGGATGTGCGCCGAGATCACAAGCCCTTTAAACTTGCTCCAAAAATCATACTTCTTCTGAAGGTAGGCAAAGACGGCGACCTGCATATTCGACACGCAATAGAGCGCAAGCCCTTCCTTCGACAGCGCTTCTAGAAGATCGAACGTGGAAGGAATCGGGACGAGCGATTCCCTCACCGCCTGCATGAGCTCCTTCATTTCCGAGAGGGGTCGCTCCGTCCGCCGATGGAAGAGGTTCACCGCCCCCTCTTCATCGAGCGCCCCTTTGTCCAAGACCAGCCAATCGGGATGCTGAAAGACTTGCCTGTTGACGACCGCCCGGAGGTCCGGATCGGGGTAAAGCCGAGCTAAGATTTGATCGGGTTTCCACTCCAGCAAAACCCCGCCAAGGTCGAAAACGATGTTATGAATGGACTGATCCATCACCCCTCCATCAATCAAAGTAATGTCGCATTAAATGAACCTTGCCCACCGCCCGAAGACAACGCCCCCGATCTCACGAAGACGCGGGAGATGATGGGAAACCTTCCCGAGGATTTCTTGTCCATCCACCCGATTCTCTCTGAGTTCTTCCGAGAAAGTGCTCACCATCTCCCCGATCATCTTCTCGGTGACTTCCATATGGAATAAAAATCCATAGGCATTGGATCGATAGCGAAAGGCCTGGCGCTCCGTCTGTGCCGACTTCGCCAGCGAAACCGCACCGTCCGGAAGCTGGAAAATGTCACCATGCCAATGATACGCGGTAAAGGCCGGTTCAATTCCACTCCAGAGCGGATCGGCCTGCGCCGCGGGCAAGAGTTCGACCGGATGCCATCCGATCTCTTTTTTCTCCCCCGGCGCGACCGCGGCCCCCAACGTCGCCGCCAAAAGCTGGCTCCCGAGGCAGACCCCAAGAACCGGCGTTTCGGCTTTGAGCGCCTGCTCGATCAGCCGCATCTCCTCTGAAAGAAATGGATATCGGGAATGCTCATAGACCCCCATCGGTCCCCCCATAATAATGAGTCCCGCGGTCTCTTCCATCGTGTCCGGAATCGGCATCCCCTCGAAGGGTCGAATATACTCCACGGAGCGCTTCGCCGCATCGAGCGCATCGGCAATCGATCCCAACGTCTCACAGCCGATGTGTTGAATCACCCTGATCTTCGGCATCGATCCACTCCCTTTGCTGCCAGGGGTTAAACGCTCTCAGCCGTCATTTTACCCTTTTTGCGGAATCACTGCGTTTCTTTTCGCCAGCCCCGTTCCGGCATCAGTATATCCCTCTCGGTCCATCTTAGATCGAAATCTTTAGCACTTCCATATAAAAGCTGCAACCCTGCTACGATCCAAGGGGGTGTTTCTCCAATCCATCCCCCAGGGATGGGCTATTTCACTTTACTTTAACCCAAACTTGTGTTATGAAGAAAAATATTTCTTTTTGGTTGGAGGTCTTCCTTTATCTTGTTGATCATGATGGACCGATTCGAAATTCGGGATCGATCCCCCACGCGTCCGGGCAGGGTCTTCCCTTCCCGGTGGGTCCACCCTTTTCCACTCCAATTCACTGTTTACTGACTGGTCACCTGAGGATGAATAGATGCGTCTTAAAAAATTAGAGATCTTCGGATTCAAATCGTTCTTCGACAAAACCGTCGTCACATTCCAGCCGGGCATCAACGCCGTCGTCGGACCGAACGGCTGCGGCAAGAGCAACATCGCCGACTCCATTCTCTGGGTCCTCGGCGAGCAGAGCGCCAAGAATCTTCGGGGCGAGCGGATGGAAGATGTGATCTTTAACGGAACCGAGCATCGCAAGCCGCTCGGGATGTCCGAAGTCTCTTTGACCTTCGGCGATATCAACGGCGCCCTCCCGGAACCGTATGCCCCTTATTCGGAGATCACTGTGAGCCGGCGGCTCTTTCGCTCCGGTGAGAGCGAATACCTGATCAACAAGACCCCTTGCCGTCTGAAAGACATCCGTGACCTGCTCATCGACACCGGCGCCGGCTACCGCGCCCACACCATCATCGAGCAGGGAAAGGTCGACGATCTGATCTCCGCCTCTCCGCTGCAGCGGCGGGAGATCGTCGAGGAAGCGGCCGGCATCGCCAAATACCGGCTTCGCAAGGCCGAGGCGCTGCGTAAGCTGGAGGCGACGGAGCAGAATCTCACGCGGGTTCGCGATATCATCGGCGAGATCAAGCGACAGATCAACTCGCTTGATCGGCAAGCACGGAAGGCGGAGAAATTTCAAAAAATACGCGAAGAGCTCAAATCGCTCGATTTTTTTGTCGCCCGGGCCGAATGGGACCAGTGGAGCGGAACCCGCGAGGCGCTCGAGCAGGAAGAGCGGAGCCTGCAGGAGACCGCCTCGGCGCAAGAGAATCAACGGTCGGGACTCGACCTGCGTCAGTCGGAGATCAAGCTCTCTTTGACGGAACAAGAGCAAGCATTGGGGCAGCTCAAAACCCAAATCTTCGAGACGGAAGCGAAGATCCAACGGCTGGAAGGGCGGATCGAGACGATCCGCGCCCAACGGCGGGAGTGGACCGAGACCGAAACCCGAAACCTGCAAGAGATTGCCGAGATCCGCCAGGCCGAGACGGCCCTTCAAGCGGAAGATCAGGCGCTCGACCAAGAACAGGAGCAGATCGAGGAGACCCTTCCCGAGCGGGAGCGGCACCTCACCGAGCGGCAGGAGGAGTCAAACCGGATCGAGGCGGCATTGACCGAGGAGATCGCCCGGCTGGAGCAGGAGAAGGGATATCTCTTCGAGTTGGCCTCCCGTCTCACCCAAGCGAAGAACAACCTGGTCCACCTGCAGCTCCGCAAAGATGAACTGATGAAACGCAAAGGACGGGGAGCACAAGAGTTAGAAGAGGTTCAGCGGAAAAAAGAAGAGACCGAAGCGGCCTCCGGACAATTAAAGGCCCAACTGGGAGAGATGAAGCGCCAGCTCTCCGAAAAACAGGCCGCACAGGCCGCCGCCGCCACGCAGCTGAAAGAGACCGAGGCGACCCTGCAGGCCGGCACCGCCCGTCTCTCTCAGGTTAAAGAAGAATGGGGGGTACTGGCCGCCCAGCTCGCCTCCCGCGAAGGGTTCTACCGCGGCCTTCTGGGGCCCGGCACCGAGAACCTTCTCACCCAGCTCCAGGGACTCCATGGAATGGTTGCCGACTTCATCGAAGTCCCGGCCCCTTATGAAAAAGCGATCGAGGCGGTGTTGGAGAGCCGGCTTCGCGGAATCGTCGTCGATGGAGCGGCAGAGATCCGGCAGGGGATCGAGCATCTGCGCGAGGCGCAGCTCGGACGGGGAACCTTCTTCCCCCGCCAACCCCGGACGCAGTCCCCCCTTTCTTCGACGGAGACAGGCCAGGAGGGGGTGATTGGTCGGGCGCTCGATCTGGTCGGCCACCGCGACGGCTACGAGGCGCTGACCCAGGCCCTGCTCTGCGACGTCGTTCTCGTTCGCGATCTCGACGTCGCCTTCGAGCAGTGGGAATTGTCCCCGGCCGCGGTCTATGTGACCCTCCGCGGGGAGGTGCTCGATCGATCGGGCGCGGTCACCGGAGGAGAGCGGGGAGAGACCGGCCTCCTCGAGCAGAAGCGGGAGATCAAGGCGCTCTCCGATCAGATGGCCCATTTGCAGGAAGAGATGCGCCGACAGGAAGAAAAGATCGGAGAGAATCAGGCACTGCTCCAGACGACGCGGCAAGAGATCGAGGCGCTCGGCGGCGAGATCCGGGCGATCGAGATCCAACACCTTCATGACCTGAAGGATCACAGCGCATCGCTTACCGAGATCGACCGGCTTCAAAACGCCCTCCAGACCGTTCTCTTCGAGCAGGAAGAGGGAACGAAGGAAGAGATCGAGCTGCTGCGACAGGAGGAGACCGAGCGGAATCAGGTCACCGAGGCGCAGCGGATGAAGGAGGAGAAAGAAGCGGCGATCACCCAGCAGCAGGAGCAGGTCGAAGCGCTGCGGCAAAGTCTCGGCATCGTGAAAGAAGAGGTCGTCCGGCTGAAAATGGAGACCGCCTCGCTGAAAGAGCGGCACCGGCACCTGCTGGAAAAACGGAGCCGTGTCGTCCGGGCGAAGGAAGAGCTCGTCCAGCGGTTCCAAGAGAAGGAACGCCTCGTTGCCTCGCTCCAAGAGAAGCGCCGGGCGGCCGAGGGGGAAGAGGCCGAGACCACCTCCTTCATCCAGCTGGGGGCGGTGGAGCGGGAGGCCTTAAATGCCCGGATTCGGGAAAAGACGGAGGCCCATGCAGAGATCCTGGCCCAGCTCCAACAGGTCGATCAGGAGATCCAGCAGTGCCGCGCCCAACTCGACCAGACACAGAAGTCGCTTCAGGAGCGTGCGCTCCGAAAGATCGAGGCCCAGATGACGATGGAGAAGGTCCGGGAGACGATCTTCATGAATTATCAGACCGAAATCGCCGAGACCCGCCCCGCCCCCCCCGCCTCTCCGGAAGGGGAGGAGATTTCCCTCGACCAGGCCCGCGAGCGGTCCGCCGCCCTTCGGCGGGCCGTCGATGAGATGGGGCCGGTCAATATCGGCGCGATCGAAGAGTATCGGGAACTGGAGAGCCGCTATCAATTCCTCACCTCCCAGGAGACCGATCTGACCACCTCGATGGAGAGCCTCCGCCAGGCGATTGCGAAGATCAACAAGACGACACAGAGCCTCTTCACCGACACCTTCTATCTGCTGAACGAAAAGTTCAAAGAGGTCTTCGTCTCCTTCTTCGGCGGTGGCAAGGCGGAGCTCATCCTCCTCGACGAGAGCCGCCCGCTGGAGTCGGGAATCGAAATGGTGGCACAGCCCCCCGGCAAAAAACCGCGGAGCATCTCCCTCCTCTCCGGCGGAGAGAAGGCGCTCACCGCGATCTCGCTCCTCTTTGCCACCTTCTTGATTCATCCCAGTCCATTCTGTCTGCTCGATGAGATCGACGCCCCGCTCGACGAGGAGAACACCCGCCGGTTTACCCAGGCGTTGACCAACATGTCGTCGCAGACGCAGTTCATTGTGATCACCCACAACAAGCGGACGATGGAGATCGCCGACGTCCTCTACGGCGTCACGATGGAAGAGATCGGTCTGTCGCGATTGATCTCGGTCGATCTACACGAACGCCAAGGGACAAACGGCCACCCGGTCGAATCGCCCGTCGTTTCCGATTCGGCTTAATACAAAAGGCCGATCGTCCGACGGTCACCTCTCAAAAGAAAAAAAGCCCCGACATCTTATCGATGCCGGGGCTTTTTTTCTGAATCGCAACCGAACCGTCACCCTTAAGGCGCCTCTGCGGGTGTCACCTCCAATATCAGTCGCTCGATTCCGCGGAGGAGGGTCAACGTCACCGTGCTGCCGATCGGCCACTCGGCCAAGAAACGATGAAGGTCGTCGACGCTCGTGACGATCCGATCGTTGATGGAGAGGATCATATCCCCATCGCGGAGACCGGCGCGGGCGCCCGGCCCACCCGCTTCGACCGAGATCACCTCTACCGCCTGGGCTTGATTGAGCTGGAGCGCCCGCGTCAGCCGACGATCGAGCGGCCGCTGCTGGCCGCCGATCAACAACAGCCCGCGGCGGACGCGGCCATGCGTGAGCAGCTGCGGAATCACCCACTGGGCGGTATCGATCGGAACGGAGAAGCTGATTCCTTGCGCCATCCGAATGATGGCCGTGTTAATTCCGATCACCCGACCGCGGGAGTCGACGAGCGGACCGCCCGAGTTTCCCGGATTGAGCGGGACGTCGGTCTGAATAATCTCTTCGATCAGACGCCCCCCCACGCCGCGCAGCGATCGGCCCAATGCGCTGACGACCCCGGTCGAGACGGTCGATTGGAACCCGAGCGGGTTTCCGATGGCGATGACGAGCTGCCCGACCCGCAGCGAACGGGAGGTTCCAAAGGAGGCGAAGGGAAGGCCGAAGGCATCGATCCGTATGACGGCCAGATCGGTCGCCGGGTCCTCGCCGATGAGCGTCGCTTGAAGCTGGCGGCCGTCGGTCATCATCACCTCCAACCGCTTCGCCTGATGCACCACATGGCTGTTGGTCAAAATATACCCATCGGGCGTGAAGATCACCCCCGAGCCGGAGCCGGTCATCTCCGGCCGCCGGCCGCGGCCGGCGCCGCCGACCATGACGCTGACCACGGCCGGTCCGACGACATCGACCACGTTGATCACCGCGCGCGAATAGGCGTCGAGGAGCTCCAGGTCGGAGCTTTCGACCGGATCGGCCGGCGCGCTCACCGCACCGCCGGTGTTCGCTCTGATCGTTCCATCGTTCGTTGTCTCCTGTTCAATCGTGGCCATTTTTTCTACTTCAATCATCTCATTCTCCTTCCTGCTTCTACGGAGGGATCGACGAACCGCCGCTGACCCCGCGGCCTTAAGAGCCGCTCTGCCGGTTCATCTCCCAGATCAGGATCTCCGCGCCGGCGGCCGGATCGGCCTTCAGCGCCGGGGTTCCGGCGGCGGTCAGTCGAACCGCATCTCCGGTCTCGAGCCGGCCCGCCCCCTCCAACTCAGCCGTCCCTTTGGCGACAAAGAGGTGGACAAACGGCGCCTCCGGAATCCGGACCGATTCTCCCGGTTTCAACCGTCCTCCCCAGAGCACCGCCCCTTTTTGACGGATCTGAATCGCCGCCTGGTGTCCCCGTCCCGAGGCGATCGGCACGAGTCCCCCCCGGTCCAACTCCCGGTTGATGTCGAGTTGCTCGTACGAAGGATCGATCGCCTCCGTATCGGGGAAGACCCACATCTGGACCAGTCGGACCGCCTGATCGCCGCTCGGGTTCATCTCCGAGTGCCAGATCCCCCGTCCCGCGCTCATCCGCTGAGCCAATCCGGGATAGATGATCCCGGCGTTGCCGAGGGTGTCTTTGTGCTCCAGTTCCCCTTCGAGCACCCAGGTGACGATCTCCATGTCTTGATGGGGGTGGGTTTGAAACCCGCTGCCGGGCCGGACGATGTCGTCGTTGTTGACCAAGAGAAGCCCGTGATGGGTATTCTCCGGATCGTAATGCCGGCTGAAGCTGAAACTGTGGCGCGAGTCAAGCCAAGGGATCTCGGTATGAAACCGCTCTTTATTGCGTCGAATGTCGATATTCGTCCGAATCATCTCTTCCTCCTTTCGGGCCGGCCGTCTGTTTCGGTTTCCCGCGCCGATCCCATCCCAAGTTTTTTACAAAGCCGACCGAGTATCTTCTGCTCGGCGCCGGTCAGGACGCGCATCTCCTCGACCAGCGCCCCGACCTGCTTGGGAAACACTTTATGAATCAATCGCCGCCCTTCCGCCGTGAGGTGAACGGTCATAAAACGGCGGTCTTCCCCCCGCTCCCGCCGGACCAGCCCCCGCCGCTCCAGGTTGTCGACCACCAGGGTGACATTCCCGCCGCTTCGGAGGAGCTTTCTTCCCAGCTCGCTCTGGCAGAGCGGCCCCAAATGAAGGAGCACCTCCAAGACGCCGAATTGGCTCATCGTCAGCCCCGCCTCCGAGAGCCGGGGGCTTAACCGCGCTGTCAGCGAATCGGCCGCCCGCATCAGCTTTAGGAAAGTGTTCAGTGCGTCGATCTCTTCCGCCCTTCCCAATGCTCGCGTTTCCTGCGTTTCCATAAACCGACGGTTCAAATTTAAATGCTTTAAGCTTAAACTATCTCAGATTATAAGTCCGGCCGCCCCGATTATCAAGGGGTGCGATCCATCGGCGTCTTTCGGCACGGCCCCAACAAGAGAAAGAGGCTCTTAGCCGCAGATAGTCCTACGTCCTAGGATTGAAGCCTGATGAGAAAAAAGGCGATCTTAATCGGTGTGCTGACGTTTGAGAGGAGAGGCGGGGCGCGCTTTAACGTCCGGCTTTGATCTCGGAGAAAAGGTACTCGGCCTGTCGGACCTCGTCCAAGGAGAAGGCCTGCCCCCCGAAACGGGCCCCATAATAGAGCTGGGTCAAGCGCCTGATCGCATCGATCGACCGCTCCCCGTTTTGGGCGATCATTTCGACAAACTCCATCGGGGTCTGCTCCTGTCGCTTCTTGAAGCCCCGTTTGGCCAACAGACGCAGCATCCGCTCATAGAGCAGCGTCGCCCTCTGTTTGGAGGGGGTGCTGCGGAGGCGTTTCCATCTGGCCGATCGATAGAAGAACAGCATCACGCCGATCGTGGCGGCCCCCGCCAAGGAGAGACGGAACGGAAACCGGCTCACCCATCGCCTCAAGGTAACGATCAATTCACTGATCCGATCCGAAAGACGATCGACCTGATTTCGGGTTCCTTCCAGCAGCGCAAACTGGTCCCGAAGCGAATAACGGATGATATACCGGTCCCATTTAAACCGCATCCAATCGACATAGGCCGAGACGGCGCCGGCCTTCAGCCGCATCCAATCAAGATAGGCCCCCACCGAGGGGGCCCCCTCCGCCGGGTCGCCGGACGGCGTCGGATCGAAGGTCAGCCATCGCCCCTCCGGAAAGTAGATCTCCACCCAGGCATGGGCATCGCTCTGCCGGACGAGGTAATATTTTCCGAATTCGTTCCACTCTCCGGGGAGAAAGCCGGTTACCAATCGGGAAGCGATCCCGACGCTCCGGAGCATCATCACCATCGCCGAGGCATAGTATTCACAGTAGCCGCGCTTTTGGAAAAAGAGAAACTCTTCGAGCGGCGGGCGGGTCGAAGGGCTGACGTCCAAACTGTAGGCATACTCCGTTCGGAGGTGACGCGCGATCGCTTGCGCCTTCTCGTAGACCGTTGGAAAGGGATCGGCGATCGTATGGGCCAGGATGGCCAGACGGGGCTGAACCGGGGTGGAGAGATAGTGGTCTCGGATGTCGGGGGGATAGTCAATCTGCCGGGCCGACTGATCGGCTTCGGAAGAAAGCGCGGAGGTCGCCGTGACCTCATATTCGGTCCGCTGGAGCGGAGAGGAGGAGAGGTAGAGGGTCCCCGATAAATCGACCAGCAGAGAAAGAAATCCGCCCCGAACCGTCACCGGCGATCCGACCGTAAACAGGACAGTGCTCTCCAACGGTTCCAGAAGGATGGTTCGCCGAAGGGATTTTCCTGTCGGCGGGCCGGAACCGATCCGGTCCGAGCCGATTTCACCCGAACTGATTTCAAAGGTCCGATCAAACGACCTCCGGACAGAGGCCTTCCGCGACAGGGTGTTTCTCCAGGTTCGCCCATCATACGCATCGAACGACATCCCACGGAGGTAAAGCGGCGCCTCCTTTTCCTTTTCGACGGGGAGGACCCGCATCACCCGGGTAAAATCCCGTTTCACCGGGCCCATCGATCCGAGATCGACCTTCTCGGAAAATCCCGAGATCTTCTGAGAGGCGGTCTGCTCCCGCTGAAAAAAACCGACCCCCATCCGGGGAAGGAGAAAAAAAATCAGCAGCGTCGGCAAGAGCACCCCAACGGAGAGGAGATGGATCGACATCATGAAATGCAGGGGGATGACCGATCTAAACGAGCGCGCCGAATTCGCCGGACCGCGCGATTCTTCCTCCCGCTTCAGATGTTGAACCACCAGTCCCCAGATCAACAGCGCGGAAGAGACGATGAACGAGGGGGCATATCCAAACCCGCTCCCCGCGCCGGCGGCGGCGAGGAGCTGCAAAAAACAGATCAGATAAAGTTGCAGGTGGTCTTTCGCTTTTTCAAGGTGGAAAAGACGGTAAGCCATGAGGTAGACGAGGAAATGCATGCAGGCCGCCAGGAGGGCGCCAGAGAAGCGGAGATCGACCAAAAAGATGAGACAAAAGAGGACCGACGCCCCGCGCCAGAAGAACGAAGAGAGCGCCGTCGGGCGTTCGGTCACGACGAAGTAGAGCGAGGCGAGGATCAGGCCGAGCCCCGCGACGCTCCAGGTCCAGGCGAATTGATCGTTGGTGATCAGCGCCGAAAAGGAAGCAAGCGCCGTCAGATGGCTCAGGAACTTTGCCCCTTTAGTGAACGTCATTGCTCCTCTCTTCTTCGGAATCGATGACCGTCGCTTCGGAAGGAATCTCCAGCCCGCGCGACTCCGGGTGCCATTGGATGAAGACGACCGGCCTCCCGTCAGGATCAACCGTCCGGAGCGGAGCGGTCCCGAGCGGAAGCGGTTGGATCAAAGAAAAAACCCGGAGCATCCGATCGAGATGGGCCGGCCCCGCTCCCGCCTCGATTTCCTGATCGGCGGTCTGCACCGATACCGTCATCCCGGTCCGGATCATCTCCGCTGCCAGCGAGGCGATCGTCTCGACCCCTCGCTCAAAACGATCCTCCCATCCTTCGGCGTGCGCGGGGGGCGCGACGTTGTTCAACAGCAGCAACACGTCGACGCCGCGCGCGTCGCGCTCCCGCTCTTTGAGGATCCATCGACCTTGCCGGGCCGACAGCTTCCAGTGGATTAACCGGCAATCGTCTCCCTGTTGGTACGCTCGGAATTGATGAAATGCCGCTCCCTGCCCGGTCTGGTGAGAGGAGAAAGCGGATGCGATCCCGAAGGAAGCGGGCCGGACCGGGGATGCGATCGGACGAAGCCTTGGATAGACCCAGAGCGCCATCGGCTCGCGTCTCGCCGCGGTTTTGATGAAAAACCCAAACGGAAAGGTGGTCGAAAGGGTCACCCCCTCCAATCGATAACAGCCCCGCTTCGAAAAGGTGATCCGCAACGGCTGCGATTCGGCCGACCGGGGGGCGATGCACCCGAAGCGCGCCCCCTCCGACAGGTAGATGCGGTCCGACACTTCAGGCGCCGGCACCGGATCGATCCGAAGCGAGAAGGAGGGGAGGCGTTTTTTTTCGTTTCGAAGTTGCACCCAGATCGACACCGGCATTCCGACTGCGGTCGCTGCGGGGTGAATCGCGGAGAGGGCGAGCTTTCGAAGCGATTGCTCGGAGAGGAGGCCGGAAACGATGATGAGGCTGAGCATGAAGGCGACCAAGAGGTAGAGAAGATTGTTGCCGGTGTTGACGGCCGCAACCCCGATCCCCAGGGTCAGAATGAGGAAATACCCTCCCTCTCTGGTCGGACGGAGGGTGCGGGGAAAATAGTTGAACAGGGTGAGTCGGGAAACCATCGGTCTGCTCCGCCGTTCGCCGGATCAGAGAGGAACCGGAATCGTCCCGAGGATCTGCATCATCACCGCATCGGCCTCTTGCCGGGGAGAGACCCCCTTCAAGAGAATGCGGTGGCTGAAGACCAACGGAACCAGCCGCTTGATATCGTCGGGGAAGCAATAGGCGCGCCCCTCCACAAAAGCAAGGGCCCGCGCCGCCCTTTGGAGGAAGAGCGCCCCCCGGGTGCTGACCCCGAGAGAGAGGTCCCGAAGCCGCCGCGTCGCCTGAACGATCGCCAGGAGATAATCGATGAGGCTCTCTTCCAGGGTGACCTCCTCTACCTCTTTTTGGAGCAAGATTAACTGATCCCGGGTCAACACCGGCTTTAGGACTTCGGCCGGGGCGGCCGCCCGCAACAAAATCGCTCTTTCGTCCGACGCCTCAGGATAGCCGAGGCGGATGCGCATGGTGAACCGATCGAGCTGAGATTCCGGAAGGGGATAGGTCCCCTGATGATCCGATGGATTTTGCGTCGCGATCACCATGAACGGATCGGGAAGCGAATAGGTCTGGTTTTCCACCGTCACCTGTCCGTCGTTCATCGCTTCCAGAAGGGCGCTTTGCGTTTTGGGGGTCGTCCGATTGATCTCGTCGGCGAGCAGGATGTGGGTAAAAATCGGCCCGGGCCGGAATTCGAATACATTTTTCTTCGGGTCGAAAATCGGCACGCCGAGGATGTCGCTCGGAAGGAGATCGCTGGTGAACTGGATGCGCTTGAAGGCGCAATCAATCGAACGGGCGAGGCTCGCCGCCAGCGTCGTTTTGCCGACGCCGGGAACATCCTCGATCAAGAGGTGTCCGCGGCTCAGCAAGGTCACCACCGCCATCTTGACCGCTTCCGGCTTTCCCTTAATCGCCTGTTCGATATTCTGCCGCAGGGCTTGAACTTGATCGCGCGATTCCATCCGAAGAGTGTAACAAAGGGGGCTCAGCCCGTCAATGAAACGGAGCAAACAGCGCGGTTGCAAGGGGTCTCTTTATTTGCAGGCAGCAGTGCCTGAAGGCGTGGGTTTCATCCCACGACCTTAGATAATAGGTCTGGGGCAAAGCCCCATTCCAAGGCTCTTGATCCTTCTGTAGATCCTCTTCGCACCCGATCCTCCGATGTGCTAAATTTGCAAAATCGCTTCCAGATCGGGTAAGTTCTGAATGAACCCCTCGGCTTCTTCCGCTCTCTTCGTGATAAAGAGGATTTAAGATGGAGTTATTCGTATCGATCGATGAGTGATCCTTCCGGCCACAACACAGAATCTCCCCTTGAAGCGCCTCTCTCTCCCGATCGATCGACCTTCGCCGAAGCATGGGCGCCGCTTCGCCGACCGCTCTTTCGTGCGCTCTGGATGGCGACCCTTTTTTCAAACATCGGCACCTGGATGCAGAATGTCGCCGCCGCCTGGCTGATGACGTCGCTCTCCCATTCCACCCTCATGATCGCACTGGTTCAAACGGCGACCAGCCTCCCTGTCTTTCTTCTGGTTCTTCCGGCGGGGGCGCTGGCCGATATCGTCAATCGGCGCGGACTGATTCTCTTTACTCAGGGATGGATGTTGGCGATGGCGGCGCTCCTTGGGCTCTTCACCCTGACCGGACAGGCCTCCCCGGCAACCCTTCTCCTCTTTACTTTTCTCATCGGCGCCGGCGCGGCACTCAATGCGCCCGCCTGGCAGGCGATCTTGCCCGAGCTGGTACCGCGGAACGAGCTGCCGGCGGCGATCTCCCTGAACAGCACCGGATTCAATATCGCCCGAGCCATCGGTCCGGCCCTCGGCGGACTGGTTGTCGCAGCCAGCGGACCGGGGGTCGTTTTCTTGCTCAACGCGGCAACCTTCCTCGGCGTGGTGGTGGTCGTCTACCGCTGGCGCCGCCCTCTCCGGAAGAGCCCGTTTCCACCCGAGCAGATCTTCGAGGCGATCCGGACCGGAATCCGTTATGTCCGCTATGCGCCCCCCCTTCAGTGGGTGCTTGTCCGAACCGGCCTTTTTATGTTGGGGGCGAGCGCCCTCTGGGCGCTTCTTCCCCTCATCGCACAACGTCGACTCGGCCTCGGCTCTTTGGGTTATGGACTCCTTCTCGGCAGCCTCGGCGCAGGGGCCGTGATGGGAGCGGTCTTTCTCCAGGAGATCCGAAGACGGGTTCCGATCGACCAACTGATGACCGCCGCAACCCTTCTGTTTGCGCTGGTCACGGGGCTCTTCGCACTCTCCCGCTCTTTTCCCTTGTCAGTCATCGTGATGACGTTCGGCGGCATCGCCTGGATGGTGGAGATGTCGAGCCTCACGGTCTTGGCGCAGACCCTCTCCCCTTCCTGGGTGCTCGCCCGTTCGTTGGCCGTCTTTCTCCTCGTCCTCCAGGGGGGAATGATGTTGGGGAGCCTCCTTTGGGGAAGTGTCGCGCAGCATGTCGGCATCCCGACCACCCTGCTCCTGGCCGCAGGCAGCCTTCTCCTCAGCTGGCTGTTCACTGTACGGAAACAGCCGCCGAACAGTGCGGGGCTCGATCTGACCCCTTCTTTACATTGGGCCGAACCGGTTTTAGTCGGAAAGGCGCTGCCGGAGCAGGGACCGGTTTTGGTGACGGTCGAATACCGGATTGACCCGGAACAGGCCAAGAAATTTACAGAGGTGATGCTGGAGCTGGCGCAGGTTCGACGGCGCGACGGCGGGATGCGATGGGCCCTCTACCGCGACACCGCCGATCCGGGTCGGTACTTTGAGACCTTTCTCGTCGCCTCTTGGGCGGAACATCTCCGGCAACACGCGCGGGTAACGATCTCCGACCGAGAGGTGGAGGAGCGGGTTCAAGCCTTCCACATCGGCGCGATCCCTCCGACCGTCTCTCATTTTATTGACGCCTATGAAATGATGGAGTCAGAACCGTAGAGAAAGAACCGAAAAGAGCAAAGACCAATTGTGGAGACCGTAGAACTGTGTTACCCTGGCGGCTTGTTCAACTGTTGAGAGACAGATGATCTGGGTCGGATTGACTGGGGGGATCGCCAGCGGCAAGAGCACCGTGGCACGGCTCTTCCGCAACGCGGGGGCCGCTGTCATCGATGCGGATGACATTGCGCACGGCGTCATCCGAAAAGGGGGACCGGCCTACGCCCCGGTTGTAGAGTCTTTCGGCGCCGGCATTCTGGATCCCGACGGCGAGATCGACCGGAGACGCCTTGGCGAGATCGTCTTCAAAGATCCCGACCGGCGCGCGCGGCTGAATCAGCTCGTTCATCCGCATGTCTTTGTGCAGGCGGAGGCAGCGCGGCGGAGCATGGCCGCGGCCGATCCCGATGCCGTCATCCTCTTCGACGTTCCCCTTTTGATCGAAACCGGTGCGCATCAGCAGATGGACCGGGTGATCCTGGTT
Organism: Candidatus Manganitrophaceae bacterium; assembly: GCA_016200325.1. Classification (NCBI taxonomy): domain Bacteria; kingdom Pseudomonadati; phylum Nitrospirota; class Nitrospiria; order Candidatus Troglogloeales; family Candidatus Manganitrophaceae; species Candidatus Manganitrophaceae bacterium. Next base: position 111,546 of record JACQEZ010000011.1, read on the forward strand.
TATGTCGACCGGGCCACGCAGATCGCCCGGCTGATGCAGCGCGATCGTCTCACGCTGGAGGAAGCGGAGCGGCGAATCGATGCGCAGATGCCGCTGGATGAGAAGCGCCCCTTTGCGGATGAAGTGATCGACACCCGCGCACCGATCGAGGAAATCGAACGGGCGGTGAAAGCGCTTTATCAACGCCTGCGTGAGAGGGCGAGCTCAAAGAAGTAAAGACCCATGAATGCGCTGCTTCTGCTTCTAGTTCTTTATGATTTCAGGCGGAATGTGTAATTTTTTGGCGCGATTTTCTTGACTTCTGTCATATACGTCGATAAAATAAATTAGGTGTCTGTGGAGAAACGGATGTCAGCACGGCGGATTACAAAAGCGGTTATACCAGCGGCCGGATTGGGGACCCGATTCCTCCCGGCGACCAAGGCCTCTCCCAAAGAAATGCTCCCCTTGGTCGACAAACCACTCATTCAATATGTCGTTGAGGAAGCGGTCGCCGCCGGCATTCAGCAGATCATCATTATCACGGGGCGCGGCAAGCGCGCCATTGAAGACCACTTCGATATCTCCTTCGAGTTAGAAGAGACCCTCAGACAAAACGGAAAGATCGAGCTGATCGAGAGCCTCCGGAAGATCTCCGACATGGCCGATTTTTGTTATATCCGTCAGCGGCAGGCGCTCGGACTCGGACACGCGATCCTCTCTGCGAAGAATTTAGTCGGCGACGAATCTTTCGCCGTTCTGCTGGGGGATGATATCATCGACCATCGCACTTCCGCCCTTCAGCAGATGATCGATCTTTATCAGAAAAACCCGGCCCCTTTAATCGGCGTCCAGCGGGTCCCGAAAGCCGACGTTCGCCAATATGGCATCATCCAGGCCGACGCGGCCGTCGATGGACTTTATAAGATCAGAGATCTGATCGAAAAGCCGACCCCGAAGGAGGCCCCTTCCAATTTGGCCGTGATCGGACGCTATATCCTCACCCCGGAGATCTTCGAGCTCCTCGAAAAAACCAAACCGGGCAAAAACAATGAGATCCAATTGACCGACGCCCTCAAAGAGCTCGCCCGGATTCGCACGATCTATGGCTATATCATCGAGGGAAAACGCTTCGATGCCGGCGATAAGCTCGGCTTCCTAAAAGCGACGGTGGAAATGGGCCTGAAGAACCCCGAACTCGGCAAAGAATTCAAGAAATATCTAAAAGACCTCCCCCTTTAGCCCTTTCCCCAACCCATAAGGCAGCTTGCAGAGTCGAATCGACCTGTGTAAAATGGGTCGAGACGATCGGTTATCCTCTTATACAGATGCGGCCCACCGACCTCCATCCACATTTTCCTTCATCCGATCGAGGATGATCGTCCCGAATCATTTTGATGTAGGAGTGTTTGTGCCTTCAAAAAAATCAGAGAAACAGCGCAGTGAAGTTCCGGAGAAGCTCCCGCTTCTTCCGGTCCGGGATATTGTCATTTTTCCCCACATGGTCCTTCCCCTCTTTGTCGGTCGAGAGATTTCCATCAAGGCCATTGAAGCGGCGCTGGCCGGGAACCGGATGGTTCTCCTGGCGGCCCAGAAATCGTCGGAGGTGGAAGCGCCGAAGCCCGAGGATATTTATCAGGTCGGGACCGCCGGAACGATCATGCGGATGCTTCGGCTCCCCGATGGGCGGGTGAAGATTCTGGTGCAGGGGGTGGCCAAAGCACGGGTCCGGTCCTTCCTTCAAACGGCCCCTTATTATGAAGTCGGTGTCGAACCGCTGACCGATATCGTCTCCAAGGAAGATCCGCTTGAGATCGAAGCCGCGGTTCGGACGGTGAAGGAGCAGATGGGAAAGATCGTCGGCTATGGAAAACTTCTTGTCCCCGACATCCTCTCCGTCATCGAAAATTTGGAAGACCCGGGCCGCCTTGCCGACATGATTGCCTCCCACCTCGGCCTGAAGGTCGAAACGGGCCAGACCGTTCTTGAGACGCTCGACCCGGTGAAACGCCTTCGCGAAATCGGCGACCTGCTGACAAAAGAGCTCGATGTCCTCTCGGTGCAGCAGAAAATCCAGGCCGAAGCAAAGGGAGAGATGGACCGCACCCAACGGGAATACTTCCTGCGCGAGCAGCTCAAAGCGATTCAAAAAGAGCTGGGGGAGACCGATGAGCGGGTCGAAGAGATTCAGGAATTTCGCACCAAGGTCGCCGACGCAAAGATGCCGGAGAAGGTCGCCAAGGAGGCGGAGCGGCAGGTAAAGCGGCTGGAGAAGATGCATCCCGATTCGGCGGAGGCCTCGACCGTTCGGACCTATCTCGAATGGTTGGTGGAGCTTCCCTGGGAGGTCACCACGAAAGACAACCTCGACCTCCACGCGGCAAAGAAGGTCTTGGATGAGGACCACTACGATCTGGAGCGGGTGAAGGATCGGATCCTGGAATACCTGGCCGTCCGAAAGATGAAAGAGAAGATGAAGGGGCCGATCCTCTGTTTCGTCGGGCCTCCCGGCGTCGGGAAGACCTCGCTCGGAAAATCGATCGCCCGCGCGCTGGGACGCGAGTTCGTCCGGATCTCGCTCGGCGGCATTCGGGACGAGGCGGAGATCCGCGGACACCGGCGGACTTATGTCGGCTCGCTCCCCGGACGGATCATCCAAGGGATCCGCCAGGCCGGCTCGAACAATCCGGTCTTTATGATGGACGAGATCGACAAGGTCGGGATGGACTTTCGCGGCGACCCCTCCGCCGCCTTGCTGGAGGTGCTCGATCCGGAGCAAAACCAGAGCTTTTCGGATCATTATCTCGGCGTCCCCTTCGACCTCTCGAACGTCATGTTCATCATGACCGCCAATCAGATCGATCCGATCCCGGCGCCGTTGCGAGACCGGATGGAAATAATCGATATTTCGGGATATACCACGGAGGAGAAGGTCGGCATCGCGCGAAACTTTCTCATCCCCCGACAGATGTCGGAGCATGGCGTCCCCGCCGACACCGTTGCCCTCTCGGACAAAGCGGTGGAGTTGATTGCCATGCAATACACCCACGAAGCGGGGGTCCGCAACCTCGAGCGGGAGATCGCGCATGTCCTTCGGAAGGTGGCCAGAAAGCTCGCCGAGGGGAGAGAGAAGCGCTACCGGATCAGCCCTGCGAACCTCCATCACTACCTCGGCATCCCCAAATTTCTTCCCGAAGCCGAACAGGAGAAAGATGAGGTCGGGGTCGCAACCGGATTGGCCTGGACGCCGGCCGGCGGCGACATTATTCGGATTGAGGCGACGTTGATGAAGGGCCGGGGCGGGCTCACCCTCACCGGGCACCTCGGCGACGTCATGAAAGAGTCGGCCCAGGCGGCCCTCTCCTACATCCGCTCGATGGAGAAGGGGATGGGAATCAAAGCCGACCTCTTCTCAAAGAACGACATCCACATTCATGTTCCGGCGGGGGCGATTCCGAAAGATGGCCCCTCGGCCGGAATTACCATGGCGACCGCATTGGCCTCGGTCCTTACCGGCAAAGCGATCCGCCGCGACGTCGCGATGACCGGCGAGGTGACCCTGCGGGGCCGGGTCCTTCCGATCGGCGGCCTCAAGGAGAAGCTCTTGGCGGCCAAACGGGCCGGGATGAAGACGGTGGTCCTCCCGAAGCGGAATGAAAAAGACCTCGAAGAGGTCCCCCGGCATATTCAACGGGGACTCGCTCTGGTTTTCGCCGATCACATGGACACTGTTCTGTCGACCGCCTTTCATCTGAAGAAACCGGCGCCGGAAGTGGCCAAGGCTCCGGCCAAGGCGGTAAAATCCCGTCGGCGGACCCGGATCGCGCAGACCGTCGCCACCCTCTAGCCAGCCCCTTCAAAGGAACGACATGGACCTCCGCCAACTCGGCGAGTTCGGGTTGATTGACCGGATTCAGAAGTGGTTTCCCCCGCCGGCCGCGACCGTGCCACTCGGCATCGGCGATGATGCGGCGGCGATCCGTACCGACCCCCGGCAATACCTCCTCCTCACCACAGACAGCCAGATCGAAGGGGTCCACTTCGATCTCTCCTTCTCCAGCCTCCAACAGGTCGGCTACAAATCGGTCATGGTAAACGTAAGCGACATCGCGGCAATGGGGGGAACGCCCCGTTATCTGCTGATTTCGCTCGGCCTCACCGACCGACAATCGGTGAGAGAGGTCGATCAGCTCTACCGCGGCATCCGGAAAGCAAGCCGTGAGGCGGGGCTCGACCTCCTCGGCGGGAATATCGCCGCGACACCCGGTCCTTTCTTTCTCTCCCCCACGCTGGTCGGCGAGGTGCCGAAAAAAGAGATGGTCACCCGTAGCGGGGCGCGGGAGGGAGATGCAATCTACGTCACCGGGACGCTCGGAGAGGCCGCCGCCGGACTCGCCCTCTTGAAAAAAGGGATTGAGGAACGGCGATTCACCCGGCTTCTCGGTCGCCATCGGACACCGCAGGCCCGATGGAAAGAAGGACGGCTTTTGGCACAAGAGCGGATCGCTTCGGCGATGATCGACCTCTCGGACGGGCTCGCCGCCGACCTTCGCCACCTCACCGATCAAAGCGGCGTCGGCGCTGAGTTAGAGGCCCATCTTCTGCCCCTCTCCGCGCGCCTGAAGGAAGTGGCTTTACAATTAGGTGCCGATCCGCTAGAGTATGGTTTAGCGGGTGGTGAAGATTACGAGCTTCTTTTTTCTGTTCCAATCCGGAAGATAAAGCGGCTGGAAGCGCTCATTAACGGTGGGCTGATTCAGGCGCGGCGGATCGGGTGGACAAGGTCTCGACGGCTCGGTTTGAAGCTAAAAGATTCCCAAGGCCGAACACGCCCCCTTGCTGCCGGCGGATGGGATCATCTCCGAAGGAACGGCGGGAATAGCGGATGGGATTGATTTCGAAGGTGAAGGAGCAGGCGCTGCGGGTGCTCTCGTTGAACGACACCCCCCACCGCATTGCCCTCGCCTTTGCCCTGGGCGTTTTTATCGCCTTCTCTCCTCTGCTCGGTCTTCACTTTTTTCTGGCCTTTTTATTAGCTTGGCTTTTCAATCTCAACCGGGTGGCAATTCTCTTCGGCGCCTTCGTCAACAATCCCTGGACCTTTACTCCGATTACACTTTCTTCCACCTGGTTTGGGATCGAGCTTTGCTGCAAGGCCCGCGAGATTCCGCCGATCAATTGGGAGAACATTACGATCTCCAATATGGCGGTGCAGCTGAAATCCTATTTTTTCCCTTTTGTGCTCGGATCGGTGTTGCTGGGACTGCTCTTTTCCATCATCGGCTATTTTTTGATGCTTTGGACGATCTCTCAATACCGAAAGATAAAAAAAACGAGATCGGCCGAGTCTTCCAGCACATCATAAACCCCTTTTCCCTTCCTCATTCGGATTATGTCAGATTGTGATGGATAAGCAATTCGATCAATTTCGCGCCTCCCTTCTCTATTGCAATAAATGCGGCCGTGCCATGCCGGTTCGCGAGCGGCTCCTCTTGGTCCTTCCCGACGGCGAGCTCTACGATTATCTTTGTCAGGGATGCGGAAGCTCCCTCGGCTCTAAAACCGAGCGGGCCACCGGCCCGAAGGTCTCGATTGGAAGTACACCACCGCCGCCCCCTTCCCCTCCTGGACCACAGAGAAGACCTCCTCAGCGAAAGCGTAAACCTTAAAAACCATTCATGTCGATAAGCTCAGCACGGAGGTAAAGGGTTTTGTATTTGACGCTCCTGCTTCATGGGGAATTCTATCGACCCGGAAAGGACCTTTGAGTCACTCCCCGTTCACCCTGAGCCTGTCGAAGGGGCGGTTTTAGCGCTTAGATTTTAGGATTCCCGGCAGTGGTCCATTTGGGCTGAGTGGTTGCTTTGTGGGCGTCATTCCGCAAAAGCGGAAATCCAGAGATCTTAGAACTAAATCACCGGATCCTCGATGAACCATTCGGGAATGACAAAATGAAAACAACCCACTCCCCAATTCACTCAAGAAGTTGAAACTCTATTCCGTCCCTGCCATCCTGCCGTCAGCAGAAGTGCGCCTAAGACAATAAAGAGAACGGAGAGGTGAAGGTGGGCGGTGGGATTCGGATCGCTCTCCGGGTGGAGAAGAACCTTGATTGCCCGGAAGCCCCACCAGAGAACGGTGAAGAGCGCCGCGCCGGTGAGAATCGTGTAGTCGCGCCGCGTCGATTTGCTCCCTCGAATCCCCATGGAGAGAAGAAAGGCGCCGATCGCAAAGGAGATCACCGCGACGGCGGCATGCGGGGTCATGAAGGGATCGTTTCCCCAGTGAAGGTAGAGAACATAAAGGCGGAATCCCCACGAAAAGAAAATAACGAGGCCGGTGATGATGATGAGTGCACGGACTTTCTTTGACATCTTTCTTTTTTCTCCAAATTCATAATGAGCGGTGATGACCAGACTCCCACTGAGATCCAAGCCGAATCACACGCAGCCTCCGATCCCTGGCCGAGGCGACTGCGCGCCTACCAACGGACGATTTCTCCGGCATAAAACATCCGGCCGCTGGCGGCCTGTGTCACGTTGATGAAGATATTGTTCTTTGGAATCCTCACCCGCGCGGCAATGCTGGCGGCGAGACATTCGAGCATTTTCTCGATCCGCTCAGGCGGATCGAAATCGGGAACGAGCAACTCAACGAGGATCGGATGAAGATCGTCCGGCTGATTGACGGCGGTCCGGCCGGCCACCGCATAGTGCCACGGCTCAAGATATTCCCAGATGGCGATGACCTGCGCAAGGTCGATCCCGACCCCCTCCGAGAAATCATGGCTTATTCCCGTCAGGATCGCGCCGATCTCTCGGCCCTGCTCGAATGGAAGGGAATTGATCTGGATGAACAGCATGGTTGCTTTCGGATGGGCGGCAAACTCATGCCGCGCCGGCTTGGGATTTCTCCAAATTCAGATTGCCGTCGATGTACTTGAGGTTAAATTTAAACAGGTCAATTTGCCAGCGTTCCCGTTTTTTGATCAGATGAAAATCATAGCTCCCGACAAAGGTCCGGGTGTTCCGGCCGCTCGGATTGGGAAGGTAATGCAGGGCGATCGCATAGCAAAAGGCGGTCGCCTCGTCCCCCGTGACCCGCACGACGAAATTCCCCGCCTGATGGTGGATCGCCTTCAACGGCTTCAGCCCTTTTCTCCAACCATCGACGATCTCCTTCGGCGTCAGCGTCGCCGGCTTGCCCGGCGCCACCGAGGTCATATCGAAGTAAACCGCCGGCGCAAAACACTTCTTCACCCAAACCCAATCCCGCTGATCGGTCCCGATAAACAGGGCGTTGATCGTATCGATGATTTTTTCTTTTTCAACGATGTTTTGCAGTTCATCTTGCATTGCCGAACTCCTTTAACTCTGGGTAGAGGTAGTGAACCTCTCCTGAAAAAACTTGGCCTTTGACTTTAGTGCCCCTGCGAGGGCGGACGGTTCGGCCAGCCGAATATTGATCTAGCCATTTCTTGTCAGAAGGTGATCCCCCTCAATGCGCCTCGGCCCAATTCGCCGCCACCCCCACATCGACCTTCAACGGCGCTTTGAGCACCATCACCCCCTCCATCAACGCCGCCACTTTCTCCTTCATCAATGGAATTTCGCTCTCCGGCACCTCGAAGATCAATTCGTCATGCACCTGAAGGATCATCCGGCTCTTCACCTGGGCCTCCGCCATCCAGCGGGCGATGTCGATCATCGCCTTTTTGATGATGTCGGCGGCGGTTCCTTGAATCGGCGTGTTCACAGCGAGGCGCTCGCCGAGACTGCGGGTTTGGCTGTTGCGGCTGGAGAGCTCGGCGATTTGACGGCGCCGCCCAAAGAGGGTGGTGACGTAGCCCTGTTGCGTGGCGGTTTCGAGCATCTGGTCGATGAAGCGTTGGATTCCTTTATAGTTCTCGAAGTAGCGGTCGATGTAGCGCTTCGCCTCGAAGTGCGAGACGCCGAGGTTGGACGCCAGACCGAAGGGGCTGATTCCGTAGATGACGCCGAAGTTGACCGTCTTCGCGATCCGCCGCATCTCCGGGGTGATGTCGTCTTTGGGAAGGTTAAAGAGCTGGATCGCCGTCCGGGTGTGGACATCTTCGCCGGTGCGGAACGACTCGGTCAGCACCGGATCGTCCGACATGTGCGCGAGGATGCGCAGCTCGATCTGGTTGTAGTCGGCGGAGAGGAGCTGATAGCCCGGCTCGGCGGTAAAGGCCTGGCGAATGCGGCGGCCGAGCTCTCCCTTGATCGGGATGTTCTGGAGGTTCGGCTCTTTCGAAGAGAGCCGGCCGGTGGCGGCGATCGTCTGATTGAGCTGGGTGTGGACCCGTCCCGTTTCGGGATGAATCAGTTTGGGAAGGGCATCGACGTAGGTCGACTTCAGCTTCATCAGCTGCCGATTGTTCAAGATCTCGGCGGGAAGCTCGTGACGGACCGCCAGCTGGGTGAGCACCTCTTCATCGGTGGAGTAGCCGGTTTTGGTTTTCCGGATCGGCGGCAGCCCGAGCTTCACAAAAAGAACGTCGGCGAGCTGCTTCGGCGAGTTGATGTTGAACTCCCCGCCGGCGAGCCGGTAGATCCGCTCGGTCAGCTCGGCGAGCTTGACATCGAGCTCTTTGGAGATGTCGGAGAGGAGCCCGGCATCGACTTTCACCCCGGCCCGCTCCATCTCGGCCAACACCGGGACGAGCGGCATTTCCATATCGTTAAAGAGGGCGCTGAGCCCCTGCGCCTCCAGCAGCGGCGGGAGGAGCTCGGCCAACTTCAGGACCGCGTCGGCCCGCTGACAGAGATAAGGGGCGATCCGCTCGGCGTCGGACTGAAAAAGCGGCTGCGCTTTCGCCTGCTTGTCGCCGCCGGCCGCTTCGACGGCGGTGACCAATCGCTCTTTCAGATGCTCGAAGGCGACTGTCTCGAGTGCGTGATCACGGCGGCCGGGATTTAAAAGATACGAGGCGATCATCGTGTCGAACGCCGCACCCCGCAGGGGGATGCCGCGCCGCCCGAGGACGATCTCGGCCACTTTCAAATCATGACCGACCTTGACCACCTCCTTTGATTCAAGGAGCGCCCGAAGCGCCGGCGGGAGGGCCTCTCGATCGGCCAGCGGCACGTAGAAGGCTTTCCCCTTTTCCGAGGCGAAGGCGATCCCGACCGACTCGGCCCGCATCGGCTCCTCCGAGGTGGTCAGCAGCTCGAGGGCGACCCGGCCCTGCTTCTCGATCGCGGCGATCTCTTTCGCCAGGTCGGCCGGCTCGAGAATTCGATAGCCGGCCGCCAAGGTGGGGGGCGGGAGGGTGAGCCCTTTGAGGATGTTGGAAAACTCCAGCTCGTTGCAAAGGGGGATCAGCCTTTCAAAATCGGGCGACTGCATTTGAAAGCGCTCCGGATCGAAATCAACCGGGCAGTCGATGTGGATCACCGCCAACGAGCGGGAGAGGCGTGCCGTCTCCGCCTCGGCCTCCAACGTCTGCCGCAGCTTCGGTTTCTTCACCTGACCGAGGTTGGCCAGCAGGTTCTCGATCGTCCCGAACTGCTGGATCAGCTGGACCGCCGTCTTCTCCCCGATGCCATTCACGCCGGGAATGTTGTCGACCGAATCGCCCATCAACCCCATGATTTCGACCACCTGGGCCGGCTCCGCGCCGAACTTCTCACGAATTTCCTTCTCCGTATAGCTCTTCTCTTTCATCGTGTCGTAGACGGTGACGCCGGGCGAGATCAGCTGGAACATGTCTTTGTCGCCGGTCACAATCACCACCCGGAAGCCCTGCTCTTCGCCTTTCTTAGCGAGGGTGCCGATCAGATCGTCCGCCTCATAGCCGTCTCCCATGACGACCGGGATTCGAAACGCCTCAACCAATCGGTGGATGTAGGGAACCTGAAGCGAGAGCGCATCGGGCATCTCCGGTCGGTGGCTTTTATAATCTTGGTAGGCGGTATGGCGGAAGGTCGGGCTCTTTGTATCGAAAGCGATGGCGAGATAGTCGGGCTTTTTGTCTTTGATGATCTTGAGGAGCATCTGCATGAACCCATAGACCGCATTCGTCGGCAGACCGCTCGAGGTTGAGAGTTCCCGAATCCCAAAATAAGCCCGGTAGACGTAGGAACTTCCATCAATAATATAGAAAGTCGGCTTTGCCATAAATTTTCCTAAATTAAAATCTCTTCATCTTACAACGCGGCAGAAGAGGTGTCAATTTGAAGGCTGCGGGGATACATCTTTTGGAATAATACCATTGGATTAATTTAGGCATCCTCCTTTTGGTTACGTTGACTCGCTGTTCCTGAATTCTTTACGATGGAATGAAAGGGATGGATGTTCACTTCTTAGTCTTATTCCACTTCTAACGCAACGCCGCCTCTTAATTTGACCATCCTCCTTTCAGCTCTAAGTCAGCGAAGGGCCTTCGTGCAGGCCGGGGATCCATCTTTGATGAGGAGGCGTTCCCGGCCCATCATGGCAAGGTCCTTCGCTTTCCAAATTCAGTTGCAAATCTGGACGACCCTCCGCACCATGATTGTCAGAGGGTCGAAGGAGGCTTCGATGACGCCAACCAGAATCCACCCGGAAGACGAACCGATTTCACTCCAGGAGGCCACCCTCCCTGGGATGATCAGCGGCCTGATTGGAGCGTGTTTCACGGCGGCAATCGCCGGCCTCTTTGCCGAGACGCAGGGGGACTTTTGGAGACCGATGAAGGGGGTGGCGGCGACCTTCCTTGGAGACGCGGTGTCGGGCCGCCCCGGATTTCAGCCCGGGCCGGTCATGTTCGGCTTGATGGTTCATCTGATCTGGTCGCTGGTGTTGGGCATCTTCTTTGTCTGGCTGGGAGGATACCTCAGCCGCGGCGCGGCCCTCGGGTGGGGCCTTCTTTTCTCCCTTTCCGTTTGGGTGATCATGCAATTCGGGATTCTCCCGGTGATCAACCCGGCCCTCGCTGCCACCCCGCCGCTCCCATTTGCCGCCGTCCATGTCGCCTTCGGGATCAGCTTGGGAATCTATCCCCGCTTCTTAAAGACGGCGACAAAAGAGATCCCGGCCATTCACCGGAAAGCGGCATGATCTCTCTATTTTGATGATAAAGGTGAAACACATGGTCCGAGGGGTCATCTCAGACGTCGATGGAACACTGGTCGACAGCAACGATGCGCATGCGAGCGCCTGGGAGGAGGCTTTTCGTGAGTTTGGCCTCTCCATCCCCTGGGAAGAGATCCGCTCTCAGGTCGGAAGGGGGTCGGATCAGCTCCTGCCGGAATTTCTCTCTCCCGAACAGCTCTCCTCAATCGGGACACAAATTGACAAAAGGAAAAAAGAGGTCTTCCGAAAAGAATATTTTGACCAGATCAAACCCTTCCCGGGGGTCCTCCCCCTCTTCGAAAAGCTCTATCGAGACAAGAAGACGATCGTACTGGCCACCTCCGGCAGCGCGAACGAGACGCAGCACTACATTCGCCTCCTCGGAATCGAACGTTTTGTGCGGGATATCGTGACCGGCGATGATGTCGCCCGAACCAAGCCGCATCCCGATTTGTTTCACATCGCGCTCGATCGCTTCGGCTGGGACCCGGTGGAGGCGGTGGTCTTGGGCGACACGCCTTATGATATCGAAGCGGCCCAGAAAGTCGATCTTGCAACCATTGCCCTCTTAACCGGCGGCTTTTCAGAAGAAGCCCTCACCGCGGCGGGCGCCGCGGAGATCTATCGCTCTCTTCAGACTTTGTTAGAAAATTATGACGTCTCCTATTTGGGTAGAAATCATTCATTCAATGTGAAGTGAGGAGGTACCATAATGGCGCGCGTATTTGGGTACAGAAGGTCCTTTTTCCCCTCCGTTTTTCCATCACGCACCACCATGTTGTTGGCCGGTCTGACGGTTGGTATCTTGTTCGCCCCCCGTACCGGTCGAAGCACCCGGGCATTAATTAGCCAGAAATATCAATATTGGATGAGCACCCTCAGCGGCCTGTTGGAACAGCTCGCAGAGAAAACCCGCACCCAAAGCCGGCTCCAGGGGGTCACCTTCGAGACCCGTGAACGCTCGTTCTTTGAGGAGGCGATCGAGTCCGATGATATCGATGATATCCTGGAGCAGCGGGTCAAAGGAGAGCTCGGACGGTTCTTCAACCTCGTCAGCGTCGAGGTGTCGAGCCAGAATGGAATCATCACCCTTCGGGGCTCCATTCCCAACGAGCAGGAGCGGCAAAGCATCGTTGATATGGCAAAGAAGGTCCGAGGGGTCCGCGATGTAATCAGTGTCTTCTCCTAAGTGACGCCTCCGTCTCCCTCATTCTCTAAAGGTATGAAGGGGCTCCGTCGTGCTCTTTTTTAGACGGAGCCCCTTCGTTTGCCTGCCAGGTTCACCGCAGGCGCATATTGCAAAAAAGGGAGCTCTATGATATATAAATAACGGAAACTGCGGGGTTTGTACGATGGCCATTTTAAAAGTCGCAAAACTGGGAAACCCGATTCTCCGGAAGATTGCAGCGCCGGTCACCGAGGCGGAGAGCCAAGATCCGGCCTTTCAGCGCTTCCTGGAAGACATGGTTGAGACGATGCGCAAGCTCGACGGTGTCGGGCTCGCCGCGCCGCAGGTTTTCGAGTCGAAACAGATCATTGTCATCGAGGCAAACGCCAATCCCCGCTATCCAGACGCACCCGATCTCTCCCTTTTGATCATGCTCAATCCAACCTTGACCCACCTCTCCGACGAAAAGATCGAGGGATGGGAAGGTTGCCTCAGCGTCGAGAACCTTCGCGGTAAGGTCGTCCGGTCGGCCGGCGTCGGCGTGAAGGGGTTCGATCGTTATATGCGACCGGTTGAAATGGAGGCCGAGGGATTCCTGGCGATCGTCTTCCAACACGAAATCGACCATCTAAATGGAAAGGTCTACCTCGATCGAATGAAAGATTTCTCCACACTGACCCACATGGCCGAATTTGAACGGTATTGGATGACCCAACCTGCGGAGGTCGGATAATCATTTTTTTTCTTTCCCCCCCTTTTTTTTATATTTTCAGTCCCATCGATTGGCCCGACAACCAGCACGCTTGCAAGCACACACTTTGAGTGATCGAGAGGCATGCGCGTTAAATTAACGGTCCAAAAGTTCAACCCTGACATCGACCTCAAGCCTCATCCCCAAGATTACTTCGTGGAGACGAGCCGCGGCATGACGTTGCTCTCGGCCCTGCTTAAGATCAAGGCCGAGACCGACGGCACCCTCACGTTTCGGGCCTCCTGCCGGGCGGCGATCTGCGGCTCCTGCCTGATGCAGGTCAACGGGAGCCAAAAGCTCGCCTGCAAGGTTGCGATTAAAGAAGAGCTGGAGCATCATGGAAAGATCGAGGTCGGTCCGATGGCGAACATGCCGGTCATCAAAGACATGGTCGTCCGGATGGACCCCTTTTGGGAGAAGATCCGAGCGGTCACCCCCTATCTGCTGGAAGACGGCGGCAAACCGGTGCCGACCGAGGCGTTAAAAGACATCCATAAAAAGCTCGATAACGCCGACGCTTGCATCATGTGTATGGCCTGCCTCTCCGCCTGCACCAGCTATGAGGTCTCCCCCGGATTTTTGGGGCCTGCGGCGCTGGCGAAAGCCTACCGTTTCCAGGCCGATCCGAGGGATCAAGGGCATGTCGACCGTCTTGAAAAGCTCCAGGGGCCGAACGGGATCTGGGATTGTGTTCGATGTAATTTCTGCGTTCAGGTCTGCCCGAAGGATGTGCAGCCGATGGAGCAGATCATCCGGCTGCGGCGGCGCTCGATCGGAGCCGGCTTCACCGACTCGGTCGAGGCGAAACATATCACCGAATTTACCAAAGTGGTCGCGGCGGAGGGACGGCTCAATGAAGCCCTCCTTCCCGTCTTAATGACTTTGGGAAACATTCGCAAGATGATCCGGATCATCCCGCTCGGCATCAAGATGTTTTTACATGGAAAAACACCCTTCCCCTTTAAACGGGTGCCGGGACGCCAGGAGATCCGTGCAATCTTCAAGAAGTGGGAGAAGCCAAAATGAAGTACGCCCTCTTTCCCGGATGCGCCTCTAAAGGGGCAACCCCCGAGCTCTATACCTCGACCATGAAGGTCGTCGGGCGTTTGGGGATCGACATCGTCGAGCTCGAAGCGTTTAACTGCTGCGGGGCCGGTGTCATCACCGAAGCCGATCCCGACCTCGCTTTAACCCTCAATGCCCGAACCCTCGCGACCGCCGAGCGGATGGGAATTCAAAATGTCATGACGATCTGCGGCACCTGCCAGGGTGTTTTGGGAGGAGCCAATAAAATCCTTCAAGAAGACGAGCCGCGGCGGGAACGGATCAATCGGGCGCTCAAGGAGACGACCGGACTGGAATATCAGGGGACGGTGGAGGTAAAGCATCTCCAGTGGATCTTGATCAAAGATTTCGGGCTCGACGCGCTCGCCAAATTTGTCACCCATCCCCTCAGCGATGTCTCCATCGCCGCCTTTTACGGCTGTTATATTTTGCGCCCCTCCCGCGCCACCGGATTCGATGATTGGGAGAATCCGACCTCGCTGGAGAAGTTAATCCGAACGGTCGGCGCGCACCCGGTCTATTATGATGGTCGGACGAAGTGCTGCGGATTCCCGGTGCTGCTTGAGAAAGACCAGATCGCGCTGAGCATGGTCGGAAAGAATGTCTCGGAGGCGAAAGAGAGTGGGGGCGATGCGATGGTTACCCCTTGTCCCCTCTGCCACATGAGCCTCGATATCTACCAAGAGCGGGCCGAAGACAAACTCCAGCGGGAGCAGGGACCGGAGAAGACGTTGGGAATGCCGATTCTTCATCTTCCCCAGCTTTTAGGTTTGGCGATGGGGTTTTCACCAAAAGAGCTGGGGATGAAGCGGCATCTGGTTTCCACCGCCCCGCTCATCGAGAAAATCCAATAAGGAAAGCCAATGGCCAAAACAGAAATTCCGGAGTGGGTTCCCCTTTTCCCCCTGCCGACAGTTGTCCTTTTTCCAAAGACCTACCTTCCGCTCCACATTTTTGAGCCCCGCTACCGAGAGATGGTTGAGGACGCCCTCCAAGGAGATCGAATGATCGGAATGGTTCTCCTGAAAGAGGGGTGGGAGGCCGACTATGATGGACGGCCGCCGATCTATGAAACCGGATCGATCGGAAAAATCGTCCGTTCCCAGCGGCTGGATGACGGCCGGTTCAACATCATCTTATACGGCCTCGAAAAGTGTCTGGTCCGGACCGAGAAACAGGACCGATCGTACCGGCAAGGGCAGATTGATATTCTCCGGGAACCGGCGGTGGAGGCCCTTTATGCGCCTCTGAAAGAACGGCTGGTCGAGCTGACGCTGGAGTACCGTCAAAAAATGCCGGAGGGAGAGTCGCTCCAGTCGGTGCTCGAGACCGGGCTGGAGGACGATGTGTTGGTCGCAACCCTCTCGGCGGGGCTTCCGCTGACAGTGGTTGAGAAGCAATTTTTGCTGGAAGCGGAGACCCTTCCGCTGCGGGCACGGCGGTTGGCGGCGTTGATGGAAATGGGACTGCAAAGGACCGACACGATGGAGAATGCCGATGACGAAACCGCTTGAGCCGGGAGACGAGGCGCCCCCCTTTACCCTTCCTTCTTCGGAGGGGAAAGAGATCGATCTCGCCTCGTACCGCGGGAAGCGCTCCGTGGTCCTCTATTTTTATCCGAAGGACGACACCCCCGGCTGCACCAAGGAGGCCTGTTTCTTTCGGGACGCCTTCTCCGACTTTAAAAAATCGAAGGGGGTCATCTTGGGGGTGAGCCTCGATCCGCTCGCCGCTCATGAAAAATTTATCAAGAAGTATACCCTCCCTTTTCCCCTCTTAAGCGATGCCGATGGGGCGGTCTCAAAAGCGTACGGCGTCTATAAGCTGAAGAACATGTATGGACGGAAATTTTGGGGGATCGAGCGATCGACCTTCGTCATCGATCCTGACGGAAAAATCACCCATCTCTTTCGACGGGTCAAGGTGGAGAGCCATATTGAAGAGGTGCTTGCCGCCTTAAAAGCGTCTCGGTTGGTGCGGAAGACCTAAGACCAAAAAGCGTTTGACATGGCTTAAAGACGCATGATATAGTCCGAAAATCAGTTTTTTTTAACGTACTTTCTTTTAACGTAATGACGAGGGAGGTAGTCCTACCATGGCACTTTTGATCACCAATGAGTGCATCGCCTGCGCAGCGTGTCTGCCTGAGTGTCCGAACGAAGCGATCTTTGAGAATCGGAGCGATTGCGAATCAAAGGGATATAAATTAACCGGCGAAGAGGGAGGCGGCCAGCTTGCCCACGCCACCAGCGATAACATCTATGTCATTACTTATGAGCGCTGCACCGAGTGTGTCGGCCATTTTGATGAACCGCAGTGCGCTGCCGTCTGCCCGGTTTCCGATTGCTGTATTCCTGATCCGATTTATCCCGAGACGACCGACGTGCTCCTTGGAAAAGCAAGGGCGCTGAATCCGGACAAGGAAATTGATCCGGCCCGCGTTTGGAGCGGCGTCCGCAACTAACAAAAATTGAGCAAGAAGTTTAAAAGGGAGAGGCACAGCAGTCGGCCTCTCCTTTTTTATTTCTCCCCTTATTCCGACGGCCGCCCGCCGCGCTTCTTACAAGCGATTCTTAAAGCAGATCACCAGGTCGCGCACCGAAATAATTCCGACGATTATTCCTTTATCGGCCACCGCCAGGTGGCGAATCCCCTTGGTCGCCATCAGGTCATTCGCCTCTTTTGCCGTCTTGTCGATATCGATTGAAATGATCGGCTGGCTCATGATCTTCTCTACCGGCGTGGTATCGGGATTCACCCCCTCCGCCAAGGCTTTTCGGACAAAATCGGTCTCACTGACGATCCCGATCCGCTCCACCCCCTCGCTGACCAGAAGCGAGCCGACCTTTTTGTCCCTCATCTGCTTGGCCGCCTGCCGAAGGGTGGCCTTGGGGGAGATTTCCTGAACATCGCGATGCATGAGAAGGGCGAGTGGCGTCATTTGATCCTCCCTATACCTAATGATGAATGATAAAATCTTCCGTTCGATCTTACCGAACCGGACGCAAAAGGACTGTCAACCCTGCAAGCCCTCCGTCAACTTTGGAACGACCTCGGCCGCTCGGCCGGTCAAGAGAAGATCCCGCCCCGGTAGCATTGAATCGACCATGTTGATCTCCACTGTGAAAGCGCCGCTCGATCGAGCGATGGAGGCGAACGAGGCGGCCGGCTGAACCACCCCCGAGGTCCCGATGACCAGAAAGAGCTCGCCGCTCCGACAGGCGTCGATGCTCTTCTGCAGATCGGTGGGATCGATCGCCTCCCCAAACCAGATGACATCGGGCCGAAGCCGCGCATGACAGCGGTCACACTCGGGAAGGAGGGGCAGATCGAGGGAGCGATTCTCCGTCACCCGACCGCAGCTGACACACCGCATCCGCCAAAGGCTTCCATGCAATTCGATGATCTTTTGAGTGCCTGCCAACCGATGGAGGCCGTCGACATTCTGGGTAATCAGCGTAAAGGCCGGACAGGCTTTCTCCAGGAGAACGAGCGCGTCATGGGCGGGGTTCGGCTGTTTCCCCGAGATAATTTTCCGCCGCCAATGATACCACTCCCAGACGATCTCCGGCTGCGACTCAAAGGCTTCCGGGGTCGCCAGCTCCTCTGCCCTAAATTGCTTCCAAAGTCCCCCTTCACCCCGAAAGGTCGGCACACCGCTGTCGGCGGAAATCCCCGCGCCGGTTAAAACGGTGATCGACCGGACGGAGGCGATCCGGTCTTGGACTTCCTTAATCTGTTCATCGATCCTGTTCACGCTTGTTCACGCTGCTTGTGGCTCATCCGGCAAAGACGCGATTCTTCCTCCAACTTTTTTCCGAGTATATCGAATCCCCTGGATGAAAACAACAGGGCGATTTTTGTTGACGTCGAGAATAACTCCTAGGTATTCTAGGCGTTGGCATGATGAGAATTCCTGAGGAGGATGTGAATGGGAGCAGGATTGCTTTTGGTGGAGAAGATCCGATCCGAACGGAAAAAAATCCGGGAGGCGCTCAAGGGGGGGGACCCCTTCCTACCGCTTCTATGAGGCCGAGACCCTCCGCCAGGGACTTCAAGTTCTCTCCAGAGAAAAAATTGATCATTATTTATGCACAGACGGCCGCTCCCTCTCAGGCCGATCTTTCCCACCTCTCCTCACTGGGCGAGCGCGAGGCCCACCGGCAGATTCCGCTCCTTCTCATCGAATCGACGCTTGATTCCGCCGAAAAACGAAAGGCCCTCGACAGCGGCGCATGGGATTATATCGACCGGCGCAGCAATCAGCTGGAAGAGCTGGCCCTCCGTACGGAGGTGCTCTTGCGCATCAAGATCGGGCAAGATAAACTAAAGCAGCGGATCCGACAGCTGGAGCGCCTCTCCATCATCGATCCGCTGACCGGCCTCTACAATCGAAAATATCTGAAAGAGTTCCTGCAACGCGAGATCAGAAGGGCGGAACGGCAAAAGGGGCAGATTGTCTGCATGATGATGGATGTCGATAACTTCAAGCGAATCAATGACGAGTTAGGTCATCTTAAAGGCGATCGGGTTCTGGTTGAGATCGGCACAATCCTTCGAGACCTCCTTCGGGGGTATGACTTCGCGGCGCGCTATGGCGGCGACGAGTTCACAATCGTTCTGCCTCAACGGATGGAGATGCAGCAGGCGTTCGAGATCGCCGACCGAATCCGCCGGACCATTTCAGGGGAAACGTTCGGCGCCGGCCGAGGGAAAAAGGGGGGCCTCCAATTTACTGTCAGCATCGGCGCCTGCGTCTTCCCCTCCGCAGGAATCGAGACGGAAGAAGCCTTGATCGCCGCCGACGACGACGCCCTCTATCAGGCAAAGCGGGGCGGGAAAAACTGTATCCTTTTTCATCAGATCTAGATGGAGCGCGGCTCTTTGGACAGGTTGGACAGGAATGAAGAGAGCGATCGCCTGATTGAGGCGCTGATTCAACTCCTCGGAGAAGAGGAGGGGCATCTGAAGGTCGTTCAGCAAAAACTGATTGAGATCGGCTCTCCCGCGCTCCCTGCCTTGTTGAAATGTAAAAACGAGGGAACGCCGATTATTTCGGAGCGGGCGGAGAAGATCATCGAAACGATCCGGCTCGGAGAGATGGACCAGGAATGGCGACATTATGCGGCGAAAGAGCCTTGCCCGCTTGAAGAAGGGGTTTTTCTACTCGCCCGGTTCGCCGATCCGAAGATCGATCCCCGGCATTATCAGGCGCACCTCAACCGGATGGCCGATGTCTTGCGCGATCGGATTCAGGCGCTCTCCTCCCCCGCGGAGATCCTCCAGGCAATCAGCCATTACCTCTTCAGCGAGCTCGGTTTTTCAGGCAATCGGGAAGATTACTACCTTCCCGAAAACAGCTATATCCATACCGTTCTGGAGACCAAGAAGGGAATTCCGATCAGTCTCTCCACACTGATGCTTCTTCTCGGAGAGCGGCTGAATCTGCCGTTGTATGGAATCGGGATGCCGGGACATTTTCTGGTCCAGTGGTCCGATGCCGCACATGACATTTTCATCGATCCCTTCAATCAGGGAAAGATGATGACCCGCCAGGAGATTGCGTCACAGCTCTCCGCGGACGAAGCGAAATTTGTGAATCGATATCTGCAAAAGGTCTCCACGCGCCAGCTTCTCGCCCGGATGATCCGGAATCTCATCCACGTCTACACGGAGGCGGGAGAGGTAGACAAAGGGACCTGGCTGGGACGCTTTCACGAGCGAATTCGTTTTTCCTGAAGGAAAGGCGGGAGGGGGATCAATCGGGACTTGTTGCAGGCTAGGACGATCCTTCGTCGGGTAAATCCTCTTCCAAAGAGAGATTCCAATAGAGGTAATCTCTCCAACTCTCCGGGGTCTTTTTAAAACCGATCGTAATGGTCAGGGAAGGACTCCAATCGGGCCGTACCGGTTTTTTGATCAGCCGCATGTTCGCTTCTTCAGGGGTGCGCCCGCTTTTTCGGTTATTGCACCGAATACAGGCGGTCACGATGTTCGTCCAGGTCTTCTTTCCCCCCTTGGCAATCGGCACGACATGGTCAAAGGTCAGCTCATCGGCCCGGAAGTGCTGGCCGCAATATTGACAAGAATGCTTGTCCCTCGCGAAAATGTTGCTCCGCGAAAACTTCACTACCCTCTGGTTTTTTCTGATTTTAACCAATTCAAGCAGACGCAAAACGGAAGGAAGCCGGAAGGAGATCGAAATCCCTCGGATCTCTTTGTCGTAGACCTCCAGCACCTCGACCTTCCCCTGGCACAATAGAAGAATGGCCTTTTTCCAAGGGATGACCCGGAGCGGTTCGTAGGTTGCATTCAATAGAAGCGTCATTTCCATAGCGCTTTCCTAAAGTATACCACCTTCCCTTCGGCCTTTTTCAAGGCCGAAGCAGATGCAAACCAGATGCAAGATAAAGAGACAATGGGTGACAGGGTACTGCGAAAAGGACTGATGGTCCCGAAGGTTTTCCCGACGGTCCACAAAGAGGTCATCCAAAAGGAAGGCGAACGCCCAAGCGAGATGTTGGTGCCGAAGGGGGGATTTGAACCCCCACGGGTTGCCCCACACGCCCCTCAAACGTGCGTGTCTACCAGTTCCACCACTTCGGCAAATTTTTCGACATTATAATAACTTCGTGGCACCCTGTCAAGCAATGGCGTGTGATTTTGACGGAGAATTTCATCTTCATAAATATCCTAAATCGGATTGACTTGGCCGTTCCGTTTTGGTAGTCTATGCTGCCTTTATGGAAAACAGAACGCAAAAGATGATGCAAAAGATGACACCAATATTGACAATTGAACAGCTGCGGGAAAAAGCCACCCTTCTGCGGTGTGACATCGTGGAGATGATCACCGCCGCCGGATCGGGCCATCCCGGCGGATCGCTCTCGGCGGCCGACCTGATCGCGGCCCTCTACTTCAAGGTCCTTCGACACGACTCCTCTCGTCCAGAGTGGCCCGACCGCGATCGATTTATCCTCAGCAAAGGACACGGCGCGCCGGCCCTTTATGCCGCACTGGCCCGAACCGGATATTTCGCCGTTGAAAAACTAAAGACCCTGCGGAAGCTCGGCAGCCCCCTTCAAGGGCATCCCGAGAAGGGAAAGCTCCCCGGTGTCGAAGCCTCCACCGGATCACTCGGCCAAGGGATCTCGATCGGCGCCGGCATGGCCCTCGCCGGACGGCTCGATCAAAAAGATTATCGGGTCTATGTCTTGATGGGCGATGGAGAGGCGAATGAAGGCCAGGTCTGGGAGGCGGCGATGCTCGCGGCCCATTATAAGATCGATCATCTGACGGTGATCCTTGACTGTAACCGGCAGCAGCTCGATGGATGGACCGCCGAGATTCTCGACATCGAGCCGCTGGCAGACAAATGGCGGGCGTTCGGCTGGCATGTGATCGATTTCGACGGGCACGATCTCGAGCAAATTCTCAGCGCCTTTGAAGAAGCGCAGGGAACGCGGGGAAAGCCGACCCTGCTCCTCGCCCGCACGACCAAAGGACGCGGGGTCTCGTTTATGGAGAACAACCTCGAATTTCATGGCGTCGCGCCGACGGCCGATCAGCTGCAGGCGGCCCTCAAGGAACTCAACGGATGAAAACAGAAAGTCCCTCTCAGACTCAATCGACCGTCGAGAAACCGGCGCCGCGGCAAAAGAAATTGGGTGTCGCCACCCGAGACGCGTATGGACAGGTCCTGGTGGAGCTCGGACACTCCAACCCCCGGATCGTGGCGGTCGATGCCGATCTCTCAAAGTCAACCAAAAGCGGCCTCTTCGCAAAAGCATTCCCCGACCGATTCTTCAACTGCGGCATTGCCGAGGCGAACATGGTCTCCGTGGCGGCGGGGCTCGCCTCGTGCGGCAAAATTCCGTTCGCCTCAAGCTTCGCCTCTTTCCTTCTCTGCAAATCGTTTGACCAGCTTCGGATGTCGGTCGCGAATCCTTTTCTGAATGTAAAAATCGTCGGATCGCACGGCGGGATCAGCCTCGGAGAAGACGGCGCCTCTCAGCAGAGCGTCGAAGATTTTGCATTGGCCTGTGCCCTTCCAAAATTTAGCGTCCTCTCCCCGGCCGACGAGGTCTCCTGTAGAGCGCTCGTCCGGCTGGCCGCGGCGCATGTCGGACCGGTCTACATTCGAACCGGCCGCCCGAAAGCCCCCATTCTCTATACCGACGCCGATACATTTCAATGGGGCGCAGCGAACAAGCTGGTGACCGGAGAGGATGTGACGATCATCGCGAACGGGCTGCTCGTCTGGGAGGCGCTGATTGCATCCGACCTCCTTCGGGAGCGCGGCATCTCCGCCGGCGTCATCGACCTCCATACGTTAAAACCGATCGATGAAGCGGCCATCATCGCCGCGGCCGAAGAGTCCGGCGCCATCGTGACCGCCGAAGAGCATCTTCTGACCGGCGGCCTCTCCAGCCTCGTGGCTCAGGTGTTATCCCAGCATCGGCCGACCCCGATGGCTTCGGTCGGCATTGCCGATACTTATGCGGAGTCGGGCACACCGACCGAGCTCCTCGAAAAATATGGCCTCACCGCAACGCAGATCGTTCAGGCGGCCGAGACCGTCTTAAAACGGAAGAAATAACCGCTCCACTCTAAAACGGATCCCCTTCTCCCGACCCCTCAATCGGCGCGATTCCTAATTTATATCATCGATCTATATCCCTTGCTCAATCCGCTTCAACAGAGTGAACCGCTTTTCACTTTTCTGCAAATGCTTGCATCTCATCCCGAGCACACCCTTCATATTATGGTCAGGTTCGTATCAGAAACTCTCTATTTTGGACGATTCCGAAACAATATCCAGTCTCCGATTAAGGGGAACACCGCTTGCATTTCTAAACAGGCATTCCCATTTATTTTCGTTCGGGATATACCCAGTTTTTTTAGGAAGCAACCTCCAGAGAAAAGGGTGCAAGGGGGAACGTCGAAACCTCAATCCGTTCAAGGCCAAGGAGGATGTTTATGTCGTCATTACTCGGTCTCCTTCCAGCGATGATCGAAAACCCGCACTTCACCACGCCATTTGAGGAGGCTTCCCCCTTCTTTCTTCTTCTAATACTGATTGCGTTTTATCTCTATCTTTCCGGCCGCGTGATCCCTTTCGTCTTTTTTTCTTTCGCAACAGAAACCCGTTTTAATCGGTCGATATCAAAGCTGGATTTAATGATTGAACAAAACATCACGATTTGCGGTCGGCTGAAATATGTCGGCGACGATCTGATGGATGACCCCGCCCCTGAATTTATTTTGGAAGACGCGACAAAAAATCAGATTCCGATCGCTCCCTGGCTTCCGTTGATCGCCCCGTTAACAGCAATCGGCCGGACGTCGGAGGGAATGTGGGATTATTTGGGTAAACAGCTAATCATTGCGGGAAAGATTGGAGTGAACAGGAAGAAAGAAAAGGCGGTGATCCCCCAGCTGGTAGTGGAAGTCTTACCGTAATTCCGGCAGGCCAACCGAGCGGAACTCTTCCCTTTCAGGTCCGATGTCTAGTAGACGACTTGATAAATCTGGACCGGATGGCTCTTTCCTTTGAGCATCATCGGCTCCAGCGGGATGGTTTTAATCTCTCCGCAGACAGCCTTATAGGTCTCCGGACAGATGAGAATTTTCTCTTTGCCGCTCTTCGACTGAATCCGTGCCGCGAGGTTGACGTCGTCGCCGATGACCGAGTATTGCATCTGCTTTTCCGAACCGATGTTTCCCGCGACGACATCGCCGGTCGCGATCCCGATGCCGATGTAGATCGCCTCGGCGCCCCGCCGGTCGCGCTCTTCGTTTAGATCGACCAAAGCTTTCTGCATTGCAATGGCGGTCCGGACGGCCCGCAGCGGATCGTCCGGATGACGAACCGGCGCGCCGAAGACCGCCATGATCGCGTCGCCGATAAACTTGTCGAGAACCCCTTCATGCGCGATGAGGACATCGACCATCACGCTGAAATACTCTCTCAAGATGCTGACCACCTCTTCCGGCGCCATCCGCTCCGACATCGAGGTGAATCCGCGGATGTCGGAGAAGAGGACGGTGACGCGTCGTCGCTCCCCGGTTAAAACGACATCTTTCGCCTCCAAGAGCTTTTCGGCCACCTGCGATGAGACAAACCGCTGGAAGGTCCCTTTGATCCGATCCCGCTCTCTGAGCCCGGCGATCATAAAATTAAATGCATTTGCCAACATCCCGATCTCATCTTTATTCGGAACCGCCACCTCCGCCGAAAGGTTCCCCTTTCGCACCTCTTCCATCCCTTGAACCAACACCTGAATCGGCTGCGTCATCGATGAGGCGACGCCGAAGGCAACCACCACCCCCAGCAGGATAAAACCAAGGGTTAATCCGGCGGCGGTCAAGCGGGAGGAGAAGACCTCCTGTTCCACCCCTTGAAGTGAGAATCCCACCAAGATCCTCCCCCGGCTCCCCTCCCCCTGCTGAAGGGGAACCTCCAGCGGAAGAAGCGCTCCCCAGCGCGCGGGATCGAGGCTCTCTCCCAGTTTTCGAACGATCGCCGAAACCAGTTCTTGCTCGGCCGATGCAATCTCCTCTCGCTTTAACAGCGATTTTAAGAGGGGCCGATTGACCGCAGCGGCCTGGGCTTTGCCGGACTCATCCAAGACCACCACATAGAGCGCATTTGGATCCAGCTCTGGAACAAGCGAGACGAGGCTCTTTGAAAGATCCCACGGCGAGACGCCGGGGAGGCGAATCAGGCTCATCGAGCCGATCGTCTGGGTCACCCTCACCGCCCGCTTCTTTAGCTCTCCGCGCAGCGTCTGCTCGTGGCGGAGGCCGAAAAGAAAGGTGAGGGAGGAGGTCACGACGAGGATAATGAGAATCACCAGCAGGGTCAGCTTGAGCCGAAGCCCAAGGCGGAAAGGAGAAGAACTCATTCGATCATTCTGACCCGAATCGTTGATTTCATTCTCCTCTTGTTAAAAGAGATACCCGAGGAGCGCCAGGTAAGAGTAATCGTATCCCAACGCGAAGTCATTGATCAGGGCGATCCGGACGGCGGTGGAGAAGAGGAATTTCTCCTTAAACTGCACTTTGAAGCCGGGGGTGACATCGAGGCTTTTTTGCGCGGCGGTCTTATTTTTCGAATCCAACGATCCTCCCCCTCGACGGTAGAGGAGCTCCGTAAAGAAAACGAAGTTCTCTCCGAAGGAGCGGGCGAGCGCGGCATTGGCGATCACCAGATCGGTCGGGTTCACCCCCGAACGGCCGTCCATCGTATATTGATAGCCGATTTGAAGATGAAGGTCGGAGTAACCCCAGAGGGAAGCCGTCCAAGCCAGATCGAGATCGAGCTCGGGGTTGTCGCTTCCCGCTTCATAACCGGTCGGAAGCTTGACCAGCCCACGGACCGAGATGTTCGGATTTCGAATCATGGTGTACTTGGCGGAGAAAGAAGGATTCGAAAGGTCTTTCGTCTCCACCTTGTCGGTCGCGCTTCGGACACGGGAGGTATCGAACTGGAAAGCGGCCCCGACCGACCATCGATCGGTGACCCCATAGTTGACGAGGAAGACTTTGGAGACCAATTCGGCTGCGACGCTCGCGCCGAATCGATCTTCAATCTTATCCCCGAAGGCGCGGGTAACCCGTGTGTTCAGATAAGCGAAGTTGAGGCTTCCCTCCCCGGCCCTGAAGCTGGGGGTTCCGGTCATGGTAAAAAGCGGGGTCGCCTCGTTCGTCTCGGCCCCCGAGATCCCCCCGATTCCGCCGATCGCTCCCAGCTGCGCCCGCGCCGTCATCGGTAAGCCAAGGAAGAGGAGGCCGATTACGATATAGAGGAAACCCAATTTCCAGAGCTGTCTCGCCCGCGCCATATTCTCCTCCCGTTTAAGGTGCCTCTAGGCCGCGATACCAAAACTGTATTTGATCGCGGGTCCGCTTCAAGAAGCCTCAACACGGGATTCAAGTATAGCAAAAGATTTCGTATTGGCAATTTTGGGATATTCCAAGAGGGGAAGAAATGAAAACAGGGATTCACTTAATAAGAGAAATCAGGCATCCGACTCTGAAAGAGAGGGGGTCGGCAAGGAACAATGATGTGCCATTGAACAATCGCCGAAGTGATTTAAATTCGATTCTTCGAATCTTAGGGAAGCGAGGGAACCGGGGTGATCTCTTTCACCGTCGGCGTTGTCTCCGGTGCAGTGCTTCCATCCGGTGCGTCGTCTTTTAATGCTTCTTTTTGTGCTACCTCGTCCATCGTTTCATCGATCTCACACATACCACGCTCCTTTTATTTTTCCGACAGGGATGCTTTTTCCCCGGGCCGAATTTGAATGGAGAGCCGGTTGGTGACGATCTCCCCGGTCCAAAAATCTTTCCCCTTCAAATCGATCCCTTGGGGCGCTTCTTTGATTGTATAGGTAAGCCGGACACCGTACAAACCCCTCTTCAGCGGCTCCGAGGTGATCTCTGAGAGGGGTGGAAGTCGCTTCTCAATCTGCTCATTCGGCTTCAACTCGACAAAATCCTGCGGGGTCAATCCCTTGGCCGGAGCGGTCTTAATCGGCATGAAACCTTGCGGCTCCGCAAAGAGCTCCCACTGAAGATCGTTGAAGGGGTCGAGTCGCCGACTGACAATCAGCGGCCCATCGGTATTGTTCTTCAATCTAACCGTCAGAAAGATCGGCTCACCGGTTTTATAGATCGGCTTGTCGGATTTAATATAAATTTCCAACATCCCGGTCCGGCCCGATTCATCGGCTGTCGCCGTCTGTCCGATCAGAAGAAAGAGTATGATGACGAATAGGAATCGATACCTTCTCATTCAATTTCTCCTGCCAAACCGCTCCGCCTCGTCTGGACGGCGGCGATCGTCGATCTATCCAAACGGTCCTCAGTCAACATCCCCTCCCTCCGACGGTATCGGGAGGATGATTCGCTCCATTTTAAGGTCCCTTTAACAGAATCATCACACCGGCGGGGGAGAAGGTCTTTCCGATCAAATGGGTGAGATTGGTTTTGGTCAGCCGTTCCTCTCCCCCTCCGATCTCTTCGAAGAGGTAGACCCTCCTCTCCTCAATCCCATGCTGAAGGAGGAGTTGCGCCACCGCCGCAGGGGTGTGCCGGTCATCGGTCAGGAGGCCCGCCTTGCTCGCTGCACGGACCGGTTCGACAATCGCCTCAATCGGCCGGTTGCGGACCGATCCCAAATAAGCATCTCCCCATCCCTCTTTGATCCGTGCAAAGGCCAGCTGCATCGTGCTGACGTTGGGAAAAATTTCGACCCCATCCTTCCCGAGCTGCGCAATTAGCTCCGGTCCAATCCCGAAAAAATTCGGATCGCCGGGGGCCAGCACCGCCATTTGCCGCCGTCCCAGGTTTGATCGGATGATCCCAACGGCTTCTTTCAAATCGGCTTGGAGTAAGATCTTTTTTGCATCATGATTCGGAAAGAGGGCGAGCAGCCGCTCGCTGCCGAAGAGGATCTCGGCATCTTGGATCAACCGCATCGCCTTGAGGCTCATCGAGAGAATCCCGTCCTCGCCAACCCCGACCACCTGGACTTTCTCCTTAAACGGCTCTCCCATGTCAGCAAGCAGTCCCTTTTCCCTCTAATGACCGGTAGTCTAAGCCTCCAGCGCCGATTAAGTCAATGATGAAATCAGGACAGCTTGCCTTGAAATCAAAAAGGGTTTGTGATAATTTATTCCCGGAAGGAGACGTGATGGAAGAAGAGAAGGGATTTCAAATTAGAGATCGCCGCGCCCACCTTTCGGAGACAGGGAAAGAGAAGGCCTCCGAGAAAACCGGCGAACAGAAACCGACCTCCCCTCCCCAAGCCGAGGCCGCTTCCCACGCCATGGAAGGAGAGGCCTCTTTCCCGGTTAATTTCTCCTCTTTTATACTTTCGCTCGCCACATCCGCGCTGATCCACCTGGGGCAAGAGGCCAATCCAGCCACGGGGGAGAGATCGGTCGAGCTCCCGTCGGCGCGCCAAGTCATCGATCTGATCTCTCTGCTCGAAGAAAAGACCAAGGGGAACCTGACCAAGGAAGAAGAGAGCCTCCTCAGCCAGATCCTCTTCACCCTGCGGATGAAGTATGTCGAGGTGGAGAAGAAACGCCATCCCTGATCTCGCCCCCCTCCTTTTTGAATTGAAGAGGGCAAGCCGGTCGGCATTCTCCTCCCTTTGACCCGCTTCAAACAAGGAGCCCTGTTTGTCGAAAAAGTGGATCCTATCCTTCCTTTTCGTCTCTGCGCTGCTCTTTTTTCTCATTCATCTCCTCCTCCAAAGCGGCCTCATTTCGGATAAGGCAAAAGGGGTCGCAGAGCGAACCCTCGCG
The DNA here is from genome assembly GCA_016200325.1 of Candidatus Manganitrophaceae bacterium. Lineage (NCBI taxonomy): Bacteria > Pseudomonadati > Nitrospirota > Nitrospiria > Candidatus Troglogloeales > Candidatus Manganitrophaceae > Candidatus Manganitrophaceae bacterium. Next base: position 139,903 of record JACQEZ010000011.1, read on the forward strand.
CGTCTGCTCGGCCGACCGGTCCGGATTGAGCAGGTCCAGCTCCGCTCTTTCTCGGCATCGATTCTCTTCAAGGGAATCTCGGCGGCGCCGGCCGGCGCCGCTTCCCCCTTCTCGGCCGATGAGATCCGAGTCTACTTCAGCCCCTGGTCTTTGATCACACAATCTTTTTTCATCCGCCAGGTCGTCATTGAATCTCCTGCCGTCGCCCTGACACCGGAGTTTCTGGCAGCGTCTCCCTTCTCAATGAAGGGGGGGGCGAAGCAAGGCCCCCCGCCGGTCGTCATTCGCGCCATCCGGATCAACAACGGATCATTCTCCTATCAAGGAGCAGGGGCCGTCCGTCGCGTCTCGGTCGGCGGCGTTCACGCCGAGATCCGTCCCGACCTGCGGATGAGCCAGTTCGAGATCGACCTCTCCGCAGACAAAGGGACCTTCTCGACAGAGCAGGGGGAGCGTCCGCTCGATCACCTGGAGGCGAAGGTTCTCCTTCTTCCCGGATCGGTCGAGATCAAACAAGCGCTGCTTGATTCCGGACGCGCCTCGCTGCGAACCGACGGAACCCTTCATTCGAGAGAAGCAAATCGGCTCGACCTTCGGATCGACCTCCGCTTTCCGCTGGAAGAGGGCGGTCTCGCAGCGGTCGCCGAGCGACATCTCTCCGGCGAGGTGCTCTTCCAGGGACAAATTAAAGGCATTTATCCGAACCTCACCGTCGTCGGGAAGATCGCCCTCCCACACCTCTTCTCCGCGGGGACGGAGGTCGGCTCTTTGCTGTCGGAGATCTCCTACGGCGATCGGAAGCTGACGATTCCCTCCCTCTCCGGGGCGCTTTTCTCCGGCTCGTTCTCCGGAAGCGCAGAGGGGGACCTCACCGAGGAGACCCCGCATTATCACACCTCGCTTCAATTCCACCACCTCCCCTTCGAGAGTGGACGGCGGCTCCTCCTGAACACCGAGTCGGTTTACGACCGTGCCTTGGGAGGAACCTTTGCGGAGGGAACCCTCTCCGCGTCGGGTCAGGGGATGGCGCCGGAGGCCTGGATCGGAGAGGGACAAATCACCGTCAAACGGCTTCCTCTCTTCTCCCCCCCCTTCCCGGCCGACGCCGGAAGCGCGTTTAAGCTGATCACCCTTCTTCAAGAGGCCGATCTTCGCTGGAATTGGGCGGAAGACCGATTGACGGTGAACCAAGGCAAGATGACTCTGCCGCGCGTCGAGGGAACCTTTCAAGGGGGTTGGACCCGACAAGAAGGGCTCTCCATGGAAAGCGCCCTTTCCGCGGAGGAGATCAAAGGGGTGGCGGAACCGCTCGGCCTCCCCCTCACCGGCGCGCTTCGTCTCGACGGGGTGGTCTCGGGGGCCGTCGACCAACCCCGCGCCGAAGGGAAAATCGTCCTCGACCGCTGGACCCTTCAGAAAGAGGCGATGGGGACCCTTGTCTCCCAGTTTTCCTACGAAGCGCAGACACTGCTCCTGAAGGAGGGAACGTTGCAGTCGCCGGTTCCCGCCGGCAATAAACCTCCCCCCTTTCGGTTCGATGGCAGCCTCCGATGGAGCGAATCCCACCCGCTCGCCTTCGACATCAAAACGAAAGTCGCCTCCGCCGATCCCCAGAGCATCTTCCGCTTCTTCAAGCTCTCGATTCCGCTCCAGACCACCGCGACCGGGGCCCTTTCGATCTCCGGGACGCCGCAGGCCTTTACGGTGAAGGGCCCGCTCACCGTGACCCGAGGGGTTCTTTATGACGAGCCGTTCGATCGAGGAAGGCTCGATTTGACGGTAACGGAAAAAGGGGTCGCCCTCCAGAAGGTCGTCCTCGAACGGGAGAAGGGACGCGTGGAGGGGGAAGGGGAAATCCAGTACCGCGGGACCTATCGCCTTGCGGCAAAAGGAACCGCGCTTCAGATCGAAGAGATCCATCTTCTCCGGAGCCGCGTGCCGCTGCTGTTCGGGAAGGCAACGATGGAAGTGACTGGGGAAGGAAGCTTCCAAAAGCCAAAACTCAGGGCGGCCGCAACCCTTCAAGGCCTTCGATACGGCGAGATGGAGGGAAAAAGCGGGACGCTCAAAGTCGACTGGAACGAGAAGCTGCTTCGCTGGGAGGGAACGGTTACAAAAAACCTCACCGCGCGGGGGGAGATCCGGCTGACCGAATCTTATCCTTTCTCTTTTCAAAGCCAATTTGGAAGGCTTCGCGTCGATTCTTTCCTCAAGGAGCGGCTCTCCCCCCCTTTCTCTAAGATGACCCTTTCCGTGACAGGAGAGCTGGAAGGAAACGGGACCCTCTCCCGGATCGATCAGATGAATCTGACCGGGAACCTCACGGAATTCAATGCCGATCTCGGCGGCTATCCGGTCGACAATGACGGCCCGATCGCCATCCGCGCCGCGCAAGGGGTCTTCGCTTTTGAAAACGCCCGGCTCAAAGGGGAGAATACCGCCTTGGAATTCAACGGCGGCATGACCCCGTTCAAGCAATGGGATCTTTTTGTGAAGGGAGAGGCCAACCTAAACCTCTTCCCCTTCTTCTCAAAAACCATCACCTCGGGAAGGGGAACCGCAACGCTCGATGTGAGGATCGCCGACCAGTGGGAGGCGCCGACGATTCGGGGAGAGCTCTCACTTCAAAACGGCACGATACGAACGGTCTCTTTCGCTCAATCAATCCATGTCTCTTCTCTCTCGGTCGTTTTTAGCGAGCGGGCGCTGCTCCTGGAAACCCTTGAAGGAGAGATGGGACGGGGCCGGTTTCATGCGAGCGGGAAGGCCGATCTGGTCGGATTCGGAATCGGCCGGTTCGGATTTCTTCTGGAGATCATCGACACCCGTGTCAGCTTCTTCCAGGATTTGCCGGCCACGGTGAATGGAGAGCTCTTCTTCCAGAGGGAGGGAACCGATCAAACATTAAAGGGAGAGCTGACCGTCAAAAAGGTGATTTACGATAAACGGATCGATCTTAAATCGTTGGTCACGGAGTTCCGGAAGAGAAAGGACGAGGAGATTGCCACGGAGACCCCGTTGATCGGCGGCGCCAAGATGAACATTCACGTCTATGGAAAAGAAAATATCGCGATCGACAACAACTGGGCGAAGGCCCCGGTTGAAGTCGATCTTTTTCTAAAAGGGACCATCGACCATCCCCTGCTGATCGGACGGGTCGAGATGCCCCGGGGAACAATCTATTATCGAAAAAACGAGTTCAAAATCGGGTCAGCCTCCTTGGAGTTCTTGAATTCGGAAAAAATCGACCCGACCATCCAACTGAATGCGAAAACAACCGTGATCCAGCGGGTCGACCTGAAGGACCCCGGGAAAAAGTATGCGGTCGACTTGAGCCTCACCGGCACCCTCTCCCAATTTACGTTGTCGTTGGCGTCCGATCCGCCGCTCGCCGATACCGATATTTTGGCCCTTTTAACGTTTGGGAAGACAACCTCGGAACTCGCCCAGACCCAAAAAGGAGCGCCTGGAAACGAGGCGGCCGGACTGGCCCTTTCCGGGGTTCTCGAGGGTCCGGTTCAGAAGCTGACCGATCCGTTTCAGAAGTTTACCGGGATCGATCGGATCCAGATCGATCCGTACCAGAGCGGATCGAAATCGTCGATCGGTCCCCGATTGACGGCGGAAAAACGGCTCCTGGATGACCGGGTGATCGTGACCTACACCACCACGCTCGATCCCACGGAAGAAGACCTGTTTCGAATGATTTATGAACTCACCAAAAATGTCTCCCTGGTGGGGGAGCGGGATGAATTCGGGCAGCTACGGGGGACGGTCCAATTTCGATTCGAATTTCGATAATTCTCATCCTCGGCCTTTTCTTCTTCCCCCGCGCCCTTCCCGCCGCCGAATGGGAGGGGCGGACCATCCATCAAATCTCCTTCGATTCGAGTGAACATGCCTCCGAGAGCGAGGCCTTTGGGATCATCGGCCTCCACCCCGGAGAGCCTTATCAAACACGCCAAATTCGCCGGTCGATCGAGAAACTCTACGAGACCGGAAAATTTAAAGACATCTGGGTCGAAGTGGAACCGACGGTGGAGGGAGGGGTCTCCGTCAAGTTCGTCCTGGTCGAAAAGCGCTTTCTGGCCGATATCACCGTTTTAGGAAATCATTTTATTTCCGAAAATGAAATCCTCCAGACGATCCCTTTAAAGCAGGGGGAGGAGTTCACCGAGGCGCGGTGGGAAAAGGCACTCTCCGCGGTGACCGCCCTCTATCGTTCCAAAGGATATTTTCAAGTCAGACTGACCATGGAGCTCAGGCACCGCGACGAGGACCGGCGGAAGGTCGACCTGACCCTCCAGGTCAGCGAGGGGGACCGGGCCCGAATACGGAATGTTCAATTTACGGGAGAGAGGATCTTTTCCGACCTCACGCTGACGGTGCAGATGATTTCGCTGCTCGGGGGAGGCTCGCTCAAGGGGGAGTATTATCGCTTCGATGTTCTGGAAGCGGACCTCCAGCGGTTGCAGGATTTTTATGAAAAAGAGGGATATCTGAAAGCCACCGTCGGCCCGCCGGTATTGGAGGTGGTGGAAAGAACGAACGAAGTCGATCTCACCATCCCGATCGCCGCTTCGAACCGAGTCGATCTCTTCTTTGAAGGCCGGACGCCGTTCTCTGAAAAGCAATTGAGGAAATTCGTACTGATCAAAGAAGAGCGGAGCGATTCGGACGAGATCCTCGAAGAGAGCGCGCGACAGATGGAAGAGTTCTACCGGCGCGAAGGATATCCGTTCGCCAAGGTGACCGTGACCTCCCGCCGGATTTCCGAAGAAAACAGAATAGAAGCGCATTTTCAGATCAAGAGCGGATTTCGGACCCGTATTGAAAAAATCGACTTCTCCGGCAACCACACCTTTTCCCGGAAGCGGCTTCAGGGGGTGATCCGTCTCAAAGAGGAGGGACCTTTTACCAAAAGCCGCTTCACCCAGGAGCAACTCGATCGGGATGTTGTTTCCCTGATTCAGTTTTATAAGAAAGAGGGGTTCCGAGATCCCCAGGTCACCTCCGAGGTCCGATTTGACCCCGCGATGGCGTCCGCCACCCTCCTCTTTAAAATCGACGGAGGAATCCGGACACGCATCGGAGAGGTACAGCTCCAGGGGAATCAGGCGCTCTCCGAGACACAACTGAAAAAGGAGCTCCAGATCCGATCCGAGATGCCCTACAACGAGACCAGCGCGAAAGAAGGGGCGCGGCAACTCCTCGCCGCCTATGAAAAGGTGGGCTATCCCTATGCTTCGGTCAACCCGTCGATTCGTTTCTCCTCAGATCAGACATATGCCGACCTGACCTATGAAATCATTGAGGGTGAGCAGGTCCGGCTCGGCCATATCACCCTCGACGGCAACCTGCGTACCCACGATGATGTCCTGCTTCGGGAGATGGCCTTGAAGGAGGGAGACCCTTATAACGTGGAAAGCATTTTAAAAAGCCAGCGACAGCTCTATCGGACCGGCCTCTTTTCTGTCGTCCACTTCGACCCGATCCACCCCGAAGCGCATCCGACCGTGCAAGATGTCCAATTGCGCGTCGTCGAGCGTCCGAGCATCGCGCTCGATTTTGGCGTCGGCTATGCAAACTATGAACGGCTACTGGGCTTCCTGGAGGTCTCTCATCGGAATCTCTTCGGAACGGGACGATCGATCAGCGCCCGCGCCGAGGGAAGCTCGATCGAAAAGCGATACACCCTCGGCTATAAAGAGCCCTGGTTTATTTTTCCCGATACCGACGCCCATGTCGTCGCCGCCTACATTGATCAAAAACAAACCTCTTTCGACCTCGTCCGTGTCAGCGGCTCCGCCGGGTTTGATAAGAGCTTTTCGGAGAGCCTCAAAGGCTCTTTCTTCTATCAATACGACCGAAATCGGACCAGCAACGTCGCCGCAGTCGCCATCCTCACTCCGGATGATACCGGAAAGGTGAATATCGCCAGCCTCAATCCCTCCTTGATCCTCGACACCCGGGATGATCCTTTTAACCCGCGATCCGGCTCTGTCAACGGCATTACGGTCCGGGATGCGGCCCGGATTCTCGGCTCCGAAGTTCAGCTCGTGAAAGTGACCCTTCAAAGCAGCTGGTATCAGGCCCTCTCGAAGCGGTTCGTCTTCGCCTTCTCCGCTCGGACCGGGGTGGCGTGGCGGTTCGGAGAGACCTCCGATATCCCGCTGCCGGAGCGGTTTTTCGTCGGAGGAAGAAGCACCGTCCGCGGCTATGACCAAAACAAGCTCGGCGTCCAAGGGGTGACGATCATCAATGGGGAGCCGACCGGGGGGAATGCGATGCTGATCTTCAACGAAGAGCTCCGGATCGCCCTCCCCCAATCGTTCGGCCTCGTTCTTTTTTTCGACCACGGGAATGTCTGGCGGGGATACCGGGACATTCGTTTTCCCGACATCAAATCGACCACCGGCATCGGTATCAGGTATAATACCCCTGTGGGACCCTTTCGCCTCGATTGGGGATATAAGCTCGACCGTGAACTCGGCGAGAGTCCTTCGGCCATTCACTTCACCCTCGGCCATGCGTTTTAAATCGTGAGGCACGCTCGTTGACCTTAAAGAAAAGGTGGCTTCTCCTGGCGCCGGCCGTCTTGCTCCTCTATCTTCTCTTTCCGACAAAAGAGGAAATCGCAAACCGGCGGGAGCCGGGGACCCCTCCGGCCATGCTTCCACGAGGGACCGGCTCGCCGCTCCCTCCCCCGGCTTCACCGGGAGAAACGGCCGCGTGGGTGACCCTGAACGAAAAAGGGGTTGCCTACTTCAAGAAAGGGGAGTATGCGGCGGCGCTGGAGGCCTTTGCAAACGCATCGGCGCTCCGGCCGGAAGAAGAGACGCTGCGGCGAAACCTGGCAGAGGCGCATGCCCAGCTTGGATGGGAGGCGCTCCGAGAGAACCGGCCGGCCGCGGCCGAGCCGCACTTTCAGACGTCGATCCAAATGTTCGAAGGAGGGGCGGCGTTCTACTTCGGCGCCGCGGCCGCCCTCCACGGCCAGCAGAGAGAGACGGAGGCGCTCCAACGGGTAGCGCAGGGGCTCTCGCGTGACCCCAACCAGCCGATCGGCCACAAGCTGCAGGGAGAAATTTATGAGGCGCAACACGATCCTGCGCGTGCGATAGAAGCGTGGAAACGGGCGCTGGCGCTCGATCCGAAAGACCTCTCGTTGGCTGCACGCCTTGAGAAGCTCGCACGGGAAGAATCGCTCTTCTCCCGCTTCCAGCGGGCCGAGACCCGCCATTTCGAGCTCCTATTCGAAGGACGGGAGGAGAAAGAACGGGCCCGGACCATCCTCTCGCTGTTGGAGGAGGCTTACCGGGAGATCGGGAAAGCCTTCTCCTATTATCCCGCACAGACAGTGGTGGCCCTGCTTTACACCAACCAGCAATTTAGAGATGTGACGCGAAGTCCCGCTTGGACAAAGGCCCTCTTTGATGGTAAAATCCACCTTCCGATCGGGGGTCCGATCGAGAATGAGGCTTTGTTGAAAAAGATCATTTATCACGAGTTCACCCACGCGCTCATCCACCAGCTCTCACACGGAAAGACCCCGACCTGGCTGAACGAAGGGTTGGCCCTCTATTTTGAAGAAGGGGCCGGCGACGAAAAGGTCGACCGGAGCCGTCCGACGCCTCCCCTCCCTCTCGACCGGTTGCATGGCTCCTTCCTGTCGTATGATGAACCAACCGCCCGGCGCGCTTATGAAACCAGCCGCTCCGCGACCGCATATTTGATCGATCGCTACGGCTTTTTCAGAATCAAGCTCTTTCTTGAGGAATTGGGTGGCGGCGACCCCTTTTCGGAGCGCTTCGAGCAGCAGTTCCTGATCTCCTATCCCGATTTTCAGCGGGCATGGCAACGAAACTGAGACAGTCGACGATGAACCGGTTCCGGTGGATCTCTCTCTTCTTGTGGATCGCACTTCTCTTTTCCCCCGTCCGCCTCTTTGCCGCCGGCCCAGAGCGGATTAGAAATGTGGTTACGGAGGTCGTCAACCAAGAGGTCGTCGTCTCAGCCGACCTGATCGAAGGATTCAACAAAGAGATCATCGATGACATTCAAGACGGCATCCCGAAAGATTTCTACTACTACCTTCTCTTGAAGCGGAAGCAGAAGAGCTGGTTTGATGAGGAGATCCTCGCAAAAACGCTCCGGTACACCGTCAAATACGACACGCTGAAGAAAAAGTACACGGTCATTCAAAGAGACGGAGAGCATGTGGTGGAAAACACGATCGACAGCTTGGAGGCGATGCGGCGGATGGTCTCCCATATCGATCATATCCGGATCGCTCCCATTCACATTCTAAAATCGAGATTCCGCTACTACGTGAGCGTCAAATCCCAGATGAAGGCGGCGAAGCTCCCCCTCTATCTCGATTATTTTCTTTTCTTTATCCCTTTTCTCGAACTCGACACGCCGTGGGCCAACTCCGAGATTATTTCGCTCGCGAAGGGAGAATCGGTCCCTGCATCGGTGATGGCCCTGCGAGGAGCAACCCCTTCGGACCGGATCGGATTCACAAAATGAATCACCCTCCCCTTGAAAACAAGCCCCCGATGAAGACGAGGAGCACCCTCCGTCCCGCCCTGATTACCGCCCTCTTCCTCCTCCTCTCGGTTTCGCTGACCCTCCTCTTCTTCAAGGGGGTCGAGGGGCCGGCCCTTTTTTCGACCAACATCTTGGTCCTGACGCTGGTGAACGTCAACATCACACTGGCCATCCTCTTGGTTCTCCTCCTCTCCCGCAACCTCATCAAGCTTTACTTCGAGCGGCGGAAGCAGCCGCGATCGAGCTTTAAGAGCAAGCTCGTTGCCGCTTTCGTCGGCCTCTCGATGATTCCGTCGATCCTTCTCTTTATCGTCGCCAGCGGCCTGTTGACCAGCAGCATCGAGAACTGGTTCTCCATCCAGGTGGAAAAATCGCTGAGCCACTCGCTGGAGGTGGCGCAGGGTTATTATCAAAAAAGCCAGGAAGAGATCGGCCTGCTCGCCCGGCTCACCGGGCAGACGATTCAAGACCGGCATCTTTTGGAAGGCCCCTACGAAGAGCTGGCTCGCGCCCTCGACGCGCAGCAAAAAGAGTATGGCGTGGAGGCGATCCATCTTTTTACCCCCAGCTTTCAACGCTTTGCTTCGACCTCCAAGGGAGTTCAGCTCTCTGATTCGGTCTTTCCGCCGTCCGATCTTCTCCAACGGGCGCTGAATACCGCCGGGCCGATCACGACGATTCAATCGACCCGCCAGGGCGATTTAATCCGCGGCATCCTCTCGGTCAAATCAAGCGATCGGGTCGCCCTCTTGGTGGTCGACGGACGGATTCCCCCTGCGCTCGTCGGCAAGATGGAGGATATCAAAAAAGCGCTGGAAGATTACAAGCAGCTCAAGGCATTTAAAAATCCGATCAAAGGAAGCTACATTCTCTCCTTTCTGATCATCGTTCTCTTGATCATCTTTTCGGCCACCTGGTTTGGACTTTACCTCGCTCGGGGGATTACGGTCCCAATGCAAAAACTGGCGGAGGGGACCCAAGCGGTTGCGCAGGGAGATTTGGAGTTCCAGATCGACGTCCGGGCCAACGACGAGTTGGGGGTCCTCGTCGACTCTTTCAATAAAATGACCTCCGATTTGAAACAGACCCGTCAGAAAGTGGAGGAAGCGACCCGCTCCCTGACCGAATCGAACTGGGAGCTGGAGAGCCGGCGCGCTTACATGGAAGGGGTCCTTCAAAATATCGCCGCCGGGGTGATCGCCATCAATGAACGGGGGATCATCACCACCTTCAACCAGTCGGCCGAGCGGATTCTGGGAATCCGCGCCCGCGAGGCGATCGGAGAAGCGTATGCGGCGTTCTTCACCGGACGGAAGATGGCGGTCATGGCCGATCTGATCGACAAGATGCACCGCCTGAAAAAGGAGGCAACGGAGGAGCAGCTGCAGCTCGAAGCGCGGAAAAAGCTGTTAACGCTGCGGACGTCCGCCTCGCTGCTGAAGGGGGAGGATCATCGACAGCTGGGGGCGGTGATCGTCTTCGATGATTTGACCGAATTGATCCGGGCGCAGAAGCTCGCCACCTGGCAGGAGGTGGCGCAGCGGATCGCGCACGAGATCAAAAATCCGCTCACCCCGATCCAGCTCTCGGCGGAGCGCCTTCGAAAAAAGTACTTTGAGCGGTCGGATGATTTTGATAAGATTTTCGATGAATCGACCCGGATCGTCATCAACGAGGTGCACGACCTTAAAAACCTGGTCGACGAGTTCTCCAACTTCGCAAGAATGCCGGCGCCCCGCCCGACGCCGCAGAAGATCGATCCGATTTTAAAAGAGGTCATTGCCCTTTATCAGTCGGGCCACCGAGACATTCAGATTACCGCGGAATTCGACGAGGCGGCACCGCCGCTCAATCTCGATCGAGAACAGATCAAACGGGTCTTCGTAAACCTGTTCGATAACGCCATTGAAGCGATGAACCGCCGGGGCCGATTGGTCATCGGCACCATCTATGATGCGGCCCAGCAGCGGGTCCGGATTGAGGTGGCCGACGAAGGAAGCGGGGTCCCGCCCGAAGACCTCGACAAGCTCTTCCTCCCCTACTTCTCCCGGAAGAAAACCGGAACGGGACTGGGACTCGCCATCGTCAATCGGATCGTACTCGATCACAACGGCCAGATCCGCGTGGTCGCGCGACAGCCGATCGGAACGATCTTTGTCGTGGAGTTTCCGGCATGAAGAGGCGTACAATGTCCCTTGGAAATCGATATGTCTGAAAATATCTTGATCATTGATGACGAGCCGGCGATCCTCTCGACCCTCTCCGGGGTCTTGATGGATGAAGGGTATAGTGTCTCCACCGTCGAAAACGGCGCGGCCGCGCTCCGTGAAGTGCAGGGAAATCCGCCGGCGCTGATTCTCCTCGATATCTGGATGCCGGAGCCGGACGGAATCGAAACGCTCAAGCGGCTGAAGACCCTCTTTCCCGACCTCGTGGTAATCATGATGTCGGGGCATGGATCGATCGAGACCGCCGTGAAGGCGATCAAGATCGGGGCCTACGACTACATTGAAAAGCCGATCTCGCTCCAGAAAGTCGTGATGATGGTGGAGCACGCGCTGACCGAGTTTCGGCTCAGGCAGGAAAACCGAACCCTCAAGCGTCTCGTAGAAAAACGATATGAGATGATCGGGGAGAGCGGCGCGATCAGCCGCCTGCGGGAGCAGATTCGGATGGCCGGCCCCTCTCAAAGCCGCGTGTTGATCTCCGGCGAAAACGGCACCGGAAAGGAGCTCGTCGCCCGGGCGATCCACGCTGCCAGCGCACGCCGAAATCAGCCGTTTCTAGAGATCAACTGTGCCGCGATCCCTGAGAACCTGATCGAAAGCGAGCTCTTCGGCTATGAGCGGGGCGCCTTCAGCGGAGCCCAACATCAAAAGAAAGGCCAATTTGAATTGGCCGACGGCGGGACCCTCTTTCTCGATGAAATCGGCGACATGGCGCTGGCGACCCAATCCAAGGTGCTGCGCGTTTTACAGGAACAGGAATTCTATCGGGTCGGCGGAAGCGAGCGGGTCAAGGTCGATGTCCGGGTGATCGCCGCGTCGAACAAGAACCTCGCCGAGGAGATTAAGAAGGGATCGTTTCGGGAAGACCTCTACTATCGATTGAACGTCATTCCCCTTCATGTGCCGCCGCTGCGAGAGCGCCCTGAAGATATTCCGCAACTGCTGGAATACTTCGCCCAAGAGGTCGCGCAGGAGCAGGGAATCAAATTAAAGCGTTTTTCTCCGGAAGCGGTCGCGATCTTGAAGCGGGCGCAGTGGCCCGGCAACGTCCGTGAGCTGAAGAACATCGTCGAGCGGCTGATGATCATGGTACCCGCGCCGGTCGTCCAACCGAACGATCTTCCGGAGTTCATCACCGACGGTTTGATCGAGGAGAACTCCTTCCCGCCGTTTGAAGAAGCGGCCGGCCCCGGCTCGCTCAAGGACGCTCGAAATGCTTTCGAAAAGAAGTACATCCTCGCCAAACTTCAGGAACATGACTGGAATGTTCTTCAAACAGCGGAGGCGCTCCAGATCGAGCGAACCTATCTTTATCGGAAAATGAAACTCCTCGGCATTGAAGCGCCGGGAGAGGTCTAGAGGCCCGGCTTGCCAGATCAAATACTCCCCCTCCAGATTGAAAAGCTCGTCCATGGCGGCGACGGCCTCGCTCGCCCGGAGGGGCGGGTGGTCTTCGTCCCCTTCACCATTCCGGGGGAAACGATTGAAGCGAGAATTGTCCGCCAGAAAAAGGAATATGCCGAGGCGGAGATCGTCACGATTCTTACCCCCTCGCCGGAGCGGAGAGAGGCGCCGTGCCCCGTCTTCACGGTCTGCGGCGGCTGTCAGCTGCAGCAGCTGCCGGAAGAGGCGCAACTGCGCTATAAAGTCGAGGCGATGCAGGAGGTCTTGGCCCGCATCGGAAAGATCACGTCGGTCAATCTCCTCTCGGCCATCCCCTCTCCCTTCCCCTTTCACTATCGGACGCGAACCCAGTTAAAGGTCGCACGGGGGGAGATCGGCTATTATCGACAGAAAAGCCATGAGATCGTTTCGATTGAGCGCTGCCCGTTGCTGATCGCACCGTTGAATGCGGCGCTGGAGGCGATGCTCCGGTCGCTGCAACGGGACCGGCTCGAGGAGATCGAGCTTCAAGCGGTCCCCGCCGGCGACTTTTTGGTTGTCCTCCGGGGCGATCAATTTCCGCACGACCGCGGGGAGCAATTCTACGAGAGCGCACGGCAAGCGCTCCCGTTAAAAGGGGTGGTCGTCGGCAACCGGCGGGGCTGGCATATTTTTGGAGAGAATTTCCTGATCGACACCCTGCAGGAGAAGCGCTTCCGAATCAGCGAACGGGCTTTCTCGCAGGTGAACCCCGCCGTGAACCGTCTCCTGGTGGAGCGGGTGCTGAAATGGTCGGCGCCGACCGCAAGCGATCGGATCTTGGAGCTCTACAGCGGAATCGGCAATTTTACCCTCTTTCTGGCGGAGCGGGCGGGGGCCGTCACCGCCGTCGAAGGAAACCGCGCCGCCATCGAAGATGCGCGATGGAACCTCCAGAGCGCCGGCCTCGAGAACGTCACCCTTCAGACCGCCTCCGCACAAGAGGGGATGCGACGCGCCATCAAAGAAGAGGCGGGGTTCAGCCAGATCTTCCTCGACCCGCCGCGTGAAGGGGCCGGAAAACCGGTCATGGAAGGGATCGCCACCCTCGCCCCCGAAAAAGTCATCTACCTCTCCTGCGATCCGGCCACCTTCGCGCGGGACGCGCGGGTCCTGCTCGATCGAGGCTATGAGATAACGCGGCTCCAGCCGTTTGACATGTTTCCACAAACGGGACACCTGGAATTGCTGGCCGAGATGAGAAGAAAGAGATGAGAGAGGCGGGGGAGATCCACTTCGGCGTCCTGCCGCTGCAGACTTTGACCGAGATTGTGTCTAACCGCTGAAAATTTCCGGCCGGGCCGGGAAGGTAATCGCCCGTCGAAGTACACTCAGCGTCGATTCTTTTAACGTCTTAAACGGCTTGAACTCCACCCTTGGCTCGGTGATCTTCCCCTTTACTTCAAAATAAGAAGCGATAAACATCTTATCCTGGCCGAGGAGGATTGGTCCAAGGAGCGGAATCTTTCGAAGGATATCGTCGACGAGCCGAAAGACCTGTACCCCCATCAACAGATCGAGCCGATCTTTTCCGAGATCAATCTCGCCGTCGGAGATGACCCGGACATCCCGTCCATAGAGGACGGTATTGTACAATGTCACCTTTCCCTGGTTGATGCCGAGCGTCCCGGAAAAGGCGTCATACACGATCCCCTTGGCATTCAACTCAGGGAGGCTCCTCAGGTTCATCAATGAAAAAATGTTGGCGAGCGTCTTAAATCGGTAAATCGTCCCCTTCTCCAAATAGACCACCAGCTTCCCTTTGAGGTTGCTCTTAAAATCTTGGAACGTCCGCCCCTCCGTATTAAGACCGCCGGCGATCAGCGCCCGCCCCGACATCACCGGACGCGCGTCGGAACGCTCCCAGTCTTTAAAGAAGGCGCCGACGTTAATCTCCCTTAAATCGGGGATCAGCGCCAGAGCATACCCGCCGTCGGGCCGATAATAAATCTGCGCGAAGTTCGCCCTGAACCGTCCCTCTTCAAAAACAGCCTCGGTCTCTTGGAACTCCAGCACCCCGCCCCGGTAGGTCAGCGCGCTTTTGCATTTAAAGAAATCAAATCCTTTTATTTTGAGGCGGTCAATCTGGATCAGCCCGACGGCATATCCCTTTCCCTCGGACGGCGTGGGGGCTCCTTTCTCTTCTTTTGGAACTCCCTTTTTTGGGATTGCTTTTGAAGAGGAGCCCTGATCTTCCGGCAGCGTCGATCGGATGGCATCCCAGTCGAGGGTGGTCGCGCGCAGGTCGAATTCTATCCCTTGTCTGCGGAGATCGGGCATCCGACCGGTCGCCTTGAGTTGGGCATCGCCCCAAGCCCCCTCGGCCGACTCGATGACGAGAAGTCTTCCTTCCACGCGGCCGGTCGCTTTGATCTTTCGAATCGGTTCGAACGCGCGAAAGGGGGTGAATGTCCCCTCTTGCAAGCGGAACTGTCCTTTGAAATCGACTGCGGAAAGATTGTGGAGCGGGATGCTGATCGCAAGCGTTGCATCGATGAACCCCTGCGCCTTCGTCTCCTTCAGCCAGATCCTTTGAAATCGCTCGGCGAGCACTTCCGACAAATCCGGAACGGCAACCCGGCCGGCAGTGTCAATGTCGATCCGAGGGTCTGAAAAGAGGGAGAGGAGCTGTCCGGAGGTCGTTGGAAGGGTTGAATGATTCAGCCGGCTGTTCTGAAAGGCGAAAGTACCCTTTTGATGATTGTAACGCCACGCGGCCTGCTCGACCTGAAGAGGGGAGATCGCTTCATCGAGGATGACGGAGAGGCCGTTCGATGCTCCCTCTAACTGAAATAGATCGGAACGAAGGAGACGTTCGAGAGAGGGTAAATCGGCGCTCTCTCCGTCTATCTTAAAATGGCTCTCCTCGGTAAAAAAGGAGGGGACCGACTCGGGCAGATAAGGTTTGATCAGAGAGGAATCAAACGAAACGAGGGAGACGGCCAGGTGGGCGAGCGGTCGTCTGATCCGAAAGAAGCCCCCCCCTTCGATCGTCCCCTCTACTTTCACCCCGGTCGGCTTTTCAGGCAGATCGCTTCGCCAGACAGCGGGGCTCTCGACCCGCACGAGGACCCGGCCGTTGAGGGGAGGGTGCTCCACTTTTGCATCGACCCCCTCCGCAGTCCATTGAATCGATTGATTCGAGAGGTGAGCCGACTTTTTCGGAGGGATACGGTCGGTCAGGAAGACGGTCCCCTTTTGAATAAGGAAGAAGCCCGATCGAAGCTGAACCGTCCATCCCCTCTCTTTTTCTGATTTCTTTTTCGAGAGAAAATCGTCGAAATTCCACGTCCCGTCTTGATCCCGGACCAGATCGACGACCGGCCTGACCAGCCGGACCTCTTTAATGATGAACTGCCGCCTAATGAGGGGAAGGAGCTGAAAGCCGATCTGAATTTCTTCGGCCTGTGCAAACCCTCCCGCTCCCCCGGCCGACCCGACGGCAACGCCAATAAATCGAAGCTCAGGACCGGTGAGAAAAGAGATCCGAAGTTGATCGATGGAAAGGGGCCGTCCGGTAGTATTCTGAAACCGCTCCGTGAGGGAAGGAATCCATCGATTGAGGGTAATCCATGAGGGGAGGACAAACAGGACAGACGAGAGCGCCAGCAAAAAGACAGCGACCCAAAGCGGACTCTTTTTCTCTCTCCCCAACCCTGATTTCATTCTTGATCGGGAGATTTCCTCCCGCCCGGGTGGCCACCTCCGCAACCTTCTTCTTCTGTGTCTCCGAATCGACCCGTCCTTTTAAGGAGATCTTTCCCTCCTCGACATGGACCTCGACCGGCTGATCCTCCAGCGTCGGCTCAGTCGCCATCAGCGCTTGAATCTTCGTTTCTAAGGCGGCATCCTGGGCGATAACGGCCGCCGGTTTTTGGGGCGGCGCCCCCGCACATCGCACAAGAAGAAATCCGGCGAGGAGCAACACCGCCCCTCGCCGGATGATGGACCGAACGATCGGCTGAAATATCAGCCGACCCATTTTCCAAACCATCTGATAAATGTGACCCATGGCGCAATACAGCCGGCCGATGCGGGGGTCTTCTATGGACGTGGAGGTCCGCTGACGGTCCGGCCGCTGACGAGTTGGAAAACCAAAAGCACGGCGGCGATCACCAAAAGAGCATGGATCAATCCTCCGGCCACGTGCAGGCTAAATCCAAGCGCCCAGAGAATTAACAAAATCACAAAAAGTGTCCAAAGCATAGCGATCTCCTTTTCGGTTACGTGAACATGCCGAATAATAGTGCAAATGGAATGCCGCTCTATCTGGTGCATGTTTTTTCAGATACTCGGATGGCAGGGCAAGGTTTTTCCCTCATCCTGCAAAAGGGTGCAGAAAGAATTCTATTCTCAGGCTTGGGCTTGAGCTTGGCTTGTTTTAGAAGAAGTGATGCCGCTCCACAGAAAGGGCTCGATGTGTTTTCACACGGAATATCTTCGGTTCGAAACACGGAAGAAGCGGAAGGACATCAACATCACCGCCGATGAGGAAAAGGCGATTCAGAAAAGCGGCATCTCGGAGGGGATGGTACTCGTCTCGCGATGCATATCACCGCCGCGTTTATGTCAACGATGCGGAGGAGGTCCTCATCGCAGATCAAGTCTATGATGCGGAGTTTGACGGGCGGCGACGAAAGCGGGTGATCATCAAGGTCATGGGAGAGTAGCAACGCCGCGGCCTTCGCAGCCAAAAAATTACTGCGCCTTGATTGGATAGATATAATAGAGCATCACATAAGTGGTCGTGCTCGTCACCAACGCGATGACATAGAGCAGCATGGTAAAGGCTCCCATCTTCCGATGGCGGGTCGCCGCATCGGGCATCCACTTTTCAATCCCCCGCTCCAGGAAAAGGACGGCAGCGACCAAGCCGAAGCCTGATGCATAGACGAGAAACCGCGCCATCGATCCCCAGCGAACCACCGCAACCCCGCCGAAGAAGACCCCCGCCCCCGCCAAGGTATAGTTAAACCCCTTGTTTCCCATCTGGAGGGTTCCCGCTTTTAGATAGCGCTCTTTCCCCTTTTTAAAAGAAGAGCGAAAACCGAGGATGATCATATAAATCGCCAAAACCAGGCCGATCGAGATCACCAGGATATGGATCGTCAGCATCGGCGTGAAGATATAGGAGTAGACCCAGTCGGGTCCGCCGAACCCCTCCTTCCCTTCCAACGACAGCGCCCCCAGGCCGCGCGCAAGATAGTAGATAGTGAAGTAGCCGAGCATCGCCACCATCCCCCAGAGCGTCACCAGATGGTGGTGTTGTCCCTGATGCTTCTTGGCTGTATACCAACCATAGATAAAGAGAAGGGTAAACAGCCAGGCCATGACCGAGGAGATGTCGGCGCCCAAGGTCCCATAGGGTGAGAGAAAACCGGGTGTGGTCAGAAACTCTTTCATGGTGCGCTCCTTCATTTCTTTAGTGCGTCTGTTTCGATGCTACTTTCGCGCGGTTAAAACGGTGTTTCGCTCAATCTCGGTGATCGTATGAAATCCTGCCTTCTCCAGCCAGCCGCGGATCTCCGAGCCTGGAAAGCAGCGCCCCTTCTCCGTATAGACCAACAGGTGGATCGAGAAGACGGCGTTCCATCCGGGCTCCGAGAGATCTTCGTTCAGGAACATATCCTTCACAATGATCAGCCCGCCGGGGTTCACGGCGCCGGAGAGCTTCTGAAACAGGGCCGCATTCTCCTTGGAAGTCTGATAGTGAAGGATGTCGGAGAGGAAGACGACGTCGAACGTCCCGGGAAGCGGGTCGCGGTTGAAATTGCCGCCGGCCAGGTGAATTCGATCGGAGAGCTTCTCTTTCTCAACATTTTTCTCCGTCGTCACCAACGTCTGCGGCAGATCGAAGAGGGTCACCTGAAGCTGCGGATAGCGCTTTGAAAAGGCGATTGAGAAGGTGCCGGCCCCGCCGCCGACGTCGAGAAAGGTCTGATAGGAAGAGAGGTCAAGCCGCTCCGCAAGGGAGGGGGCGACCCGCTTCGCCATCCGATCAAGCACCCGCAAGATTTTTGCGCCGATCTCGGGACGGTTCATGAAGATGTTTCCGGTCACCGGCGGCCGTCCCGTCCGGACGATCTCTTCGAGCTTCCCCCACGCCTCCCACTCTTCGTCCTGCAGGAGCATCAGTTCGCCCATATAAAACGGACTTGTTTTGACGAGAAATTCGGCGACCGCGGGGGTGTTGGCATAGCGCACCCCTTCGCGTTTGAGCAGACCGATCGACACCAATGCATCGAGGAGGCGCTCCAGGCTGGAAGGGTCTGCCTGAACCGTCGATGCGATCTCCCCCGCTGTCTTGGGGCCACTTCCCAAAGGGGTATAGAGGTCGAGCTTCACGGAGGTCAAAAAAATCTTTGCCTCCCAGTAATAGCCCAGCTGGAAGAGAGACGGTACCGAAATTTCCCGACCCATTGACCCCCCCTTTTTAGAACAGGCCGAGTATATCGGGGAAGAAAACAAAGGTCAAGATCAGAAGCAGGTCACGTGGAGCGCGTGGAGAATGAGAATGGAGGAATGAAGATGAACAAAGAAGCGGTCGCAGAGCGGTGGAACCACCACCGAGTCATCGGTGCGGAGCGCATTCCCAAAACTCACTTTACTTCAGTCGCCGGATATTTCTCCACCACGTTAAATTTCTCAATTTTCCAACGCTCCTTGTCGCGCTTCAATTTCCAAAAGAGAAGGGTCTTCTGAAAGGAGATTCCTTTCTCTTTCTGAAGCCGCGCCGTCTGCATCAAGGAGACGTCGGCTTCCTCCCCTCGGAGCTTCAGCTCATAAACCTCGAAATGAACCTCGAGCGGCCGGGCCCCCTCAAAAAGCTCCGCCATCTGACGCTCCATCTCCCCTCCCTCCGCAAGATCCGCCTTCTGACCCCTCCAATCTTGGTTTTGATAAGCCTGGCGCTGCCGCTCAATCAATTCCCGAACCAGCTCTTCATTCGCCTTTGGTTTCGGCGGAACCACCTCAATCGGCCGAGATGGAGCCGGCCCAATGAGCGCGGCCGCCGGAGAGGGCGGGGCCGGCTTCTCAATCGGACTGACCGGCGGGCTGACCGGCGCCGGTTTGATCCGGGCCTGTTTCGGTTTTTTTGGGGATAAGGGGGTTGCCTCCTTGGCGGCGTCGTTCATCACGGGGGCAGGAGGCACGGGCGGGGGAAGCGGCGCGGAGGGGATCTCCTTGGCCGGGGATGATTTCGAAGACCCTTCTTCGATCTGCGGAACGATCGGCTCCGTTTTCCCCGCGACGATCGGAGGAGGGGCCGGTGGCGGAGGAACCGGGGAAGAGGACGAGAGCGACACACGCTCAAAGAGGGAGGGACGATAATAGAGCGAGAAGAAAAGAACCCCTAAAAATCCGGCGAGCAGCAGGCCAAAGAGCACCCACCAGATCGGCTGCCAAGAGCGACGCGGCCTCTCCGCCGGAAGAACGCTTGTCCTTTCAGAATCGGTTCCGGCCGACGGCATCTCGACCGACAGAGGGGAAAGGGTTGAAATCGACGGCAATGAGATCACCTCCACCGATGCGGGTCGTGGGGGCGACGCCGGCGGGATCAGCATCAACGGCGGAGCATCGACCGATTGGATCGGCGACGGACGGGAGAGGACCACTTCGTTTGAGGAAACCCGGTCGAAGGATTTACCTTCTGCCTCGATCTCTTTTCCAAAAAAAGCCTGGATATAATTGGAGAGGTTGAGCCGAAGATAGTTGCGCTGTAAAATCGCCTCCAGCGCCCCTCGCATTTCTCCGGCCGTCTGGAAGCGGGCCGCCGGTTCCGCAGCGAGTCCCCGCATGAGAATCGACCGGACCGGCTCTGAAAGATACCCCCACGGCGACAGCCCCGGCTTGATCGGCTCGGGAACTTCCCCCAACAACTCACAGAGAATCGCCGACACCGCATAGAGGTCTTCCGCCGGATGCTCATGCGCCTCCTCCCGCTTCTCGACCACCGCTTCCGGGGCGCGATAGCGCGAGCGGACGGCAGACCGGGGATCTTCAAGCCAGCCGAGGCCGAAATCGCTGACATGGATGACGCCGTCATAGCTGATGAAGATCCGTTCGGGATGAAGCCCGCCATGAACAATCGGCGCCCCGGCGATCCGGTGCGCCGCATCGAGCGCCTCGACAATCTGTTGGACGATTAAAAGGGCCATCCCGGTCGGGATCGGAAGGGTTCGGCTTCGCGACAGAAGGGTCTGAAGTTTTTTTCCAAAAAGACAGGGCTGAATAAAGTAGGGGATGCCGTTGATCTCCCCCAGATCAACGACACGGACGATGTTCGGATGCCAGAGGACCGCCGCCCGCCGGGCCTCCCGCAGAAAACGGGCGACCCAGTCGGCCCGATGGATGACCAATGGATGAAGGCGTTTTAAAACAAAAAGATTATGGGGAGGGCTCTCAGTTTGTACAAGGTGACTCTCGAGGAAGGGACCCCGCTTCAGCGCGCGCAGAAGGCGGTAACCTCCGAAGAGGGGAAGGGTCTGACGGCGCGGGTTCTCTCCAATCACCTTCTGCATCGCTACATCCAAATAAAGCCACCCTATACCCGAAGGGAGTCGATGTCAAGCATCTTTGCAACGGTCGCAAGCATCTTCGCTGACATCTTCGCCTACATATTCGAAAGACCGATCCCGGCCCGGTCAACCGGACGATCGACGGAGGTTCAACCGTTCGGGACGATCTCTTCTGGAAATCCCGGTTCGGTCACTCTCCCCTCTTTCTTGATGAAGCCGAGAAAGAGCGACTCCAGCGTCATCCATCCGGCGCAGGCGGCGGTCAAAATCGCGAGATCGACCGCCGGCGAGAGAGGAAGACGGAGGATGATCCGGAGAAGATAAGCGAGGATCAAAAAATAGGTTGCCGCCATCGTAAAGCCGGGCCAGATGAAAAACCGAAGGAGCGGAACAATTCTGGGGAGGGCGGGAAGAAACCAGACATAGGCTGCGGTCGCCATGACGCCGACGACCGCTCCGACGGCAAGCGTCTGATGGACGGAGTTCAGAAGAAGGGAGCCGAGCAGCGCCCCCGCCGTCCCGCCGATCAAGGTCGCTCCGACGATCCATGCCAGGTTCCGTCCGGGGGCGGTGCGGAAGAACTCCCCGATCGGCCGTCCGTCCGGAAAGATCGTCCGGGGTCCCCGCGCCTGCCGTGCGCGAAGGTAGCCGATCTCGAAACCGTCCCGCGCCACGGCCGCTGCGACAAAGCTGATCAGCGCCGCCCGAAAGGCATGGTAGCCGAAGAGGAACTCGACGATCCCGAGGATCATCCAATAGAGGGCGAAGGCATAGAGGAACCCGATCTTAAGAGAAAACCACTTCATCTCCTCCGGCCGCTCCCGCCAGAGCTGGCGGAGGGGACGGCCGAACCCTTCGGAGTAGGCATAGAGCGCCACCGGGATCGAGACGAGGGAAGCCAAAAGACCGATCAGCATCAGAAAGAAGACGCGGGTTTCGAAAAAGATAAGGTAAGTGATCATCAGAAAAGGAAAGTAGACAGCCAGCCCGGAGAGTAAAATCACCCGGATCTTCCGCCGGCGTGCCGGTCGATCGGCGGCAAGCGCCTCCCCATACAAGACCCGGAGTTTCATTCGATGAAGCATTTCATAACCCTGCATTGAGTCGGAGCCCGGATAAAGACGGGCGGCAGGCAAACCTGCCGCCGCATTCCAGAATCTTTAAGGGGTCAACTGTATATGAACGATCTTCCCGAGCGTGGCGAGAGAGCGGTCGAATTTTCCCTCATCTCCGACCACCAAGACGACCAGCCGGTCGGGATGGAGATATTTCTGGGCGACCCGCAGAATATCTTCGCGGGTGACTTTCGCCACGTTCTCCCGGTAGCGCTCCAGGAAATCGCTCGGCAGCCCATAATACTCCAGCGACATCTGACGGCTGACGATCTGCGCCGGGCTGGCAAAAGAGAAGATAAAGGAGTTGAGAAACGACTCCTTCGCCCGCTTTAACTCCTCCTCCGTGACCGGCGCCTCTCGAATCTTCCGGATGTGATCGACAATTGTCGAGATCGCCTGATAGGTCGTCTCCACACGGGTCTCGCCATAGGCGACCATGACCCCTCGCTCGAAGTTCCCGGGCCGGAAGACGGTTCCGACCGAGTAGGCAAGCCCCTGCTGAGTCCGGACATCCCGGAAGAGCCGGCTGGTGAACCCGCCGGCCCCCAAGATGTCATCGAGGATCGAGAGGGCAAAAAAGTCGGGGTTGTCCTGTTTGATCCCGAGATGGCCGATTCGGATCTGCGTCTGAGTAATCGGCCGGATCACTTCGAAGACCCCCCCTTCATTCCGCTCCACCACCGGCGCGACCCGCGGGAAATCGATCTCTTTCTTTTTCCAGCCGGCGAACGCCTTCTCGATCTTTGCGACGATCTCTTTCTTATCGAAATCGCCGGTCACTCCGAGGATCATGTTGTTTGGGGCGAAATATTTCTCATGAAAGGCCACCACGTCGGCCCGCCCGATCGATCGCACCGTCGTCTCGGTCGCCTCCCGTCCATACGGATTGTCCGCACCGAAGATCAGCTTATTGAACTCGCGGCCGGCGATGGAGGAGGGACGGTCGTTTCGCCGCCGAATCCCCTCAATGGCGTTGTTTTTTGCAATCTGAAGTTTTTCCTCTTCAAAGACCGGATTCATCAGGATGTCGGCGAAGAGGCCGAGCCCCCGATCGACATCTTTCTTCAACACATCGAGCCCCGCCGAACCGACATCGGAGCCGATGCCGACCGAGAGCTCAATCGCCAGCTGATCGGTCAACTCATCAATCTCATTTCCGGTATGATTTCGCGTGCCGCCGGTCCGCATTACCATTCCGCTGAGGCCGGCCAGCCCGATCTTATCGGCCGGCTCATAGATGCTCCCAGCTTTGATCACCGCATCCAGGCGGATGATCGGAAGCTCATGATCTTCCATCAGATAGAGAATCATTCCATTCGAAAGGACCTGCCGCTCCGCCTTCGGCGGTTTGAATGCCGGCGGGGGAAAGTTCATCGTTCGCGGATCGGGCAGCTCCGGGGTCGGGACCGCAGCGAAAGAAAGGGAAAAGATAAGAAGCCAGAAGCCGGAAGCCAGCAGTAAAATCTGTTTTGCCCTCCCCTTCTGAATCCGGACTCCTGACTTCTGAATTCTATTTTCTATGCGAACAAAGCCTTTCATCGTCCCTCCTCCTTCGACACGGGAAGAACCTTCCTCTTTTCCTCCCCGGCAGGGGGCGATACCTGGACCAGCGTCGCCACCGTTCGATTTTTCTTGGTGAAATAGGTCCGCGCCACCCGCATTACATCCTCTCCGGTCACCTTCGCGATATCATCGCGATTTTGGAGGACATAGCGCCAATCGCCGGCGACCGCCTGAAAATAGGCCAACTGGCTGGCCAGTCCGCTGTTCGATCGAAGCGATCGAATCAAGCTGGCGTCGATGTTGGTAATGATCTTCTCGAGCTCTTTCGGGCTCGGCGGCTCCGTCTTCAGCCGGTCGATCTCCTCGTAAATGGCCGCTTCCACCTCCGCCGTGGTATGAGGCGCGCGGGGGGTGGCGGAGAGGGTGAAAAGGCTCGGATACCGGACGCCGGGAGTTCCGGAGTTGGTCCCCACGGCGATGGCGATCTTCTTCTCCTCGACCAATTTCTTATAAAGGCGCGAAGTCCGTCCCATAGAGAGAAGCGCGTCGATGACGTCGAAGACCGGGTCGTCGGGATGATCGATCCCCGGCTTGTGATAGCCGATCATCACCTGCGGGTTGGCCTCTTCCTCGACCTCGATTCGCCGCTCTCCCAGCTGCGGCGGCTCCGCCGTGACCACCTGCGGCGGCGGCGGCCCGGCCGGGATGGCGCCGAAATATTTCTCGAGCATCGGCGTCACCTCGGCCGGTTTGAAGTCGCCGACCATCGCAATAATCGTATTGTTCGGCGCATAGTGGGTCTTAAAAAAACGGGCCGTTTCCGTCGCCGATAGATTCCGGACATCAGATGGCCACCCGAGCGTCGGATAGCCGTAGGGGTGGGCGACAAAGGCAGCCGAGAGGAAGGCTTCGACCAGTTTTCCGCCGGGGCTCGTCTCCACACTCCGCCGCCGCTCTTCCAAGACGACCTCGCGCTCCTTGTAGAATTCGCGCAGCACCGTCCGGGCCATGCGATCCGATTCAATCGCCATCCAGAGAGGAAGGCGGTTCGCCGGGAGCGACACGACATATGAAGTTACGTCCCGACCGGTGGAGGCGTTGAATCCGACCGCGCCGTTTCGATCGTAGAGCTCGCCGAGCTCATTGCTCACCACCCACTTTTCCCCTTCCTGCTCCAGCGCTTGGAATTTCACCCGAAGCGCTTTTATTCTTTCGCGATCGGCCTTCGGCCCCTTCGCCTCTTCCAGGGTGATCTCACGGTTCAGTCCCTCCAACTCTTCGAGAACCGATTTCTCCTTCTGATAGTCGGACGTCCCAAGCCGCTCCGTCCCCTTGAAGGCCATATGCTCATAGAGATGGGCCACGCCGGTGATTCCGCTGTGTTCGTTGACCGATCCGACCTTATAGGTAATTTGAAAAGAGACGGTCGGCGCCTGATGGCGCTCGACCATTAAGACGGTCAGGCCGTTCGAGAGGACTTTCTCGACGACCCGGTCGGCAAGGGTCTGCGCTGAGGCGGCGGACGCCCAGAGGTGAATTAAAAGGAGAGGGATCATCCATTTTATTTTTTTCACTTAAAACTCCTTTGCCTGTTCATTTGAACAGGCGTTTGAGGTCCGCCACCGTATCGACGAAGAAATCGGGTTTCGATTCCCGGAGAAGATTCACATCTCCCAAGCCGTAGCCGACCCCGCATGATTTGATGCCGGCCGCCCGCGCGGCCAGAACGTCATTCGGCGAATCACCGATCATCACCGCCTCGGAGGGAGGCACCTGGAGGTGATTGAGGGTTCTCAGGATCATCTCCGGATGCGGCTTTAAATTGACGATCGGCTCGCTTCCGAGGATCAAATCAAAATGGTTCCGCGCCCCCAGCCCTTCCATAATTTTCGTGGTATAGAGGAGCGGTTTGTTGGTGACGACCGCCTTCTTTTTTCCGCTGAAATGAAGCAATACCTCTTCTATCCCGGGATAAAGGTCGGTCTCATCGAGAAGGTGTTTGAGGTAATGCGCTTCAAAGATCTCCAGCGACCGCTCCAGCAATGCAGGCTCGGCGTTCCCAAGCGAATCGAGAATCAGCCGCCGAACGCCGTTTCCGACGTAGCCGTAGATCTCTTCCAGCGGTCTTTCAGCAATACCGAGATCACGAAAAGTCAGGTTGACGGAGATGGCAAGATCGTTTTTGGAATCGATGAGCGTTCCATCGAGATCAAAGATCAAGAGTAAAACCGAATTCATCCGATGCTTTCTGGCGGGAAGATCAATCGCGCTCCGCATATCCTTACTTATAAGACTTATGAGGCCGCGCTATAATGCCACGGGCCCCGATCAACCTCCGGCTCCAACTCAATATCAGCAATCTCGGTACTATAAGAGAAACAGAGGAAGTTTTCAATCCCCTCCCCCGCCGGCTCGTCGACCGGACAGAGGGTCCCTTCTCCTCTCAAAAAAGCCCTCCTGAGAGGGATTTTATCCGCGGAAAGAGAGGGAAACAACCTTGACAAGGAAACCAAAAACCGATAGGCTGAAGGTTCGACAATCAAGGATTTTCCTGGCAAATCCCGGTGAATTTTGGACATTCCGATTGAAAATAACTCGGAGAGACGGCGTCGTTTCCGATGGGTGAAATGGCTCCTCCTCTCCATGGCCTCTCTTGCCCTGCTGGCGGTGATCGCCGCCGGCGGGGTGATCTGGTATTTCTCCCGGGACCTTCCCTCCCTCGAATCGCTCGGAAGCTACGAGCCGAGCCAAGCGACCCGAATCTACTCCGACGACAATCGGGTGATCGGGCAATTCTATATCGAAAAACGGGTTTTTGTTCCCCTCTCGAAGATGCCGAAAGAGCTGATTCAGGCGATTCTGGCGGTGGAAGACTCCCGGTTTTACGAGCACAGCGGATTCGATTACCTCCGGATCGTGAAAGCCTTCGTGACCAATCTGGAGAGCGGGAGGATTCGCCAGGGGGCGAGCACAATTACGCAGCAGCTGACCCGCTCCCTCTTCCTGACCTCCGAGCGGACGATGAAGCGGAAGTTCAAGGAGATCCTCCTCGCCCGCAAGATGGAAACGATGCTGACCAAGGATGAGATCCTCGAGATCTACTTGAATCAGATCTATTTCGGGCATGGCGCCTATGGGGTCCAGGTCGCCTCCCGGACCTATTTCGGCAAAGATGTCGGCGATCTGAAACTAGCCGAGGTCGCTTTCTTGGCCGGCCTTCCGAAGGCGCCGAACGACCACTCCCCCTATCGCAATCCGCAGAAAGCGAAGACGCGGCAGGGGGTCGTCCTCAGACGGATGCTTGACGAGGGATTTATCACGCCGGAACAGTATAAAACGGCCTACCAGCAAGACCTCTTCTTCCAAAAGCTCGTCCCCGACGAAGAGCTGGCGCTTCATTACATCGAATACATCCGGCAATATGTGATCTCCAAATACGGCGACGATGCGGTTTACAAGGGGGGACTCAACATCTACACCACCCTGAACATCGACATGCAGCGCTCCGCCAACCGGGCGCTTCGGACCGGCCTGCGCGATCTCGACAAGCGGCAAGGATACCGCGGTCCGATCGGAAAGGCGGAGAGACCGGCCGAGACGGCGGAGATCGCCACCCCGACGCTGGCGGCTGGCGACCTCCTCGACGGGCAGGTGACGCAGCTCTCGGACAAAGAGGGGTATGCGCTGGTCCGCGCGGGCGGGGTCACCGGCAAGATGCTGATGGAAGACATGGCCTGGGGGGCGCGGCGGCTGAAAGGGCCGCATCTCCCGGACGACCTGCAGGTGATCGAGAAACCGAAAGTGTCAGACATCGTCAAAGTCAACGATCTGATTAAAGTCAAGGTGAAGAAGGTTGCGGCCGAGGGAAAAGGGACCTTCTTCAGCTTGGAGCAAGAACCGATCGTCGAAGGGGCCTTCGTCGCGATTGATCCGGCGACCGGGGCGGTGAAAGCGCTTCTTGGCGGGTATGACTTCAAGCGGAGCGAATTTAATCGGGCGCTCGCCGCCCGGCGGCAGCCCGGCTCTGCATTCAAGCCGATCATTTACGCCACCGCGATCGAGCGGGGGCTGACCCCGGCGACGGTCGTCCTCGACAACCCGGTCGTCTACGAAGATGTGGAGCTCGACAAGGTCTGGAAACCGGAGAATTACGAGGAGAAGTTCTACGGCCCGATCACCCTTCGCGAAGCGCTCACCTATTCGCGAAATTTGGCGACCGTTCGGCTCTTGGAACAGGTCGGCGTTCGGAATGTGATCGATTTCGCAAAGCGGGTCGGCATTCAAAGCCCGCTGACCCGCGACCTCTCCCTGGCGCTCGGCTCCTCCGGCGTCACCCTGATCGAGATGACCTCCGCCTACACCGTCTTCGCCAGCCAAGGGGTCCGCGTCGATCCAACCCTCATCATTTCGGTCAGCGATCATAACGGCAAAGTCCTGGAGCACCGCGAGCTCGCCCCGCAGCAGGTCGTCTCGAAGGAGACCGCCTATGTGGTGACGAACATGATGGAAGACGTCATCCAGCGCGGAACGGCGAAAAAAGCCAAATCACTCGGGCGGCCGCTGGCCGGGAAGACCGGAACGACCAATGAGTTTACCGACGCCTGGTTTATCGGCTTCTCCCCCAATGTCGTCGCCGGCGTCTGGGTCGGATTCGACGACAATCGGACCTTGGGAGACCGCGAAGCGGGCGGAAGCGCCGCATTGCCGATCTGGATGAGTTTTATGCAGGAAACGCTGGCCCGTTTTCCCGTTACACCTTTTTCTATCCCAGACAATATCGTTTATGCTAAGATAGACCCGCACACCGGGCTGCTCACCCCTCCGGGTGAAGAAAAAGGGATCGTCGAAGTCTTTGTAAAGGGGACCGAACCGAAAGAGTACAAGGTCGAGACCCCGACCCCGACACAGTTCTTTAAACTGGATGAGGAAGAGAGCGCGTTCTAAGTTCGTGAGGGGTGGAGTGGGAGGGATCCGGGAAGATCGTTTTTCCCGGACGCCTCGCGCTTCACGCCTCACATCCTTATTTACCGGCTGATCATCAGATCGACAGAATGGCAGAATGAGCAAACTGAAAGGAGCAGCGATGTCTACGAAGGTGTCTACACAGATGCCCACGAAAATAGCGATTAATGGGTTCGGAAGAATTGGACGGAATTTCTTTCGCACTGCGTTTGGGAATCCAAATCTTCAAATCGTGGCGATCAATGACCTGACCGATGCCAAGACCCTCGCCCATCTTCTCAAATATGACTCTGTGCATGGAACGTTCGGCCCCGAGGTCGAGGCAAAGGACGATGTTCTGCTGGTCGATGGGAAATCGGTCCGGATCACCAAGGAAAAAGATCCCGCCGCACTCCCCTGGAAGGAGATGGGAGTCGAGGTGGTCGTCGAATCGACCGGCAAGTTCACCGACCGTGCCGGCGCCGAGAAGCACCTGACCGCCGGGGCGAAAAAGGTGGTCATCTCCGCCCCGGCCAAGAATCCCGACATCACCCTGGTTTTGGGGGTCAACGAGGAGAAATACGATCCGAGCCGGCACCATATCCTCTCGAACGCCTCCTGCACGACGAACTGCCTCGCGCCGGTCGCCAAGGTGCTGCTCAATCAATTCGGGATCAAGCGGGGATTAATGACAACGGTTCACTCCTATACCAACGATCAGCAGCTCCTCGATCTCCCGCACAAAGATTTAAGGCGGGCGCGGGCCGCGGCCCTCTCGATGATCCCAACCACCACCGGGGCGGCGAAAGCCCTCTCGGAGGTCCTTCCCGATCTCGCCGGAAAGATGGACGGCATGGCCATCCGGGTTCCGACACCGAACGTCTCGGTCATTGATCTGGTGGCGGAGCTGGAATCGGATGCCACCGAGGCGTCGGTTCGAGAAGCCTTCTCGAATGCGGCGCAGAAAGAGTTAAAGGGAATTCTCCTCTACACCGAGGCGCCGTTGGTCTCGACCGATTTTAACGGCAATCCCCACTCCTCAATCGTCGACGGGACGCTGACCAAGGTCCTCGGCGGCCGGATGACGAAGGTGATCGCTTGGTACGACAACGAATGGGGTTACTCCTGCCGCGTTCGGGATCTGATCCTCTACATCGCCGGAAAAAAGTAACGGCTGGTTTAAGCCATTTGGAAAAAATTCTAGATGAAGCAAACGACTGGCCATGCCGGCGCGAATGCCGCGAATACGATGTCCAGATAAAAATTCGGAGCCTGGGAAATGAATCAAGGTGAGGATCAGGCGGTGCCTGTCCAAGCCGCGGGGTGTGGGCGCATCGGAGGACCCTTTCTTAGTCACTTGCCGGACGGGCCCCACATACAAAAAGAAAGGGCGGACGCTCATGAACATGAATAAATTGACCATTGAAGATGTCCCCATCAAAGGGAAGCGGGTCTTCATCCGGGCCGACTTCAATGTCCCGTTGGACAGCAACCTGCACATCACCGACGATACCCGAATCCGCTCCACCCTTCCGACGATTAACTACGCCATCGACGAGGGAGCCATTGTGATCCTGGCCTCCCACCTCGATCGGCCGAAAGGGGTCGATCCACGCTACACCCTCGCCCCCGTGGCAAAACGGCTCCAACGCTTTTTGGGGAAAGAGGTTTTCTTCGCCCCCGACTGCATCGGGCCGCAGGTTCAAAACATGGTCGCCAAATTGAAGCCGGGCGATGTCCTCCTTCTCGAGAACCTCCGTTTCCATCCGGAAGAGAAAAAGAACGACGAGGGCTTTGCCAAGGCGCTGGCCGATCTGGGAATCGATGTCTATATCAACGACGCTTTCGGGGCGGTCCATCGAAGCCATGCCTCGGTCACCGGCATCACCCACTTCATCAAGGTGAAAGCGTGCGGCTTCTTGATGAAGAAGGAGATCTCCTACCTCGAGGGGGCCGTGAAGAATCCGGCGCGCCCCTTCGTGGCAATCCTCGGCGGCGCAAAGGTCTCCGGGAAAATCGGCGTCATCGAGAACCTCGGCAAGAAGGTCGACAAGGTGATCATCGGCGGTGGAATGGCCTTCACCTTTTTGAAAGCGCTGGGGAACGATGTCGGCAATTCGCTGGTCGAAGACTCGATGCTCTCCTTCGCACGCGAGATCAAAGAGCATGCGATCGAGCGGGGAATCAAATTCTACCTTCCGGTCGACTGTGTGGTCGCCGCCAGCATGGATCCGGCGGCGGAGACGAAGATCGTCCCGGTCCAGGAAATTCCCAAGGGATGGATCGGCCTCGATACCGGACCGGCTTCCGTCCGCCTCTTCACCGAAGTGCTGGCGAACGCGAAGACGATCCTCTGGAACGGACCGATGGGGGTCTTTGAAATGGACGCTTACTCCCGCGGCACCTCCGCCATCGCCCATGCGATCGCCAACTCGTATGCGCTGACGATCGTCGGCGGCGGTGAGACCGCCCTGGCGGTTCACAAGGCGGGAGAGTCGGAGAATATCTCATTCATCTCCACCGGCGGCGGCGCGGCGCTGCAGCTGTTGGAAGGCAAAGATCTCCCGGGACTCGCGGTCCTTCCGGACAAAGAGGCCTAATTATTAATGAAGGCGGAATTCAGACGTCAGGAACCGGAAGGATCGGCAGGTCGCACCTCCTTCTGAATTCTGACTTCCGGCTCCTATATTCTGAATTTCTATTCTAAACGGTCCCTTGATGCGCACCCCTTGTTTTGTGGCGAATTGGAAAATGAATAAGAACCGCGGCGAGGCGCTCGTTTACCTTCAGGAGATGGAGAAGCGATGGCCGCAGCTTCCCCCCCTCCCTTTCGAGGCGATCGTCACCCCCCCTTTTACTCTGCTCGCCCCGATGGCCGATTATCTAAAGGGGGGAAGTGTTCCCGTCGGCTTGGGGGGCCAGAACACCCACTTTGAGGAGCGCGGCGCATATACCGGCGAAATTTCTCCCCTGATGCTCCGCGACGCCGGATGCCGCTATGTGATCATCGGCCATTCGGAGCGCCGGATCTATTTCGGAGAGACGAATGCCATCATTCACAAAAAGGTCGCTGCGGCACTGCGGGCGGGATTGATCCCGATCCTCTGCGTCGGCGAGACCCGGGAAGAGCGGGAGGAAAATAAAACCTGGGAGGTCATCGAGCGGCAGCTGAGAGAGGCGCAGGACGACCTCCGGCCAGGCCCGTCGGATTGGATCATCGCCTATGAGCCGGTCTGGGCGATCGGCACCGGGCTCACCCCACAGCCGGAAGAAGCCGAGTCGACCCACCGCCAGATCCGCGATTATTTTCTGTCGCTTTCGGAAGAAGGAGCCGACACACCCCGTCTTCTCTACGGCGGCAGCGTCACCGAGAAGAACATTGCGCTATTTATGGAGGAGGCCGACATCGATGGTGTATTGGCCGGCGGCGCCAGCCTCTCCGCCGAGTCGTTCGGCAATATGATCGAATTGGGAGTAAAAGCAAAAAATAAATAATAAGGAGAATCAATGTACATATTCGTCGTAATCATTCATCTGATCGTCTGTCTCATCCTGATGGGGGTCGTTCTGCTCCAGGCCGGCAAAGGGGCCGAGATGGGGGCCGCCTTCGGGGGATCGAGCCAGACCATTTTCGGCAGCCGCGGCGCCGCCACCTTCTTGAGCAAGCTCACCGTCGGAGCGGCCGTCCTCTTCATGATCACCTCCCTCACCCTTTCTATCCTGAGCCGGGACCGATCGATCGCCTCCTCCATCGTTGATACCGGCAAGAAAGATGAGCTTGTTCCGAAAGAGGTTCCGGTTCCGGGGGGCAAAGACACCCTTCCACCCAAAGGTTCGGACGATACGTCGAAGGCGGCACCCGCCACACCGCCGGCCACGACCGCTCCGGCGCCTGCAAAATAAAAGGGTGGGACAGGGCGCTTCGGGTGTGAGGATTCAAAACCAACAGAATTCTCCCGGTGTCGGTTCCACATACGATCAATCGAACTCAGGGGGGCCGACTCCGGCCCCATTGAGTTTTTTCCAAAAAATCAGTATGATCGTGCCCTAAAGGCATGAATCTTCTTTTGACCACCAAACTTGTTGCGGCGCTTCTTCTCCTCTCCATCCTCGGATGCGCCCGCTCCCCGCTGAACGATCCCTATCCTCGGTCGGAAGAGGGGAAAAACATTCTCTACTCTTCTTTCAGCGAACGGCCGAAACATCTCGACCCCGCGCAATCGTACTCTTCCAACGAAGCGACCTTCACCGGTCAAATCTACGAGCCCCCTTTTCAGTACCACTATCTCAAGCGTCCCTACACCCTGGTCCCCTTGACCGCCACCGAAATGCCGACCCCGATTTACCTCAATAGTAAAGGCGAGCGGCTCAAGGAGACCGACCCGGCGGAGCAGGTGGCATCGAGCGTCTATGAAATCAAGATCCGGCCCGGCAGCCGCTATCAGCCCCACCCCGCCTTCGCTCAAGAGGGTCAAGAAGGCGAGGGACCCTTTCTCTATCACGCGCTCGGCCCCAACGACCTTTCAAAGATTGCCACCCTCGGCGATTTTAAGCGGACCGGCAGCCGAGAGCTGACCGCCGAAGATTACGTCTATCAAATCAAACGGCTTGCCCACCCGAAGATCCAGTCTCCGATCTACGGCTTTATGTCGGAATATATCGTCGGGTTAAAGGAGTTGGCCGCCACCCTCCAGCAGGCGCAGGTGAAGGCCGGCCGGGACGCCTTTCTCGATCTGCGGACGTTCCCTCTGGCCGGTGTGGAGGTGGTCGATCGGTACACCTATCGAATCAAAATCGTCGGCAAATATCCGCAGTTTATCTACTGGCTGGCGATGCCGTTCTTCGCCCCGATCCCCTATGAGGCCGACCGATTTTATTCTCAACCGGGGCTGACCGAGAAGAACATTACCCTCGACTGGTATCCGATCGGCACCGGCCCCTATATGTTGACGGTCAACAATCCGAATCGTCAGATGGTGCTGGAGCGGAATCCGAATTTCCATGGCGAGCGCTATCCGAGCGAGGGAGAGCCGGAAGATGAAGCGGCCGGCCTGCTCGCCGACGCCGGCAAGCCGCTCCCCTTCATCGACAAGGTCGTCTTCAGCTTGGAGAAAGAAGATGTTCCGGTTTGGAATAAATTTTTGCAAGGCTACTACGACGCATCGGGAATCTCGTCCGACACCTTCGACAAAGCGATCCGGATCAGCGGCACCGGCGATGCCGACCTGACCGAGGAGATGAAGGAGAAGAAAATCCGCCTCGTGACAAGCGTGGAGACGAGCACCTTTTACCTCGGATTTAATATGCTCGACCCGGTGGTCGGAGGAAAATCCGAAGCCGCTCGAAAGCTCCGCCAGGCGATCGGGATCGCCGTCGATGAAGAGGAGTCGATCGCCATCTTCCGGAACGGGCGGGGGATCGCAATGCAGAGCCCGATCCCGCCGGGGATCTTCGGCTACACCGAGGGGGAAGCCGGGATCAACCGCTACGTTTACGATTGGGTGAACGGTCGGCCGCAGCGAAAACCGATCGAGGTTGCGCGGAAACTTCTCGCCGAGGCCGGCTATCCCGACGGCCGCGATGCCCAGACCGGGCAGCCGCTCGTCCTGAATTTCGACACCACCGGCACCGGACCGGAGGCGAAGTCGAGTTTCGATTGGATGCGAAAGCAGTTTGAGAAGCTGAACATTCAGCTCGTCATCCGAAACACCGATTACAATCGGTTCCAAGATAAGATGCTGAAAGGCACCGGGCAGATCTTCCAATGGGGGTGGAACGCCGACTATCCCGATCCGGAGAACTTCCTCTTCCTCCTCTACGGCCCGAATGCCAAGGCGGGAAAAAACGGGGAGAATGCAACCAACTACGAAAATCCGGAGTTCGACCGGCTTTTCGAGAAGATGAAAAACATGGGGAACACCCCGGAGCGAAAAGCGATCATCGACCAGATGGTCGCGCTCGTCCGGTACGACGCCCCCTGGGCCTCCGGCTTTCATCCGAAGCAGTTCGGCCTCTACCACGCCTGGTATCGAAAGGCCAAGCCGAACCTGATGGCCAACAACACGCTCAAGTATGCCAAGATTGATCCGGCCCTCCGCGCCCAACAGCGTCAAACGTGGAACAAACCGGTCTGGTGGCCGGTGGTGGCGCTGGTCGGCGTCTTGGTGGTCGGCACCCTTCCGGCCGTGGCGACCTACCGGCGCAGAGAGCGGGGAACGGTCCAGAGGAGACTAGAATGATCGGGTACCTCATCCGCCGCGTCCTCTATGCCGTGCCGATCTTGATCGGGGTGAATCTCCTCACCTTCATTCTCTTCTTCGTCGTGAACACCCCCGACAACATGGCGCGAATGCACCTCGGGATGAAACGGGTCAATCAGGAGGCGATCGAGAAGTGGAAAGCGGAACATGGCTATGACAAACCGCTTCTCTTTAATTCCGCCGCCGAAGGCCGGGGGACGTTCACGAAGACGATCTTCTTCGAAAAATCGGTGAAGCTCTTTGCATTTGATTTCGGACGGGCCGATGATGGGCGGGAGATCGGGGCCGACATCCGCCAGCGAATGGGACCGAGCCTCGCCATCGCCGTTCCCGCTTTGATCGTCGGGCTGCTGATTGACATCACTCTCGCCATGCTCATCGCTTTCTTCCGGGCAACCTATATCGATTATTGGGGGGTGATCGTTGCCGTCGCCATGATGTCGGTTTCTGCCCTCTTTTATATCATCGGCGGACAGTTTCTCTTCAGCAAGGTGCTGCGGCTCGTCCCGATCTCCGGCTACAGCAGCGGATTCGGCTCCCTCAAGTTCGTCCTCCTTCCGGTCTTAATCGGCTTGATCGCCGGACTGGGAAGCAGTTTGCGCTGGTACCGCACGATTTTCCTCGAAGAGATCGGGAAAGAGTATGTCCGAACCGCCCGGGCAAAGGGGCTCTCTGAGCTGCGGGTTCTCTTCGGCCATGTCTTACGAAATGCGCTGATTCCAATTCTCACCGGCGTGGTGGTGATCATTCCCCTTCTCTTTCTCGGCTCGCTCCTAACCGAATCGTTCTTCGGCATCCCCGGTCTTGGAAGCTATACGATCGACGCCATCAACAGCCAGGACTTCGCCATTGTCCGTGCGATGGTCTTCCTCGGATCGGTCCTCTATATCATCGGACTGATTCTGACCGACATCTCTTACACACTGGTCGATCCACGCGTGAGGCTCACCTGATGCCGATCCTCCCCGTGGTCCTCTGGACCGACGCCTTGATCTT
Source organism: Candidatus Manganitrophaceae bacterium (assembly GCA_016200325.1). NCBI lineage: Bacteria > Pseudomonadati > Nitrospirota > Nitrospiria > Candidatus Troglogloeales > Candidatus Manganitrophaceae > Candidatus Manganitrophaceae bacterium. Next base: position 175,440 of record JACQEZ010000011.1, read on the forward strand.
CATCTTACTTGCTGCGGCCATTGCACTCGGCCTCTACGCCTCCCGGCAAGAGCCGCTGCGCGCCCCCTGGCGGCAGATCCGCCGGCGGCCGGTAGCGATGGCGGCGATGGTCATCCTGCTCGCCTATGTCGGAGTCGGCTTGACCGATTCGATCCACTTCAAGCGGAAACTGCCGGCAACCGAGGCGGGCCAGGCGGCGCAGTACGCGCCGGAAGTCGTCTCTCTCCTCGATGGGATGACCGATCGGCTCCGGAAAAATGTCGAGCGGACCTATTCCGCCCCGCTGGCGGCGCATGCGTACTCGAAGGAAACGGTCGAGATGCCCGACGGCACCCAGGGGCGCATCTTTCCCCGGCTGAAATATGGCGGCGCCCATCTCGGCAACCCGGAATCGGAGCGGTCGCGCGATCTCTTCCTCACCACCCTTCAAGGCACCGCCATCGGACTGGTCGCGGCGTTTGCGTTCAATGGCCTCTTCGTTCTCGGCCTTAGCAGGCGCCATCAAACCACGGTGCCGGCGATGGCTGAAACGATTTTAAAAGGGAAGAGCGACACCGCCTGGCGGGCGACCCTCGGCACCCTGACCCTGCTCATTCTCCTCTCAGGGATCGCTTTTTCGCTGAGCGCCAAATACCATCTCTTCGGAACCGACAAGGTGGGACAGGATGTCTTTTACCTCTCCCTCAAGGCGATTCGGACCGGGCTGGTAATCGGCACCGTGACGACGCTTGTCATGCTCCCCTTTGCCATTCTCCTTGGGATTGCCGCCGGCTACTTCCGCGGATGGGTGGACGACGTCATCCAATATATTTATACGACCCTCAGCTCGGTGCCGGGGGTGCTCCTGATCGCCGCGGCGGTCTTGATCCTCCAGGTCTATATGGATCAGAATGCCGACGCGTTCACCAGCGTGAACCAGCGGGCCGACATTCGCCTCCTCTTTCTCTGCATTATCCTCGGAGTCACCGGCTGGATCGGCCTCTGCCGGCTGCTGCGGGGCGAGACGCTGAAGCTGCGGGAGATGGACTATGTTCAAGCGGCGACCGCGCTCGGGGTCGGAAGCTGGCGGATCATCCTTCGCCACATTCTCCCGAACGTGATGCACATCGTCTTGATTTCGGTGGTCCTCGATTTCAGCGGCCTGGTCCTCGCCGAGGCGGTCTTGTCATACGTCGGGGTCGGCGTCGATCCGGCGATGATCTCCTGGGGGAACATGATCAACAGCGCCCGGATGGAGATGGCGCGCGAGCCGATCGTCTGGTGGTCGCTCGTCGCCGCCTTCGTCTTTATGTTCGGCCTGGTCCTCTCGGCCAATCTCTTCTCCGACGCGGTGCGGGATGCGCTCGATCCCCGCTTGAGGGGGCGCGCATGAACACCCCGGATCCTGTCCTTAGAGTGACCGACCTCAAAACCTGGTTTCACACCGACGGCGGGATCGTCCGGGCGGTCGACGGGATCTCGTTCGACGTGCGACGGGGGGAGACGTTTGCCCTGCTCGGAGAGTCGGGTTGCGGGAAATCGATGACGGCGCTGTCGCTCATGCGGCTCGTTCCGGAGCCGGCGGGGCGGATCGTGTCGGGAGCGGTCGTGTTGAATGGAGAGGATCTCTGCGCGCTGCCGGAGGTGGCGATGCGCCCGCTGCGCGGCCATCGGATCTCGATGATCTTTCAAGAGCCGATGACGAGCCTCAATCCGGTGATGACCGTCGGCGCGCAGATCTCCGAGACGCTGCGGTATCATTTCTCCCTCGATGGAGCGGCGGCGAAAAGACGCGCCTGCGACCTCCTTATTTCGGTCGGCATCCCCGACCCGGTCCGCCGGTTCGACGAATACCCCCATCAGATGTCGGGGGGGATGAAGCAACGGATCATGATTGCCATGGCGCTCGCCGGCGAGCCGGCGCTCTTGATTGCCGATGAGCCGACGACGGCGCTCGACGTGACGATTCAGGCGCAGATTCTTGACCTGCTCCGTCGCCTGCAGCGAGAGCGAGGGATGGCGATCCTACTCATCACCCACGACCTCGCGGTCGTCTCCGAAATGGCCGACCGGGTCGCCGTAATGTATGCCGGTCAAATTGTGGAGAGCGCCGACCGCGCGACCTTCTTCAGCAACCCGCGCCATCCCTATTCTCAAAAGCTCTTCCACTCGCTGCCGAACCGGAACAAGCGGGGGGAGCGTCTCGGCGTGATTCGGGGCAGCGTTCCGCCGCTCAACCGGGAGTTCGCCGGCTGCCGCTTTGCCAACCGATGCGATGCGGCGTGGGAGGCGTGCGAGACGATCGTCCCCCGCTGGATCGACGGAGCCGGCGGCGTGCGATGCCATCTCTACGATCCGGCCGTTGCGGCGACGCGGCCGGCGACCGCGATCGAAGCCACACTTTCAGTAACGACGGAAGGGAACGGAAAGGGAACGGTTCAAGCAAACGACTCCCTCCTCCAGGTGACCGATCTGAAAGTTCACTTTCCCATTCATAAAGGGCTCCTCAAAAAAATCGTCGGCCAGGTGAAAGCGGTCGACGGCGTTTCTTTCTCCCTGGCCGCCGGTCGGACGGTTGCACTCGTCGGCGAGTCGGGCTGCGGAAAGACAACCGCCGGAAAAGCGATCCTTCAGCTGATTCGCCCGACCGGAGGAGGCGTTCAATTCGACGGCGTCGAATTGACGACCCTCTCCGGACCGGCCCTTCGAGAAAAGCGGGGCGACTGCCAGATCATCTTTCAAGATCCCTACGCGTCGCTCAATCCCCGGATGATGGTCGGCGACATCATCAAAGAGGGGATTGAAGCACAACGCCGCGCGAAATCATTCGCCGAAGCGGAGACGCGGGTCGATCGGCTCCTGGAGCAGGTCGGTCTCCCCGTCGATGCGAAGCGGCGCTATCCCCATGAGTTCTCCGGGGGCCAGCGGCAGCGAATCTGCATCGCTCGGGCACTTGCGGTCGATCCGAAGGTGATCATCTGTGATGAGCCGACCAGCGCGCTCGATGTCTCCGTTCAGGCGCAGATTCTCAATCTTCTGAAAGATCTTCAGGAGCGGTTCGGCCTCGCCTATCTCTTCATCACCCATAACCTCTCCGTGGTGGAATACTTCGCCCATGAGGTGGCGGTGATGTACCTCGGCCGGATCGTCGAATACGGCCCGGTCGAGGCGGTGCTGAACCGCCCGCAGCACCCCTACACCCAGGCCCTCCTCTCGGCCGTCCCTCAGGTCGACATCGAGAAGAAACGAACCATTCTCCGCTTGGAAGGGGAGATCCCCTCCCCGATGAATCCGCCCCAAGGCTGCTATTTCCACCCCCGTTGCCCCGAAGTAATGGCGATCTGCCGGGAAACCTATCCCGGAGAGAACGACCGTGGCACCGGACATACAACCCGCTGTCATCTCTACTCGAAGTAACACCGCCCTTCTATTATATAGAGAACGCCCGCTCCGGCCCCATGCGGCTTTCTGAAGCCATACGGCATCCCTCTCTACAAGATTTACCCCAGAATCAGCAAGGAAAGAACTGTATTCCGTCCGGCCTTGATTACGGGCGGGCGGGACAAACATCGGACAATGATGGCGTAAGATTGGGTTAAATTTTCATTGACACCCGGGGTGTGCCCATCGTAGTATTATCCCAACAAGGAGTATACTCATACGGTTTACATAGAAAGCGGCGGCACCCGTTGAAAGACAATATTAATCCTGTAACAGGGTCTAAAACATGTTGAATGAACCGCAGGGCAAGTCCGATTCGATCTCTTCAGAGCGGCGATCAAAGCGATCCGGCATTCGTGCCGGGGTAATCGCCGCGATGCTGACGCTGATGATCGCCGCTGCTTCAGCGGCGCCGGCTTGGGCGCTGAGCGTCTCTCAAGCTTACCTGCTGGGGGATTGGTCTTCACCGACCCAGACCTCGACAGCCCCCTTTGCGTTGACCGGCACCTCCGGCTTTCAGCTCTCCCTCAGCTCAGGTGTCGCCACTTCCGCAACCGCCGTGAGCGGGCTGCTGCCGATCCAGATTTCGGACCGTCTTTATTACCAATCCAACACAGGGACCCTCGATCCCTCGGAAGTAGCGGCGAGCGGAATCGCTGCCCGCGTGAACAGCGAGCTGGCCAAGCTCGACGATGTCGGTATCGTCACCGAGTCGACCGATGCGCCGCTCAATGTCGACTTTACCAGCGGCGCCTCGCTCACCTTAAAGACCTCCACCTCCAATGTCTCTGTGCCCGGATTGGTTATTTTCGAAGATGCAGGACTGGATCCATTCGCGCTCCGCTACTGCTACAATGCGGCCTGCACCCAATCGGACCTTCTCTTTAATGGGTTTAGTTCATCGGCTCTCTCGACCGTTCTCTCCTCCAGCGGATTCGGAACCAACGACGTTGCACCCGGCATTGATCAGGCCTACTATTTCGTTTTTGATCAGGCGGTGACCGGCGGATATTTTAAGATCACCGAGACTCAAAATTACGGGGGAAGTTCGAGTACGCCCCTCGAAATTGATTTTGCCGGCGTGGCCACCCAGCCGGTTCCGACGCCGAGCACCTTTCTCCTTCTTGCTGCGGGATTGATCTCCCTTCCCTTGCTCCGGAAGCTGCGGTATAACTAATCTTCATCTGATTCTCCTCGGAGGGGCGGGCCGCTTTTGACCCGCCCCTCTTATTTTTTCTGAGACCCTTTCAGTCCGCTTCCCTTCTCTCCGACCCGACCCGTTGCGAAAAGCATCCGACTTCTGTTATACCGAGCTTGGCATGAGAAGAAGTGACAGCAACCCAAAACGGATCGTTCGATGCATCTTCAACGTCGGTTTCAAATCTATTTCGTGATGGCGGCCCTGATCGGTGCCGGCCTCGGCAGCTGCACGAAGCCGAAAGCGCCGGCGCATCCGACGACCCTGTCAACCGCTTCGATCGGCGAGCCGAAACGGCTGGTTCCGATGATGGCCTCCGACAGCGCCTCCCAGGAGATTACCAGCCTTGTCTTCAACGGCCTGGTGAAATACGACAAGAACGCCCGGCTGATCGGCAGTCTCGCCGAGACGTTCGAGCGGAGCCCCGACTGCCTCTCGGCCACCTTCCATTTGCGAAAAGGGGTCAAATGGCACGACGGCAAAGAGTTCACCGCCGATGATGTGCTCTTCAGCTATCAGAAGGTCATCGATCCGAACGTGATCACCCCCTACAGCAGCAATTTTGAATCGGTCGCGCGGGTCGAGAAGGTCGATCCCTACACGGTGCGGGTGATCTACAAGGAGCCGTTCGCCCCCGGCCTGGAGAGCTGGACGATGGGAATCCTTCCGAAACACCTGCTGGAGGGGAAAGAGCTCAACACCGATCCGTTCAGCCGAAACCCGGTCGGGACCGGCCCGTTCCGCTTCTCGGAGTGGACCACCGGCCAGAAGGTCGTGTTAAAGGCGAATCCCGATTACTTCGAGGGGAAGCCGGAGATCGAGACGTTTATCTATCGGATCCTCCCCGACATGGCAACGCAATTTCTGGAGCTAAAGGCGCTGAATCTCGACTGGATGGCCCTTCGGCCGGTGCAATACCAGAAGCAGACCGACACTTCCTTTTTCCGGCGCGAGTTCAATCGATTCAAGTATCCGGCGTTGGCATACACTTACATCGGATATAACCTGCTCGATCCCAAGTTCGCCGATCCGCGGGTGCGGCGGGCGCTCACCCACGCCATCGACAAAGAAGCGATCATCCAAGCGGTTCTCTTCGGCCTCGGCCGGCCGGCCACCGGCCCCTACATCCCCGAGTCGTGGGCCTACAATCCGGAGGTGAAGGCGCTCGACTACAATCCGGAGAAGGCGAAAGCACTCCTCGCCGAGGCCGGTTGGCGCCCGGCCGAGCCGGCCGGAAAGGACGGGCTGCTTCAGAAAAAAGGCCGGCCTTTCGCCTTTACCCTCTTGACCAATCAGGGGAATGAAGAGCGGATGAAAGCGGCGGAGATCGTTCAAAACAATCTGAAACGGGTCGGCATCCAGGTCGAGATCCGGGTAGTCGAGTGGCAGGCGCTGCTGCACCAATTTATCGACAAGAAGCAGTTCGACGCCGTGATCCTCGGCTGGGGGGTCGGGCTCGATCCCGACATCTACAACATCTGGCATTCGAGCAAGACGAAAGAGGGAGAGTTCAACTTTGTCTCCTATCGAAATCCCCGGGTCGACGACCTCCTCATTCAGGGACGGCGGAGCTGCCGACCGGAAGACCGGAAGAAGATCTATCAGGAGGTCCACCGGCTGATTGCGGAAGAGCAGCCCTACACCTTTCTCTATTACCCGATGGCCCTCCCGATCATTCATAAGCGGTTCACAGGAATCGAACCCTCCCCGATCGGGATCACCTATAACCTTCCCCAATGGAAAATTGAAAATCGGGCCGCGGGACACCTCCCCTAAACCCGAACGGTGTGCAAAAAAGAGACAGCCCTTCCACCCTCCGTTGAATATCTGTACCCGTCCGACACAATTCGTTTTTAAAAATGGGATCGCCTCAACCAGATCTATCTGATCGGTGCTTTTTAGCGGCACCCTGATTGCAGTGCTGACGACTACCCGCGGATCGACTTCCGATTCGTCGGTCTAAAGGCAACGGGAGGAACGATGACGTCACTTCGCTTCGGGGTTCGGCTGACGCTATTCGATCTCGGAATGGCGCTCCCGCATCATCAGGGACCACAGTTCGGCCTGAGCCTTCGCTATCGTACCCAGAAAAAGATGTTAGAGCTCTGGATCGGCATGAGGATGACCGAGCGAATCGCCGGGCCGGCCCCTTCACCATCCATCGAGGGCTCGCCTGCCCGACCGGCCCCCACGGCACCGCCCATTGAAGGAGGCCGTTCCGTATCAACCCATTTTTAGAAAAGGGGACGCAATGAGCCGAGATCCGGTATGCGGGGTGTTGATCGACGAAAAACTCTCAACCGCGTTGAAGTATGAGGGGAAGAGTTACTATTTTTGCAGCCACGCGTGCAGGAAACAGTTCTATGAAATTCCAGAAAAGTATCTCTTGACCCGCGCCGCTTAACCGATTTAAACCAAGGAGGAACCTGCCATGGAGTACAAAGGTGCCATCATGGGCAATGACGAAATCGTCAGCACATTAAACGACCTCATCGAGACCGACCACAATGCCATCGGCGCATATAATACGGCGATCGACGGCCTCAATGATCAGCCGACGATCCGGGACAACTTCATCCAATTCCGTGGGGACCATGAACGTCATATCGAGGAACTCTCCCCGTTCGTCCGGCAATATGGGGGAGAGCCGGAGAAAAGCCCCGGCGGCATGGGGGTGCTTCAAAAAGGATGGACCGCCGTCTCAAAGCTCGGCGGGGCCGATGCGATCCTCTCGGCGATGGTCTCCAATGAGGAATCGGCCGTCTCGGCCTATGAAGAGGGAGCGACCAAGAATTTCCCCCCCGAGATCCTTCAATCGGTCGAGAAGGGGCTGCGGGACGAGCGCCGGCACCTCGCCTACTGCCAAGGCGAATACGCCCGGCTGAAAAAAGCAGCCTGATATTAAATGTGGATTTCGGATTGCGTATTTCGGAATAAAAATCTTTTGACCCTCACTCCGCAATCCGAAATCGCGCGGCCTTTCACACCTTTAACCTTGGATCGAGCGCGTCGCGCAGCCCCTCGCCCAAGAGGTTGTAGCCGAGGACCGTGACGAAGATCGCAAGGCCCGGGAAGATCGAGAGCCACCAGGCGATCTCGAGGTTGTCTTTTCCGGCCGTCAGAATGCCTCCCCAGCTCGGCTTCGGCGGCTGCACGCCGAGGCCGAGGAAGCTCAACGCCGACTCGGTGAGGATCGCCCCGGCGATCCCGAGCACAGCGGAAACATAGACCGGCGACAGGGCATTCGGCAGGAGATGGCGGAAGATCAGCCGAAGATCGTCCGCGCCGAGGGTTCGGGCGGCGGCGACATAATCGACCTCCTTCAGCGCTAAAAATTGCCCCCGGACCAGCCGGGCCACCCCCATCCAGCGGGTCAAGCCGATGACAATCATGATGTTCCAGATCGACGGCTCCAGAATCGCAATCACCGCCAGGATTAAAAAGAAAGCCGGGATCGAGAGCATGACATCGACGAGCCGCATGAGAAGCGCGTCGACCGCGCCGGCATAAAAGCCGGCGGCGGCGCCGACCCAGACCCCGATAAAGACGGCGATGCCGACCGCGACAAATCCGACCAGCAGCGAGACACGTGCCCCCCAGATCACCCGGCTGAGGACGTCGCGCCCCAGCGGGTCGGTTCCGAACGGATGTTGGAAGCTCGGCGGGTTGAGGATGTTCTGAATGTCGATCTGATCGGGCGGATAGGGGGCGAGGAGCGGCGCTCCCAGGGCGACGAGAAAGACGCTGAACACGACGACGGCGCCAAAGAGCGCAACCCGGTTTCGGACAAATCGCCGCCAGACATCGGCCGGCGGGGGAAGCAGGATCGGGGGCGGCAGGTCGGATCGCGCGGCGGACTCGGTTTTTTCCATCGGATCTCCCTTCTTATCCATTTTGATTTAGCCACTTCAGCCCTGATACCGAGGCCGCGCTCTACGAAATCCGAATCCTGGGATTGATCCAGGCGTAGGAAAGGTCGGCGAGGAGGTTGCCGGCCAGCGTCAGCACCGCCCCGATCATCGTCAACCCCATCACCACCGGGTAATCGCGCGCCAAGACCGACTGATAAGAGAGCTGGCCCATCCCGGGAATCGCGAAGACCGTTTCAATAATCACGCTCCCACCGATCAAGGCCGGCAGCTCCAGCCCGATCAGGGTGACGACGGGGATCAGCGCGTTCCGCAGCGCATGTTTAAAGATCACCTGCCGCTCCGAGAGCCCTTTAGCCCGCGCCGTCCGGATATAATCTTGCCGGACCACCTCTAACATCTCCGATCGAAGGTAGCGGGAGTAGCCGGCGAGCCCGATGAAAGCGGCGGTCAAGACCGGCAAGATCAGATGCTCCGCCCAATCGACCCCCCGTTCGAAGAACGACATCTGCGCCACCGACAGCGATTGGACGCCGGAGAGCGGCAGCCAGCCGAGCGTCACCCCGAAGAGGAGCATCAGCAGCAGCGCCAGCCAAAAGTTCGGAAGGGCAAAGCCGATATAGACAAAGAGGGTCGTCGCTCGGTCGAACCAGGAGTATTGGCGGGTCGCCGACACAATCCCGATCGGAAAGGCGATCAGGACGATCAGGGTGAGCGAGAGGAGGTTGATGATCACCGTAATCGGCAGCCGGTCGAGGATCTTCTTCGACACCCGCTCTCCGTCGACAAAGGAGCGACCGAGGTCGAGCGTCACGAAGCGCCGGAGCCAGTCGGCATATTGGACTGGAAGCGGCCGGTCGAGTCCATAGAGCCGTCTTAAGTTTTCTCGGGCTTGTGCCGATATCTTAGGATTGAGGGTCGTCTGAAGGTCGGTCGGCTCTCCCGGCGCCAGATGAAGGAGGCCGAAGGTCAAAAGGGTGATGCCGAAGAGAGAAATTAAAAATTGCGCGAGGCGACGGAAGAGAAAAGAGGCCATATTTCGACTATGCCATCAAAAAGGACTTTTCTAAATCAAATGCAGCCTGATTCTGACTCAAATGATCCTAAAATTCACCAAATTTTTCCAAATCCGGCATTGAATATCTTTCGGATCTTCATGTAGACTCTACTCAACATGGGAAGAACGGCGAAACCTCAACCTATAGGCGCAGGAGATTCAGCCGACCCCAATTAGTGGTGAACTTTTTACCTTGACAAAAAAATTTATTGATATATATTTACAAAAAATTTTAGCTGTTTTTGGGATGCCGGGAGAAAAGGAGGTGAGACTGCTCACAACTCACAATTCGAAAGGGGTGAACTCACCCCGTCCTAACGAAAGGGGGCAAATAGAGTGCATGCTTTAGGGACGCACTTGTTGGTGGAGTTGAAGGATTGTAACACCAAAACACTCAATGACCTGAAGAAGATCGAGGACATTCTCGTTACCGCAGCAAAGGAAGCGAAAGCAACCATCATTGAAAGTCGGTTCCACAAGTTCAGCCCCTTCGGAATCAGCGGCGTGGTCGTGATTGCGGAATCGCATCTGACCATCCATACATGGCCTGAATACGGCTATGCGGCCGTTGACATCTTTACCTGCGGCGAAACGCTCCAGCCTTCCGTCGCCGCCCATTACATTGTCACCAAACTACAATCGAAGAATCCCTCCTTGGTCGAAATGAAGAGGGGTTTGCTTTCCTTGGGCGACCAAAAGTTGCCGCACAAGCCGGTTAAAGGAGAGCCCGTTCATTATGACCGAGCCAAAGAGCTACAAATGGTTCCTTGATCACCTCTCCCCGTATGAGGGGCACATGCATGGGATCGACACCATCGTCTTTTCCAAGCAGACCCAATTTCAGCAGGTAGAGATTCTCGATACCAAAAGCTACGGACGTTGCTTGGTTCTCGACGGCAAGATGCAGTCGAGCGCGATGGACGAGTTTATTTATCATGAAGCGCTCGTCCACCCCGCGATGCTCACCCATCCGGAGCCGAAGCGGGTCTTCATCGTCGGAGGGGGGGAAGGCGCCACCCTCCGGGAGATCTTGCGCCACCGGTCGGTCGAGCGGGTCTTGATGGTCGACATCGACCAAGAGGTGGTGGAGAGCTGCAAGCGGCACCTCCCGCAATGGCACCAGGGGGCGTTTGAAGATCGCCGCGCAGAGGTCCGCTACCTCGACGCGCGGAAGTATCTGGAGGAGACGACCGACACCTACGATATCATCATCATCGACATCTCCGAGCCGGTCGAAGAAGGGCCCGCGTACCTCCTCTACACGAAAGAATTCTACAGCCTGGTGATGGAGCGGCTCACCGACCATGGGATCATCTCGCTTCAGGCCGGCACCACCGCCGCCACCAACCTGCTGAACTACTCCGCCGTCTATCAGACCCTCCGGGCGGTCTTTCCGGTGGTCTCCCCCTATCAAGCGGCCATCCCCTCTTTCGGTCTCCCCTGGGGCTTTGCGTTGGCCTCGAAGCGGTTCGATCCGAGGATGTTGGACCAGAATGAAGTCGACCGGCGCATTTCACAGCGGGTGGCGGGAGAGCTGAAATATTACGACGGCGAAACCCATGTCGGCCAGTTCTACCTCCCAAAACAGGTTCGGACCCAAATCGAGAAACAAGAGCGAATCATCGAAGACAATTATCCGTTGTTCACATACCATTGAGAAAGAAATTTTTTCAGCATTTAAAAACAGGTTCTCTGAGATCTCCCGTGAAGAGACATCATCATAGATCAAAGCGAGCAGCCGGCTTCGCCGGTGCGAGCGCGGGGTGTGGGGGCATCGGAGGACTCTTTCATTTGCACTTTCCGGACGGGCCCCCACATATAAAATGATCGACCAAGAGCAATTCAAAACCCCCCTTTTTGACGCCATGGTCTCGCTCGCCGAGAGCCGGAAGGTCTCCTTCCACACCCCCGGCCACAAGAGCGGCAAGGGGATTTCGACCCGCTTCCGGAAATTCGTCGGTCCGAAGATCTTCTCGATCGACCTGACGACGCTGGACGAAGTCGACTCCCTCCAAAAGCCGAAAGGGGTCATCAAAGAGGCGCAGGAGCTCGCCGCCAAGGCCTACGGCGCCGACCGCTCGTTCTTCCTCGTCAACGGCACCACCGGCGGCAACCATGCGATGATCCTCGCCGCCTGCGGCCCGCGCGACAAGGTCCTCGTCGCCCGCAACGCCCACAAGTCGGTCTTGGCCGGGCTGATCTTCTCCGGCGCCGAGCCGATCTTCTTCTCCCCGGCGGTCGACGACAATTTAAAATTGACCCTCAACGTCACCTACGAAGAGACGATCCGCGCGATCGACGCCCATCCCGAAGCGAAAGCCCTCTTCCTCACCAGCCCCAACTACTACGGCATCTGCGCCGATCTGGAGCGGATCATCCCGTACGCCCATGGAAAGGGCCTGGTGGTGATGGTCGACGAGGCACACGGGCCCCATCTGAAATTTCACCCCGATTTGCCGATTTCCGGCGTCGAGGCCGGCGCCGACCTCGTCGTCCAGAGCACTCACAAGATCATCGGCGGGATGACGCAGGCGTCGATGCTTCACGCGCAGGGGCCGCGGGTCGACATGACGACCCTCGCCCAGGTCCTCCGCTTCGTTCAGAGCACCAGTCCGTCCTATATTTTAATGGCGTCGTTGGATCTGGCACGGATGCAGATGGCGACCGAGGGGGAGAAGCTTCTCGACAAGGCGATCAAGCTCGCCACCGAGGCGCGGGCGAAGATCAATCGGATCCCCGGCGTCTTCTGCTTCGACAAAGAGATGGTCAAAAACCCGATGTTCGCCCCGATGGGCGATTTCGACATCACCAAGCTGACGATCACCGTCCGGGACCTCGGCCTCTCCGGCTTTCAGGCGTCGCAGATCCTCAACACCAAGTATCACATTCAGGTCGAGATGGCCGATCCATTCAATGTGCTGGTCATCGTCAGCATCGGCGACCGGCGGGACGACCTCAACAAGCTCGTCGACGCCCTCCGCGACATGTCGAAGGAATACCACGGCAAACCGAGCCAATCGAGTTTCATTGCCGAGGTCAGCCTTCCCCCCTTCGGCAAGGCGGGCCAGATGACCCCGCGCGAGGCCTTCTTCCGCGACTATCGCTATGCCCCGCTCGACGAAAGCTGCGGCCTCGTCAGCTCCGAAATCATCACCGTCTATCCCCCCGGCATCCCCCTCCTCGTCCCCGGCGAAATCGTGACCCAAGAGGTCATCGACTACATCCGCAAAATGGACCGCCTCGGCGCCACTGTCGATGGGCTGAATGCTTCCAATAGTACCATTGCGGTGGTGAAGCAGTAGGTCCCGGTCACCTCTGAACCTTAAAACAGATTGGACCATTCAATTGAAGTCGTCTATAATCAGCAGATGATCTTCGAGTGGGATGAAAAGAAGACGGTTGCCAATGAGAAAAAACATGGTGTTTCTTTTCACGAAGCATCGACGGTCTTTGGTGACCCCCTCGCCCTCACATTCGATGATCCTGACCATTCCTCCCAGGAAGAGCGCTATCTGACTTTTGGTCTCTCACAGTCGAATAAGCTGTTGGTCGTTTCCCATACCCAACGGAGTGATCGAACCAGAATCATCAGTGCCCGCCCTGCAACGCGACAGGAAAGGAAAATCTATGAAGAAGGTTAAACACGATGAATTACGCCCTGAATACAAGCGCAGCGATCTCGGTCGCGGTGTTCGCGGAAAATACTACAAGTCCTACCAATCCGGTACGAACCTGGTGCTGCTCAGCCCGGATGTTGCGGAAGTTTTTCCCGATGCCGACGCTGTGAATGAGGCATTACGGACATTGATCAAGGCCGCTCACCAATCTGTCAGCCCAACGAAACGCGCCAGCCGACGCGCAAAAACACGCAGTCGAGCTACTTAGAGAGAAGGTGTCTTGGGCCCTGCATTCCTCCTCGTCCCCGGCGAGATCGTGACCCAAGAGGTCATCGACTACATCCGCAAAATGGACCGTCTCGGCGCCACTGTCGATGGGCTGAATGCTTCCAATAGTACCATTGCGGTGGTGAAGCAGTAGACGCCTGATTATAAATTTGCTTAATGTGGAATCCCCTCTAACACTCCGTATGGAACTTCAAAAAGTATTCAGCGATATTGCGGACGAACTTGCGGCAATGGATGCTAGCCGTGAATCTTTCAAGAGCTTTCAACCAGGCGTGGGTCCACACGGCGAGCCTCAACTCATAGGCAAAATTGCGAAACGACTCAACACAAAGCCAGGATACTCCGGAAACGTAATAACTAAACGAACTCCTGATTTACTGATTAAAGGTTGCTGGGGAATCGAGTTCAAGATTGCACGACCATTCGGGGATAACGGTAAGCAGGCAGAGAACTGGTCAGTTAACCTTTTGCATCCATATCCTGGAAACGTAAGTCTGATCGGTGATGCCTTAAAACTTCGCGACTTACCACTGGCAGAAAAAAAGCAGTTGCTGTAATCGGCTACGAGCATTCACCTCCTCAAGTTGAGCTGGCGATGCTGATAAAGGCATTTGAGTTGCTTGCCAGAGAAATCGCTAATCTCAGTTTAGGAGAGCGCATCCAGATCACCGAGCAACAACTTATTCACCTTGTCCACCAACAGCTCACGATCTTTGGATGGGAGATTCTAGCGACCCAGCCAACCCCTAAATAATGAATCCACGCCATACACTGACGGCACTTCATTGACGCTGGCAGTGGGAACAGCATACAATCCGATAGGTTGTCTATATCCTTTCCTCAGTAGACCCCGACTCCTTATTCCTCAGCATCCGGAAGGATGGCCGCGAATGCGCACCTTCGGACCCGATCAAAAACAAAATCACCTGCTCCAACCTGCTCGCTCCAAAATGCAGGCTCGAAACTCCTTCGCACACAATCCGGCAAGACACGTCATTCCTCACTTACAACACACCATCGGCAACCAAGCCGTCCAACGTTTGCTCCAGACCCATGCGGCGCCTCCCCAGATCCAACTGAAACGGACCGTCAGCACACCGGCAGATCGGTCTGAACAGGAAGCAGACCGCATGGCCAATCAGGTGATGCAGACACCGGGTCCTCGCGAGCAATTACAGACAGAACCGGTGCAGGGGAAGAATACCGACGAAGCGGCAGTGCCGTCCTCTGTACGGGAGGCCGTCTCCTCCCCCGGACGTCCGCTCGATGCGGCGACGCGCGGGTGGATGGCGGCCCGCTTTGGGGAGGATTTCGGCCAGGTGCGAGTCCACACGGACGACCGGGCGGCGGCATCGGCGCGCCTGTTGGGCGCACGGGCCTACACGGTCGGACCGGAGCTGGTGTTTGAAGCAGGCGAATACGCGCCGGGAACGTCCAAGGGGCGGCGCCTGCTGGCGCACGAGCTGGCGCATGTCGTCCAGCAGCGCGCCTCCGGCGGCCATCGGGTTCAACGGCAGCCGAAATCCTCCCAAAAAGTTCCGCCCGGTCCGGGCGAGCTGACGGTGCCCGAGTATGAAGCGTGGGCGAAGAAACACCCGCAGCGGGAGGTCCGGGCCGGAGGCGACTATGAAGCGGCCGTGATTTTTGCCCGATACAAACCGCAATGGTTTTGGGATCGCGGCTATATTTATGCGGGGTATGGCGGGAACTTTCCCTACTATTGGTGGGAGGTCTGGATCAACGACGAGGGGAAAGGGAAGGAATTTCGGGTCTGGCACACGACCGACTGGTCGGGAACACAAAAGGGAACCCCTCCCAAACCGCCCCCAGCGCCGAAGAAAGCCCCTCCCGAGCCCCGCACCGTGGTCGTTGAAGGGACGGAGAATTGGCCGACGGAAATTCCCCTGGACGCCGACCTGGAAGATCTCTTCGGCTTCGACGTCGCAGAGCGGGAGGGGGTCACCCCCTTCGGCAAGGGGCTGATGGTTCGCTACCAAAACGGGGCGGTCGCCATCTTCCCGGAGGGAACAACCGAGCGGTACATCGTCCGCCCCCTTCCCCCGCCGAACCTCGGCTACCTGATGTATGATAAAGACGGCAAGCTGATCAGCGATGTCGTGATGGCCTATCCGGACGACACCTTCCCCGATCCAAAAAAAGACGCCATCAAGTGAAGGAGGGGGCTCCACCCCCGCGACGCTGATTCCATCCGTAGTTGACTCAATGAGTGGATTCGATTATATAAAAGGCGGTTCCTGAAATCGGAAAAACCATCGAACATGATTGCAGCGATGAAGCAGTTAAAAATGGGGTGAATTGACTCCCTTTTCTTCTTGGCAATTTTGGGCAATCCTCTCCGCGATCTTCGCGGCCTTAACCGCCATTTTCGCGAAGATCGGGATCGAAAACGTTAACTCCGATTTCGCGACGTTCATCCGGACGATCGTGATTCTTCTCTCCCTGTCGATCATCCTCTTCGCCACCGGCCAATACCAACCCTTCGACTCGGTCTCACCAAGAAGCTACCTCTTCCTGGTCCTCTCCGGCCTCGCCACCGGCGCCTCTTGGATCTGCTACTTTCGGGCGCTGAAGCTGGGGAATGCGTCGCAGGTGGCGCCGATCGATAAGCTCAGCGTGGTCCTGGTCGCCCTCTTCGGCGTGAGCTTCCTCGGGGAGAAACTGCCGCTGAAAAATTGGGTTGGGATCATGCTGATTGCGGCGGGGGCGATCCTCGTGTCGCTCAAGCGATAGACCCTCTGAACTGAGTCAATGACCATAAAAGACAGATATAATCTCTTGCCGAATCATCGGCTGAACCCATATCGGCACTACCTCCGACTACTTTAATTCTGAACACGCGTTGAGCGACGGCTAAGATGCAATTCCTTCCCAAAGGCTCTAATCGATTTAAAAAGATATCTACCATCGCCGGATTCATTTGGGGAATTCCGCTATTCTTGTTTTCGTTCTTCGGTATAATGGGCCGTGCACAAATTGATGTGTCGGGCACTATTCTTGAGTCTTCAACCCTTTGCGAGCAGCCCTCTAATAATCGATGCGTCACCAACTATACAATCCAATCGGATATGGATGGCTCATCGATCCGTTACTCTGCTGGCCCTAACGATCAGTCGCTGAACCCGCCACGTGGCACCTTCCCTTCAGGCACGGCAATCCAAAAACATAGGTGGTCACTCAAGTATTCTGTTAACGGCAAGGTCGTCGATGACTTTCCATTGGTGCTCTATTTGATAGATGGTATTGTCGGATTGTCATTATTGCTTACCGGGCTCATTGGAAGTATTTATTTCATTCGTAAATACGGTCTTGGAAAACTTCTATCCGGTGAATCACTCGATTAATGTTATCTCTGAAAAAGAGCGGTATCACGGACGCCTAACCTCCAACGCATACACAAAGCTAGGCCATTGAGACAGACTTCGGATACCCATGCCTACATTCCCCTCCTCCCAAATGCTAAAATGAACCATGGTCATCATTCTCTTCGGCGTGACAGGCGCGGGGAAAACCACCGTCGGCCAATTGCTTGCGAAAGAATTGGGCTGGACGTTTTATGATGCCGATGCCTTTCACTCTCCCGACAATATTCTAAAGATGCGGCAGGGCATTCCGCTCACCGACGCGGCGCGCCAGCCTTGGCTCGACTCCCTGCGAACGGCCGTCAGCGAGTGGGTGGCGCAGGGGAAGAATATCGTCTTGGCCTGCTCCGCGCTGAAAAAATCGTATCGACAATATCTGCGGGTGAGCAGCACCGTCCAGACGGTCTACCTGAAAGGAGAGCCGGGGCTGATCGAGGCGCGCCTTGAGAGGCGGCCCGATCACTTTATGAACCCCTCTTTGATCGGCAGTCAATTCGATACGTTGGAAGAGCCGGCCCGCGACGCGATGGTGGTGGAGGTCAACAAGCGTCCGGAGGAGATCGTGCAGGAAATCCGAAGCGCCCTACAAATTTAGAATCATCCTCAAGCAACCAACCCCTTCCATTGGAACTCTTTTCATGCACCTCCGATTGAGTTTTCCCTGCGAAACCGAAGCGGCCGCTTCATTAAAGGAATGATCTGATCTTCTTTTGGATTATAGATCGCCCGGCAGAGAGTGTGCAAAAATTGTTGTTATGACGGCGTGGTCACAAGATTCGGCATCATCCCGCAAAAGGAACATACTTTAACAACGTCTCGAAACCCAGCCTTTTCAAATCAAATGATCCTATACCAGGAGATACAAAAAAACCGAGCACGGCGCACCCTGACACCCTCCGACGCGACCTCCGCGACCTGCGGCCGCGTGATCAGATCGATATTCAGTCGTTCCTTTGGGTCCAAGGGTCGAATGAATATGCGACGTGATCCGTTCAATCGTTCGGAAGGACGCGGGCCGACCACGCGCAGCCGCTCTGCCGCGGAGGGTTCTTTCCTGAATGCCTCCCTTTCCCAGTGAGCCTGCCCGGTTGACTCTAAGAGGATTCTATTATACAAAAGAACGATGACCCAATCTTGAGAGGAGCCATGGCGAAACGCAGCAAGAGCGACCCCGATTCAGAAGCGTCCGGTAGCGGCGCAACCCCGAAATCCGAAACCCGCGCCGCCGCACCGAAGGAGACCCTCACCGCCGTCGAAATGGGGGCGCGGCAGCGGGAGATCTCCGTCGCCGAATTCTTTACCAAGAACCGGCACCTGCTCGGATTCGACTCCCCGAGAAAAGCAATGCTCACCTGCGTCAAAGAGGCGGTCGACAACGCGCTCGACGCCTGTGAGGAGGCGGGAATTCTGCCGGAGGTGACGGTCAAGCTCGAGATCGTCTCCACCGACGCGGCCCCGCCCCCGCCGAGCCAGGCGACGCGGTTTCGGATCACCGTCACCGACAATGGGCCCGGCATCATCCGCCAGCAGATTCCGCCGATCTTCGCGAAACTCCTCTACGGCTCCAAATTCCATCGGCTTCGGATGAGCCGCGGGCAGCAGGGGATCGGGATCTCGGCCGCCGGGATGTACGGCCAGCTGACGACCGGCCGGCCGGTCCAGATTATCTCCCGCACCGGCCCGAAGTCCCCCGCGCACTATTTCGAAGTTCAGATCGATACGAAGAAAAACGAGCCGTTGATCCTGGAGAAGAAGCAGGTCAACTGGGAGAACCCCCGCGGCACCCAGGTGGCGCTCGAGATCGAAGGGCGCTACCAGAAGGGGAGGGCGTCGGTCGATGATTATCTCGAGCAGACCTCCATCGCCAACCCGCACGTGAGACTCGTCTACGTCACCCCGGAGGGGGAGACCAAAGAGTACCCCCGGATGGTCCAGGAGCTCCCGGTCCCGCCGAAAGAGATCAAGCCGCATCCGTACGGGATCGAGTTCGGCATTCTACTGAAGATGCTGCAAGACACCAAAAGCCGCTGGCTCTCCGGATTCCTCTCCACCGATTTCAGCCGCGTCTCGACCAAGCTCGCCGAGGAGATCTGCAAGGCGGCGAAGCTGTCGCCCCAGATGAAGCCGCGCGATGTGATCGGGGCCGAGGCCGAGGCGCTCTATAAGGCGATCCAATCGACGAAGATCATGGCGCCGCCGACCAACTGCCTCTCGCCGATCGGAGAGAACGCCATCCTCGCCGGCCTCTACAAACAGATCAAGGGGGAATTCTACACGGCGGTCAGCCGCCCGCCGGCGGTCTACCGGGGCAACCCCTTTGCAATCGAAGCGGGGCTCGCCTATGGCAAGGCACCCGAGCCGGAGGGGAAAAAACCGGAAGAGAAAAAAGTACCGCTCGCCGAAGGGGAAGATCAGGAAGAAGACAGCGAGCTCGCCCGGGTGATCCGCTACGCAAACCGGGTCCCGCTCCTCTATCAGCAGTCGGCCTGCGCCACCTTCAAAGGGGTCGTCGACACCTCGTGGCGGAACTATGGCGTCTCGCAATCGAGAGGGGCGCTGCCGGCCGGCCCGATGGTGATCTTCGTCCACATGGCATCGGTCTGGGTGCCGTTCACCAGCGAATCGAAAGAGGCGATCGCCGATTACGATGAAATCCGAAAAGAGATTACGCTGGCGCTCCGCGAGTGCGGCCGGCGCCTTGGCGCCTTTATCAAACGGAGGGAGCGCGCCAAAGGAGAATTCCGCCGGCGCAATATCTTCGAGCTCTACATCGAAGAGGTCGTCGACGCCTGCAACCGGTTGAAAGGGGGAAAGCTCTCCGCGGAGAAACTCAAAGAGCAGCTGCAGAAGATCGCGCTGAAGCGGACCGGCGGCGAGAAGACCGACGCCGCCCTTGGGAAAACCGGAGAGGGCCCCGAAGGGCTTCCCCACTCGATCATCGTCACCGCGGAGGGGGTCGAAGGGGATGCGCCGGTGATCAACGACGAAGCACCCGACGCAACCCCTCCTGCGGAAGGAATTCTAAAAGAGCCGGATGCGGCCAAAAATGAAGATCGCCCTGAAGACGAAGACGCTCCTGCGGGGCCGGCGAAAACCAAACGGAAAGTTCAGCCGGTGGCAAAGGCAAAGAATCTTTCGAAAAAACAGACCCCAGGCAAAAAGAAGTAGGAGACAGCATGGCGAAAAAGAAAGCGGAGCACAAGATCACCCCGGTGGAGAAGAAGCTGATCGGCGTCGCCGATGCGGTGATCACCGCCGCGGAGCGGAAGCAAGATCCCACCCTCTCGATTCCGATCCGATCTCTCTCGAACGTCACCTTCAGCGAGAAGAAGGGGATGATCGAGATGGGGAAGAAGAAACAGGAGCGCTCGTTCTTCAACGTCGGGATGGCGAAGAAGTTCATGCAGACGGTGCTCGTCGCCGACGCCCTCTCCGAGCTGCAGCGGGCCGGCCTCACGACGTCGCTCAGGGAGATCTACTACCGGACCAAACACACGCTGAAAGACTCGAACGAAAACACCTTCGACAACCAGGACGAATCCGATCCGGTGATTGAAGATCTCGAGGCGTCGCTTGAGGCGCTCCGCGAAGAGCTCCATGTCCGCGCCGAGAGCGCGGGGAGCGTCATCGGGCCGCTCGTCCTCCTCGACGACGGCGACACGGTGAATTGTATGCGGCTCGGGAAAGGGGGCTATTCGGTCCCGTCGATCGTCGAGCCGGAATATCTTTCGATCAAGAAATGCACCGCCGACTTCGTTTTGCTCGTCGAGAAGGGAACGCAGTGGAACCGCCTCTCGGAAGACAAGTTCTGGCGCCGGTACAACTGCATCTTGCTCACCGGCAACGGCCAGCCCCCCCGCGGCATCCGCCGCTTGACCCGCCGGCTGCATGAAGAGAAAGGTCTCCCCGTTTATGTGCTCGTCGACAACGATCCCTGGGGCTACTACATCTACTCGGTCGTGAAGCAAGGCTCGATCAACCTCGCCTTCGAAAGCCAGCGGATGGCGATCCCGAAAGCGAAGTTCATCGGCCTCTCCAGCGGCGACCCCGAGACCTACGGCCTCCCGCGCAACGTCGGCATCAAGCTCAACGAAAAAGACATCGCCCGCGCCAAAGAGCTCCTCGCCTACCCCTGGTTCCAGAAAACCGCTTGGCAGGAAGAGATCAAGCGGATGCTCGCCAGCGGCCTCAAGTATGAGCTCGACGCGCTGGCCAACAAAGACTTCCAGTATCTGACGAAGAAGTATCTTCCGAAAAAGCTGAAAGAGAGAGACTGGCTCGATTAGAGATATACTTTTCATTAGCTTATGCTATCTGACTTTGATAAATGTTGAGGATTTTCGGGAAGCTTCCCTGCAGCTGGACAACTCCCTTGCCGAAGCTAATCTTATTTCGTTCCCTATCCGTCTACAACGCGCAGAATTAGCGGCTGATATCCTTTCATTCTCTCCAGTTTTCCGAGAAATACATATAAAAGCTGTCCAAGATTGTGTGGAACAGACCAGACTATTTAACGTTCTGGAGGCTGAAAACCCGATAAAGCACTTCGACACCCTAGGGGAGATGCAAGATAACTTCACGGATAAGGAGTCGCGAGAAAAGCTTGATAGATATTTTGATCAATCCAAACAGCTTATGAGAATGACAGATAAATCATCCGCTAGCCTGAGGGTCGGATATAAAGCATTCTTCTATTTCATTAGAACATATCATGACTCTCTGTATAAAACCCTTTTGAGTATTATCCGCCAACAGGCTGGAAGGGCGAGTGCAATGACAGACACTTTTGATCATAAGAAAAAGGAATTTAAACTTAATAATCCAGTAGCTCAAATAATAAGAACTTCATATCCTGATTATATTAACTGGTTTTTGAGCTGGCGAGAAAAGCGCAATGCGATCAAAACTGGCGTTGGTATAGCCTATATAGGACCAAGCTATGACCTCGGAATTTCGTTTAACAAACTAAATGAAAATGGAGAATTTATACCAAATTTCGAAGTCATCCGTATAACTGATGTAATTAGTGCACTAACCGCGAGTACCAAGATCACATCCATTGCTCAAAAAGAAGTTATACACCGCATTCATTAACATGATCCAGCTTTACGACTCCTCGGCATAATTATCATCCCTATATGAGCGGCTGAAAGTGTTCGTCGACCGTTAGCCAGGGTCGATCACCGTAACGGGAACGCACGACGGCAGAGACGTCCCACCTAAAACTTCTGTGCGGCTCGATCAAACGACTCGTGCAGCGTTTGATAGCTCTCCACGAATCCTTTCTTGACCTCTTCCCACGCGGCGGCGGAGCTCTGCGTCATCGACCCGACCCACTTCGCCACCTCCGCCCGCTCCTTTTTAATCGCCTCCAGCGAGGCGGTGGCGCTCTTGCGGGCCGACTCCTCCATCCGGCCCCAGTTCTTTTTCATCTTCGATTCCATCGCAGCAATCTCGACATCGAGATGATCCAAGACCGCCCTCCCCTTTTTCACCGCTTCGTCGCGCTGGTCGGCCGAATACTTCTTGATTGCATCGACCGCCTCTTGCACTTCCTGTCCGACCTGTTTCTGAGAGATCTTCTCCCCCGAAATGGGATCGGCAGAAAAAGCCGGCATCTCTGAAAAGCAGCCGACCGATGCAACGATCAATAGGGCGCAGGTTGTTTTATAATGTTTCATCGCGTCTCTCTCCTTATCGTCCCCTGAGAAATAAAACCGTAGATTACCACGAACCGATTAAATCATAAAGCATTTCTGAACGTCCGACAGTCGACTTCGGCAAGGGTCTCGTTCTACGATAGATTGACAACCGATCGGAATCAGAAGATACCTCGATTTTATATCCGAGGCTCTATGGAGCTTCGAAACCGAACAGAAGGTGGAACATCCGAACCGTCGCGCAAAAACAACCCCACCCTGAAAAGGAAAAGTAACGCAAGCACTGCGGATCCCTATATGATCTAGCCGACCGATTTTAGGTCGTTACGGCTTCCGTGCCGCCAGCGCCTCTTCCAAATTTTTCTTCGCCGCCGGATCGTCCGGATTTAATCGGACCGCCTCGGAGAGGTGTGGAATCGCCTCTTCCACCCTCCCCTGCTTTTTCAGAATCACCCCAAGATAGAAATGCGCCAGCGGTTGGTCCGGGTTCAACCGAACCCCCTCGCGGCCGTGCGGCAACGCCTCCTCATACCGCTGCGCCTTGGTCAAAAGGATCGCCAAATTTAAATGAGCATATCCAAAATCGGGCGCCCGCTTCAGCGCCGCATCGAGATGACGCCGCGCCTCCTCGTTCTCCCCCTTTTTCGCGAGGAGGACCGCCAGATCGGTCAGCGCAACCGGGTTGTCCGGATACCGCCGAAGCTCCTCTCGGTATTGCTCGATCGCCTCCTCATTTCTCCCTTGCTGCACCAACAATCTCGCCAGCCTGTGATGAAGGTCGGGCTCCTCCACTCCGAGGGCGATGACCTGCCGAATGTAAAAGATCGCATCATCGAACGCGCCCCGCCCCATTGAAGAGGTGGTCAACCGTTTATAGATCTCCGCGTCGGGGCCGAGCGCCTCCAGAGCACGCAGGAAGACCTGATGGGCCTCATGAAACTTTCCGGCCCAATCGAGCGTCTTTCCCAGCGTCTTCAACGCGACCCCCTCCGCCTTCCGATCAAAGCCCGACATCACCTCTCTGTCCACGTTCACGATCGCCGCCTCGCCCCACGACCGATCCGGCCGAACGATTCCCCGTTGGATCATCTGATCAAGCAGCGCCAAACCCAACATCCGATATCCGTTGATGTTGGTGTGAATATGGTCGACGAAATATTCTTTTCCCAAAATCGGAGGGAGGTTCTTCTGCTCACGCGCATAGGCTTCCTTGAGCAGGCGGGGGAAATCGACCCGCGGAACCCCTTCGTCCGAGGTCACCTCTTCCACGATTCGCTGCATGGCACTCAAGATCCGCAAGGGGGTGATGTCCTCATCGACGGCCCGCCAGAACGCCTTCTCCGCCTCGTCATATCTGCCCGTCTCATAAAGAACCTGTCCGACTCGGTAGTGGAGCTCGGCATAGCGGTCGTCGATCGCAAGCGCTTGTTGATAGAGCGGCAGTGCCTCGCTGAAGCGGCCCTGGTTCTGCAACTCGCCCGCGCGCCGGTAGAGATCTTCCCACCTGCGGAGTGGATCATCGCCGAGTCCCGCTTTGTGCTCGCTTTTGAACGGGGACATGTCTTTGAGGTTCACCGCCGGTTGGACGAAGAGGATCTCCGCGCCGCTGCCGCGGGCGATCTGGACCATTCGTTTTAGATTGAGGCGATAGTGGTTGATGATCTGCCGCTTGAGCGGATCGTCGCGGTGATAAGTCGTCGGGCCGAGGGTGTGATCGAGGATATCATCGACCTCGCCGCTCAGCTGATAGCGCTCCTTGGCATTTTTGAGCGGGTCGGGTCGGACAACCTCGATTGCCTTTTTCATCGCCGCCCAGGTCCGGGTCCGGCTGAGGAGGGCGCCGGCCCGAAGCGCCGCGCCGGGGAGCTCGGCAAGCGTCCCATAGGAGCGCTGTTCGAGGAATTCGTTTTGCCCGGAGTAGACGATAAAAAGGTCGGGTTGGTATTGCTTCAGCTCATTCATCAGGTGGGTCACCCGGTAGCTGGCGTAGCTGATCCCTCCGGCGTTGATCACCTCCCATTGGCGCGACGGATCGGCCGCTTTCAGATAGGCCCGCAGCCACCCGCAAAACGAGAACCGATCTTTGTAAGGGTGACCGTACGTCGTCGATCCCCCCAAGCAGAAGATCCGATAGCTGTTGCGCCCCTTCTCCTTGGGGAAGAGTTGATCCTCATTAAAAAAATGCCATTTGTTTTGAGCGACCTTGAGGAGAACCGATCCATCCGGCTGACGATCTTCGACGAAGAGAGGAATATTCTGTGCGAATCCGACGAAGGGATCGTCGGTGACGAGGACGGGACGGACGCCGGCCAGCGCCAAGATCAGCTCCAGGGCGCCGAAAAAGAGGGTGACGATGATCGTTGTAAATAAGATTATTTTCCAGAATGGGCGGAGCCGGGGCGACGGGTTTAGCGAAGCGCCTTCAGTATAGGTCGAATTTTCTTTCTGATTCTCTTCCGTCATTGCACAAAAAAATTATAACATCGAATGAGGACGATCCAAAATTAAAAGCGCTTTAATCCGGGAAGCCTCATCGAGATGATTGACTTGAAAGGGCTAAAGCAGTAAATTGCGTGTTCGATTCCTCGGATCTTAAAATGAAAAGACAAGTTCGCTCGGCCGCTCCGGCCGCGTGGGGCGCCGGGCTTATCTATATCGTGATCGGCGTGATCTGGCATTTCACAAATTTTTATCTGGACGGCCCGACGGCGCTCTACGGGTCGGTCATCTTCTTTATCGTTCACATGCCGGGGCTCCTCCTCTCGAAGCTCTTTTATCTCTACGATCCGAATGAGCCTGATTACATCAAACATCTGGTTGCCCTTTTTATGATTGGGGTGAACGGCGCGCTGGCCGGCCTGGTGGTGCTGTTTTGCAAGGAGACAAAAAGAAGAATTGCGGAGGGGGCCGCTCCTGAATCGCGGGGAGGCTCGCCGGGCTGAAGCCATGATCGGGCTACGCCGTTCAGAAAAGGGTATAGATAAACGGCCCGACGGCCGCGCTTTGCGTCAGGACGATCAGCGTTCCGAGCAGCACCAAGATCAAGATAATCGGCGCCAGCCAAAACTTCTTGCGCTCTTTCATAAAAGCCAAGAGGTCTTTCAAAAACTCAATCATTAGAAGGGTCTCTTCATCTGTTTCCGGTCCGCCGCTTTGCTTTGGATCCGGTAGCTGATTATATCACGCTTCCAGGTGCGCCGAAGCGGGTCCCATCCCGACCGCCGCATGAAAAATCCGACCGGAAAGAAGACGAGGTAAAAAAGAACGGCTAAAATAATCCGGGTATTAATCCATCCGAGAAGACCGCCGACGATCGTCCAACCATAAAAGACAGGCGCCAAGGTCGTCGGCGCAACCAGGCCCCAGAAAATAAAGAGCGCTCCGAGCGTCCAAGGCCAACGCGCAGGCGTCAGGCTCCAGAGCCAGGGAAACAGAAGGCCAAAACAGCCCGCGATAAAAAGCCCCAAGGTGAGGCCGAAGGAACGCAGCTCTTTCGCCGTCGGCGGGGCGGGCCGCTTGAAGACCGGATCAATCCAGGTCGAACGTCTCTTTCCAGTCATCTTCTTTTTTCCATGCAGGCTGTTTTGTTTTGGCCAGCAAAAAATTCTCCAAGACCAGATAATCGATTTCGGTCCGCATGAAGCAGCGGTACGCCTCTTCCGGCGTGCAGACGATCGGCTCCCCGCGGACATTGAAGGAGCTGTTAACCAGGACCGGACAGCCGGTTCGCCGTTCAAACGCTTCAATGAGTTTGTAATACCGGGGATTCGTCTCCGGATGCACCGTCTGAATTCGGGCCGAATAATCGATATGCGTCACGGCGGGGATCGACGAGCGTTTGACCTGGAGCCGGTCGATCCCAAAGCGTTGTCGCGGAGCGGTCGCCGCTCCCTTTTCTGGGTTATCGGGCGGCATCGGAGTGCGGCGCGCCTCACGGACCGATGCGGTTAGGAGCATGTACGGACTCGGCCGGTCGAGGTCGAACCAGGCGGAGGCCGATTCGCTGAGAACCGACGGTGCAAACGGACGGAACGACTCCCGGTATTTGATCTTCAGGTTCATCACCGATTGCATCTTCTCGCTCCGGGGATCGCCGAGGATCGAGCGGGCGCCGAGGGCGCGGGGGCCGAATTCCATCCGTCCCTGAAACCACCCGACGACCTGTTCATTCGCCAGAATCTCCGCGACGGAATTCATCAACGACGCGTCGTCCAAAGATTCATAGACGGCGCCGACCGAATCGAGATAGGCCTCGATCTCGGACGCGCTAAACCGAGGCCCGAGAAACGCGCCGGCCATCCGGTCGGCGCCGGTCACCCTCCGCGGCCGGTCATGATATTGATGCCAGAGGGCCCACGCGGCGCCGAGCGCGCCGCCGGCATCTCCCGCCGCCGGCTGAATCCAAAGATCCCGGTACGGTCCTTCCCGAACGAGCCGTCCATTGGCGACGCAGTTGAGCGCGACCCCGCCGGCGAGACAAAGCTGATCGACCCCGAGTTCCCGATGAATCGTTCTGGCCAGCCGTAAAACAACCTCTTCGGTGACGACCTGGATGGAGCGGGCAAGGTTCATCTCCCGTTGGGTGAGATTCTCCTCCGGCGCGCGCGGCGGTCCGCCGAAGAGCGCATTGAATTTGGCATTCGTCATCCTCAGGCCGGTGGGGTAGTCGAAGTAGTCGAGGTTCAGACGGAAGGTTCCGTCCTCTTTGAGATCCAACAAGTGCTTTAAGATCAGATCGACATATTCCGGTTCGCCGTAGGGGGCCAACCCCATTAATTTATACTCCCCGGAGTTGACTTTGAATCCGGCGTAATAGGTGAATGCCGAGTAGAGGAGGCCGAGCGAGTGGGGAAAGTCGATCTGCCACTGCGGGGTCAGCGTGTTCCCCTCCCCGAGCCAGACCGACGTGGTCGCCCACTCTCCGACGCCGTCCATGCAGAGGATCGCCGCGCGGGGAAAAGGGCTTGGATAAAATGCGGAAGCGGCGTGGGCCTGATGGTGCTCGGTAAAATAGAGCGAAGGGAGCGCCGACACCCGGCATTGTCCGAGACGCGCCAGCGCTTTTTTAAGTTGGCCTTTTAAGAAAAGTTTTTCCTTAAGCCAGACCGGCATGGCGGCGGCAAAGGAGCGGTATCCGCGGGGGGCGGAGGCGAGGTAGGTCTCAATCAGCCGCTCGAATTTGACCAGCGGCTTATCGTAGAAGACGATCGCATCGAGATCGGCGAGGCGAAGTCCCGCCTCTTTGAGGCAATACGAAATCGCCCGGTCGGGAAACCGGGCATCGTGTTTCCGCCGGGTAAAGCGTTCTTCCTGCGCGGCCGCCACGATTTCGCCGTCGCGCAGCAATGCCGCAGCGCTGTCATGGTAATAGGCCGATATTCCTAAAATGGTGAATGCCATGCTGTTCTTTTCTGTTAAGCGAATTGCCCCTCGATCTTTACACCTCCCCTCTTCCTTGTCAAGAGATCGGTGTGCTTCAGAATGCCCCCGCCTGATGGAAACCCTGGATCGAAACCCCTTTACATGTTAAAATCACCGCAGAATGAGTCAGGAACCGGAAAAAAACGACGCCGTCTCTCCGCGACCCCGCCCGTTTTGGAAAAGCATTTTATTCACGATCCTCATCGTGACCCTCTTCTTTGGGACCCTGGAGCTGACCCTGGCGCTGACCGGCGTCCGTCCCGTCCTCGTCACCGAAGATCCCTTTGTCGGATTCGCCCAAAACATCCCCCTCTTTATCGAAGCCGGGCAGCCGGACGGATCGATCCTCCTCCAGACCGCTCCAAGCAAAATTGCCTTTTTTAACTATCAAGCGTTTCCCAAGGTAAAAGGAGAGAAGAGCTATCGGATTTTCTGCATGGGGGAATCGACGACGGTCGGTCATCCCTACTACGATCCGGTGTCGTTTTGCGGCTGGCTGCGGGCCTTTTTGAAGGCCGCTGATCCATCCCGAAATTGGGAGGTGATCAATGCCGGCGGCGTCAGCTATGCCAGCTACCGGATCGCCAACCTGATGGAGGAGCTGAGCCGATATCAGCCCGACCTTTTTATCGTCTACTGCGGGCAGAATGAATTCCTCGAGCGGCGCTCCTATGGACGCCTGATGGCGCTGCCCGACTGGGCGCTGCGGGGAAGCGCCCTCCTCAGCCGGACCCGGACCTGGGCGGCGATGAAAGAGGCAATCGGCGTCGTTCGGCCCGACCCGCTCAAAAATGCAAAAGAGCGCTACCAACTGAGCGGCGAGGTCGATGAGATCCTCACCCATACGGTCGGCCCGACGAGCTATCACCGCGATGACCCGCTCAAGCGGCAGGTCCTAAAACACTACCGCTATGGAATGGAGCGGATGGCACAGATCGCGCGGGGTGCGGGGGCCCAGATCGTCTTCGTCCAGCCGGCGGTGAACCTCAAAGACATGTCCCCGTTCAAGAGCGAGCACAAGGCGGGACTCGGCGACGATGCGCTTCACATGTGGGAAGATCTCTACCGGCGCGCGAGCGAGCTGCAGGGGCAAGGCCACGTCAGCGACGCATTGCCGCTCTACCGCCAAGCGCTTGCGATCGACGATCGTTATGCCGAGCTGCATTACCGAATCGGACAGGTTCTCTATGAGACAGGTCAGTATGACGAAGCGGAGAAGGTCTTCTGGCGCGCCGTCGATGAGGACATCGCCCCCTTGCGAATCTTAAGTCCCATGCAGCGCATCGTGGAGGAGGTCGCCTCCGACGCAGGCGCGCCGTTGGTCGATTTCCCGCGTCTGCTCAAAGAAGCCTATGTGCGCGAGCAGAAGAACCTCCCTCCAATCTTGGGAAAAGAATATTTCGTTGACCATGTCCACACCAACATCAAAGGCTACCGGATGTTGGGGCTCGCGTTGTTCGACGCGCTGGTCAGAGAAAAAGTTGTGAAGCCGGACGCCGCTTGGAACAGCGAGAAGGTCGAGCAGGTCACCCGCCAGGTGCTCGCCGGCTTTAGCGTGAATGACGCGGCGGAGGCGCTTCGCATCCTGGGACGGACGCTGAATTGGGCCGGAAAACTGGAAGAGGCGCAGAACGCATTGCGGCAGGCCTTAGAACTTCAGGGACCGCATCCCGATACATACTATTTTCTGGTGACGGTCTTGTCGCGGCAAGGGAAATATGATGACGCCATCAACGCTCTTCGTCAGATGATCAGCCACTACCCTCAAAAATCGGGGCCCCGTCTGAAACTCGCGGAGCTGTTGGTGCAACAGGGCAAGCCCGACGAAGCGATCCTGCAGCTGCAAGAGGAACTTCAACTCAATCCCAACGCGCCCAACGCGCCAAACGCGCCCAACGCGAACCTCGCCCATACCGAGCTGGCGGCCCTCCTCGTCAAAAAAGGAGAGGTGGCGGCGGCGATTCGTCACTTTGATGCCGCCCTTAGACTCAATCCCAATGACGAGTATGCCCACCTCTTTTTGGCGCGCCTCTTCACCCAGCAACGGAGAGACGACGAGGCGTTGCCCCATCTGCGCGAGGTCATCCGGATCAATCCCGGTCAGCACCTCGCCCATTACGGTCTCGGCGCGATATTGAGAAAACGAGGAGAATTCGACGAAGCGGTCAAGCATCTCTCCGAGGCGATCCGACTGAATTCAAATGACGCGTCGTATCGGAACGAGCTGCAAGCGGCGCGCGATCGGGCAAACAAATAAAGCGCACTCTGGTCGGTCAGCTCTGGGTCGTCGCATAGGCGATCATGTTCCCTCCCCCGGCCCGTGAGAGGCATAGCCGCCTAATAGGTGTCATGTTGAGTCTCGCGGCGATCAACGATGGTTGTTTTTTTGGGCCATCCCTCCTCAGATCGATCCCTCAACCGGGATCCAAGCGGCCGGTCCTTTACTTTGCTGACGCAATTCTATAAGCTCATCCTGCTATGAAGATCGCCTGCTCTCTCATCGTCCTCTCTTTATTCGCTTTATTCGAAGGCACTGCGATGGCGGCCTTTGACCCCATTCATTCAACCGACCTGATCCAATCGGTCATCCAACAGCAGATGGCCGCCTTCAACAAGGAGGACTACCCGACCGCCTACACCCTTGCCTCGAAGTCGATCCGCCAACGGCTCTCGAAAGAACGCTTTGAGACGATGGTCCGGTCCGGTTACCCGCAGATCGCGAATTCCCACCTCGTCTCCTTCGGAGAGACCCTCTTCTCGGACGATACACAGGCGGCGGTCGCGACGGTCCATGTGACCGGGAAAGACCATGTGACGGTCATCGCACGATATCTGATGGTCCTCGAAGGAGAGGGATGGAAGATCAACGGCGTAACGATCGTGGAAGAGTTCCAGCCGATCCGATCCGGTCCCGCCGGCAGAAGATCAGCGCGCTCCCGAGAATCTGAACGGCTCTGTCACTTATGACCGGGAACTTCGTCTTTCGCGGGTTTGTGACCAGCGCCGTCGTCACCCTGCCGGTCGGAGCGATCGTCTTTCGTCTCCTTCCCGGCTGGAACGGGCTCGTCGGCGATCTCGGCGAGAGCGGGGCGTGGACCCTCTTGATTGTTTCCCACCTGATTTACAGCCTGGTCATCGGGCTCGCCACCTATGGCTTCCTGACCGCACTGGAAAAATTCAACTACCAAGGAAGCGTCTTCGGCGCCGGTCTCAGCGCGGCGGTCACCGTCACGCTCGCCAACGTTGCGACCGTCTGGTACTCGGTCGATTTCGGCGGCGCTTTTGTTTTCTCGCTTTGGATCGCCTGGATGGCCTGGGTGGTTAATTTCTTGGTTTTTCTCGGCGTGAGATTGCTGGACCGTTCGAGCCAACCGAAAAGATCCTAAGGCGCCGAGGTGGCCCGCGTGATTGAGCCGCTCTGCATCCTTTGGTGCGTCTCCGGTTTTTTTACGCAACGATTGGATGCATGCTTTCAAGATGCTCTCCGCCTAGAACGCCATTGGAATGAAGTGAACGATTCACTTCCTTCCAATCCCGACGGAACGCAGCAGCCTGCTTTTAAAAACTAAAAACGCGCGAAACCCTCCCGATCCGAACTCCGCAACAGTCCATACAGCAAGCCTCCTCTGCGATTCCACTCCCGCAAAGGGAATCATCCTTATTCCGAAAGCATTAGCCGAAAAGGATTAAACGGATGAGCCCGAGGTAGTATAGATTCGCGTGCTTCGACTATGTGAAAATAATATTACAGAAAAATAATATTACAAACGATCAGTTGAGAGCCTAGGAGTCCAATCGGATCTCTATCCTGTTTTATCGCAAGACCGCAGCATCACAAATCAGACAGGACCAATGACGAAGGAGGAGTAAAAATGAAAAAACAGCTGCTGAAGGGATTTTTGATTTTGGCGACAATATCACAGGTCGGCTATGCCGGATATGGTTTTGCGGCAGATGGGCCCGGCGCGCCGCCCGAAAGAATCAATGGAACGATTGAGAGGATCGACGATCATGCAATCGCCGTGAGGACCGATTCCGGTGCCGTGATGAGTTATCCGATCAGCAAAAGCAGGCGAGACGACTTCAGCTCGTACACCCAGGGAGAAAAGGTCGTCGTGGAAAGGACTTGGGCAAACCGGAGCATCAATGTCTTTCCGGCAACCGTGATCTCCGCCAATCAGGGATACCGGACGATCCATGGAAAGGTCCAGACGTTTAGCCCGTCGGATGAGCGACTGACCGTGGTGACCCACAACGGAGAAACGGAAACCTTCACAGTGAAGGGCCCCGCCATTCAGAAGATGAACTCCATCCGGGAGGGATCTCGCGTCACCGTGGAAGTCGATGATCAAAATCGTGTTGTCGGCATTCACAAGGGGTAACACTAGAGGGTACTTTTACCGCGCTGTCTTCTGCTTCTATATCCCACCTCCGGCGCGCATAAAAAGAGGCCTTGCGGGTGAGCCGCAAGGCCTCTTTTTATCTCACTCTATCAGCATCTTTTCAACAGACGTTAATTCGTGAATCGAAGATAGAGGTCATCAAAATCCTGGGGAACCAAGCCCGGCAGGTCGGCGTCTTCGAAGGCAAAAACGAAGAACTTGTTCGGGTTGTCCATCCCGAGCGGATGGGTGGTGTCGATCACAGTGGCGACGTAGTCGTTGTCGTTGGAGACGTAGAGGGTGTGCAGGGTGGCGCCGTTGATCGTCACATCCTGTCCGAAAGCGATTCCTTCCAGCTTCGCCGGAATGTCGGTGCTCGCGATCCCTTTGCTGTTCAGCACGGCCACGATGTCTAAGAAAAGGGTCTTGGGAGCGGCGGTCCCGAGAAGATTGCTCGCTCCGGTGAGATTGCTGATCTCTGGGGCGCCGACGAGGTTGATCTTATAGAGTTTCTTGACGACGGCGATGGAATTATCCACCAGCCCTTTGCCATCGCGCTCATCGACTAAAAACTCATGGTTATTGATGGCGAGGATCTCGCTGGCGGTGCCATATTTCGCCTTTGAAGCGGAGCCAATGTTGTCGAATTGATACCCATATTCATGGGTGGCGCCGGTCCGAAGATCGATCGTGACGATTCGGGTGACGGCGCCGTTGGTCCCGCCGTCTTGAATCAACGGGCTTTGCAGGATGCCGACTAACGTTTTCCCATCCGGAGTGATCGCCAACCCTTCCATCCCTTTGTTGGCGACCCGTCCGGAGGTATTGCCGTTGATCTCGGTATCCCCGTTTGGACTTAGATTCTTGACGGCGAATTTGGCGGGAAGATTGAAGACCCGGACACGTTTTCCGGTGAGGCGGTTGAACTGGTAAACATAGGGACCATATTCATCGGAGATGAAGACGCTCAAACCATCGTTCGAGACCCGAATCCCCTCGGAGTCGAACCGGGCATTCAGCGGATGGGTCGACGGCTGGGTTGGATTAAAATTGTCCGACCGACCGGTGAAGTAGTAGGTGTGATTGACGCTATTCAGCGGAGGGACGCCGCTGGAAGCGTAGGTCAGCGGGGTGAAGCTTGAGAGGAGCGTCGTCCCGGTGAGCATCGGGGTGAGGGTGAACGGAAGGGGCGCGCCGGGATCACTCGGCGCCAGTGTCAGGTGAAAGTTCTGGAAACGGTTGATGTAAGAGACGGTGTCGTCGACGCTGGGGTCGTATGGTTTCGCATTCGGCCCCCGATCGGGAACGGCGAGGAAGGTGTTCCCACCGGCATAGGCGAGGCCAGAACCGAGCCCGCCGAGGCGGTTCCCCGGGATTCCATTTTCCAGCGGCGGGGCGGTTTGAAGCGCAAAATCTTCATAGCTTCCGCTCACACTCCCGACGGCGATCAGGTCGGTGCTCGCCTCGGCGGCGGCAGCTGCAAACAGGGATGAAATGAACAGATAAGCAGCCCACTTCTTTTTACTCATGATGCTCTCCTATCACGCAAGGGTTCTGTTTAAAAGCCGATCCGGCCCAACCGGCAGGCCACATTGTCATCAAATCGTATTTTTAATTCTGATCCGCCCCGGCGCGGCTACTCGCTTTCGATCTCTTCCTCGACCGTCGCCTCCTTCGGTATCTTCATGAGCAACAGCTGTCCCCCTTCCACCAGTTCATCCGGATTCGTGAATCCATGTGGATTGGCGCCGTTAATCGGATAATGCGCCTGCACGTCGAGCAGAAAGTACCGGTTGCGTTGGGTGTCATAGCCCCGGACCCCTTGGAATAAACGGGTCACTTCGATGATCCCGGAGCTTTCTTCGTCTTGGGTTAAAAAGGAAAGGTTATTCGAGACCGCCGGGTCGAAGCGGCTCGGATCATGCTGGCCGAGGTTCGTGACATTGCGGGTCGAGGCCCCGTAGCTCCAGAGCTGACCCAACCGCGGATTATTGCCGACATCCTCGAGCAGATAGACATCGCCTCCTTTGTCGAGGGCGATGTTGTCCATCATTTTGATCTGCGGCGATGCAACGGCATTGCCGTCGACCAAAACCTCGATGGCGCCGCCCAATTCCGGATGCGCGATATCGCTGAATGTCAGCCGCCAGAGACGGCTGTTGCCGGTGATGCTCGCGGTGGTGACAAAATAGTACCGATTGGGATCGACCGTATCCCAGGCGCCATCTTCGGGGCGGAGAAGGGTGGTTCCATGGGAGCCGTCGGCATCTTCAATCAGGCTGAAACTCCCTTTAAATTGAGCGGCGGCGGGATCGAACCCCGGCTCGGTCGTAAAACCATCGATCGCGAGGACATAGCGCTTGCCGTGAGAGAGGCCGGCCAGCTCGATCGGATTCCCTTTTTTCTGCTTCTCTCCGATGTAGATGAAGACCTTGTTGAACCCGCCGTCGTCTTGCCCGATGACGATCGTCTTGTCCTGCGAAGAGGGGCTGGCCAGAAGGTTCTCCCAGTTCCCCTTCCCCATCAAAGGAAGCTCATAGGTGGTTCCCTGCTGACGGCCCTCGGCAATATGAGCAAAGGCGCGCTGGGAGGGGCGAAGGTCGGTCTTCTCTTCTTCCCCATTTAGAAAAATTCTCCCTTCATTAAAGCCCTTGCCGCTTTTCTTGTTGAAGAAGGCGGTCGGGGACGGAAGGTCGGCCGAGCAAAACCGGATAAAGACGGCATCCGAGGAGGCGACATACGTTTGATTCGTGGTGTCCCAGAGAAACACCCGCTTGATCAGGTCCTCCCCATTGAGAACCTTGAGATCGCTTTTGCGGATCTTCCACTTGGAGACGAAGGCGCCGGCCCCGCCATGAGCCCGGACAATGCCGGAAGGGACTCCCGCCGAGTTGATGTTCAGCTCGTGGTTCATCAATAGGGTGAAGGTGCCGTCCCCATTATCGTAGGCGCCGAGCCCATCGGGAATGCCGGCCATCCGATAGCCCTCCTCTCCCGGTATCTTTTTGGCCTCATCGCCCACGGTCAGAATGGAGGTGAACTCCACCCCCGGCGCGGACGGGTTGAGGTAGGGAGATTGCGCGCTGCTCGGACCGGTTGCGGCGGAGAGCGCCGCAGGGGCCATCGCCATTGAAACAAACGCCGCCAGAAAGATCTTTTTAGACATGAATGTCTCCTCTTTTCATTAATATTTCACACTAAGGCGAGAGGAGAGGGTTTGGTTTAAGTCCTCTCCTCGATGACTGTTTGAGGATGATCGATCCGATTAAACTCGTCGGACCGTAGTGATCGTCGAAACCATACGCTTTGATTTTGACCTTACCGTTTGCGAGGACCTTCACCGTCGCCCAGGCATAATTTCGGTCGGTGCCCGGACGGACCGTCGCGTCGGCGGGGCTGGCGTCAGATCCCCTCTTTTTAGGACCCTCGATCCTATGGCAAGCGAGCAATCCGGCCGCCCCACCGGCACGGCCCCAGCGGTCTACATCCCGCCAACGGTCTACATCCCGATGGACCAGGAATGAGGGTAGACCGGTGAGATTACATCCGGATCAACTCGCGGTTAAAGTTTTGTAAAGGCGCGGCTCACTCCATCGGCATCGTAAAAGAGGCCGATTGTCTATATGAATTAAAAATGCAATAATCTTTTGAAACAGGCTGCCACCCCGCTGCGCGACCGCACCCCTTCCCCCGCTCCCTGCTCATCGGCCCACCGACGGAAGGAGGACCTCTGATCATTGACGAATAACGATTCTTCCCGGACATTTGATAACCCGGCACAGCGATATCGGACGCTTTTGGAAGTCGCTGAGATTATTTCGGTCCATCAGGATCTGCGCGAGCTGATTCGAGATCTGGCGCAGCGCTTGCCTGCCGTCGTCGATGTGAACGTCATCGGCCTCTCCTTGCATGACCCCGAACGGGGCGTGATGCGGCTGCATACCGTTCAGGCGAACATTCCGGCGGAGATCGTTGGAGATCACGACGAGCCGGCCGATTTCCCGACCGTTCACGTCTGGAATACGCAGGAAATTCTGCTCGTCCCCGATCTCTCCGAGGAGCCGCGTTGGCGGAAGGAGATTCAACCGATGCGGGACGATGGAATCAGAGCATTCTGCTTTGTCCCCTTAACCACCGCGGCGCAGCGGCTCGGCGCGCTCGGATTTCTCAGTCTGAAGAAGGGGGCCTATGGCGACGCCGACTTGGAATTTCTTCAGCAGATCGGCAAGCTCGTCGCCGTCGCCGTCGAAAACGTCCTCAATTATCAGAGCGCCCGGAGGTATCAACAACAGTTAACGCGAGAGCTCGACCGTCAACGGCTGCTGCTGGAGGTGACGAATGCGATCATCGCCCATCTCGATCTGCGGCAGCTCCTGAAGGCAATCTCCGCCTTCCTGCGCCGGGTGGTCCCGCACGATTTCGCCGGCATGACCCTCTATGACCCCGATCAGTGCCGGCTTCGCTCTTATGCGCTCGACTCCCCGGGACATCAGGAATTCATTGAGCAATATCGCGACTTCGTCGAATCGGGCTTCCCGATCGCGGAAGTGGAGGTGCCGATGCTGGCTTTTACGTCGCGCCGGACCGTCCTCCGCAATCTGACCGATCTTCCCGATGAGAACGCGAAACGCTTGATCGCCGAGGGGTTAAAGCGTATCTGCAGCGTCCCCTTAATCTCGCACGACCGGGTGCTGGGGACGTTGGAGGTGCTCAGTGAGCAGGAGGCCGCCTTCTCGGAAGACGACCTCGAACTGCTCAGCCGGGTGGCCAGCCAGATCGCGATCGCGGTGGAGAACGCCCTCGCTTACCAGCAGATCACCAAGCTGAAGGACAAATTGGCAAAAGAGAAATTGTACCTGGAAGAGGAGATTCGGACGGGATATGACTTCAAGGAGATCATCGGTCAGAGCGCCGCGTTAAAAAAAGTGCTCAAACAGGTGGAGACGGTCGCGCCGACCGACTCGACCGTGTTGATCCTGGGCGAAACCGGCACCGGCAAGGAGCTGATCGCACGGGCCATCCACAACTTAAGCGGGCGACGCGAGCGGACCTTCGTGAAGATGAACTGTGCCGCGATTCCGACCGGATTGCTGGAAAGCGAGCTCTTCGGCCATGAGCGGGGCGCCTTCACCGGAGCGATTGCACAGAAGATCGGCCGGTTCGAGTTGGCCCATCAGGGGACCCTTTTCTTGGACGAGGTCGGCGACATTTCGCTGGAGCTGCAGTCGAAATTATTGCAGGTCCTTCAGGAGCAAGAGTTCGAGCGGCTGGGGGGAACCAAGACGATCAAGGTCAATGTCCGCCTGGTCGCCGCGACGAATCGAGACCTGGGCCAGATGATGGCGGAGAAAGCGTTCCGCAATGACCTCTACTACCGCCTGAATGTCTTTCCCATTCTCCTCCCGCCGCTGCGGGAACGGCGTGAAGACATTCCTTTGCTCGTAAAATATTTTGCCCGGAAGTATGCCCAGCGGATGAACAAGCAGACCGAAACGATCCCTTCCGAGACGATGACCCTGCTGATGAACTATCCCTGGCCCGGCAATATCCGCGAGCTTGAAAACGTGATTGAGCGCTCCGTCATTTTGTCCGAAGGAGCGATTCTCTCCGTCCCGCTCGCCGAGACGGCCCGCTCCTCGGAGATCCTTCCCAAACGGACAACCACGCTGGAAGCGGCCGAGCGGGAACATATCATGCGCATTCTCGATGAAGCAAACTGGGTCGTCGGCGGCGTCTCAGGCGCCGCGGCCCGTCTCGGGATGAAGCGGACCACCCTCCAATCGAGAATGAGAAAGCTCGGCATCTCACGCCGATAACCCCGGGGAACGCGAAAACATCGCCCGAGCGTTTTTATCGCGCGGAGGGTGAAAGGCCGTCTAGACCGTGGCCCCGTGCCGATCTTTCGGCAGTGCCGAGCATCCGGCACCTTTTCTTCGGCACCTCCCATTTCAAAATTAAGAAGACCCCTTCAAATCGGCGCAAAGCACTTATGATTTCAGTCACTTCATGAAATGAAGTCGGCCTCGAATGCATTTGGAACAGCGTTTGCTCTATCCCTTACCATGAAGAGACAAGAGCGCAACGGTCCAAGGAAATGCGACGGCTCAAAGGACGGTCCGAGAGACCGCCGGCCATCAAAAAACGAGGAGAGACGAAAATGAAAAAGGAAATATTTGGAACGATTCTGGTTTTAGCGATCACCGCCCCGGTGTTTTATGCCGGCCCATCGACCGCGGCCATGCTGGACGCTCCGGGACACCGCGAGGTCTCCGCCACGGTGAAAAAGGTAGATGGGACATTGGTCTCGGTAAGAACCGACGAAGGAACGACGCGGTATTTCACCGTGAGAGAGGCGGAAAAGAGCGGGCTTCCCTCGATCGATCGGGGGGACACGGTCGTCTTGCAGATGGATGAAGGAAACCAGATCATCGATATCCACGGATCGCATCATCATCGGTCGCTCACTGCGATGGTGGAGACCTACCGCGGATCAGACAAAGTGCTGACCGTTCGGACCGAAGATGGCGCGACGCAGAGCTTTGAGCTGAAAGACCCGGTTGTTCCGAAGGTGGTTATCTTAAAAGAGGGAGCCCAGATCAGCTTTGAGGTCGACGAGCAAAACCGGGTCATGGACCTCCACCCGATTCAAAGTTAATGCACCGGTTTGGTGCCGGCCGGCGGGGAAGGGGAGGGCGGTTCCCCGCCGGGAGGGGAAATCGCTTATCTTTAAAGAGGGGGCAAGTCGATGAGACCGGAGAGATTAGCCTCCCCCTTTTTCCAGCTTCTGGAGCATCTCCTCAAAGAGGGGGCGATCTCGAAGGCTCATAAAATCATTTTTAAACCGGATCGCTTCGATTTCGACCGAATCGCCGTCGATGCCCCTTAAGATCAGCGAGAATCGGCTGCCGTCACTCATCTTGGTGTTGTCCATATAAGGGAGATCAAAATAAGAAACATCAAATTGGAGGCTCCCCTTCAGCAGACTCCCTTGGAGAACCTCTCCGTCGAAGACATCGTCATAGATACTGACCTGAACCGTGGCATAGGCTT
The DNA here is from genome assembly GCA_016200325.1 of Candidatus Manganitrophaceae bacterium. Classification (NCBI taxonomy): domain Bacteria; kingdom Pseudomonadati; phylum Nitrospirota; class Nitrospiria; order Candidatus Troglogloeales; family Candidatus Manganitrophaceae; species Candidatus Manganitrophaceae bacterium. The sequence continues at coordinate 214,782 of JACQEZ010000011.1, forward strand.
TGTCAACCGCCACGGGAAGGATTTCGAGAGACTGGCGCCGGTTGTTCCCCCTCGGCTCCGGCGTGGCGAGGTCGTTGTTTGCACCGGTTCCTTGGGCGTCTTTCCCGTCTCTCCCCTCTTTGCTCCCCCCCTTTCCGGATTGATTCTGCTCATCGATGCAACGGCCCGGCAGAAAATTCTGGAAAGGAGTTCTCCCATCTCGCTTCCGGAGCTTGGCAAAATCGTCCCGATCATACAGCCGCACGCAGATCGACTCCCCTTTGTCGATGTTGAAGACGGCGCCGGTTCCGATGTTGTTCAGCATCTTGGCCTGTCGGGAGACCAAATTCGTCGACACCCGGATGATCTGCTGTTCTAAATCATCCCATTTCTTTCTCTCTACGTCGCCGTGCGACGCGGTCCGTTTTCGCTCGAGCCCCGTATAGACATCTTCAAAGAGCGGTTTCGCATTAAAGAACTCCTGAAAGTTGATGGTCAGGAGCTCTAGGAAGACAATCCTTCTTCTGAACGACTCTTCATCGGCCTTGATAAAATCTTCTTTGATCGCACCGAGGTAGCCGGTGAGAAGGCTTTGGAACATCGACTGTCGAATATCGGTATCCGACTTTTCCCGCTCGGTCATGGTCTTAACGAACATCTCCGCCCGGCGATTTTGTTCCGTATAGGAGCTCAGGAAAATCGGAATGAGGATGGCGCTGGCGGCGGCGCTGAACCCGGCCAGGATCTTCGCAAACGATTCCATCTTCGCCCAAATATCGGTTCGCTTGCCCTCGTGTTCTGCCATTGAGAGAGTCCTTTTCTCAGAGTTGGATATCGTGGCGCGTCGGAGCCGACGCCACCTTTATGGGGAATTCTTTCCCCCGGATGATCAGGGTGTAATCTCCCGGAGCGAGATCGAGCTTGTACTCTCCCTTGGGGCCGGTCTTCGTTTTTGTATCGCTCCCTTTGACCGCAATGGTCAAATTGGCCACCGGCGCCCCTTTGCTGTAGACCGTCCCCGACAGCTCTGTCGCCATCGCCGGGGAGAAGATCATGACCGATAAAATTAGAAATGCAGATAGAATAATCGCCTTCATTCTCTTCCTCCTCTTTCGCCTGAGAACCGATTTAGATATAAGTCTTCCGATCGTCGGTTCGATCCCATTCATTTAATCAATCGGAACGCATTCTAGCCGATCTCGTCGCGATCTGCAAACGTCGGCCGGCGTCCCTCAAGGAGAGATAAAATGCGCCATTGCGAAAAGGACGCCCGGGATGAAGCGGAATTCATTTTCCTCCTTGCTTGCGAATAACCATTTTAGTTATAATTCTATTGATGTACCAATCCCAACATCATGTATGAGAGGTCTTCTTCTCTTAATCAGCAGGATCGGTCGGCCGGTATAAAAGGCCGACTTTTTTATCCGCTTCCGAATAGGTTTCCAACTCGCCCATAAAAACCGATGAATAAGGGGCCGACCCTTTCCGCTCAATAGACGGAACGGTCCTCAACGATGTAGGCGGGTTTGTGAGCGGATCACGGGAATGTCGACGTCATGTTTACACAGGAAGATTACGAGCAGCTGATTAAAAACTACAACGAAGATTATCTCTATCTTCTGATTCGCGCCAGCCAGAACAGCTATGAATGTCTTATTTCATCCTTCATGATGCTTCGGAATTTATATGACGTCATCGTCAAATTTCAAGACTCAGGGAAATATCGCTTCCAGATCCTTCCTTATCCCCTCTCTTTTCGTGCGAACGACGATCTCCTCAAAAAGATGGGATTCGACGAGGAAGGGGTCAGAAATATCTACGGCTTTCTTGAATTCGTAAAGGAAACACATGGGAAAGAGTTCGAGGAATGTTTGGAGGGAAGTGTGTACAACCTGTGTAAACGGAATCCCGGAGATCAACCATGGCGAATGAAAAGCTGAACACATGGATAGCGGAAAATAACGAGAAGATCACGGAGAGTTGGATGCGTGCGGTGCGCAATGACGCGCGGATCGATTCGGACGCCGCGCTCTCCCGCCTGGAGCTGCGCGATCATGTTCCGGCGATCATCGAAGAGATCTGCGAACTGCTCCAAGCAGACGAGACCCCCAGCCCGACCAACACCTTGGAAGGGCGCGTCAAAGTCTATCTCCGCTTCCAACAAGGCTACCGCGGCCGGGAGCTTGCGCGTGAGGTCTCGCTGCTGCGGACCATCATGCTCGACTTCTTAACGGAGCAGTGCTGTAACGGCTCCATCGACGCAGACCTCAAGAGCTACTACCGTGCCGCCCGGACGATCAATCTCTATATGGATGAAATCCTCTGCAATGCGATTTCAACCTACAGTGAAACGCTCGATTAACGCCGAAGGGGTCGAGGGCCGGCATGCCGGTCGCGTTGACGGCGTAGTTGATGCGCTCTATCTTAGTGGTTCATGCGATTTATAAGGCCGGCTCCTCTATTTTTTGAGCTTGTTTCCCTCGAAGGCGAGGGTCTCTCCCGGCTTCATCACCCGGGCGGGAATCTTCCTCTTCCCAAGTGCATCGATGAAGGGTTGCGGATTCTGGGTTAAGATCGGCATCGTTCCAAAATGGTGCGGAATCGCCAGCTTCGCTCTGACCGCCGCGGCCGCCTTGGCCGCCATCGGCGGCTCCATCCCGAAGTGACCGCCGATATTGATTAAGGCGACATCGGGCTCATATTGCTCGCCGATCATCTCCATTTCCTTAAAATAGGCGGTGTCGCCGGTGTGATAAATCGTCGGACCGTTCTTAATAATCAGGACAAATCCGGCCGCGATCCCTCCATAGACGATGTCGGACTCCTGCGGCCCCGCGTTCGGATTGTTCAGACCGCTCGAGTGGATCGCCGGCGTCATCATCACCGTCACTTCGCCGTCGGCAATCCGGATCTCTCCACCGGGGTTGAGAAGGGTATCGAACCCGACCTGCTCTTTTGGAAAACCGAGGAGCTTCACCATGGCGGCTCCCAGCTCGGCATTCGTGATCAGCCGCGCTCCGGTTTTCTTGGCCAGCGCGACGGCATCGCCGACGTGATCGGAGTGACCGTGGGTGATCAGAATATAGTCGACCTTTTCAAACCGGGCGACCGGATCTTTGTTTTCCTGGGCGTTCGGATTGACCGGATTTTTTAGCCAGGGATCGATCAACAGCACCGCGCCGCCCGGGGTCACCACTTCAAAAGCGGCATGGCCGTGCCAAGTAAGGTGCGTCAGCTTCGTCGTCTCCCCTTGCGCGGCGGTCATCGATATCCAGAGAATCATCAATAAGAACAAACCACCCGTCAGAAAACGTCCCTTCATCCTCATGGCTCCTCCATCCCCGATTGAAAAAGTAAGACCCCGATCGGCATCGTCTATCTTCAGCGGCACCTTTGTTCTGTTCTAACCGAACGCTCAACGCCGAGTCAACCTCCTTGTCGCGCGCGTTCCAATTCGATAGAATAATCGTAGGCGTCTCCACAAGAAGATCTCTCTTTATTCTCCGGCATCGTACCCCATGACAACACGGCCGACGGCTCCTTCCATCCGCAGGGTGAAGCGCTTGCTTTTAACGGGGGCCCTCCTTCTCTTAGGTGGGTTATCGATTGGATGGCTGATGATGATCCGCATGCCGGGGTCCTCTTTTCAAGGGGCGCTTCCTCCGCTCACGGAGGGGGAGGAGGGAAGCCGAACCCGCCTGGAGGGTGATCTTTTCGCCCTCGCCGGGGAGATCGGGGAGCGGAGCTTCCAAAATCCGACCGGTCTTGAAGCGGCGGCGACCTATATCGAATCGGCCTTCAAACAAATCGGCTATGAAGTTCGCCCGCAGGCTTATACCCACGACGGCCGGACGTTTCGGAACTTGGAAGCGGTTCTTCCGGGCCGGGGCCGTTCGGCGGAGGTCGTTCTGCTCGGCGCCCATTATGATACTGTCCCCGGCTCGCCCGGCGCGGACGACAACGCCACGGGGGTTGCGGCGATATTGGAATTGGCGCGGATGTTCAAAGAAGAGGCGTTCGAGCGGACGATTCGATTCGTTGCATTTACCAATGAAGAGCCGCCGACTTACTTAACCGGCGCGATGGGAAGCCGCGTCTACGCGCGGGCGGCGCGCGCCCGCAACGACCGAATCGTCGCAATGTATTCGATCGAGTCGATCGGCTACTATTCAGACGCGCCCGGCAGCCAGCGCTATCCCTCCCCTTTGGACCATTTTTATCCCGATCGCGGCAACTTCATCGGTTTCGTCGGAAACATCCGATATGGCAACCTGGTAAGAGAGAGCATCGCCGCATTCCGCAAGCGAACCCCCTTCCCCTCGGAGGGGGCGGCCGCACCCTCCTGGCTTCCCGGCATCTCCTGGTCCGATCATGACTCGTTCTGGAAAGAGGGCTATCCTGCGATGATGATCACCGACACCGTCCCCTTTCGGAACCCACACTATCATCGACCCACCGACCGGCCGGAGACGGTCGACACCCTCCGCTTGGCGCGCGTGGTCCATGGCCTCGCCGATGTAATCCGAAGGATCGCCCAGGTCGAGGAAAAGGGTGGACCGTCGCCGCCATAACGATCGGTCCGTTTGAGCTTCGTGAGACGGCCGTGATTGGAATCGGCCTCCTTTACTCACGTTCATCCCGGCTCCGGTGCGCTCGGGACGCTCGAATCCCGACGAAAAATCAGGGAGTTCTTTTCCGGGTTTCGGTAAATACCTCTCTATCTTCTTCAGACCCTCTCCTCACGCCACCGCGCCTGGTGCTCCACTGGAGAAAAATGGCGCCGGCATCCGACTTGCAGAATCCCGAATCGGTGTTGGGACATATTGTCCGCAACGAAAGGAATCCGCCCCCTCTCCTTATTCATCACCCCTCCTCTGAGAAGACGATGAAACGGATCCTCACAAGCGGTATCAGCCGGCTCTTTCAATGTTTTGGTTATGTGGTTCAGCGGCCGGAGAATTTAGAATGGCGCTCCTTCTCCCACCATCTCGCTTTTCTCTTCAAGCGGCTCCATATCCAATGCGTTCTCGACGTCGGCGCCAATGTCGGCGGCTATCGACATTTCCTTCGGAACAGCGTCGGCTATGACGGACAGATCCTCTCGTTCGAGCCGGTTGAGGAAAATCTCAATACGTTAAGAGCGCTGGCAAAAAATGATCCCCAATGGCAGATCTATGGCTATGCCTTGGGGAGCCAAAACAAGACGATGGAGATCAATGTCATGAAAGGGCCGGTCTTCAGCTCTTTCCTGAATCCGGACACCTCCGTCGTTGCGCAATTTAACGATGCGAACCGCATTGACCACAAGGCGACGGTCGACGTCCGGACCTTGGATTCGGTCCTCGGACCGCTCCAGACAAAACTGAAGCTTCAAAATATCTTTTTAAAAATGGACACCCAAGGCTATGATCTCGAGGTGATCAAGGGGGCGGAAGCGACCCTCCAGCAGATTTACGCCATTCAGACGGAGGTCTCGCTCCGAAAGATCTACGAAAGCATGCCGAGTTTTACCGAGTCATATCAGATGCTGAAAGAAAAAGGGTTCGACATCACCGGAATGTATCCGGTCTCCCGCGATCCGCTCCTCCGGGTGATCGAGTTCGATTGCGTCATGATCAATCAGGCGCATGAAAACCAGATCACAGAGTGGAATCGCCCCTCCCTGAAAGGGATCTCTCCTCAAAACAGACGGTCGCCTTCGGTGAGGCCGGATGACAGGGAGCGCGCCTGACGGGTGAAGAAAGCGAGGAAGGATCGATCACCGATTTCAACCGGGCCGAGGCGGGACACTCTTCAGAGCGCGGGGGATGGGGTCCCCTGCTTGCCGATAAAATGGGAGATGTCACTGAGCTGGGTCGGATCAGGGAGAGAAACTCGACGCCGACCCCGTGTCGGCTCCTCCATCGGACCTGGGCGGCGAGATAGATCTCCTCCTGCTCGAGGAGAAATCGTACCTCGACGATATCGCCATAGTTGAAGAAGCGGGAGGTTTGTAAAGAACAGCCCCCCTCGCTGAGATCGGTCAGGAGAGACGGCTCATTGTCGAGAAACGCTTCGCGATGGACCTTGAGGCGGGTGGAGCGTCGGACGATCGATGCATCTTGGATTTTGTGGATGACATCGACCAGGCGGGTCACCTGATTGTCGTCGGTATTGAACCGGATTCCATATTGATGTTGGACGACCGAGTGGACGATATAACCGGTTAAACTGAATCGCTCCCCTTGGGCTGAAAAATCGAGCTGAATCGGCTCGGCGGAATCGAAGGGCTGGTTACACTCCAGAAGACATCCGCCGACGCCGAGCTTTTTCATCGCCGCACGGAGTTGCCGGTTCAGATTCACGGCGAGATTGACATCGACCCGAACGAACTTGCGTCTTTCATACGCTGAAACAGGCAAGCTGAATCTCCGTTGCGGTATGTATCAGTAATGCTCCGGCTCATTGTATAAAAGTTTCGTATTTATTTCAATGAAAAACAGTCTGCTCTTTCCGGAACCGCTCCTTTTCACCCGCCTGACCGCCCGCAACGTTGCAAATCGCGGCATTGTTCCTTTATCATTAAGCCATCTTCTGATCCGCTTGTCGTCCTTTGAAACAGAATTCGATTGAAGAAGCGGGACCGGGTCGTTCTGGGCGCCGCACGGGCCAAACCTTGTCCAGAAGGCCGCCCTCCGCTGCCGGAGAGGGACACGATGATCCGGCCAGGCCGCCCGGAAAACAGCCCCCGGAAAACAGCCATAGATGCGAGGAGGAAATAATGGCTCAGGCAAAACGCGGGAATACCGTGAAGGTTCACTATGTCGGCACGTTCGAAGATGGGACGGTATTCGACACCTCTAAAGAGAAAGGGCCGCTTCCCTTTACCCTCGGAGAGGGAGAGGTCATTCCCGGCTTTGAAGAGGCGGTGATTGGAATGAACCCGGGAGAGTCGAAAAAGATTGTGATTCCGGCTGAGAACGCCTATGGCCCTCGCCACGAAGAGATGGTGCTGGTGGTTGATCGACACCACCTCCCCGAAGGGCTCGATCCTCAGGTGGGACAGCAGTATCAGATTCCCCAATCCGAGGGCCAATCGATTGTCGTGATGGTGACGGAGACCTCCGATGCGAGTGTGACCCTCGACGGAAACCACCCCCTGGCAGGAAAAGCGCTGACGTTTGAAATTGAGCTGATCGAGATCGCCTAGTTCTCTAAAAAAGGCCGGCCGGCAGACCCTTCCGATTGCCGGCCGGCCGATGTTGATCGACTGATCCGCGTTCCCCTCCGGATCGCTCACAAAAATCTCGCTTCTAGAATCAAAATCCCGATGCCGACGGCGATCGTCAATACGGTCAGGATCGCTCCGACCTTGAGGTATTCCCAAAAAGAGATCTCCACCTCCGGATGGGCCAGCGAGACGACAATCAGGTTCGCGACCGAGCCGACCAGTGTCAAGTTTCCGGCCAGCGTGCTGCTCATCGCCAGCGTCAGCCAACCCAAATCGGGATTCGGCATCGACTTCACAAACGGCTCCAACAGGACCACCGCCGGGACATTGCTGACGAGGTTGGAGAGAACCAACGTCACCCCGCTCAACACCGTCACCACCTGCGCCGGCCCCCCCATCATCCAGGGTCCGCTCTTCTCCAAGACCAATCGAACCCACCCCGCCCGCTCGACCCCGCGCATCACGACAAAGAGGGAGGCAAAAAAGACGAGAAGGGTCCAGTCGACCCTCCGGAAAGCGAGCTCCGGCTTTCGGTTGCCGATCAGAAAAAGGACCGCCGCCCCCCCGATCGCGACAAGCGGATAGGGCTGCTCGAGGAGGAACAGGACCAACATCGCCGCCACCACCCCCAAACCCTTGATCATGAGTGTCCGATCGAGGCCGGGGCCGACCGGCTCGATCGGAGCGGGTGTCATCAAGGATTTTTCAAAAAACTCCTTCCGGTAGATCCAGGCAATCACCCCGATATTGAGAAAGAGGCCGATCAGCGTGATCGGTGCGAGGAAGAGGAGAAAGCGGCCGAAGGAGATCTCCGAGTGATTTCCGATAAACATGTTTTGTGGGTTTCCCATGATCGACATCTGGCCGCCGATGTTGGAGGCGGTCGCCAGCGCGATCAGATACGGCACCGGGTTTAAGCGAAGAGAGCGAAGAAGGACGAGGAGGATCGGGGTGAAGAAGAGGCAGATTGTATCATTGACAAAGAGAGCGGAGAGAACGCCGCTCAGGAGCACGACGCCGATCAACAGGCGCAGGGGGGAAGGCGAGACACGCAGCCACAGCGAAGCGATCCAACCGAAAAAGCCGGCCATTGCGAGATAGGCGACGACCAGCATCATCCCCAGCAAGAGGAGAATCGTGTTCCAGTCGATGGCAATGTAGGCTTCTTGCAGGGAGAGCACCCCGGCGGCCACGGTGAGGACGGCGCCGACGAGCGTCCCGGCCGGCATGTCGAGCGGAAAGCCCGGGACATTGCGGAAGGCAATGAAGGTGTAAGTGAAGAGGAAGATCAGCAGTGAGGCGGTCACGGCCCCCTTACCCCTGGATCGACGGCAAAACCGAAAGCATCGGAAGCGGCGCCTCCTGCTTTGATTCAACCACCACTTCTCCGACCAGATCGTAATCGTGCGCCGCGGTCATCCGGACCGAGACGAATTCCCCGCCATTCACGACCCGTCCGCCGGTGTCGTTGATCAGGATCACCCCGTCGACATCAGGGGCCTGTCCTTCCAATCTTCCTTCCAGAAGTAGATCGCTCTCCTTCGAGAGCCCGTCGATTAAGACGGTCTGGGTCGTTCCGATCATCTTCCGCTGCTTGCGGCGGGAGATTTTCCGCTGCATCTCCAAAAGCGTCTGCCGGCGCTTGCGCTTCGTCTCCTCCGGCACCGGATCGCCGAGCGGATGGGCGGAGGTCCCCTCTTCGAGCGAGTAGGTGAAGATGCCGAGCCGGTCGAATTCGGTCTCGCGGATGAATTCGGAGAGGGTGCGGTATTCCTTTTCGGTCTCCCCCGGGAAGCCGACGATAAAGGTGCTCCGGAGCGTCACCTCCGGAATCCGCTCTCGCAGCTTTTGAATCAGCCGCTCGATCTCGCGCCGCTTTCCCTTTCGGTTCATCTTCTTTAAAATGCCGTCGTCGATATGCTGGAGCGGCAGATCGATATAACGGCAGATCTTCTCCTCTTCCGCAATCAGGTCAATCAAGGCGTCGGTGAAATCGGTCGGGTAGGTGTAGAAAAGCCGAATCCACTCAATTCCGTCGACCCGGGTCAGCGCTTTGAGCAGGGTAACCAGCTCTCCCTTGTTCCGCCGGTCCCAGCCGAAACTGGTGAGGCTCTGCGCAATGAGATTAATCTCGATGACCCCTTCCGCAGCGAGCGCCTGCGCCTCGCGGACGACCGAATCGACCGTTCGGCTCTGGAGATCGCCCCGGAACGACGGGATGCTGCAGAACGAGCAGCGGTAGTTGCACCCCTCCGAGACCTTAATATAAGCCCAATGTTTCGGCCCGAGCCGCAGGCGAGGGGTCTCGGGCTGGTAGAGATAGGTCGGCGTCTCGGTCAGACGGGGACGGTCGTCGGTCCGCTTCGGGTTTAAGAGCGCATCACAAAGTGAAACGATCTTGGGGAAATCGCCGGTCCCGACGACGGCGTCGATCTCCGGCAGCTGATCGAGCAGGTCTCCCGAATAGCGCTGGGTCAGGCAGCCGGTGGCGATCAAGGCCCGACAGCGGCCGGTTTTCTTCAGCTCCGCCATTTCGAGGAGGGTCTCGATCGACTCCTCTTTCGCCTGATCGATGAAGCCGCACGTGTTGACGATGACGATATCGGCTTCCGCCTCCTCGGCCGTCAACTCATACCCGGCCTGGAGCAACGATCCCAACATCACCTCGGAGTCGACCTGATTTTTAGGGCACCCGAGGCTGACCAATCCGACCTTCTTTTTCTCTTTTCGCTTTGCCAAACCCTCTCTCCCGACAAAAGGGTAATTGTATGCCAACTTCCCGCCGAAAACAAGCATTTCGATAGGAAGCTCGGCGGTCGGCCATCCGCGGCAAGAGGACGGCTTTTTATCCCTTCCCTGCATCCTGAGAGCGGGTGGCGACGCCCGCTCCTTCACCCCGCCCTCCGAATTCCGCATTCCGCAATCCGGTTCAGCCGATCCCCCCATGAAGGGGGATTGTTGGTTTGCCCGATTGATTTTAAAGTGACACTTGTGCGGAAGAAAATCGCTTCTGTGCATGGATAGAAGACCAAAATGGAATTTACCGAAAGGAGGTGATCCCGATGAAATCCCACTTTTTATTTCTGGCCGGTCTGATGTTGATGATCGGTCTTTCAGCCGGCTGCTCCGACTCCAACACACCGTCGGTCGCAGAGGCGGAGGAGAAGGTGCCCGTCGTCTCGGAGAAGCTGACCCAGGACGAGTCCACCTTAATCGCCTCGGCGGAAGCCGAAGAAAAATCAGCCGGAGAGGTGACATTATCAGAAACACCCTCGCCGAATTAAAAGAGAGATCAAAACCAAAATCATTCACCGGATCACATAAGGAGAGCAACCATGTTCGCTAAAATGAAACAAAAATTGATTCTATCGCTCGCGGGGGTCTTGATGGCCTCCTCGGTCTTTGCTGCAAGCCATCGAGAGGCCCCGTTGATCTCGATGGACCCGGAAGCGGACATCACCGACTTTTACATGTTCCGCAGCTGGGAAAATCCCGATAAGGTGGTCTTCGTGATGAACGTCATTCCCTTACAGGAGCCGAGCGCCGGCCCGAATTATTTTAACTTCGCCGATGACGTTCTCTACGAAATCCACATCGACAACAACAAAAACAACATCGCCGCGAACACCGTCTATCAGATTCGTTTCAAGACGGAGATCCGCACCGCCGGCGAGACCTTTCCCCTCTCCTACGCCGCCCTCCCGCCGATCACCACGCTCGACGGCGCCGGCTCGGACGGATTGATCCTCCGACAGTTCTACACCGTCACCGAAAAGCGCTTCGGCCTCCCCGACCGGCAGCTGGGGAAGGTGGCGATGGTCGCGGTCCCCTCCAATGTCGGACCCCGAACAATGCCGAACTATGAAGATCTCGCAAAACAAGGGATCTATTCTCTCAGCAACGGCGGGCGGGTCTTCGCCGGCCAACGGGGCGAGTCGTTTTACATCGACCTCGGCGGGGCGTTCGATACGCTCAACCTTCATGTCTCGCCGATCCTCTCCGCAGCCGACGACGCCGACGATACGAAAAATGTCGGGACCGCCACCAACACGTTGAGCGGATACAACGTCAGCACAATCGCGCTGGAGATCCCGATCAACGAGATCGTCAAAAAAGGAGACAGCAAGGTGATCGGCGCCTATGCCAGCACCAGCCGGCCGCGGGTGTCGGTCATCCGGAAAGCGAACAAGCGCGAGAACTCCGCCACCTTCGTTCAGGTGGCCCGGATGGGAAACCCGTTGGTGAACGAGCTGATCATCGCCACGATCGACAAAGACCGCTGGAATGCGACCGATGCCGAGAGCGAGGCGCAGTTTCTCGATTACTACTGCAACTCCTCGCTTGCCACCGCGTTAAACCTTGTCTTCGGAACCCACTTCCCCACCCAAAATCGGGCCGACCTGGCCAATCTGTTGCTTCGCTACAGCGACAGCCCGCTTCAGAACATCTGCGGGGTGGAGAGCCAAGGGATCAAGGCACAGGCGGTGAGCGACGGGCGATTGGCCGATTTCATCCGGCTGGATCTCAACGTCCCGCCGACCGATCCAAACGCCCAAAAGCGGCTCGGCCCCTTCGCCCACGACGCCTCCGGGAAAGCGACCCCCGACCCCGCCGCCTGGCCGAACGGCCGGCGTCCGAATGACGATGTCACCGACATCGCGCTCCGTGCGGTGGCCGGCGCCTTGATCGATCCGGCGACACCGATGCTCGGCGACGGGGTCAATTTCAACATCGGCGCCGAGGGAAGCAACCTCACGGCAAACGGCATCGCGACGAAATTCCCCTTCCTCCCGACCCCGCACAACGGCCGGGATCGTCGCCACATCGACCCCACCGAGACACCCTAACCTGACAAGCGGGGGTGGGGGATTCCCCCCACCCCTTGGAGGGAGAACAGATGATGAATCGGAAAAATCTCTTTCAATCCAGTCGATGGCCGGTCCTCGCGGGCGGGATCCTCCTCACCTTTCTACTATTGATAAACGCCCAGGCCTTCTCCACATCCGATGAACAGACGGTTCAGCCGGGAACGCCCGGAGCCTCTTTGACCACCGACCAACAGGTCACCCTGCTGGAAGGAGAGAGTGCGAAAGCGCCCCGATCACTCCCCCTCCGCAACCGGTTGGCATGGGCCTACATCCAGAAGGGAAGAGAGACCGGCGATGCGGCCTACTTCACCCGGGCCGAGCGCCTTCTTGAAAAGTCACTCGCAAAGGAAGCCTCCAACGGCGAAGCGCTCGGCCTGCGCGCCTGGGTCGCCCTCTTCAAGCATGAATTTAAAGAAGCGGCGATCTGGGCCGAAAAAGCCCACGCCGCGCAACCGAAGATCAGTTTCCATGACGGCGTCTTAAGCGACGCCTACCTGGAACTAGGCGACTATCCAAAGGCGATCGATCATGCCCAACAGATGCTCGACCTCAAGCCCGACCAAGGGGCGTTGAGCCGCGCCGCGCATCTTCGATCGCTGCACGGCGATCCGGAGGGGGCGATCGACCTTTGGGAGAAGGCGATCCGCTCCAGCTCGCTTCACTCGGAAAATACCGCCTGGTGTCAGGTGGAACTGGGAGACGAATACTTCAACCTCGGAAAGGTGAAGAAGGCGGAAGGCGTTTATCAAGCGGCCCTCAAGCGCTTTCCAAACTATCATCGCGCGCTGGCCGGTCTCGGGCGGCTTCGCGCGACGGAGGACAAAAAACCGGAAGCGGCCCGGCTCTATCAGCAGGCGATCGAGGTGATCCCCTATCCCCATTACCTCTCCGCCCTCGGCGACCTTTATACCGAGATGGGAAAACCGGACGAGGCCCGCAAGCAATATGACCTCGTCGAGCAGATGGCCCGACTCGATCAGATCAACCAGGTTCTCTACAACCGCGATCTCGCCCTCTTTTATGCCGACCATGATCGGAAGGTGGAAGAGGCGGTCCGAATCGCCGCGCGGGAGCTGGAGGTTCGGAAAGATGTTTACACCTATGACATCCTCGGCTGGACCTATTATAAAGACCGGCGCTACCCCGAGGCGGAGCAGGCGATGAAGAAAGCGCTTCGGCTCGGCACGCGCGACCCCCGGATGCTCTTTCACGCCGGGATGATCGCCCGCGCGGTCGGAAAAGAAAAAGAAGCAAAACGGCTTTTAAACCAAGCGTTGTCGCTGAACCCGCACTTTCACCCTGTCTACGCGCAGCGCGCCCGCCAGGCGCTCGCCGCGCTCGGGCAGACGCAAGGAGGTCCGTCATGATCCGACTTTTTTTGATTGCCCTTTTCTCCCTTCTTCTCTCAGTCGCAGAGGCGACCGCCCACCCGATGGGAAACTTCTCCATCAATCACTACTCCGGCCTGGAGGTCGGCCCGGAGGGGGTGGAGGTCCGCTATCTCCTCGACTTCGCCGAGATCCCGACCTTTCAGGAGATCCAGAAAATCGATCTCGATCAAAACGGAGAGACCGATCCTGCCGAGCAAGCGGCCTATCTGACCGAGAAGGGAGGCGCCCTCGCATCGGGTCTGGCCTTAACGGTGGGAGGAGCGCCGCTGTCGCTGACCCCGGTCTCCTCCGAAATTGAATTCTCCCCCGGCGCCGGCGGCCTCCCGACGATGCGCCTCTCCCTGCGCTACCGGGCGCCCCTTCCTCCGGCCATGACGGCCGATCGTCGATCGATCGCACTTTTTTATCGGGATGGCAACTATCCCGGCCGGGCCGGCTGGAAAGAGATGGCCGCCGCCGGGCGCGATGGGATCTCCCTCGCCGGCTCCCCCCTTCCGACGCAGGGAGGCGAATTAAAGTCGTATCCGGAGAAAGAGATTCAAAGCCCTCCCCAGGTGGTAGAAACCCACTTCTCTATTTCTCTCGGGCCGACCCCCGATTCCGGTTCGACCCTCCCTCGGACCACCCCCTCGCCCGGGAGCCGGTTTCTTCGGAACGACCGATTCGCCGCCTTGATGACCAGATTGATGACCGGATGGATGACCGGCGCCGCCCCGACCGCTCCGATGCTCCTCTTCGCCCTCGCCGTCTCCTTCGGGCTCGGCGCGCTCCACGCCCTCTCCCCCGGCCATGGGAAGACGATCGTCGCCGCCTACCTGGTCGGCGCCCGCGGCACCGCCAAACATGCGCTGCTCCTCGGGTCGATCGTCACCGCCTCACACACGATCGGCGTCTTTCTCCTCGGGCTCGTCACCCTCTATCTCTCGAAATATATCGTCCCGGAACGGCTCTATCCCTGGCTCGGACTCCTCTCGGGGCTCGCGATCGTGATCATCGGCTTCTCCCTCTTCCGGCAGCGGTGGCAGGCGATGCGGCACGATCATCAGGACCTCCATCACTCCCACCACCACCCGCATCCGGTCGATCACCCTCACCGTCATGATCACGGCCATCGGCATGACCCTCATCCTGCCCCGACCCTCTCCGGCCTCTTGGGATTGGGGATCACCGGCGGGATCGTCCCCTGTCCGTCGGCGCTGGTCGTTCTGCTAAGTGCAATCGCCTTTCATCAGGTCGGATTCGGATTGATTCTAATCGTCGCCTTCAGCGCGGGGCTCGCCGCAACGTTGGTGGCGATCGGATTGTTGATGGTCTATTTGGGGGGGATGATGGGGCGGCTCGATCGGTTTGGGTCGCTCCGTGAGGTTCTGCCGGTCCTCTCCGCGGCGGGGGTCACCCTCCTCGGTGGGTTGATTGCGATCGGCGCCTGGATACAGTGACGGTCCAAAATCATACAGCGGGATTCTGACTTCCGGAAGAACCTCCAGATTCCGGAAGGGAAAAGAGGGCGCCCAGACCACTTTTCCGAAAGCATTCGGCCCAAAAGAGAGCCTTTTTTAGCAATGAACTCTTTTCCCGAACAGCGGCACACCGATTGCTTAATACTAAAAGTGTCACACTTCACAACGAAATAAAAACAGAAGGAGAGATCAAATGAATTGCAGAAAATGTGGCGGGCTGATGGTGGCAGAGAAGTTTTTATTCACCTCGATCGATTCACGGCCGTGGGATTACCTCGGCGCGCGGTGCCTCTGCTGCGGGCGAATCGAGGATCCGGTGATCTTGGCGCACGAGATGCGGGCACGCTCTCGCGCATCCCGGAGGAGACGGGTCTAACGGAAGGGTCTCAATCCTGACCCATTTCGTCGAAAAGCGTCCATTTTCGGTTTGAGGGTGGAATCGATCCGCGGCAATTCAGTATAATGGGTCGACACTGAAACCTGCGGAGCCGCCCGATGGACCCTTTTTTTTCGACCTCACTCGAGACCCGACTGGCGCGTCACCTCACCGAATCGCCTCAGCAGGCGGCCCGCATCCTCTTTCACTCCGTCGCCGCCGACGTTCCGGCCTATCGCGATCTCTTAAAAAAAGAGGGAATCGATCCGGCGAACATTCAGACCGATGCCGATTTTAAAAAGCTTCCCCTCCTCACCAAACAGAACTACCTGCTCCCCTATCCGCTTCCCCAGCGCTGCCGCGGCGGAACGTTGCACGGCAATGAGATGATCGCCGTCTCGTCGGGCTCCACCGGCCAGCCGCTCTTCTGGCCCCGGTCCTTGCGGCATGAATTGGATGTCGCTTTTCGGTTTGAGCAGATTTTCCGGGATGCCTTCCAAGCCGACCGTCGTCCGACCCTCGCCGTGATCTGTTTTGCCCTCGGCACCTGGGTCGGCGGGTTCTACACCGCGGCGTGCTGCCGGTCTCTTACGCAGAAGGGCTACCCGATCACCCTCGTCACCCCCGGCAACAACAAGAGTGAAATCTTCCGGGTGGTCGAGGCATTGGGTCCCCACTTTGAGCAGGTGGTCTTGGCCGGCTATCCGCCTTTCATCAAGGAAGTAATCGACCAAGGGGTCGCGCAAAAAAACGATTGGAAGCGGCATTCGGTCAAGCTGATTTTGGCGGGAGAGGTCTTCAGCGAGGAGTGGCGGAATCTCGTCTGCGAGCGGATCGGATCGGACGATCCGATCCACGACACCGCCTCCCTCTACGGCACCGCCGACGCCGGGGTGCTCGGGAACGAGACGCCGGCCTCCATTGCGATCCGAAGGTTCTTCGCAAGCCATCCGGCGGCGGCGCGGGAATGTTTCGGCGAGTCCCGCCTCCCGACACTGGCGCAGTATGATCCGCTCAGCCGTTTTTTTGAGGTGACCCCGGAAGGAACGCTGGTGGTCACCGCCGACGGCGGGGTACCGCTGATCCGCTACCATATCGCCGACCAAGGGGGACTCCTTTCGTATGAGGCGATGCGCACCTTTGTAAAGAAGCAGGGGGAAGATCCGATCGCCGAATTAGAGGCGCAGGCGCGGCATCTCCCCCATCCGCTTCCCTTCGTTTACCTCTTCGGTCGCGCCGATTTCACCGTCTCGTATTATGGCGCCAACATCTATCCTGAGAACGTCACGGTCGGGCTGGAACAGGCGCCGATCCAGCATTGGGTCACCGGGAAGTTCGTCCTCCAGGTCCGGGAGACCGAAAACCAAGACAAAGTCCTGAGCGTCGTCGTCGAACTCCTCCCCGGAATCAGCGAAGCAGAGGAGAAGCGGCAGGCGATCGGCCGATCGATCCGGCGGGAGCTGCTCCGGTTGAACAGCGAGTTTGCCAACTACGTCCCGACGGAGCGCCAAATGCCGGAGGTCAGCCTCGCCCCGGCAGGCGATCCCGCCTATTTCCCCGCCGGGGTCAAACACCGATATACACGGAGATCGCCTTAACCCCGAGTAGAGCGATGCGCTATGACGTGATTGTGGTCGGCGGCGGTCCGGCCGGGAGCACGACGGCCCGGGAGTGCGCGGTGCGCGGCCTCTCGGTCCTGCTGCTCGACAAGGCCGCCTTCCCGCGCGACAAGCCGTGCGGCGGCGGGATCACCCTCCGCGCGGCGCGGCTTCTGCCGTTTGATCTTGCTCCGGTGACCGAGCGATCGATCTCCGGGCTCGATTTGACCTTTTCCCGGCGTGCCGGGTTTGCCCGCGATGCAGACCGCCCCCTCTTCCACCTGGTCCAACGAAGCCGGTTCGATCACTTCTTGGTCGAGCAGGCGGTGAAGTGCGGGGCGACCCTTCGAGAAGGGATGCCGCTCCGCAGCATGGAGCGGGACCGCGGAGGGATCGTCGTCCGCGCCGGCGGCGAAACATTCGAGGGGAGAACGCTGGTGGCAGCCGATGGGGCGAACGGAGAGACGGCCAAGCAGGCCGGGCTGACCCTGCCGCGGTGGCGCATTATTGCGATGGAAGGGAATATCACCCCGAACGGACCGTTCCCCGACCGTTGGCGGCGCCGGGGCGGCATCGATCTCGGCGGGGTCGCCGGAGGGTATCACTGGCTCTTCCCGAAGGGGGACCATCTCAATATCGGGATCGGAGGGCTGCCGTCGGTCGGCTCAACGCTTCGCCGCCGGCTGGAAGCGGCGGTCCGTGCCTATGGATTCGATCCGGCGGCGCTCTGGGGGGTCCGGGCGGCGACGATCCCGATCCGCCGTCCAGACGCCCCGCTCGTCGAAGGCCATTTGCTCCTCGTCGGCGATGCCGCCGGCTTGGCCGATCTCCTGACCGGCGAGGGGATTTACGGCGCGATTTGGAGCGGACGGGCCGCGGCCCACCACCTCGCCGCTTATCTGGCCGGTGAGACGCCGACGCTTCAGGGGTATCGGGAAGAGATAGAGCGGGCGCTCCTACCGGAGCTTCAGATCGCATTCCAGATGTGGGCGTTCTTCCACTTCGCTCCCGTCGTTGCGGCGAACCTCCTCTGGCGTCGATCTGCGGGAAAGGTCTGCCGGCTCATCGGCTGGACCCGCTTCTGCCGGCTCATTCAAGGAGAGGACCGCTACATCGATCTCAAAAACGACTTCGGCCTCTTATGGAGGCCGGTCGATTGGGTCCTACGTCCATCGGTCTTTCCGTTCGTCTCGAAAATCTTGGAGCGATTTCAGCGGTAAGATGCGGGGGATCGCCTTTCGGAGCGGAAGGCGCTTCTCCTATTCGGCCCACTCCAGAGAAGCGGCTCCCGAAGAAACCTCAAAAGAAACCTGAGAGAGCACTTTTGCAACGAGCGGACCCTTGCCGTCGACCCCGGCCTTCCGATACACTGAGCCGAGGTATTCCTTTACGGTGTATAATCCGAGTCCCAGCTGTTGGGCCATCTCTTTCATCTGCTTTCCGGCCACGGCCAGGGCGAGGATTTCCCGTTCGCGAGGGGAGAGCTGATGTTCCTGGGCAAAGGCGTTTAACGCCCCCGCCGGCAGGAGCTTCTCCTTCTTTGCCGTCCAGCAGACTTTAAAAAGGGGAAACCGTCCATATCCCGCCTGTGAGAGAACCAGCGAGTAGGTCCCGCTCCGTCCCTGGCTTTCGACCCGAAGCGGCTTCAACGGATCGAGCGCCAATCGCCCCAACCAAACCGGAAGGGTTTGACGAAGTTGGCCCGCGAAGGAAAGGTCCTGATTCAGCACGGTTTCGGCCCGGACGTCGGTCCAGAGAAGCGCCCCCTTCGCATCGACAAACAGGGTCGCTGTTTCGGCGATGGCGGCGCAGGCGATCAGCTCCAGATGAGGCGCCAGAAGATCGAGGATCTTTTTCTCCTCAGGAGAGAAATCGACTTCTCCCGAGCGGGTGAAGTAGGTGGCGAGATAGCCTTGCGGGGTCTTCGTATAACAGGCATAAGAGAAGCGGATCTTGTACTTTTCCCAATAATCGAATTGATATTCCTGAAAATCATGCTTGGTGAGCAGGATCGACAACGTCGTCGGGACGTGAAAGGAATGGAACTGATTTTCGGCAATCCGATCAATGATCGGCTGTTTGAATTTCCAGAAGTAGCTGTTGTGCTCTTGAAGCGAGTCGACGCAGTTCAGATTGGTCAGGGTGAACGGCGACGGGATAATCTGGTGCGTCTTTGGATCGACCTTCATAAACGCCACCAGCCGGTCGTAGGGGACCACCCGTTGGACGGCGGCGAGAAATCCCTTCGGATCTTTCCACGGCGGCACCAGGCTCATCCACCGGATCAATCCGAGAAGGCCTTCCACCTTTCGATCATCGAGAAACATTGGACCGACCCCGCTGCCCGTTGGAAAGGTCCACTATAGCATAAAATGAGCTCCAGGGAAAACCCCTGATGTCGCCTGTTTTCGTAAG
Source organism: Candidatus Manganitrophaceae bacterium (assembly GCA_016200325.1). Lineage (NCBI taxonomy): Bacteria > Pseudomonadati > Nitrospirota > Nitrospiria > Candidatus Troglogloeales > Candidatus Manganitrophaceae > Candidatus Manganitrophaceae bacterium. The sequence continues at coordinate 234,079 of JACQEZ010000011.1, forward strand.
GCCCTCCGAGAGAGTCATGATGCCTTTTTTTATCAGGTCATAGAAAGGCGACGGCGATCTCGTCGGCGAGAAGAAGCCCTTTGGACGTGAGTTGAACCCGGCCCTGCTCAATCCGCAGCAGCCCCTCCGCGATCAGCCGTTCGGCCGTCTTGCGAAGGGAGGGCCCTTCATTGAGATAGTCGACCGGAATCCCTTCAACCTTTCTCAGTCCGAAGATCACCCGGTCTTTGCTTAGCCCCTCCAAGGTCACCTTCTCGACCCGGTCGATCGGAAGGCGGCTCGATTCAATGGCATCGAGATACGTCTGGAGCGAGTCGGTGTTCGCCCGATGTTCTTGATCGAGGTAGGAGTGGGCGGAGAGGCCGATACCAAGGACCTCGCCCCGATCCCAATAAAAGAGGTTATGACGGGATTCAAAGCCGGGCCGCGCAAAGTTGGACACTTCATAATGTCGATAGCCCGCGGCGGCGAGATGCACACGGGCGGTTTGATATTGGACGATCGCCTCCTCCTCCGATGGAAGCGACAGAAGCCCCGCCTTCGCTTTTTTATAGAAGAGGCTCCCTTCTTCGATCGAAAGCGCGTAGAGGGAGAGATGCTCCGGGGCAAGGTCGACCGCCGCCTGCAACGTCTCCTCCCAGTCGGAGGGGGATTGATCGGGCAGGCCATAGATCAAATCGATCCCGATATTGGTGAAGCCTGCGGCACGGGCTGTCAGGAAAGCGGTGCGGGCCCGCTCCGCGGTATGATGACGGCCGAGGGCGTCGAGATGCGCGTCGGAGAACGACTGCACCCCCATCGACAGCCGGTTGATCCCCCCCTGCCGAAGCGGTCCCAGATTATCGGCATCGATTGTGGCGGGGTGGGCCTCAAGCGTTACCTCCGCCGAGGCCGCCACCGGAAGCCGCTCACGACAGAGGGCGATGAGGCCGGTGAGGAGCCCCGGCGCATAGAGGCTCGGCGTTCCCCCTCCCAGGTAGAGGCTGGTGATTGTTCTATTTTGCCAAAACGGTGCGCCGGCGCCGTTCGCATAGAGGTCGATCTCTTTTTGAAGCGCATCGGCATACCGCCCCGCGAGCCCTTCGCGGTATCCCTGGATATTAAAGGCGCAGAAGGCACAGCGGGCGAGGCAAAAAGGAAAGTCGATATAAAGACCGACCGGTGTCATCGGTTCATCTCCCGGCCTTGTCATGGAAGCAGGAAAGCGTGCGAAGAAATTCGGAGGTCTCCTTTGGGACCGGCTTCCCCTGGCGGGCAAGCAGGTCAAGCTGCTCTTTCAGAAAGGTGAGATCGTTCGGACGGTCGATGTCATACCAGAAAGGAAGAAGATGGCAATCGAGCTTGGCTGCGTTGATCTTATGGAGGGTGGAGACCAACACCTGATCGCCCCCCCAGCCGATGCCGTCGAAAAGATCGGGAAGCGGCGGGCGGGCTCCGATCAGATAATAACCGCCGTCGAGGCTCGGCCCGATGACCACCGGGATCCGATCGAGCCGATCGAATGCCGCTTGGATGAAATCGGCCGGGAGGGTCGGTGCATCGGAGCCGATCAAAACGACCTTCCGAAACCGTTGACCAAAGCCCCAGGCAAGGGCGTTTTTCATCCGCTCCCCCAAATTCTCCCCCTGCTGTCGGACCAATGAAAGAGGGCGCTCCCGACTACAACGGACAAAAAAAGGATGGTCGACCTCCGGGGCGCAGGCAAGGGCCCGCTCTTGGCGGAGTGAATCGGTCAGATGGAGCGTATCGCGCAGGAGCGCGGTCTGTAAACCGGATCGCTCTTCCACCGTTAAAATCGGCTGAAGGCGGGTCTTGACCGCGCCGGGATCGGGGGCCTTGGCAAAAATAATCACGATCCCCTCTTTCTCCGTCCGAATCATCAAAGTCCCTCTCGGTCGAGGATTAACATGATTCGGGACCGGTGTCAACGAACCGGCCTTTTCCATTGAATTTACAAGGAAAAGATGATATACCTTTTTGAATGAAGAAGAAGCGAAAAAGTCGACTCCTCCGAATCTTTCTCCTCCTTTCCGTCTTGTTTATTTTCTGTTCCGTCCTCTATGTCGCCTACCTCGATCAACAGGTGATCAAAAAATTCGAGGGACAGCGATGGAAGCTCCCCTCGAAGATTTACTCCTCCCCTTTCCTCCTCTCCCACGGCCTCAACATCGAAAAGGGGGGGGTCGTCTCTCGCCTCAAACGATTGAACTACCACCCCGTGAAGCGGCCGGTCCGAAAATCGGGTGAATATTACCTCACCGAAGGGGTTCTCGAGATCTACCTTCACGAATTTGCTTATCCCGACCGCCTGCAGCAAGGGGTCCCGATCAGCCTCTCTCTTTCGGGGAAGGAGATTGACCGGCTCGTCGATCTCTCCTTGGCGGAAGATTTAGAGCAGGTCCCGATCGAGCCGGAGGTGATCGGCGGGTTTTACGAGGGAACCTGGGAGGAGCGGAGCCTCGTCCGACTGTCGGAAGTTCCGCCGGTTTTGATCGATGCGATCGTCGCGATGGAAGACCACCGCTTCTACGAGCATGGCGGGATCGACCCGCGCGGCATCCTGCGCGCCGCCTGGGCCAACCTGCGCGCCCGCTCGATCGTTCAGGGAGGAAGCACGCTGACCCAGCAGCTCGTGAAGAATTTTTATCTCGACGGCGAGCGGACGATGAATCGGAAGGTCAACGAGGCGATCATGTCGCTCCTGCTGGAGCGGCATTATAGCAAAGAAGAGATCCTCGAGACCTATCTCAATGAAATTTATCTCGGTCAAAACGGGATCATGGGAATTTATGGCGTCGGTCAGGGATCGTGGTTCTACTTCGGCAAACCGCCCCACGAGATGACGGTCGGGGAATCGGCCCTCCTCGCCGGGATGATCCGCTCGCCGAATTCCCTCTCCCCGATGAAGAACCTCAAAAAGGCGATCCAACGCCGCAATCTTGTCTTGGAATCGCTCTTCGCCGCGCAGAAGATCTCGCTGCGTCAATATATCCAGGCGCGCGCCGAAGCGGTGTCGGGCCGCCGGGTGAAAGAGCGGCTGAACGCCGCCCCTTATTTTGTCGATGAGATCCGCCAGCGGCTGGCAGCGGCTTATCCGGGAGATCTATTAAATTCGGGCGGACTTCGGATCTTCACCGCGCTTGATGTCGACCTGCAAAAAGTCGCCGAGGAGAAGCTGCGCGATGGGCTTCAGGCGCTGGAGCGGCAATATCCCCATCTGAAGCGGGGCGAGCCGGAGAGGCAGCTTCAGGGAGCTTTGGTGGCGGTCGACCCACGAACCGGAGAGATCCGCGCACTCGTCGGCGGCCGCGATTACGGCACGAGTCAATTTAATCGGGTCACCCAGGCGCGGCGGCAGCCGGGGTCGCTCTTCAAGCCGTTCGTTTATCTCGCCGCCTTCGAACAGGCGGCCAATGGGCGGGAGCCATACACCCCGATCAGCCAGGTGGAAGATGCCCCGATTACCCTCCAGGCGGGAGGGCGGGATTGGTCGCCGCAGAACTATGACAAAAATTATCTCGGGCCGGTGACCCTCCGCGCCGCGCTGGAGCGCTCGCTCAATGCGGCGACCGTTCGGCTCTCTCAACAGGTCGGCATCGAGAAGATCGTCGGCACCGCCCGGGCGCTCGGCGTGACGAGCCCCTTGAAAGAGCTCCCCTCTCTGGCGTTGGGAACTTCCGAAGTCTCTCCCCTGGAGATGGCGGTCGCCTATGCCGCCCTGGCCAATCAAGGGGTTAAGCGGGAGCCGCTCTTCGTGGAAGGAATCAGCGACCCGGCGAACCTCCGTGTCGATGCTGCCGATACCAACGAGGCGGAAGGGGTGCCGCCGTCGGCGGGGGTGTCGCCGCAGGCGGCGTTTTTGGTGACCCATTTGATGAAGGGGGTCATCGAATCGGGGACCGGACAGGGGGTCCGGAAACTCGGCTTCGACCGGCCGGCCGCCGCAAAAACCGGGACGACCAGCGATGAACGCGATGCCTGGTTTGCCGGCTATACGCCCGATCTGGTCACCGTGGTTTGGGTGGGGTTCGATCAGAACGATCCGGTCGAGCTGACCGGGGCCGCCGCGGCACTCCCGATCTGGACCGCCTTTATGAAGGAGGCGGTGGCCGCCAAGCGGCCGACCGACTTTATCCCTCCGACCGGAATCGTCTTCAAACGGGTGAATGAAAATGGAAAACTTTGCAGCAGCGGGCGGGAAGAGGCGTTCATCGAGGGGACGGAGCCGACCGAATCGTGTGAAAGGGGAATCCTGAGATGGTTCGAAAAGCTCTTCTTTTAATCACCCTCTTCACCGGCATCGCGTTCGGATTCTCCGGCTGCCAGAAGGGCGCCTCAGAGAACGCCGAAATCGTGATCGGGGTGGCCGGTCCGATGACCGGTGATCAGAGCAAGCTCGGCGGCGATGTGGAGCACGGAACCCACCTGGCGGTCGACGACTGGAACGGACGGGGCGGGATCAATGGGAAGAAGATCCGCCTGGAGGTCGGCGATGACCAACATGACCCGAAACAAGCGGTTTCGGTGGCAAATAAACTGGTCAACTCCGGGATCGTCGGCATCATCGGACACTTCAATTCGAGCGCGTCGATTCCCGCCTCTTCGGTATATCATTCCGCCGGTGTCCCGATGATCACACCCGCTTCGACCAATCCGCAATTGACCGAGCAGAATTACTGGAGCGTCTTCCGGGTCTGCGGACGGGACGACCAGCAGGGAAAGGTCGCCGCCGACCTGGTCGCGACACAGCTGAAATTAAAACGGGTCGCCATCCTCCATGATAAAACGACCTACGGCCAAGGGCTGGCCGAGGAATTTCGGAAAAGCCTTGCGGCCCATCCGGAGGTCGCGGTCGTCTCTTTCGATGGGATCACGCAGGGAGACAAAGATTTCCGCGGCATTCTCACCTCGATTAAAGGGAAAAATCCCGAGCTCTTCTTTTTCGGGGGGGTGTTTCCGGAGGGGGGTCAGTTGGCAAAACAGGCCAAAGAGGTCGGCCTGACCGCTCCGATGCTGAGCGGCGACGGGGTGATCGATCCGAAATTCATCGAGATCGCCGGACCGGCGGCGGAGGGAACCTACCTCACCTTCACCGCCGACCCTGAGAAGATGCCGCAGGCCAAGGGCTTCCTGGAAAAATACAAGGCAAAATATGGGAATGAGCTCGCCCCGTATGCCATCTACTCGTATGATGCCGCAAACATACTCTTAACCGCGCTCGCTCAGGCCGACAAAGAGGGAAAGCTCAAAGATGGCAAGCATGTCGCAGAGATTATTCGGAACGCCAAATATGACGGCGCCCTTGGACACATTGAATTCGACGCCAAGGGGGATGTCAAAAAATCACCCTATATTGTCTGGATCACCAAAAATGGGAAGTTCGAGGAGTTCTGGAAACCGGAGGGTTAGGCATTCTCTCTCCACTTCATAAGGGATGATGAAGATTCAGTCCTCTTATATGAGATTTTTCTCTTCGCGCAATGAGACCCCCTGCAAATCATGGATATATTTCTAACCCCCACCGGTCTGCGCGGCATCGTAAGCTTTGGCGGTCTCTTCTTATTTATGGCGGTCGAGAATTTTTTTCCGTTTCGGAAGCGGGTCGATCCGATCCTCCGCCACTATGGTCTTAATCTCCTGATCGCGGGAGGGAATTCAGCCCTTCTTGGCATCGCTCTCGGAGGGGCGGTCGTCGGTTACGCCCGGTTTTTGGAGACAAGAGGGATCGGGCTGCTTCATCTTTTTCCGGTTTCCCTGGGATGGAATATTTCTCTCTCCCTCCTTTATCTTGACTTCGTCACCTATTTATGGCACATGGCGTATCACCGTTCGCCGCTCCTCTGGCGGCTCCATCGGGTGCATCATACCGATCGAGATCTCGATGTGACATCGGCCTCCCGGTTTCATCTGGGGGAAATCGGTCTCTCGACACTTCTCCGGCTGGGGGTGATGACGGCCCTGGGGCCGGCGGCGATCTCGATTGTCATTTTTGAGGGGACACTTCTTCTCGCGGCGCAGTTCCAGCATAGCAACTTTAAGATCGCGGAGCCGGTTGAATCGGCTGTCCGTTGGCTCTTCGTCACCCCCGACATGCACCGGGTCCACCACTCTGATCGGCCGGCGGAGACGAATTCGAATTTTTCAACGATCTTTTCTTTCTGGGACCGATTGATTGGGACCTATCGTATGGCGCCCCAGGAGCGCCTCGTCATCGGATTAAAGGAATACCTACATCCGAAAGAGCGCACCTTTTTAAAGTTAATGGCGATGCCATTCGGCCGTCCTTGTTCCAGTGCCATCACAGAACAGCGGCCGACGACTTCGAGGGAGGTAGAAACCTAATTGTTCGTACAACAGCTGATCAACGGCCTCACGCTCGGCGCAGTCTACGCACTCGTCGCGCTCGGCTATACGATGGTCTATGGCATTTTGGAGCTGATCAATTTCGCCCACGGCGAGATTTACATGATCGGCGCTTATCTGGGAATCATCTATCTCGGCTTTTTCACCGCGGCGGGCCTGACCGAATCCCATCTTCTTTTATCGCTGGGGTTGGTCTTCCTCCTCTCCGCGATCACCTGCGCCGGTTATGGGATGACGCTCGAGCGGATCGCCTATCGGCCGCTGCGCCACGCGCATCGCCTCTCGCCGCTGATCTCAGCGATTGGGATGTCGATCTTCCTTCAAAATTATGTGATGTTGACCCAAGGCTCGGCCGACAAAGTCTTCCCCCATATTCTGCCGACCGGTCCCCTCTCCGAGGGGGGGATGGCGATCAGTGGGATTCAGCTCTTCATCATCGTCGCGTCGGTAGTTTTGATGGGGGCGCTGCAATTCTTCGTCCGAAAGACCCGGCTGGGGAAGGCGATGCGGGCCACGGCACAGGACAAGACGATGGCATCGCTCTGCGGCATCCCGATCGACCGGGTGATTGCGGCGACCTTTGCGATCGGATCGATCTTGGCTGCCGTCGCCGGGGTGATGGTGGTGATGTATTATGGGGTCGTCCATTTCTTTATCGGTTATGTCGCCGGAATTAAGGCCTTCACTGCGGCGGTCCTCGGGGGGATCGGGAACATCCCCGGCGCGATGGTTGGCGGGCTGCTGCTCGGCCTGGTGGAGAGCCTCGGCGCCGCTTACATTTCGAGCGAATTCAAAGATGGCTTTGCTTTTCTTATCCTGATTTTGGTTCTCATCTTCCGGCCGTCGGGCCTGCTGGGCGAGAAGGTTCCGGAACGGGCCTGACACCCCAAAAAGGAAATCTGATTTGTCCCTGTCGACCCTGAAAAACTCGGTCTTGATCGGCCTCTGGCTGGGACTGCTGGCCCTTCCCTTTATGGGATGGCGCGACGCGGGAAAGCTCGCCGCAGTGCTCGCCTTCGGCGGCGTGTTGTGGCAAGGGGTGCTGGTCTGGGGCCGGAGCGCGCCGGTTCATTCTTCGGTCATCCTCTTTCAAAAACGGGTGAGCACGTTTCGCGCCGGCGTCGTCAAAGGGAACCGGACCTGGTTCGTCGGCGGCGGCTCCCTCCTCCTTTTGATCTTGCCCGTCTTCCTGAATAATTATTACATCGACATCCTCAGCCTCGCGGGGCTTTACGCAATCTTAGCCGCCGGCCTGAACATCACCGTCGGCTGCGCCGGCCTCTTGGACCTCGGTTACGCCGCTTTTTATGGCATTGGCGCCTATATCTATGGGCTGCTCTCGACCGGCATCGGCCTCTCCTTTTGGCTCGGCCTGCCGCTCGGCGGGGCGGTGGCCGCCCTCTTTGGGGTCATCCTCGGAACGATCACCCTTCGCCTCCGGGGGGACTATCTCGCCATTGTCACCCTTGGATTCGTCCAGATCGTCTACCTGGTCCTCAATAATTGGGATGGGGTGACCCATGGCCCGAACGGTATCCTCAATATCGGCCGGCCGGCGCTGTTTGGATTCTCATTGCATCAGCCGGTCCATTTTTATTATCTGGTCCTCCTTCTTCTCGCATTGATTGCGGTCGCGCTTCATCGGCTGACCCGCTCCCAAATCGGCCGGGCATGGATTGCGATCCGAGAAGACGAGCTGGCTGCGGCGGCGATGGGGATCGATACCACCCGGATGAAGGTGTTCGCTTTCGCACTGGGAGCCGGCATCGCCGGGATCGCCGGGGTCTTCTTCGCCGCCAAATATACCTTTATCTCGCCGGAGAGCTTCACCTTTCTCGAATCGGTCCGGGTCCTCTCGATGGTGGTTTTGGGAGGGATGGGAAGCCTCCCGGGGGCGATCCTCGGCGCCTTCCTCCTCACCCTTCTCCCGGAGCTGCTGCGAGGCTTGGCCAGCTATCGGATGTTGATTTTTGGCGCAGCGCTGGTCATCATGATGGTCTTCCGGCCGCAAGGACTGCTGGGGAAACGGAACTGAGTGTCGGCGCGTCTTAGCGGCTCGGTCCGAGCTAAAAAGTCAGGTCGCTTGCGAAAGAGCAGGGGCTGTGATAAAAACGAATGAGGTAAAGTGGCGTCAAGCGCCGTCCAATTGAAACAATTTGATGAAAAGCCGGTTTCCTAGGAGGGTCGATGCGAAGGAAAACTTTTTGGATCGCTGCCTTTCTCTTCGTTCTAATCTTCGTCGGCCTGGACGCCGACGCGGGCGGCCCGAAGCCCCCCTCGTTTGAGCTCTTCTCGCTGGATGGAAAGACATTCACAGAGAAAGAACTGATCGGGAAGACAACGCTCGTCGTCTTTTGGGCCTCCTGGTGCGACGTCTGCCAACAGGAGCTGCCGAAGGTACACGACCTTCGTGAAAAACTGAAGGGAAAGCCATTCCAGGTGATCGCCATCGGCTTTCGGGATACTGAGGAGAATATCCGGGGCTATGTCAAATCGCATTCGACCTTGTTTAATTTTCCGGTCTTATATGACGCGGGCGATCGTGTGGCGACCCGATTTGGCGCTCACGTAACGCCGACCCTCTTTCTTCTCAACAAAAAAGGAGAGCTGGTGGTTCCTTATCGGGGGGGCGGGCTTCTTGAAAATCCGCGATTTCACGAGGTGCTGCAAGAATCATTGAAGGAGGCTTAGGCCGCTTAGATCGACATGGATTTTCATTATGAGTACATCACGACGCAGGACGCGTTCAACGCCGTAATCGAGCAGTTGCAGCGCGCCCCGATCATCGGCGTCGATACCGAAGGAGACTCCCTCTACAGCTACCAAGAGAAGGTGAGCCTGATTCAGATTTCGGATACCGAGCGGCACTTTATTATTGATCCGCTCCTTCTGGAAGACGTCCGCCCGCTCTCCGCCCTTCTCGAAGCGCGGTCGATCCTGAAGGTTCTCCATGGGGCCGACTATGATCTTGTTTCGTTGAAGCGTGATTTCGGATTTCAGACCGGTCCGATTTTTGACACTGTTCTGGCGGCGCGGGCGCTCGGGATTAAGGAGTTCTCTCTCCAGAACCTGGTCGCACGCTTCTTTCAAGTCACCCTCTCGAAGACGCATCAGAAGTCGAACTGGTCGACCCGCCCGTTGCCGAAAGATCAATTGGATTATGCCGCGCAGGATACTGCTTATCTGATTCCTCTTTATGAAATTTTAAGGCGAGAGGTCGAACAGCGCGGAAGGCTCGATCAGATCGAAGAGGAATGCCGGATTCTGGAGGCGATTACCTGGAGCGGAAAAGCGTTTGAGCCGGACGATTACCGGCGGATCAAGGGGGCCCGCGCGCTCCCACCCGCAGCGCAGAAGGTGCTGCGGGAGTTGGCCGTTGTTCGGGACCAATTGGCCAAAAAGAAAAACCGTCCCTCGTTTAAAGTCATCTCCAATGAGGATCTCCTCAAGATGGCCAAAGAACCACCGCATCAGGTGGAGGATCTCAAGCGCCTCTTTCCACGGGAGACCGCCCCTGTTTTCCGTAACCCGAGCCTTTGGCTCGGCGCGGTGGCTCGCGGTCTGACCACACCCGATCCGCTTCCCAAGGGCGAGCGAAACGGCGAAGCCCCGCTGACCCCCGAGCAAGAGAAACTACTCACACGCCTTCGCGAGTGGCGGAATAAACAGGCAGAGCAAGAAGCGTTAGAGCCGGCGATGGTGATCACCAGCGGGGTGCTGCGAGAGATTGCCCGATACACCCCAAAGACGATCGAGGCGCTGCAGGGGATCTCCGCTCTGCGTCAATGGCAGATCCGCCGCTATGGAGAACCGCTCCTTCGGGAGATAGCCGCCTTTACCCCTCCCGCCGGTTGATACAACCGGACCGCTTATTTCGCCTCATGAACGTGATGGAGCGGAAACCGCTTTTCCATCCCCATCGCCCGAAGCGTCACCTCCCCCTCGATTCGATAATCGATCTCTTCCGGCGCCTTCCTTAAAAACGGCGCCAACTCCCGCGCCTTTTTTAAACGGACTTCAACCGGAAAGAGAATCTCCGCCGAGCCGTGACGCGGAAGCTCGAACGCGTCGGTCTTCTCGCCGGCGGCAACTTCCACCTCATGTAGAAAAACTTGGTATGAAAGATGTTGGACCGTGATCCCGAAAGGATTTGGATTGGTCATCTGAACCGCCAAACCGAGCGAGGCGCCGGACAAATCGATTCGGTCGACCTGAATGCCTTGTAGCCGCCACTCGGGTTTGGCAATGATCCTGGCAGGCGTGCAACCGAAGAGTAAGATAAGAAAGGATAACAGTAAGAGCTGATTTTTTACCATTTGCCGAGATTACGCCCCTCGGCTGATTTTGTCAAAAGTTCCTTTTCCGTCCTTGACAAAATATCTAATTTTGGTATCTTTTACCACGAACAAAGTTTATATCCATGTTAAAAGGCAAACCAGCCGAAAGGCTGGGGCGCAAAGCTTCGAGGCTTCGTCGGATGATCCAAAGATCGCCGGCATGCCGGTTGGGCTGCCCTGGATAAATAAGAGTCTTCTGTCTGCTTATTTACATGCGCAGCCCATTTCTATAGTGGAAATGGGCTTTTTTATTTCGGCGAAAGACACATTGCAATTCCCCGATTTCAAATCGTCTAAAAACAGATGAGAAATACAAACAGGAGGCAGTAAAGATGAAAAGGTTACTCGCAGTGGCTTCAGCTTCACTCATGTTGAGCCTTGGTCTAACCGCCTGCGGCGGAGGCGGAGGCAGCAGCCCCGCCGCCAGCGGAGGCGGTGGCGGCGGTCTTCAAGCGACCGGCTTTCAGGTCCCGACGGAAATTTCCGCGGTGCCGACGAATCTCTCCGGCGTGGCCGGCGGTGTGACCAAACCGGGTCTCCGGTCGAAGCTGATGGCGCTAAAACGGGCCGCGACCGATGCCGGCACCGACTACAGCAACGCTCAGACCACAAAATTTGTTGAAGAACATGCCTTGGATCAATTCAGCATCGTTGAAGAAATCATGAAATCACTGGCGCAGACCCATTATGCCGACGCGACCAACCTCGGCCATGGACCTTATAAAGCGATGGTCACCCAGCCGGGCAATGACAAAGGATCAGCCTCTAAGGTGTTACAGCCCTGGATCGTCGATTCGAAAATGATCACTGAGAATGGCAAAGAGGTGAATGTCGTTCAGGTTTGGATCGAAGAAACCGATGACTCGGGTCAGCCGAAACCGATCAAAGCCCAGTTTAAAATCTCCGCCTCGGCCACAAAGCGAAGCGACGGCTCCTATCAAGATTATGGCGTTTGGAACTTAAACGCCGGCCTTGGAGGGAGCGATAGCTTCACGGCCGATGCTTCTGTGGGAGCGAATGGAGAAGCAGTTCTCAAAATCCATGAGATCTCATCAGAACATGGCGGTGGCGGAACAACGACAGAGACCAAGGGGGTCCTCAACAAATCGGACGGCAGCGGCTTCGGCAAAGTCGTTTTCCCTGACTTCAGCAATTGCAACAGCCCGAGCTGCGTGCCGACGGCCACAGAGGCGAAGTATGTATATGATGCACACCATCTCGCCGTCCAAGCCGGCTCCAACGCCGTCGAGTTTAAGGATCGAGACAATGTGACTGATATGACTCATCAGTATGGAATGTATGAAAGTGACACCGGCAAGGATGTCCTCAAGACCCATTCATTCGGTTTCCCGGTACAGTATACCGATACCAATGGCGTTCGTCAGTTCGCCTATTATGGCGCCTGGCAAGGGCGACATCAACTCTGGGCGAATGGCGGAACGGTCCCGGAAGGGACGGTAGTAACCCGTCAAGACCGAGGCTCAAACCAAACGGCGGAGACGTACACCGTTTCCCAGGCTTTCCTTGGAACACTGGTGAAGAGAACATTGGTCGCAGCTGATATCAATGATCTCGTCAACATTCCGGTGGAGACCTGGGTAAACTTCAACTACAACCTACTCTATAATGGCTCGAACTGGGTCGATTGCCCTCCGGGTGGCATGATCTTCAATTTCCAGAGTCCGGCTACTTGCCCGACCGGAACGGTCGTCACCGATTTCGCCTTCCTTGAAGATAACCCCTTGGACACCCGGAAGTTTATCAACATCAATAAATTCAGCGGGCAGGGCCAGCCAACCCAATATATTCGGCTGGCCGCCGGCGATTCCAGGGCGACCTCGGGCGCGGGCTTCTATCAGGTGACGATGGGCGCACCGGGTACACCTCCCACCATTGGAGCAAAATGGACCAATCCCACTTCCGGCGATCAACTGAACGCCAATGTCGGCGGATCGATCTATATCGCCTATAACGGAACGCATTGGGTCCAGAAGAAGCTCCTTTCGTTCGATCAGTCGACCTGGACGCCGACTTTTGCCGACCCCACGGCTGATACAGACTATACGCTTGATCCCACTCGGGAATACTACATCAACAATCAGGGGATCAACTATGTCGTAAAAGTGAATCAGGCGGATCCGTCCGGCTATACCACGAAGATCGAGCTTCAGAGCGTGGCCAACCCGGTTAATGCGGCCTCTTTTGTTCCGGCCGGAACCACCTTTAAGCAACAGTGGGATAATAACGGGAACGCTTCGACCTTCAGCTTCGATACCAACTCGGCTCATACGACGACCTTCTTGAAACTGGTCTATGCGACGGTCAGCACGACCGACCAGACGGCCGGAATTAATGTCGGGGATATCGTGACCCAGGGCCAATGGGGTCTGGTGGCGTATGATAGCCAGAACGCCAACACCGGAATCCAATTCAATTGGGATTATCCGAGCAATGGTCAGGCGGGTGGAACGCTCACCTATCTGATCGACGGGAACAGCACCTATAAGCTTCTGGATGATCCGATCCGGCTCGCCCCGATCACCCTGACCAACCACCACGGTGATTCAAAGACGTTCTCGCTCCAGTTCGACGGCTGGATGGGAGGCCTTCCGGACCTCTATCAAGAGCTCCAGAAAAACGACTTCGTGATGACCAGCACCATTTCCGACAAGGTGGTCAACATCCCGGCCGGGACCGAGGTGGTGGATGCGAGCGATGCAACCAAGCACTACCTGATCAAACCGCTCGAGACCAGCCAGTTCCTGAATACGATCAGCGATCCGCTGAACCTCGATCTCACCGATGCAAACAATCTCGATCTGTCGACGGTTCCGACCTTCGTCGATCCGGGATTAGGTGCAGAACCTCAGGTGACCGGGGTGAAGTACTCGGAAGGTGTGTTGGTAGAGTAGTTCCAAAGGAATACCCCGCCGGCCAGGGCGGGGTTTCCACGGCATTGGGCAATGCCGTGGGATGTTCCCCCTCCTGCCCGCGCGGAAGGGGGGCGCCGAAAGGCGCCCCCCTTCCTCATTTTCCGAAGGAAGAAATCGGCCGCGCCTCGGCCACCACGCTGCCGACCCAGCGGCAGATCTCCGGCAACCCCTCCCCTTCTTTCAGATTCGTAAAAATGAAGGGCCGTTCGGCGCGCATCCGTCGGGTATCCCGATTCATGATGTCCAGGTCGGCCCCCACGTAAGGAGCCAGATCGATCTTGTTGATGATCAGCAGATCCGATCGGGTAATTCCGGGGCCTCCCTTGCGCGGGATCTTATCTCCCGCCGCCACATCGATCACATAAATCGCTCGGTCGGCCAGCTCCGGGCTGAAGGTCGCTGCAAGGTTGTCTCCGCCACTTTCGATGAAGATCAGCTCCAGATCGGGAAATTGATGGATCAGGTAATCGATTGCGTGGAGGTTTCCGGACGCATCTTCCCGGATCGCCGTATGCGGGCATCCTCCGGTCTCAACGCCGACGATGCGCTCTTTCTCCAACGCCCCCGCCCGGATCAAGAACTCGGCATCCTCCCGCGTATAGATGTCATTCGTGACCACCGCGATCCGATATCGATCGCGAAGGCGCTTGCAGAGCCGTTCAACCAATGCCGTTTTCCCTGAGCCGACCGGTCCACCGATGCCGATTCGAACCGGCCAATGCATCTTTCGCAGCGTCGGCTCAGATGACTCATGGTGATGGAATCCTCCCATCCCTATCCTCCTTTGATTAGGACTGAAAGAGCCGCATCTCGGCAGCCTCGTGTCGCATGCCGCGGATCTCCAGCGCCGGTTGGAAGGACGAGGGAACGGTCTCTTCCGCCACGATCTCTTCCAGCGCCGTGGCCGCTTCCAACATCTCCCATATCCGATGGAGAATCCGCTGGCCTTCCCCCTGACCGATCGGCAAGAGCCGAAGCCCCGCCGAGACCTGTCCCGATGCGACGCCATAGAAATATCCAGCCAGCGTCGGAAGGGCCGGTCGGCCCGAAGCCGCGCCGGCCAAGGCAAAAGCGACCGCCGGGTCACCCCGAAGCGCTCCGTCCGCGAGGGCTTGAAGGCATCGCGCCGTCCAACCGGTCGGATAAAGATCGGCCGTCATCTGAATCCATCTCCGGCCGATCGCCCGACCCCCCTCACGGTGTTCTCTTGCAAGCCGGATCGCAAGCCCTTCTGCATCCAGTTGGCAGACGGAGTCGAGCGCTTCCCGTAGGGCCGCCGCATGGGCTTGCCGAAGGAGAACCCCTTCTCCCGGCACCACCGCATAGAGCAGTTTTGAGCGAATCCAGAGAAAAAGAGTGTCACCGTTATGAACGGTTTTGTCTCTGACGGCCTCTTCGAGGCCAAACGAGTGGGCATATCCCCCCGCGGGGAAGAGAGAATCACACCACTGCATCAATCCAAAAAGCGCTCGAACCGAGAGATCCATTTCCGGCCTTAAAAAAGAAAATAACGCTGCGCCATCGGCAGCTTTTCCGCCGGCTCGCAGCGGAGGAGGACGCCGTCGGCCCGAACTTCATACGTCTCCGGGTTGACCTCCATCCGGGGCAACGCATCGTTCAACCACATCTCCCGCTTCCCGATCTGCCGGCAGTCCCGGACCGCCTTCGTTTTTTTCCGCAGGCCGATCTTTCTCCCCAATTCATTTTCGATCGCCGCTTTAGAGAGAAAGGTGATGCTGTTCTCATAAGGCGCCCCGCCGAACGCGCCGAACATCGGACGGTAGAGGACCGGCTGCGGCGTCGGAATGGAGGCGTTCGGGTCTCCCATCGCCGCCTGCAGGATCATGCCCCCCTTCACCACCATCTCCGGCTTCACGCCGAAGAAGGCGGGCCGCCAGAGGACCAGATCGGCGAGCTTGCCGGTCTCAATCGATCCGACCTCTTCGGCGATGCCGTGCGCGATCGCCGGGTTGATCGTATATTTGGCGATATATCGCCGGGCCCGGAGGTTATCGCTCCCCTCCGTCTCTTCGGAAAGGGAGCCGCGCTGGCTCTTCATTTTGCTCGCGGTCTGCCAACTTCGGAGGATCACCTCTCCCACCCGCCCCATCGCCTGAGAATCGGACGACATGATCGAGAAGGCGCCGAGATCATGGAGGAGATCCTCGGCCATGATCGTCTCGGGGCGGATGCGGGAGTCGGCAAAAGCGACATCCTCCGGGAGCGAGGGGTCGAGGTGATGGCAGACCATCAACATATCGAGGTGCTCGTCGATCGTGTTGACCGTAAACGGCCGGGTCGGATTGGTCGACGCCGGAAGGACATTCGGCTCCCCGCAGAGACGGATGATGTCGGGCGCATGGCCGCCCCCCGCCCCCTCCGTGTGATAGGCGTGGATCGTTCGCCCGGCGATCGCCTCGATCGTCGCCTCAACGAAGCCGGCTTCGTTGAGGGTGTCGGTATGGATGGCGACTTGGACGTCGAATCGATCGGCGACCCGCAGCGCCGTGTCGATGGCGCGCGGCGTGGTTCCCCAATCTTCATGAAGCTTCAACCCGATCGCGCCCGCCAAGAGCTGCTCTTCGAGGGGGGCTTCGGCCGAGCTGTTTCCTTTTCCGAGGAATCCCAGGTTGATCGGGAAGCCGTCGGCCGCTTGAAGCATCCGGGCCAAATTCCACGGCCCCGGCGTACAGGTGGTCGCCTTGGTGCCGGTCGCCGGACCGGTCCCGCCGCCGATCATCGTCGTGATTCCGGAGGAGAGCGCCTCGTCGATTTGCTGGGGACAGATGAAATGGATGTGCGAGTCGATCCCCCCGGCGGTCACGATCATCCCCTCGCCGGCGACCACCTCGGTGGCGGCGCCGACCACCATGCCGGCGGTCACGCCGTCCATGATCTCCGGATTTCCGCCCTTTCCAATTCCGACGATCCTTCCCTCTTTGATCCCGATATCGGCCTTCACGATCCCCCAATAATCGAGGATCATCGCATTGGTGATGATCAGATCGAGCGCCCCTTGGGCCGACGTCACCATGACCGATTGGCCCATTCCGTCTCTTAGGACTTTTCCCCCGCCGAACTTACACTCATCGCCATAAACCGTGAGATCCCGTTCGATTCGGATGATCAGATCGGTGTCGGCCAGCCGGACCCGGTCTCCGGCCGTCGGTCCGAACATCTCGGCATAAACCCGCCGCGGAATTTTCAAGCTCATGACCGCCCCTCTTTAAACTTCTTCTCGCGAAGACGCTCCAGAGCGCCCTGCTTTTGCGCTTCGCTCGTTCCGCCGTCGGTCACCCCGTTCAGCCCCCGGACGACGCGGCTTCCTCCCAGCTCCACCAAAACCACCCGCTTTTTCTCCCCCGGCTCAAACCGGACGGCCCCCCCGGAGGGGATGTTCAGCCGCATTCCGAACGCCTTCTCCCGCTCGAACAAGAGCGCCCGGTTGACCTCAAAAAAGTGAAAGTGAGAGCCGACCTGAACCGGCCGGTCGCCGGTGTGGGTAATCATCAGCGCCACCGTCCGCCGCGCGACATTGGCCTCAATCTCGCCCTCAAGGATGAAATATTCACCTGGAATCATGGGAGCTCCTAAAGAAAAGTGATCGGCATTCAGCCGAACCGAAAGAACCAAGAAACCCATTTTTCAAGCTGAGGGCTGACCGCTGATTTCTGACAGCTATTTTTCACTGAATCGGATCGTGAATCGTCACCAGCTTGGTGCCGTCGGGGAAGGTCCCTTCCACCTGGATCTCTTTGATCATCTCCGGGATCCCTTCCATGACCTCCTCCCGGGAGAGGATCTTTCGTCCCATGGACATCAATTCCGAGACCCGCTTGCCGTCTCGGATCCCCTCCAGCACCTCCGAGGTGATCAGCGCCACCGCCTCGGGGTAATTGAGCTTCAGACCGCGGCGGCGCCGTTCGCGCGCCAGTTGTGCCGCCATGTAGATCAGGAGCTTTTCTTGCTCCCGGGGTGTCAGATGCAATCGTCTTTCCTTTCATCAATAAGAATCAGACGGTCAGATGCCTGCGGACCACCTCGTCGTTTAATTGCGCGACCGGGCCTTCCGCCGCGATCGCCCCCTTCTCCATCACATAAAACGAATCGGCGACCTCCCGGACCAGCGAGAGGTATTGCTCGACCAATAAGATCGCCATCTTCCCCTCCGCCCTGATTCGCAGAATCACGGAGACAATTTCCTTGATGATCGACGGCTGAATCCCCTCGGTCGGCTCATCGAGCAGCAGGAGCCGGGGACCGGAGACGAGCGCCCGGCCGATGGCGAGCTGCTGCTGCTGTCCGCCGCTGAGATCACCGCCGCGGCGATGGAGCATCGTCTTTAAGACCGGGAAGAGATCAAAAATCTCCGGCGGGATCGCCTTTCCGCCCGACGCCTCCAGGCCGACGAGCAAATTTTCTTCCACCGTGAGAGAGGGGAGAATCTCTCTCCCCTGGGGAACATAGCCGATCCCGCGACGCGCCCGCAGATAAGGGGGCGCCTGCGTGATTTCATCGCCGCCGAGCGTAATTCGGCCCCGCCTCGGGGAGAGAAGACCGATGATTGATTTCATCAAGGTCGTCTTTCCAACCCCGTTCCTCCCCATCAAGCAGACGACCTTCCCCGCCGGGATCGTCAGATCGACTTCTCGAAGCACCTGGCTATCGCCATAATAAACATTTAGACCGCGGACCTCAAGCATCGTTTGATTCCTTGATCGGGGAAGGTCCTCCAATCGCTCCTCCCCCTACGCTCGCACCGGCCGCGCCGGCGCCGCGCTCCTCTCGCCCGAGATACACTTCGATCACCCGCGGATCTCTTTGAACCTCCAGCATCGGCCCCTCGCAGAGGACCGTCCCCTCATGGAGAACGGTCACCTTTTTTGCAAAATGGCGGACGAATTCCATGTCATGCTCGATCACCAACACCGAATGCTCCCGTGCAATCGCCTCCAGGAGCAGCCCGGTCTCCTCCCGCTCTCGTCCGGTCATTCCGGCGACCGGCTCGTCGATGAGGAGCAGCTCCGGCTCCTGCGCCATCACCATGCCGATCTCCAGCCACTGCCGCTGCCCATGCGCGAGTGTTCCGGCCAAACGGCCGGCATGCTCCGTCAGCCCAATCCAACCGAGGATCGCCTCGATCCGCTCCCGCTCTTCCCCTTCCCGCCGCCCGACGAGCGAAGCGATCACCCCCTTCTTTCCTCGAAGGGCGAGGGTGAGATTGTCATAAACGGTATGATGTGGAAAGGCGGTCGGCGTCTGAAATTTGCGGCCGATCCCTTGGGTGACGATCTGGTGCTCTCTCAACGGAAGCAGGTCGGTCGCTTTGTCAAAAATCACCCGTCCTTTCGCCGGCTTGACCTTCCCGGAGATCACATCGAGGAGGGTCGTCTTGCCGGCGCCGTTCGGGCCGATCACAAAACGAAGCTCCCCCTTCTCCATAAAAAAATTGAGGTCGCGCAAGGCGAGAAAACCCTCGAAGCTGACCGTTACCCCCTCCAGGTAGATGATCGTCTCGGTCGGCTTGAACATCATCCCTGGATCTATGGTTTCCACGGAGGGGAGAGGCTCCACGCCGTTGCGTGAACCGATTCCCTTTCGGTCGGTGGCGGCAGGCCCCTCCTCGGCACCCGGCTCGGGAGAGCGGACGGTGCCAAAGCGTCGCTGAATCGAGCGGCGGAGCTGGCCCGGAAGCCCGACCAACCCGTTTGGAAAGAAGAGGACCCCGCCGACGAAAAGGCCGCCGAGGAGAAAGGGCCAGAGCTGCGGGACCTGGGTGGTGAGATAGGTTCGCAACCCGTTCACGACGACTGCGCCGAGCGCCCCGCCGACCAGGGTCCCCCGTCCGCCGAGCGCCACCCAGACGACCACCTCCAGCGAGGGGAGGACCCCCATCTGACTCGGCGTGATAATCCCGACCTGCGGGACATAGAGCGCCCCGGCCAACCCGGCCAAGGCCGCCGAGAGGACAAAGACGAAAACTTTAAATGGGGTGGTAGAGAAGCCGCAAAACCGAAGCCGATGTTCATTGTCTCGGATCGCCTGAAAAATCTTTCCCAGCTTGGAGGTCACGATCCACCGGCAGAGGAGAAACGCGCCGATCAAAGAAAAGACGGTGACGACATAGAGTCCCCGCTGCGTCGCCGGGCTGTTGAGGGAAAAGCCGAGGAGGGTTTTGAAATCGGTGAGGCCGTTCGTCCCGCCGAGGTTCATCTCGTTTCGATTGAAGAGAAGCCAGGCGGCGAAGGCGAGCGCCTGGGTCAATATCGAGACATAGACCCCTTTGATCCGGCTTCGGAAGGTGAGATAGCCGAAGGCCGCCGCAAAGAGGGCCGGAACGAGGATGACCCCCAACACCGCAAAGCCGAAATGGTCAAACGGTTTCCAAAACCAGGGAAGGCCCTTTAACTGGTTCCAGACCATGAAATCGGGAATCGCCTCGCCATATTTGCTCTGCGCGGCGCCGATCTCCAGCATCAGATACATTCCAATGGCATATCCGCCGAGACCGAAGAAGACCGCCTGGCAGAGGCTTAAGATCCCGGCATATCCCCAAAGGAGATCCAGTCCGACCGCCAAAATCGCCAGCGAGAGGTACTTTCCGAGAAGGCCGAGGTAAAAATCGGGAAGATGGAGCGGAGCGCCGGCCGGAAGGAGGTTGAGAATCGGCAAAACAACCCCCAAGAAAAGCGCAACCCCGATCCATGCCATTTTTTCTTTCGTCAAACCAATCACCACCCAACGATTACGATTGCGACCCTTGCCAAAAGGACCCGGCCCGCGGAGAGAGCGGTCTTAGGCCGACTCCGCCGCCCTTCCCTTCGCCGGGAAGAACCCGGAAGGCTTCCGTTGAAGAAAAAGGATAATGGCCGCCAAGATAAAAATCTTCGCATAGATCGCCCCGCCGGTTCCGCCGATCATCGGCTCCAAGATCTTGTTCAACATCCCGATCCCGAACGCCGAGACAACCGTTCCGGCGAGCTTGCCGACGCCGCCGACCACCACCACCATAAACGAATCGACGATGTAGGTCTTCCCCATTTCCGGATCGACATTCCCGACCAGGCTCAAGGCGCAGCCGGCCAAGCCCGCAAGTCCCGCCCCGAGGGCGAAGGTCCAGCCGTCGACCCGGCGGGTTGAAATTCCGAGGCAGGCGCTCATATCCCGGTTCTGCGTCACCGCCCGGATCTTCAATCCCCATCGGGTTCGGGACAAAAGAAGGGAGACCCCTACCAATCCGGCGGCGCTCAGGAGGATGATGAAGATGCGATTATAGGGGAGAACCAACCCGACCGACGCCTGGATGCCGCCGCGAATCCAGCCCGGCGCGTTGACGCTGGTCAGATCGCCAAAATACCAGCGCGCCGCCTGCTGAAAAATCATGCTGATCCCCCAAGTCGCCAGCAGCGTCTCCAGCGGCTTTCCATAAAGAAACCGGATCACCCCCTTTTCGAGAATCCATCCGATGACGCCGGCCACCAAAAACGAAAGGGGGAGCGCCGCGATGAAGTAGAAACTATGATAGGCCGCCGGAAAATGCGCGGTGAAAAATTCCTGGAGGGCGAAGGTGGTATAGGCCCCGACCATCATCATCTCGCCATGGGCCATGTTGATCACCCCCATCAGCCCGAAGATGATCGCCAATCCGAGCCCCATCAATAATAAGATCGACCCGAGGCTTATCCCGCTGAAGAGGGTTCCCGCAAATTGCTCCCACGCTTGGTAACGTTCAATCCGAGCGATGGCCGACTGAATCGCCGCGCGGGCGCCGGGATCGCTCTCGGTCGGCGTCTCTGAAAGGAGCGCCTTTAATCTGGGGAGCGCTTCCTGACTGTGGATCGCCCCCAACTGCCCCGCCGCCAGGCGCCGCATCTCCGGATCGGGATTGTCGAGCTGAATCTGGCCGATCGCCTCTTCCATCGCATGGCGTGCCCATCGGTCCTGTTCCGGTGCCACGGCGCGGTTGAGTACGGAGATGGCGGAGAGGTCGCCGCTGTTCCCGATTTTCATCGCCGCGGAGCGCCGGACCTCCGGAGAAGGATCGGACAGCTTGATCCGGTCGAGCGCCGCTTGGAGCCATCGCCGCCCTTCACCAACCACCGAGATCATCTCGAACCCTTCCGCCGTTCCGTCCCCCTCGCCGACCCGCTCTCCGGTGAGGGGATCGATCAAAAAACCTTTCTTATCACCGGTGGGCAGGTCGACCGTCTGCACCATCACCACCCGGGTTTTTCCGTCGGCTGCCCAGCGGTAAAGCGTCCCCTCATACAGCGCCGTCAGAAGCGGAAGGGCCGCCGGATCGCCCGTCTCGGCCAACTCTTTCAGTACAGTGGCCTGCAGTTCCGGATCGCCTCCTGCGATTTTTTGCAGACGATCATGCCTTTCGAGGGAAAGATTTCCCTGCAAACGACTCGGCTCCTCCGACCGAGCCGACACGACCGACAAAAAAAGAATAAAAAAGAAAATAAGGAAAAGAAGAGCGTTACATTCTTCCCTTCGGCTAAACATCTCGATATCCTCTCTCCGCCATCCCTTCACCACTCGTTCCTTAAACGATAAAGGTGGGCTGGGGCTCGGATTGAAACCCCAGCCCACCTTTTGTAACCGACGACCGACTACATCGGCTCGATCGGAGCCGCCGCCGGATCAAGGAAGACCTTCTGTCCCCCTTTCATATCGTACGATCCCTTTCCTCCCTTGCCCCAATCGCACTGCCGATCGGGATAGGTAAACTCGCTCCACGGCTCCGGCGTCACAAGTCCCTTCGACTGCCAGATCACTTCGAATTGCCCATTGGCCAAAATCCGGCCGATATAGACCGGTTTCGCCGTGTGATGATTTCGTTTGTCGGCCACGATCTTCCCGGCCGCCGTCGGGATCTCGATCCCCGGGAAAGCTTTCAAGACCGCATCGACCTCGGTGCTCCCCGCTTTTTCCACCGCCGCCTTCCAGAGGAAAAGGCCGTTGTATCCCCAGAACATCGGATCATCGACCACCCGTTTGTCGCCGCCTGGAAGATTGTTCTTCTTGGCGTACTCTTTGAACCGCTTGATTAGATCTTTGTTCTCCGGCGTGTTGACCGTCTGGAAGTAGTTCCAGGCGGCGAGATGGCCGACGAGCGGTTTCGTGTCGAGACCGCGCAGCTCATCTTCCGCCACGCTGAACGACATTACCGGACAGTTCTCCGCCTTGACCCCGGTGTTCGCCAGCTCTTTGAACAGCGGCACGTTGGAGTCGCCGTTGACGGTGTTGATCACCGCCGCCTTGCCGCCGGCGCAGAACTGTTTGATCTTGGCGACGATCGTTTGATAATCCTGGTGATGGAACGGGGTGTACTCTTCCGCGATGTCCTTCTCGGCGATCCCTTTCTTTAGGAGCATCGCGCGGAGGATCTTGTTTGTGGTCCGAGGATAGACATAGTCGGTGCCGAGAAGATAAAATTTCTTCTTTTCTCCCCCCTCCTTGCTCAGGAAGTACTCGACCGCCGGAACGGCCTGTTGGTTGACCGCGGCGCCGGTGTAGACGATGTTTCGGGAGCACTCTTCCCCTTCATATTGGACCGGATAGAAAAGCAACCCGTTGTTCTTCTCGACGACCGGCAGGACCGATTTTCGGCTCACCGACGTCCAACAGCCGAAGATCACCGGGACTTTGTCTTGAACCAGAAGCTTCTTTGCCTTCTCGGCGAAGAGGTCCCAGTTGGAAGCGGGGTCTTCGACGACCGGCTCGATCTTCCGGCCGAGCACCCCCCCCTTGGCGTTGATTTCGTCAATTCCCATCATCATGATGTCTTTGATCGACTGCTCGCTGATCGCCATCGTTCCGCTCAGCGAGTGAAGGATGCCGACCTTGATCGGACTTTTGTCTTCACCGGCCGCGTCGGCGACCTTCCGGGCGGCGAACGTCCCGGCCGACCCGATTAGGGCCAGGGCCAGAAGCCAGACCGCCGGCCTGAGATACTTTTGTTTCCCAGACCTCGATTCACCTTTCTTTCTTTCATTCAACATTGCTTCCCCTCCCGTTATGCAGGTTATGTGTGGCCGATTTGGCCGATTTACAATTTAATAGACGCCTGGACCGGCCTGCTTCGTCGCTCTAGTACCTCCGGATCGGGGGGAGAGCTCTTCCCAGGACTTCCCCCCGAAATATATTCCAGAGGATAAAAAAAAATCGTGAAGGGTCGGGGTATCGTGCGCGAGAGCCCGAACCGCCAGACCCCGGCGGGAAAGAAGTGTTGCTCCCCAAAAGAGATCTCCTCCATCGACCGACCGAAATGCTGCAAGAAGCGGCAGCCGTTTCTCTTCCGGGCAGACGATATAAAGGGTGCCGAGGTGACTGAACCCCTCCATCACCCCGATCTCCTCCAGCGGACGCTCGGACGGGACGAGCTGAAAGTGCTCTTGAACCAGAATCCCCTCCCGGTCGGTGATCCGCAGCTGATTTTCATAAAAGCGGTACTCAAACGATTCTCCCCGGCCGAGCCGCCCCGGACCGAGCAGGTCGGCATAGAAGAGGAGGGTCCCCTCTTCCAACCGGATCTCGGTCTCCTGACGAAAAGCCGCCCCGGCATAAGGAAGCACCGGCTCCGCCCAATATTCGAGAACGGCCTCTGGACCGACGGAGAGGGTCGTCCGCTGCATTGCCTGGCCGGACGGCATGGTGTGAACGCGGGTCGCCGCCGGCGTCAGCACGACAGCATGGACCCCCTTCTCCAGCTGGAGCGAGATCTCGAGATGATCTCCCTCCAGCACCCCCGCCGTGGTGTTCAGAAGATAGAGATGGGCCGGCCCCTCCTCCCCTTCCGGGTAAAACGGCCGGATCATCCGAAGCGGGGCTTTTTGCCGAAGGACCCCGATTCCCGTCCGCTCCCCGTCGCGCTTCAAGGTGATCTCTAATAACCCTTGCATCGCTTCCCTTCTCGATTTGTTTAGAGCTGAAACTGAAGACCGAGTCTAAACCCGTCGACATCCGGGGCACCGGTGACGCTCTTATCCTTGTCTTTGAAGTAATCGAAGGAGATCCGGGCGTTGTGCCCGTTGATGATATAGCTCAGCTCCGCATCGACCCGGTTGTGATCGCCGGTGACCGGCCCTTCGTTTTTGAACTTTTGGTAACGGACCAATGGTTGAAATTGGCCTTGGAATGCCCCGGCCCCGACTTTCATCGGAAGAAGATAGCTGACCAACGCCAGATATCCCTTTCCTTCCGTCGCCACGCCATCATTATCATAATGATAGTAGGCCGCTTCAAAGGTTGGGACCCCGATCGCCCCCAGGTTCCGCTCTGCAAGGAAGTCGACGTTCCACCCGGTAAAATCCCCGGGAGTCGCCGCGGTTCCGACCGCATTCTTTTGGGTCATTCCGACCAAACCAAGGGCGAGAACATTCATGGCGCCATAATAGGTGCTGCTGTTGTAGTAGCCCGGCTCCGGATCCCACAGGTTCAGCGTCAGCCGACCTGCATAGAGAAGGTCATCCTTTTGATTGGGACCACCGGGGACCGCGCCTTCTCCTTGAAATGCGCCGAACTGATATTTGAAAAATCCCTTGCCGACCATTCCCCAGATCGCGGCGCCGTCATCCCGTCCCGCAAAGATCGCCGGATATCCTAACGCAACGAGGGGATAGTCCCAGGAGTTGAGGTAGAAGGGGCCGCTTAAATTCGACCGGTCGCTCGGGGGGAGAAAACGGCCGACCCAGACATTAAAATAGTCGTTAAACCCGAACTTCACGACCGCATCCAGGATACGAATGCTCTCGGTGGCGGTCGTCGGCCCTGTCTGCTCGGTTTCGGTATTCAATTCAAAAGTGATTAATTCATGGAGCTGCCCACTCATATAGATACGGGCATCGTTGAGGGTAAAATCTTTCGACCGACTCTTCCCATCGGGAGCCGCATCTTCGACCATATTAAAGCTGGTCCGCAACCCGACCCCGATGCTGATCGAATGCGAATCGTCGATTTTGATGGTTCCCCCCGCGTGGGCGACCGACCGACCGATGATCATCAACAAGAAAAAGGTGCCTACCACTCCCGAGAGAAGTTGCCCAAGCCGGCTTCGGATCATTTCGATTTTCCCTCCATTCCGTTGAAGTTATTGTTATAGAATCTCGCTTTAGAAAATAAAAAAGGTGCATCACCCGAATGGGATGAGGCACCTTGCCTTCGCAGAAGATTACTCCTTCGTAATCGACCGCTCGTTTTAGGTAGGTTGCAATTGCTATACCTATCTGGGAGTAGACGGGCCGACCGATCCAGAAAACAACTGATTCCCTTTAAACGCGCCGCTTCCCTTTGCTGATGAATGTTTCAAGTTATTCACGAATCTTTCCATAAAAAACCGATCGGAGGGTTAAAAATGGATCAAAGACGACTGTTTTGTCGTTAATAAGACAATTGCGTCGGGCATTGTTTCCCGTTCTTGTAACCTCAATTACCAACGCGTGTCCGATCGGCACCGGTGGTCGCCGGTATCTCCAGCATTCAGATCAACGCGGGTTCTCCTTGACCCTCTGCCGCCGCTGTGTTATGGTGCTTCCATTTTGACTTCCTTTTTCAAATATGTTATCCAGAAGTGAAAACCGATGCCTTCGCAGGCTTTTTTAGAAATCGAGGGGCTGACGAAGACCTTCGACGGTCTCAAGGCGCTCGAAGGGATCGCCCTCTCGGTCGAGGCGGGGAAGGTCACCAGCCTCATCGGGCCAAACGGCGCGGGGAAGACGACTTTTTTTAACTGCGTCACCGGATTGATCTCGCCGACCTCGGGCACCATCCTCTTTCGGGGGACGCCGATCACCTCTCTCAAGCCCCACGAGATTACCCGCCTCGGCGTGGCGAGAACGTTCCAGAACATCCGTCTCTTCTCGGAGATGACGGTGTTGGAGAATGTCATGATCGGGCGGTATCTACGAAGCGCCCCTCCCCTCTTCGGAACCTTTTTGGGAGCGCTTCTGCAGAGCCGCCTTTTTCGGGAAAAGGAGCGGCGGCTCCGGGAGGAGGGACGCCGTTTTCTTGATTTCGTCGGCCTGGCCGATCGGCATCGGCTGACGGCCCGCCATCTCGCATACGGGGATCAACGGCGCCTGGAGATTGCTCGCGCGCTCGCCTCAGAGCCAAGCCTGCTCCTGCTCGATGAGCCGGCCGCCGGGATGAATCCGCGCGAAACCGAGGCGCTGATGGCGCTCATCCGACAGATCCGCGATCAGGGGATGACCCTCTTCTTGATCGAGCACAACATGAAGCTGGTCATGAAGATCTCCGACCGGATTTTCGTATTGGACCACGGCGTAAAGATCGCTGAAGGGACCGCGACGGAAATTCAAGGGAATCCAAAAGTGATTGAGGCCTATCTGGGGAAAACGGGAGCATAGATTGCGGAATTCGGAGTTCGAATTTTTTACATCGTTTCACTCCGCAATCCGCCATCCGAATTCCGCAATTGTTAGAGCATGCTCTCAATAGAAGACCTGCATGCGTCGTATGGCCCCGTATCGATCTTAAAGGGGATTTCCCTCCAGGTCGAGGCGGGCGAGGTGGTCGCCTTAATTGGGGCGAACGGCGCCGGCAAGACAACCACGCTGATGGCGATTTCCGGACTGGTCCCAAATCGGTCGGGCCGCATTACCTTTTGCGGGGAGGAGGTCTCAGCACTTCCCCCCCACCGGATCGTCGAAAGGGGGATCTGCCAGGTGCCGGAGGGACGGCGGATCTTTCCGAGGCTGTCGATTCAGGAAAATTTGGAGATGGGCGCCTATCTCCAGGTCGATCCAAATATTGTGGCGGAAGACCTGCGGCAGGTCTTCGCGCTTTTTCCCGTTTTGAAAGAGCGCCGGTTTCAACGGGGGGGGACCCTCAGCGGCGGGGAGCAGCAGATGCTGGCCATCGGCCGGGCGCTGATGTCCCGGCCGAAACTGCTTCTTCTCGATGAGCCTTCGCTTGGCCTTTCCCCCTTGATGGCGGAGAAAATTTTTGAGATGATTAAGGAGATCCGCCGGCAGGGAAAAACCATCCTTCTGGTTGAGCAGAACGCACATGCGGCTTTAAAGCTGGCCGACCGCGGCTATGTCATGGAAACCGGCCAGATCGTCCTCACAGATCAGGCATTGCATCTCCTGGAGAACCCCCGGGTCCAATCGGCCTACTTGGGCGGCGGGCCTTCTCACTAAAAAGCGAAATGTCCAACACTCTGAGCGGATATCCTGAGGTCAATGATGAAAAGAACGCCTCTTTATGAGACGCATGTAAAATTAGGGGCCAAGATCGTCCCGTTCGCCGGCTGGCAGATGCCCCTCTCTTACACCGGCGTAACCGATGAGCATCGGGCGGTCCGCTCGGCGGCCGGCCTTTTTGATATCAGCCATATGGGACGATTCGAGCTCTCCGGAAAGGGGGCGGAAGCCTATTTGGAGCAGACCACCCCCGGTCCCATTCATAAGATGCAGCGGGGAAGCGCTCAATATTCAATGTTGCTCAATGAGCGGGGGGGGATTTTAGACGATATCTACCTCTATAAACGGGGGACCGACCGCTTTTACGTCATCGTGAATGCGGCGAATATGGATAAAGATTTTAAGTGGATGACCAAACATCTCCCGCCCGGCCTCACCCTTCAGAACGTCAGCAGCGAAACCGCCATGTTGGCGCTGCAGGGGCCGAAGTCATGGGAAGCGCTGGTTCAAATCATCCCGTTCGGTAAGAGCGAGATCGCACTGCGCAATTTCATCGAGACCGAGTTGGTTCCGGCCCGGGGCGCCAAGGCGCTGATCGCTCGAACCGGCTATACCGGCGAGAAGGGATATGAGCTGGTCGTTCCGGCAGAAGTCGCTGAAACGGTCTGGAACGCGCTTCTGGAGGCGGGAAAGCCGGAGCGAATCCAGCCGGCCGGATTGGGTTCACGGGATACCTTGCGCCTGGAAATGGGCTATCCCCTCTATGGGCACGACATGAATGATGAGACGACCCCGATTGAAGCCGACCTGGAACGGTTTATCGATTTTGAAAAAGAGTTCCTCGGGAAAGAGGCGCTCGTCGCACAGCGGAAAAAAGGGCCTCAGAAAAAACTGATCGGCTTTGAGCTGCTGACCGGTGGGGTTCCGCGGGAAGGTCACATGATCTATTCAGACCAGAAAGAGATCGGCAAAGTCTCCTCCGGCAACTTCTCCCCCTCCCTGCGAAAAGGGATCGGCATGGGCTATGTCGATCCGCGTTATGGAGATGAGGGGAGCGAAGTGTTGATCGACATCCGGGGGAACGCCGCACCGGCAACGATTGTCAAACGGCCTTTTTATAAAAAGAAGAAATAAGCGTCGCGGCTGACTGAAACAGAGCGCGACTGCATCGTCCGTTATTTCCGCGAAAGCGGGAATCCAGAAGTCACTCGGCTGAAAAACACTGGATGCCCGATAGCGCATTTCGGGAATGACGAAATAAATAAATGGAGGCTTCATGGAATATATTCCGAAAACGGCGGCAGAAGAGACGGCAATGCTGCAGGAGATCGGCGTCACCTCGTTTGATCAGCTCTTGGAGATTCCCCAGCGGTTGCGGTTAAACCGCCCCCTGAATCTTCCCCCACCGCTCTCTCAGATGGAGCTGCGGCGGGAGATGGTCGAAATCAGCCGTAAGAACTTAGAGACCGGAACCACCCTCTCTTTTCTCGGCGGAGGAAGTTATGACCACTTCATCCCGAGCACCGTCGGCCATGTTCTCTCGAAATCGGAATTCTACACCTCTTACACCCCTTATCAGGCGGAGATGAGCCAAGGGCTGCTGCAGACGATTTATGAATATCAGACGATGATCTGCCAGCTGACCGGGATGGAGGTCTCCAACGCCTCCGTTTACGACGGCGCCTCTGCGCTGGCGGAGGGGGCGTTGATGGCGATGCGGGTCACGAAGCGGGGGAAGGTTGTGATCGCCCGGTCGGTTCACCCCCACTACCGCCAGGTGGTGAAGACCTATCTCTCCGGGCTCGCTTCGGCCCAGTTGAAAGAGGTTCCCTTCGAGGCCGGGACGACGGAGCTGAACCGTCTCGCCGAGAGGGTGGACGATCAAACCGCCGCGGTGTTGATTCAACATCCGAACTTCTTCGGCCAGTTGGAGGAGGTGGAGGAGATCGAGCGGCTGGCACACGCGCACGGAGCGCTTTTGGTCATGTCGGTCGATCCCATCTCGCTCGGCCTCTTGAAAACCCCCGGCGAATACAAGGCCGACATCGCCGTCGGGGAAGGTCAGCCGCTCGGAAATGCCATCGGCTACGGCGGCCCTTATGTCGGCTTTTTCACGACCCGGCGCGACTTCATCCGCCAGATGCCGGGGCGGGTTGTCGGGGCGACCACCGATGCGCAGGGAAGGCCCGGTTTCTGCCTGACCCTCCAGACGCGCGAGCAGCATATCCGGCGCGAGCGGGCGACCTCCAACATCTGCACCAATCAGGCGCTCAACGCATTGGCGGCTTCGGTCTACCTCGCCACGGTCGGCAAGGAAGGCCTCCGGGAGGTGGCGATGCTCTCCCTCGCGCACGCACATGCGGCGCAGGAGAAGATTGCGGCCCTCCCCGGCTTTGTCACCCCGTTCACCGCCCCTTTCTTCAAAGAGTTTGTCGTTCGCCTTCCGGCGCCGGCCTCGCGGGTCCTCAATAAGGCCCGCCGCGCCGGCGTGTTGGCCGGCATCGATCTCGGCGCATACTATCGGGAACTCAAAAATCACCTCTTGATCTGCGTCACGGAGAAGCAGACCATCGCGGAGATTGACCGTCTGATCGCAACCCTCCGAACCTTTGAGACCGGTCCATCGACAGAGGGATAATCATTCGCATGCACGCCGGAACAGGCAAGGCGTTCATGCAGGTCGGCATGCCCAGCATGCCCAGAGAGAGCAGGTAGGATCGATATGTTGGAGAGAGCCGCTTCACCTTCGGAACACCAGGCGTTTATCGCCTCTCAGGTCACTCAGATCACCGAGGAGCAGATCGTTCGTCACCTCGAAGCACTGGTCGGAGTTCGGCATCCGGTCACCGCGCCGGAAGCGCTTCGGGCGAGTGGGCTCTATCTCTCGGAACAGATGAAATCGTTCGGCCTCGATCTGCTGGAAGAGGAGATCGAGGGAGAGCGAAACGAGCGCTTCGTCAATCTGATCGGTCGGATGAGCGACGGCCGTGTCGACAAAAAGATCTTGGTTATCGGGGCGCACTACGACACCACTTCCGAATCGCCCGGCGCCGACGACAATGCGAGCGGCCTCGCCGCCTTGTTGGAGGTCGCCCGGCTCCTCGCCCCCCTTCGGGGAAAGATGACGGTGCAGTTCGTCGCCTTCTCATTGGAAGAGGAAGGCTTTCTCGGGAGCGATCACTACGCCCGGCAGGTCCGGAGAAACAAGGTGCCGCTCTGGGGAGCGATTATTCTCGAATGCGTCGGCTACACCGATGGGCGCGTCGGATCACAAACGGTCCCCCCCGGCCTTCCGATGAAATTGCCCGATCGGGGCGACTTCATCGGTCTCGTCGGGAACGCCCCGGCGGAGCCGATTCAAAAAGCGTTCGAAGTGGCCGTATCGACTTACTGTCCGGAGCTCCCCTGTATCAGTTTTCTCGTTCCCGGCAAGGGCGAGGCGATTCCCGACACACGGCGCTCCGACCATGTGCCGTTCTGGGATCGCGGCTACCGCGCGGTGATGCTGACCGACACCGCCGATTTTCGGAATCCGCATTATCACAAAAAGAGCGATCAATTAAAGACACTCGACATCCCCTTCATCACCCGGGTGGCGCGGTCGCTCGCGGCGACCGCCATCGAGCTGGCGGAGTTGAAGCAGGTATCGGAATGACGCGGGAAATCTACCGAGGGAAAATCGTCCACCTCTTCATCGAATCGGCCACCCTTCCGAACGGAAAGACCTTCGAGCTGGAGGTGGTTCGCCATCCGGGGGCCGCTGCGGTGGTTCCGCTCCTAGCAAACGGCAAGGTCGTCCTGATTTACCAATACCGTCACGCGGCCGGAGGTTATATCTATGAGGTCCCGGCGGGGAAGCTCGACAAGGGAGAAGCCCCGGAGGCGTGCGCGGCACGAGAGGTCGAGGAAGAGATCGGTTACCGGGTCGGCGCGCTGGAGAAGCTGACGACGATCTTCACCGCCCCGGGCTTTTGCGATGAGCAGATCCATCTTTTTCTCGCAACAGGGTTAACCCCTTCCGCCCAAGATCTGGGGGAAGATGAGGTTTTGCAAATTATCGAAATGCCTTTTGCGGAAGCGATGCAGAAGATTGAAGACCAGACGATCCGCGATGCGAAAAGCATCGTCGCCTTGGAGCTGGCTTACGGCCGCGCGAAAAAGCAGGGCTGGATTTAAAAGAACCACTTAGCGTTAGAAAATAGGAGGAAAAAGGGTGCCGGAGAAATTGATCTTTGAAAAGAGCGTGCCGGGACGGCGGGGTGCGACCTTCCCAACCGAAACGCTTCAGCATTTTTCGATCGACCAGGTCTTGCCGAAGAAATACCAACGCCAGATCCCGCTGCCGCTGCCGGAGGTGAGCGAGAACGAGCTGATGCGCCACTACACCCGTCTCTCTCACGAGAATTACGGCGTCGACACCGGCTTTTATCCGCTCGGCTCCTGCACGATGAAGTACAATCCAAAGATCAACGAGGATGTCGCCCGGCTCCCCGGCTTTGCGCAGATCCACCCGCTTCAGCCGGTCGAGACGGTTCAGGGCGCGCTGCAGCTGATGTATGAGCTGGAGCAGATGCTCGCCGAGATTGCCGGCATGGCCCGGGTCTCGCTCCAGCCGGTCGCCGGCGCACAGGGAGAGCTGATCGGAATGCTGACCACCCGCGCCTACCACCAAAAACAGGGACGGCAGCGATCGAAGGTGATCATCCCCGACTCGGCGCATGGGACCAATCCTGCCAGCGCGGCGCTCGCCGGCTACACGATCCAAACCGTTCACTCCAACGCCGACGGGCTGATCGATGTCGATGACCTGGCCAAAATGGTCGACCAGGAGACCGCCGCCTTCATGTTGACCAACCCAAACACGCTCGGCCTCTTCGAGCGGGAGATCGACAAGATCGTTGAGATCGTCCATGCCGCCGGGGCGTTGATGTACCTCGACGGCGCCAACCTCAATGCCCTTCTCGGTCTCACCCGGCCGGGCGACATGGGGTTCGACATCGTCCACTTCAACCTCCATAAAACCTTCTCCACCCCGCACGGCGGGGGGGGGCCGGGGGCCGGGCCGGTCGGCGTGGCGGAGGCGCTCATTCCTTTTCTCCCCGCTCCGACGATTGAGAAAAAGGGAGAGCAATATCTTCTCGATGCAAGGCGGCCGGAGTCGGTCGGCCGGATCCATGGCTTCTACGGCAATTTCGGGATTCTGGTCCGGGCCTATACCTACATCCGCCGCTTGGGCGCGCCGGGGCTTTCCGCGATCAGTCGGAACGCCATTCTCAACGCCAATTATCTCAAGAAACAGCTCGAGGGAGATTACCCGATCCCCTTCAACCGCCCCTGCATGCATGAGTTTGTTTTGTCTGCAAAGAAATTCCGGGAGAAGGGGGTGCATGCTTGGGATATCGCAAAGCGGCTGATCGATTACGGCTTTTATCCCCCGACCGTGAATTTCCCCTTGGTCATTGAAGAGGCCCTCATGATCGAGACCCCCGAGTCCGAGCCTCGCGAAAACCTCGATGCCTTTGCCGAGGCGATGAAGGCGATTCGGAAGGAAATCGATCAAGATCCTTCGCGGGTCACCGGGGCGCCCCATACCCGGCCGGTCGGGAGGATGGATGAGGTTCAAGCAGCAAAACGGTTGGATGTCCGGTATCAAAGTAAATAATCTGAGAAGAACCCAGGGAGAAACCAATGCCTTTGGAGCATGATGTTCTGATCGTCGGTGCGGGGCTCGCCGGGATGCGCGCCGCGATTGCGGTTCCGAAACATCTCAATGCCGGGGTCATCTCCAAGGTCCACCCGGTGCGAAGCCATTCGGTGGCAGCCGAGGGGGGGATCAACGCAGCGATTCGGCCGGAGGACTCCTGGGAACAACACATGTACGACTCGGTCAAAGGGAGCGACTGGCTCGGAGATCAAGATGCCATCGAGATCCTCTGCCGAGAAGCCCCCGGCGACATCATGGAGCTGGAGCGGATGGGGGCCCTCTTCTCGCGGGATGAGCAGGGACGGATCGCCCAGCGAAACTTCGGCGGATTGGGCTTCCCGCGCACCTGCTATGTCGCCGACCGGACCGGCCATGCGTTGGTCCACCTTCTTTATGAGCAGCTGGTGAAGCGGGCCGCACACGTCTATGAAGAGTGGTACGTCACCTCGCTCATTGTCGAGGAGGGGGTCTGCCGCGGGGTCATCGCGCTGAATATCTTCAACGGCGAGCTGACGGAGATCCGCGCCAAGGCGGTGGTGCTCGCCACCGGAGGATACGGCCGGGTCTACCTGATCTCGACCAACGGCTTGATCAACACGGGGGATGGTATGTCGCTCGCCTATCACGCCGGCGCCCCGCTGCAAGATATGGAATTCGTCCAATTTCACCCGACGACGCTGAAGGAGACCGGCATTCTGATCACCGAAGGGGCGCGCGGCGAGGGGGGGTTTCTTTTTAACGCCCGCGGCGAGCGGTTTATGGAAAAATATGCGCCGAAGATGATGGAGCTGGCGAGCCGCGATGTCGTCTCCCGGGCCGAATATCAGGAAATCCTGGAGGGCCGCGGCGTCGACGGCTGCGTCCTGCTCGATCTGCGGCATCTCGGCAAAGAAAAGATTATGGAGCGGCTCCCGCAGATCTGGGAGCTCTCGATCACCTATGCCGGGGTCGATCCAATCGAGGCCCCGATCCCGGTGACCCCCGGCGTTCACTACTCGATGGGGGGAATTTTAACGAATGTCCACGGCGAGACGCCGATTCCGGGGCTTTACGCCGCCGGGGAGTGCGCCTGCATTTCCGTGCACGGCGCCAACCGGCTCGGCGGAAATGCCTTAATGGAGACGATCGTTTACGGTCGCCGCACCGGCGCCCGCGCCGCCGAATATGCGGAGAAAACGCCGCTGGCGCCTTCTTCGGATCGGGCCCTTCAGAAGGAGCGGGAGCGGATCGGCGCCCTTCTCTCCCGAAAGGAGGGAGAGCGGGCGGGGTTGCTCCGCGAGGAGATCGGGAAGGTCATGGCCGATCATTTCGGCATTCTCAGAACCCGCGATCGGATGGAAGAGGGGAAGGAGAAACTGGCGGCGATCCGGCCGAGACTGGAGAAGATCGCCCTGCATGACCGTGGAAAGACCTTTAACTTGGAATTGATCGATGCGCTGCAGATTTTCTCGATTATGGATTCAGCGGAGACGATCGCGGCGGGAGCTCTCGTCCGGGAAGAATCACGCGGCGCCCATGCCCGGCCCGACTTCCCAAAACGGGATGACGTCCATTGGCTGAAACATACGCTCGCCTATCGCACCGACGCCGGACCCCGGCTCGATTACCGCCCGGTGACGATCACGCGCGTCCCGCTCGGGGAGCGCAAATACTAAGACAACATTCCTAATATTAGTTTGTCCCACCGGAGACGGTGTGAAGGATCACCCCGTTTGCCCCGACCGCCCACCCTTCTAAACCGTTCGGGGCGAAGTAAAGACCCGTTAGACTCTGGTTCGTCCCGACCGACGATTGCGGCGTCCAGTTCGACCCGCCATTGAGCGTCGAAACGACAACCCCCGCCGCGCCGACCGCCCAACCATGGGTGGCATCGGAGAAATGGACGGCAAAAAGGTTCGATCCGGTGGATGATGCCTGGGAAGCCCAGGTCGCGCCCCCGTCGGTCGTCCGATAAATTCTTCCCGAGCTTCCAACGGCCCAGCCAGTGGAGGCGCTGACGAAATGGACCGCATTCCAGGTATTGCTGGTAGGGTTTGTCTGCGTGCAGCTCCAGGTGACTCCCCCATCGATGGTGCGGGCGGTCCACCCGCTGGTCCCGACCATCCAACCTTTGCTGGCATCGAGGAAGTACACGCCATTCATGGTCACGGTGGCCGGAAGAGGGCTGTTAGGAGGAACACAGGTGGCGGTCGATTGCGCAGACCAGCTCGTTCCGTTGTAATAGTAAACTTGTTTTACCGTCCCGTTCGTGATCTTTCCCACGGCCCAGCCATTCGCAGCATCTGCAAAATAAACTCCCTTGAGATTTCCCGAACCGGCGAGGGTCGCCTGAAGTCCCCACGATCCGCTGCTGTAATGATAGATCTGCCTTGTATCGTTCACGGCCCAGGCGTTGGTTGCCGACACCACCGAGAGACCGGTAAAGTTCCCTGCAACGCCTGACTCCTTCACCCAGTCTGTCCCGCCAGTCGACGTGCTCAAAACGGTCCCGCCGGCGCCGACCGCCCAGCCATTGACTCCATCCAGCGCAAAACCGACCGACGTTAAATTGTTGATTGAAGGTCCCGAGACATTTCCCCAATCGCTCCCATTCGAGCTGGTGAAGGCCATTCCGAAGATTCCGACCGCAACCCCATTCCCACTATTAGAAGCAATTGCCTTAAATACTTTAGGAGAAGGGAGTGTCGCGTCGCCTACATTAAAGGATACTGGAGACCACGTGGATCCATCCCAACGCAGGATGGTCCCTGGTAATGTGGGAGGATTGCCCTCATCCCCTCCTACCGCCCACCCCAGATTCGGACCCGATATAAACAAATCTAAGAGAGGGAATGTGGTGCCGCTGTCAACGAGTTCCGTCGTCCAGGGCTCCACGCCGGTATCCGAGTAGAGATGAAGGATCGATCCATGGCCACTGACTTTATCGGGCGCACCCACCGCCCAACCGTCCAATCGGTTTGGCAGAACGGAGTTCGGGTCTTTTGGGAGGAAGAACACAGAGTAGAGATCCGCCGCGCTTTTCTGATCCTGGGGCGTCATCGTGGACCAGTTATTATCGGTCCATAAAAGCGATTCGTTCGAATTTTTTACAGTGATCCATCCGTGGGTGGCATCGTTCATGAAGATATGGGTGAACTGGCTCGGCTTGCTTCCCGATGCCGCGGTGGCGGTCCATGTTGCGCTGCTGTCTCGATAGAGGACGGTTCCTGCGTTCCCCACCGCCCATCCATGAGAAGCATCGAGAAAGTAGACCGATTGAAGATGTTGGCTCGTTGGACTCGTCGTATCGGCCGTCCATGTTGCGCCGCCGTCCGTACTGTGTAAAATGGTCCCGCTGTCCCCGACCACCCAGCCTTCTAATGCACTGACAAAATAAATCCCGCGAAGGTTGGCCCCCGTTCCGCTCACCACCGGAATCCAATTATTTCCATAATCAGGCGAGTCGGGTGGAGATCGGAAGAGTGTCCCGCCATCTCCGGCCGCCCAGGCGACTCCCAGCTCGGAGAATGTGACATCGTTGATCGGATAGCTCGTCGGTTTCGGGTTCTGGTGCGCCCACGCCATCGGGTTGCTCAGGCCGACTTCAATCGTTTTTGAGGGAACCGGAGAGGCGTTACTGCCGCCGGCGGTCGCCGTCAGGGTAATGGTCGCCGAATGCCCCAGTCCGCAGGTGAGACCGGAGGCATCGGGTGTCACGGTAATGGTCGCCGAGGTGGCGCCCGCCGCCACCGTCCCACTGCTAAT
The DNA here is from genome assembly GCA_016200325.1 of Candidatus Manganitrophaceae bacterium. NCBI lineage: Bacteria > Pseudomonadati > Nitrospirota > Nitrospiria > Candidatus Troglogloeales > Candidatus Manganitrophaceae > Candidatus Manganitrophaceae bacterium. Next base: position 271,328 of record JACQEZ010000011.1, read on the forward strand.
ATCCAGAGCAAGCCAGCCGCTGGCCTGGCCGGTGTAAGTCACCGCCGCGCTCCAGCCGAGCGGGCTGCCGCCGTTGTTCTGAATCGTAAACGGCTGCGGGTCCGGGCTCACCTTGCAGGCGGTCGCAAAGAACCCGAGAACCGAGGCGCTCGGATTCATCGTCGCCGCCGCCGGGATCGTGACCTCCACGGTGATGCTCTGTGGGGAATTCCCCGCTTCCGTGGAGCTGATGGCGATGGTTCCGGAGGAGACGGCCCCGCAAGGAAGGGTGGAGGTGTCGATATTCGCGACCGTCACCGTTGATCCATCGGTTCCGCTGGTCGGGGCGAACTGAATCCAGGGCTTGCTCGCCGCCCCGCTCCAGTTGAAACTTCCATTTCCATCGCTGGAAATGGTAAAGGACGGCGAACCGCTGGTTGCACTCCCGCCACAGGTCACGGCGGTGAAGGTGACTTTCAATGTACTGGTGATAATCGCCGGCCGAGGGGGAACAACCACGTCGACCGTTACGCTGCTAGGAGAAACCCCCGTATTGTCGGAGCTGATCGTGATCGTTCCGGAAGAGGTCGCCCCACAAGGCAGGGTCGATGTGTCGATATTCTCCAGGGTGACGGTTGCTCCCGCGGCTCCGCTCGTGGGGGCAAAGTGAATCCACGGCGGGTCGGCCGCCGCACTCCAATGAAAGCTGCTTTCAGCGGCGGTGATGATAAAGGACGGCGAGGCACTCGTCGCGACCCCCCCACAGGTCGAAGCGGCAAAGGTTATTTTTGAAGGATCGGTGGTGATGACCGGAAGCGGGGGGATCGTCAGACTGACCGTCACATCGACCGGTGTGTTGCCGGCGCCGGAGGCTTCAATATGGATCGTCTGCGAATAACTCTGCCCGCAAGAAAGGCCGGCGGTATCGACCTGCGCAGCCACGGTGGTCGGAGCGGTCCCGCTGGAGGGGGTGAGAAGCAACCAGGAGGGAACATTGGAGACCGACCAGGTGAGCGTTCCCTCTCCGGCATTGGTGATCTCAAAGGTCTGGCTGGCCGGGTTTGATCCGCAGCTGATGCCGGTGAAGGACAGGCCGGCGGCACCCAGGTGGAGGGAGGGAGGAAGGGGGCTTGGGGAGGCTTGATGGCTGCCCCTACCACATCCGGCCAGTAAAATCATGCAGGCAAAAACAAGAATTCTTCTCATCTTACTGAAAAGTATATCCCAGGAGATCTACCTTGTCAGTGCAGGCGAGGGATGGAGAATAGACGTGTGCGGTGATATCCCTTTTAGAGGTTTCAATCCGAGACTTGAAAGATTTGGTTCAAGGGCTTTAAATCGAAGAAGCGGAAAAGATGGCGGGAGCGAAGGATGCGGCGATCAAGGCTAGGCTTGGTAGTATTGCCCTTCGATATTTCCTCCGCCGACGAATTTGAAAACGGTGTTTCCGATTCGAATGAGATCGCCGTCCTTCAGGGCGGAACCGATGACTTTGATGTCATTCACATAAACCCCGTTCTTGCTGCGGAGGTCCTTCACCATGGTCTGGTTGTTCTTTCGATAAAACTCGGCATGGTTTCGGGAAACAGTTTTTTCATCGAGCGAGATCTGGACCTGATCCCCTCGGCCGACCAGGATCTGCCGCTGATCGAGCATATACTTTTTACCCAGCGGTTTCCCGGAGATCACGACCAGACAAGGAAGGCATTTCCGAGGATCGGTGGCCGGAGAAACATCGGGATGAATCGTATCCTCGTTATCCATCCTTATTTCCTCTTTAATCATCTTACATTCCAGTGAGGGTTTCGGCCGGTTGATCTATCCGCTCCCAGTCAAGTTTATAACAAAACGGCCATTTGTCAAATGGGACTGCCTTTTTAATACCAACTCTGTATTTTCAGAAAAGGGGCGGCGATCCTCTTTTAAATGAATTAAAATCGACGAAAAGCCCTTCTGAGATTTTCCCATTCCTGCATCAGCAGGGGAGCGCGCCAAAGGACCTTCGTCATTTTACACTCCTGATACGTCCTGATTTCCCAGCCGGCCCGGTCGGCCTCAATCACGATGGCGCCGTCCCGGTCGGTTCGATAGATTTGAGCCGATAAGGCTTGGTATGCATCGAGGACATCCAGATGGGGATGATGATAAGAATTGTGGCGTCCGACCGAAAAGAGAGCCACTTGGGGAGAGACCGTCGAGAGAAACGCGGGATTCAGCGCGCTGCGGCTTCCATGATGGGGAACCTTTAAGAAGGTGCTCTTCAGATCGATTCCCTGCTGCAATAGATGCTCCTCCGCACCCTGTTCAATATCCCCGGTGAAGAGAAAAGAGAGCCCGCCGTCGCCCAGATCCGGGCAGGCCAATCGCAAAACGATGGAGCGGTCGTTGAGGTCGCCCTCGGCAAAGAGGTTCTCGGCGGGCGGGTTCAGGAAGTGAAGGAAGCATCCATCGATCGACATCGGCGGGGCATCACCGGTGATGACCTTCGGACGGAGCCCCTTCTGTTCCATTGCGTCGGAAAAAAGGCGATAGAAGGGAAGGTCGCGCGATTCCCCGTTGGTCCAGACCTCACCGACCTGAAAGCTCCGGATCAGGGAGGAGAAGCCGCCGATATGATCCATTTGGGGATGGGTGCCGACGAGATAATCGATCGTTCGAATTCGCCGCTCCCAAAGGTAGGGCGCCACGGCAATCCGCCCGACATCGAACGCCCCTCCGGAACCGCCGTCGACCAGGATTGTTTTCCCGTGCGGAAATTCAATCAACGCCGCATCGCCTTGGCCGACATCGATCATCGTCATCCGGAGCCGCTCCGGAGAAAACCGGAACCACCCTGCGCCTAAAAAAAGGATCAAGAAAAGGGCGACCGTGCAAGCAACCGTCCTTCGCGACACCGTTCGGTGCAGCATGAAGACGAGAATCCCATAAAAGACAATCACCCCCCACAACGGAGGAGAAGCATAATGGAGATCCGAGCCGGGAAGTCGAGCAAAAAGAGCGGTGAGGTGATAGTAGGATGATCCGAGCCACTGGTTCCACCCGGCCAATGGAAAACCTTCTCCAAAAAAGAGAGAACAGACGGCGGCAATGAATCCAAAAGGAACGATCACCCAGCCGGCCACCGGGATCAGGATCATGTTCGCAAAAAGACCGACCCAGCTGAACTGATGAAAATAAAAAAGGGTCAGCGGCGCCGTTCCCAACGTGGCACCGACCGTCGATACAATCATCAGCTGCAGGGGTGAGATCAGATACCGTTGTAAGAAAGACCGCTCCTCTTTCGGAAACGCGGATGGAACTTCGGCCGAAGCGGTCGCCTTCCACCAGTGGAACGTCGACGTGATGGCGAGGACCGAAAGAAAAGAAAGCTGAAACGACAGATCGAAAATCGCCTGCGGATGAGAGAGAACGATCAAAAGGGCCGCGAGCGAAAGGCTGACCCTCACATCGCTGCGCTTTCCAATCCAGATCGAAAAGAGATAGACGCCGATCATGATCAAGGAACGAAGCGTCGCAACCTCCGCGCCGGCCAAGAATGCATAAAAGGCGACCGGCCCGGCGGTGATCAACGCCGCCCATTGGGAGGGAATTTTCCAGAGCGACAGACGAAGGAGAATCGGCTCTGGAAGGCGAAGGATCAACCATCGGGTCAATCCAAAGATCAGCAAAGAGACCAAGGCGAGGTGCGAACCGGAGATGGAGAGAAGATGGGTTGTGCCGGAGGCGGAGAAGGCCTCCCGGATCGGATCGGTGAGGTAGCCGGTCTCGCCGATAATCAGGGCCAACAACAGCGCGGCCGCTTCGCCCTCCATCGACGCAAGGACCTTGCGGCGGATCTCTTCGCGGCCCCGGTAAAGCCGGCGGAGGAGCGGGTTTCCTCCCTCCCCGATCTTCCGAACGTGGTCGAGGCGTGACAGGCTGGCGATGCCGCTCCAGCCTTCCCGTTCCCGGTAGTCGGCATACTGAAACGCCCCCGGGGTCTCAAACTGTTGGGGCCGGCGAAGCCGGGTCTCCAATTCGAGCCGGTCGCCATATTCAAAAGGGACCTCGGGCAAGTAGACAATCACCCGGAAGATCCCTTGAAGGGGTCGTTCACTCCATTGTGATTGTGAGGACGCGCCGTCCGGGGGGGCGGGAAGGGGTGTCTCCGCACCGACCGTCGACGCCCGGATTGCAAGCGCCCTCATCTGAAAAGAAACCTGCTCCGGCGAATGCTGCGGCGGACCGTCGATTTGCGCGACGATTCGGATCTCGCCCCGGTCAAGATAGGGCGCGAGATCTCCTTCGGAATAGGGGGTGGAGACGATCTGGTAGACGAGCAACCCCAGGAGGCCGAAGAGAAAGGCCGGGAGAGAGATGAGCGCTTCTCGCCTGAAAGATCGCTCTAAAATCAGAAATAAAAAAAGAGCCGAGGCGACGGTCAGGGGAAAGTAGGAGAAGCGCTCTCCGAGGGCGAGGCCGCAGATAAAGGCGACGGTGATCGTAACCAGGGGCGGGGAACCCAACGATCACACTCCTTCTCGGCGGCAGTCAATTTGATTGAGTGCGTCCCGGAGAGCGGGATGAGAGAAACGCGAACCGCTAAGGCCGGTTCTGAAGAATGCCGGCGACGATCATCGCAATCACGACCCCAAATAAGAAAAGGGCGATGCAGCCGCATCCCCATCGATTCGTGCTTTGGACATCTTTTACCAGAGAGGCTTTGCTTTTTTTCCGCTTGATCAACGCTTACTCGGATTCATCGCTGCGGGTCCACGCCGTGGTCGGTTCCAAAATCTCACCGGGTTATCGCTCACTGCCGCCCCTTCTGTGCAGCCGGCATGCAATCTGTTGCCTCTTCAAGCTGACGCGCCCTTTCTGCAATTCCTTCAAGCTTTCCCCGAAGCAGCGCGATCCGCGCCAGAAGATCGGAAGAAGGATTGAGCCGCTCCACCGCGCCGAAGGTCGAAAGAATCTCTGGAAGGAGCTCTCGCATTTCCGTCATCAAACGGATCCGCTCCTTCCCTTGCGTCGGTGTTCCCATCTTAGGTCGCATCCCTCGGCGGCGTTCCCACCGAGATCTCTATTTTTTTCTCTTGTCTTCCTCGAAAGAGGGTCATTTCAAGAGACGTACCGGGATTTAGCTTGGAGACCGCTTGGCGAAGCGCTTCAGGACTGGTGATCTTTTGGCCGTTCAATGCAACGATCACATCCCCGGCCCGCAGCCCCCCCTTATCCGCAGGACTCCCCGATTGGACGGAGGCGACGAAGACCCCTTCAGAAACGCGAATGCCAAGACGCGTGGCAATCTGCGGCGTCAGCTCTTGAATCGTAATGCCGAGCCAGCCCGCCGGCGGCGCCTCAACGGCGAGCCATCCTATCAGAAAAAGGAAGAGAAGTCTTCGCATTTTTCATACCCGTAAAATTTTACAGATCTGGGACGATTATTTCAGACGCCCAAAGGGAAGTCAAGACGGGAAGGCCTCAATCCGAAGCGGCCCGGTTGATTTCTCATGGACGGGACGGTACGATGAATAAAGGAGTATGCTCAATGACATTAAATAATCGTTTTTTGAATGATCTCTTTCAGCACCTCCCCTTTAAAATCGCCTGGATTAATCGAGACCGCGTCTACGCGAGGGTCAGTCCCTCTTATGCCGGAATGTTTGATGGAAAGAAGCCGAAAGATCTCATCGGCCGGTCGATTTATGAGCTTTTTCCCAACACGAATAACGCTTTAGATTCCCTCTTCGATCAAACCGCGTCGACCGGAGGAGACTCCGAGACAGTGCTAGAGCTGAACTCAGACGAACATCAAGGTCACTGGTTCATCAAGGTCTGGCCCGTCCAAGATTCCGATAAAAAACCGCTCGGCTGGATTCTTTCTATTCTTGATTTAACCCCGGAGATCGAGATGCAGACGCATCTTGAAGAGACACTCGCCGAACTGGAAGAAGAGCGGGAGAAGCTCCAAGCCGATATTCGAGAAAAAGAGAAGGTCATGTCGCTCTTGGATCAATCTCACTTCGACCTCGCGGCCAAACATCTGGAGCTGGAGCAGGTCAGCGAGCACCGAAGCCAGCTGCTGACCGACCTCTCCCACGAGCTACGGACACCCTTAAATATTATCTTGGGCTATGCTCAACTTCTTCAGGATGAAAAGTTCGGTCGGATGAACACCGCACAGCGCGATGTCTCCCAGAGAATCGTGGAGAACTGCCGCGTCCTCTCGAAAGCGATCGACAAAAGGGTCGACCGGCCTCGACGCTCCGAGCGGCCTGCCCCCTCTTTCATCACCGAAGTGGCCCTGCCGGCGCTTTTGTCGGGCGTTCTCTCCTCAATCCGGCCGCTCCTACGGGAGAAGCAGATTCGGGTGAAGTGGAGCACCCGGAAAGAGCTCCCGACCATCGTCAGCGATCCGGTTCGGCTTCGAAGGATCTTCTTGAATTTAATTAACAACCTGGCTAAATTTGTCCGAGGGGTTACTTTTACCTTGGCTTTAAAAGACCTTCCCAATGAGAAGTGCGTGGCGGTCCATTTGACCGAGAGCGGTTCGAGGAAGATTCCCGAATCCCTTTCGCCGATCTTCAACGATTTCTTCCGACTCGAAAAGCAAGAACACACCGGGGCCGGCGTCTCCATCGTCAAGGAGCTGCTCGATCAGATCGGCGGCCATATTGAGTTGAAGCAAAAGCGAACCGGTGTCACTTTCGTCATTCGACTCCCGTATTTCCTTCCGGGACAAGAGCAGCTCCCCCGGAAGAATGAGGCGGCGTGAAACCGCTCAAAACGATCGGATGATGAGAGTGACTCAGAAGACCGGATCGGTTGTCGCCGTCTGCCGCCGTCCGGCCGCCGGCATTCCGAAAATTCCGCAGCGTGAAATCATCGTCGGCCCCGATGGCGTGGAAGGGGACTACCATGCCGGCCCCAAGCGTCGGAGCCGCCGGACCGGCAGAGTCAAAATAAACGATCGCCAGATCAGCATCGTCGCCCATGAAGTGCTTGAGGCGCTGAATCGGCAGCTGGGCATCGCCATTCCGCAAGGCGGCTTTGGAGAAAACATCCTGGTGGCCGGCTTAGGCGATCTCTCGGGTCTGTCGGAAGGAGATCAAGTCTGCTTTGAAAATGGGGTCGTCGTCGAGGTCACGGAGCAGAACCCTCCCTGTGCCACCCTGAAGCGCTGGCACAAGCAGCTCCCGTCTGAATCGATGGGGCGACGCGGTGTGGTGGGGGTGGTCAAAAAGGAGGGGGTGATTCGCCCGGATGAACGCGTCACGTTAAAAAAGACGCGCCTCCGGGCGGCTTCGGTCGGTAGAAAGCGCTAAATCTTTTATTTTATATCGATCAGCTCCACATCAAAAAGAAGGGTGGCGTTGGGCGGAATGACCCCTCCCGCGCCCCGCTTGCCGTACCCCAGATCGGGCGGGATGGTGAGCTTCCGCTTTCCGCCGACCTTCATCGTCATCACCCCTTCATCCCATCCGGGAATGACCTGCCCCACCCCGATCTGGAACGCAAACGGCTCGTTCCGGTCGCGGGAGCTGTCAAACTTCTTTCCATCGGTCAGCCAGCCGGTGTAATGGACGATGACCGTCTGTCCTTTCTTGGGGCTCGCCCCCTTCCCTTCCACTTCATCGACATATTCCAAACCGGACGCCGTCTTCACCGCCTTCTCCTTTTGCGCAGACATCTTCTCGCTCTCCGCCGCCATGAGGGGGCTCGAGAAGAGAAGACCCAAGATTAAGAGAGCTAAAAACCGCATTGATCCTCCTATCCCATTCATATCGTCAATTCGGCCCTGAGTCTATCCTCGGAGAAATAAAGAATCAAGCGATTTTTAGCTACTTCTTTTTCCCTGTCCGCTGAAAGGCATCGACCGCGCTCCAGAGCGCCAGGGCCACCAAGATCGCCTGGAGGGAAAGAAGCCCGGCCTTTCCCAACGTCTCCCGGCGGACCACCCCGCTCAGGATTATCGCCGATGCCAGAAAAATCGCCCCCTTCACCCATCGGTGCTGAAGCATCTGCCCCGCCCCCGGCAGAACGGTTGAAAGTGTGGCGGTGAGTATTCGTTCCATCATGGCTTTTCCTCCCTTTTTTGTATTTCCATAAAGTATATCCTAAATTTTGGAGGAAAGAGGACATTCATCTATCAGCTCACATGGCAATCCATTTTCAACAATCGTCAACAGAGGCGCTTAAACCAAGACAAACGCATTGACGGCGTCATACAATTATTATAAAACGTAAGACGCGATTAGGAGGACATATGAAAAAGTCTCAGGTCACGGTTCGGTTGGACAAAGATCAACTGGCTCGCGCACAAAAAATTCTAGGTGCCGAGACCATCACAGAAACAATCGAGCAGGCGTTGGCATTGGCCACAGAAAAAGCAACGCACGACGCCATCGTTCGTAAATATAGCGGCACAGGCCGAAAGGACTCCTTTGCAGACCGGTAACTTTGCTCTCCGCGATATGTCCGTTTATATGAACGTATCGTTGAATATGCATAAATATGGCATGATGCATCTAATACTTCCAGAGGTGAGACCGTGCGCATAAAATTAAACATTGAGGACAAACTGCTTGACCAGGCATCAAAGTTGACCGGCGTTAAGGAAAAAACATCGCTGGTCAGACTGGGTCTTGAAGCATTAATTGCCAGAGAAAGTAGCAAACGGCTGGCTGAGCTCGGGGGAACTGAAAAGAAATTAAAGTCGATCCCACGCCGAAGAATGGGTCATAGATAACATAATTTTGGTCGACACCGCCGTATCAGGCGCACCTCTTTCAGTCACCGGAAGCGGCGCGCTACGATTTCTGCATCTGCTGAAAGGTGATCTCCGTGAACTCGGCCGGGCGGCTGATCGCCACCTTCACCGTGACCCGCAAGATCCCCTCGACAATCTCTTCCGCCGTCATCGTCTCTCCGAGTCCCACCTGAACGCTGAACGCGTCATCCGCACTCGCTCCCGCCAGCCCTCCCCGTTTCCAAACCGAGTCGAGGAAATTGCCGATCATGCTTTTGAGGGCGACCCAGGTGGTGGCGTCGTTTTTCTCGAAGATAAAGGCTTTCGCCGCCAGCTTGATCGATTCTTCCAGCATGATCCTCGTTCGGCACATGTGGATATACCGCCGATCGGGGCTGTTTCCGTCGAGGGTCCGCGCCCCCGAAACCAGCGTCCCTTCGCCGACGAAGGCACGGAGGACGTTGATCGACTTCCCCTGCGGGGAGACGTTCAGCGCCTCCCGCTCCTCGTCGGTGATGGGGACGGCGGGAGAAATCACGGCGTTCAAACTGGCGTTCGCCGGCGCCTTCCAGACCCCCTGCGACGCGTCGATCGTCGTATAGACGCCGGCCATCGCGGCCGCCGGCGGGAGGAGGTTCAGACGGCGCTGGATCTCGGAGAGAATCTTGCCGTAAAGCGGGAAGCCGGCACGGAGGTTCCTGTCCAGAACTTTTTTAGAAGTCGATACCTCCTCCGCCTTCGCCCCGGAATCTTCCGTCCAGTCCTGGGTGATGTGGTCCACCCCTTCAATCAGCGCGGCCACCCGCTCGGGTTTCAAACCTTCCGCCGCCAGGCGCTTCACTTCCGCCCTGAGAAGGGTCTGCAAGCGCTCTTTATTGGAAATGTTTTCGTAACTCACCTCGTTATTTTGAACAATGGCGGTGTTCAGCCAGGGATAATAGGCCGCCGCAAAGTCGAGGTATTTGTTCCCCACACCGTCTCGGAACTTCTCAATCACATCCCCGCCGGGCCCCTGCCTTCCTTGATCCCCTCCGTGAACATCGAGAATCGCAACCCGGTTTCCCATCTCTCCGCAATGGGCCAAGGCGGCCTGCTGCACCGCGGCGCAATCGGCCGCCGGCAGCCGCACCGCTTCCGGGATCACCACCATCGTCGGTTCCAGCTCCGCCGTCAGCGTGTCGATGCCGGCCTGCAGCTTGTCCGCCGCGAAATCGGCGGCATAGTCTCCCACCGACACGATGTAACAGACCTCCCCGCCGTTTTGAAAGAAAAGGAGCATGCTGTAATAAAGGAGATATTTTCTCGAATCCCACGTCAGCGAATAGCCGTTCTTGTCTTCATCGAAAAAAGCGGCGACCGGGGACGCTGCAGGGGAAGTCGCCGATTGATCGATCTTGGCAAGAGTGAACTTCGGCGTCGGGCCGACGCCGAAATAGGTTTGGAACTCCGGCAGCGAGCTGATCCGCCGGGGCGTGTTCAACAACGATTTTCCCTGATCGTCGGCCTTCTCGGTATGGCCGATGAATGCGGGAACCGCGGTCGCCACCTCCACCACGGAATTGGGAAAGGCATTTTTTTCGACGATAAAAACACCGGGGCCTTTTATCTTTTCCATACGCTTTCCCTTTCATTCGGGTTAAAAGGACGATCGCCTGTCTGCTGTTTTCTCTTTGAGTGACTTGGGAGGACGGGTCCGGGACAACAACTCGCGCTCAGTGGGGGCCTGGGGAGGTATTAAACCCTTCTCGGTGCGTTGTCAATGCGGTCGCTGAGGCGACTGCGGGAGGGCCGGGGACTAGCGGATTCATTCTCAGAAAATGTTCTTCTCCTTCAAAGTCTGCCCCTTCAGCAATGTTCCTAAACTCTGCTATAGACATCAACTTTAATTATAATTTGGCTTATTTAAAGTTAAGTTCTTAACTTTAAATATAAAAACTGTATGTAAAGAAAAATCCAAGACTTCAAATTGGGTATTTATTTTCCCTCACGATCTCTTTCAATGCATCAATGCAAGGCCTGACCCCGTTCATTTCTCCGCACATGCTAACAAATTTTGAAAAAAGAACGCAATCCAATCTCAAATTAAATTTTCAAAGTTACCGGTGCCCCATATCCCCCCTGCCCGATCGCATCGCGTCGGCCTTGCATGATTGACAGAGTGATTAGCTTGAATCCGGGTGGCACGTTCAGGATGATACCGCCATATGATGGAGGGTCGGCCTTAGTTTGCGGTATTGTGGCCGGTTTGTTTGTCGATTCTTGATTTCATCGGGTAATCGTAGGCCTTTAGATGCTATTAATAGCTCGGAGCCAACCCGTTTTGTTTGTATGGAATAATTTATATCGAATAAAAACTGGCGACGCTTAACGTAGAGGGCCTGGATTTCTTTTGTATAGTCATAAGTTACAATCCAAGGGTATTTCAATCCCAAAACTGTATCTGCAACATCTTTGTGTTCATCCGGGCCGTAATAGTTTGTGTATAGACTTGACCCTTTGTTGAAGTAGGGCGGATCGATGCAAAAAAACGTCTTTTCTGGCAGGTTTTTCTGCATTTGTTTCATGAATGGTATTGCATCAAGATTGGTAAGATGAATTCGATTGCGATACTTGGCAACACGTTTTATCCGCCGAGCTAAGTCCTTACGATTGAAACGGCAGTCAAGCTTATAGTTACTATTTTGTGACAGTCCCCCTATTGCGCCCGCTCCTTTGATGACGCCAGAACGGTTAGTTCTATTCAAGAAAAATGTTGCGAATGCGAGCTGAAGTGTGTTGTCCGAATCCACTGAGAGATGGATTTCCTTTTGTCGATGCCACTCTTTTATTGTTACGGGAGTGTCTTCTACCAATTCGATCAATTCTTCTGTCCGATTTAAAACGCATTCCCAGAACGCGCAGATGGAAATATCCAAGTCATTTATATGTATGTCGCTTACATGTCCCTCATAAAGCAGCGAGAGAGCCAGTCCGCATCCACCGGCATAGGGCTCAACATAATGCCCCCTTTCTAAACGATTCTCGCGGAGAATAGTAGAAACAAGACCATAAAGGCAGGATTTTCCGCCGGGGTATCGAAGAGGTGAGGTTGTTCTAATCATACTTTGACCGCTTATTTTTCATAACTTTCAAAGTAGTTTAACATTTATCGATTCACTCGGCCAGCGATTTCAAGGGAGCGTTATTTTCCCTTCGCTTCTTCTGCCAATTTGCATATTACTTCTTTCAAGGTATCCATATCATTGGCAAGCTGCTCCCCACTGAAATTTGCCGACCTATCATGGTGCTTTGTGGTATTCCCATAATTGGAGATCCGTTGAAGCGCCTGGCGAATTGAATTTACATCTTCCTTAACGGAAAAACCCATAGAATTGAGCTTCTGTTTACTCAGAAAATCATTGAAAGAGGTGGCTGAATTTCGTCCGCATTGTGAAGTTAAACACTCAAAGAATGACCATGCCCCCACGGAAATAAGAGGTGTGTGGTTTTCGAGACTAATATCACAAATCGAATAGTATATCGTTTCCATTTTATAGCTGGGTATGGCTTTCAACTTGGCGTGGATGTCCGCTTCGTAGCGAATATTTTTTGGTCTGTCGGGTTTCTTTGGTGATGTTTTCCTTTTCCTACCCGTACCTCCTGCGCTTGGATCAGACAACGACTCAGGATCGGTGCGCCTTCCCGTTAATCCATCAGTTGTGCCAAGAGTACGAGAGTACTCCTTAATTGCTTTCGAGTTGGAACGTGAATTCACGACATCACTTAGTAAATCTGCTATGAATTTCTTTAAGAGAAGATCGAAGTCAGGTTTCGGTCTGTTTCGTGAGATGTCCTCAAGATTGCTGGTATCAAGACCCATTGTCTCACGCAGGATAGCGTTGCCAAGGTATCGCTGTACTGTGGTGATTTTCCCTTCTCGGTCCTGTGCCGATATTAGATGATTTTTCTCGGCGTAGTCCAAAACGACTTGCGCGAGAATGTTTTTCTTATCACCGATATGGCGTGTCTTTTGTTCAGCGTTCCACGGCTTTCTGCCAATACCTCCCTGCAAGCCGCCGTGTATTCTATCCAGCCAAATATCCACTGCATTCTTATCGTCAAATATGACGGCAAGCACCTCTGATATTTTCGGCGACTTTTCAGCCAGTTTTTCAAAAGCCTTGCGTTGTTTCGTGGGAGCTCGATCGGGATCATTTAACAACCTGATCGCACACATGCGCCGATTGCCTTCTGCGACTGTATAAGAGGCTACTGCGCGCTGCTTGTCCTTTTTTCCATCTAATGGGATAAGCGCAAAAAGCTCTAATGGATTCAGGCCATGCTTCGATATATCTTTAGCAAGCTCATACACGTACTCATCACGACAGAGATATTCGATTACTTCCGCTTCACTCTGGTAAGGTTTATGCCTGGGGTTTTCAAGATTGAGAAAAATTCGATCTACAGAGATTATCTTTGCATCTACGAGTTGATGTTTGATCATCTTTTAGCCATAGTCAGGGTTATTTTATATTAAAACTTACGATTAGAGGAAATCATCGAACCACCCGTCGATGTGCTTTTCTCTTTCATGACCATTCCCTTCCCCTACACCAGCTCGATCATCACCCGGCGTCCGACCATCGCTGCCGCCCGTTGCAGACTCGAAAGCGTGATATCATTTCTCGGATCAAGCAGGCGGGCAACCGGCGGATTGCACAGGCAATCGAATTCACGAAGCGTGATCTGATCCATCACACCCGCTTTGTGCAGTCCCTTCGCTGTGGCATAGACCGCTTCAAGGATTGCTAATTTTCTTCTCCTCATTGCGCCATCTTACACCAATTCGGCGTAATTTCGAATCCCATTTTCCATCCTAAATGTTATTGTTCCCCCGCCTGCCGTCGCGTCCGGGAAGATGCGTCCCTACCGCGACAGCGAAAAGTCCCGCCGCCCCCATGGGGCTCCCCGCCGCACGACATCCAGCGGAGCCAAGGACACCCGTGGCTCTTGGGGTCGCGTCTTGAATCTTGATAAACCGGACAAGATCCTCTGTTTGTTAGAATGAGAATATTCCTACAGAGCAATGAGGTCACCCGTCATATAATCTATTTAAGAACAGCATTCATGATTTGTGTTTTTAATCTACTCCATTCATGGATTTCCTTCAACCGTAGTTTTCAGGAAGTGACCGATGAGGGGTATTGGGCACAGAAATAGTGTTCAACTGTTACTGCTCTTTTAAGAACATCCTAAAAAGAACTATGCGGCCGGCTGGTTCGCTTTGACCTGAAGTTGGACATCCTCATATGCTTGAAGAATTTTAATAATCCCGAAGATACTTTCCGCCCTCGGGTTGCCGCGCGGTCCAAGCATTCGGTGAATACTTTTGCTGGGCTTGCCGAGCTCCTTCGCCAAGCCTTCAAACGTAATCGTTGCATTGATATAATCCCGCAACAAGGCCTTGCCCGCCCCAAGGTCGCCTGCAAGCAGCGCATTCACCGCCTCGGTTAGACTTCAACCTAAGTTACTTATTTTTATACGAAATAAATCCGCTCTTTTTGTCCAGGGCCAGTCTGGGGCCACAATTACATAGCCATAAAAATAGCATTCCAGAAAAGCCTCAGCGATAAGCAGCCAGTGCCAAACCTTGTTGTGCAATTTTGCATGTACTTGACAACATATGTATTATAATACATAATATCTCAGTGAACTGGGATGTCCTTATACATGAAGAATTCGAACCCGAGTTTGATGCCCTGCCTGAAGAAGTGCAGAACGAACTCCTCGCTCATGCGAAACTTCTCAAAGAATTTGGACCTCAGTTAGGTAGACCTTGGGTCGACACGCTTAAAGGCTCCCGCTACGTGAACATGAAAGAGCTAAGGTTTGATGCAGCTGATGGCGTTTGGCGTGTCGCCTTTGCCTTCGACCCCAAGAGGAAAGCGATTCTTCTGGTGTGCGGCGACAAGTCAGGAGGGAGCTCAAAACGCTTTTATAAACAACTGATCAGTAAAGCAGATAAGAGATTTGACGGGCACCTAACCCGTTTGAAAAAGGAAAGGAAGTAGAACGATGAAAACGATTGATCAAAAAATGAAGGGAATGACTGCCGAGCGGCGGAAAAAAATTGAAGCACGCGCCGCGCAATTACGTGCCGAGGAAATGACCCTTCAGGAACTCCGGCGGGCACGCAAGCTTACACAGGCTCGGATGGCGAAGGCTCTTGGCATCTCTCAAGATGGCGTTTCCCGCCTCGAAAAACGTACAGACCTTTTGCTTTCAACACTTCGTAAAACGGTGGAAGCTATGGGTGGCAATTTGTCTATTGTAGCGGAATTTCCAGATCGAGAGCCAGTTATTTTATCTGGCATCGCCACTGAGGATTCAGAGCCTACTGTATCTCGTAAACACGTGCCGGCATAGTGTAACACCTCAAAAACCGACATCTGTCTTATTGGTATTCAGGAAGGACTACTACTCTAAAAATTCGCCATCAAACGAACATTGAAACGCGCATGTCGCGCCAGCATAGAACTGTGTTCTCATCTCCTTTTGTGACCCGTCGGGCTCTTGGGGTCGCGTCTTGAATATTGATAAACCGGACAAGATCCTCTGTTTCTTAGAATGAGAATCTTCCTACAGAGCGATGAGGGTCGCCCGTCACATGTTTATCTATTTAAAAACAGCATTCCGTTGGAAGCCTTTTCTTTTACCCATCCGAGCGACTGTAGAACCTCATCAAGGGTGCCGTCTTCAATACACTCGTTGATAAAAAGTTGCGCCGCCTCGCTGATATTTTGCAGGGCCTTCTTTTCCGTTTTGCCGCAGGCAAGATAAATCTAAGACAGGAGGATAGGCAACATAACTTTGGCCTTCCTTAAACAGCTTTACTGGAATATTGAGATCGATTTGGATTTTGGTTTTTTCTGCCATCCGGTTCTCCTGTCGTTAGGATAGCAGAAGAGAGGGGAAGTAAATAGAACGGCCTGTAAAAACCTGGTGCCGAAGGGGGGACTCGAACCCCCACGGGGTCACCCCCACTAGACCCTGAACCTAGCGTGTCTACCAATTCCACCACTTCGGCAATATTCGGAAGGCGCGGCGTGCTTCAGCCGCCGCAATTTTATAACAGATTTGAATAGAAACCGTCAAGTCAAAGTCGGCCTGCCGCCAAATTACTTCGCCGTCTCTTTTGGGTTCGATCCGATCGCCTCTTTTCTAAATTGCGCATAGAGCAGAAGATCATAGACGCTTTTCAACCCCGCGGCGAGGTAGAAGGGGGCGGCCGCCGAGACCGACTGAATTAAAATGCCGGTCAGGGAGGGGGAGACCGCCTGGGTCAGGCTGCGGGAGAGAAGGGTGATCGAGGCGGCGGCCGTCCGCTCCGAGGGGGCGACGATCGTCACCGTGTAGGCCTGCCGGGTCGGCACATCCATCTGAGAGAGCGCCATCCGGATGAGATAGAAGCCGACCGCCATCTCAAACGTCGGAGAGAGAGGGATCAAGACGAGAAAGAGATGGGAGATCAGATGGGTCGAGACCATCGTCTCGAGCAGGCCGATCCGGTCGGCCAAGCGGGCGGCGACCAAAAAGGAGAGGGAGGTCAAAATCCCGGCGATAAAAAAGAGAAGCGACAAGGTTTGCAGCGGAACATTAAATCGGACATAGAACCAATAAGCCACCAAGCTTTGGATGACAAAACCGCCGGCGAAGGCGTCGAGGCCGAAGAGGAGCGAGAGGCGGGTGATCCGTTTTCGGGAGAGGGGGCTCATCCCCGTCGACTGCCGCGGCGCCACCGCCCCCTCCACCGAGGGACTCAGCCGCGAGGCGAGCCAGGCGGAAAGCAGTCCGAGAGAGGCATAGAAGAAAAAGAGCCACTGAAAGCTTTGCAGCGCGCCGATCCCCCGCTGTTGAAGCCAACCGGGGACCCCGCCGAACAGCGTCCCCGACGCGGTGGCGAGGAGACCGGCCATGTTATAGAAGGCGAAGCGCTGATTTCGTTTTGCGTCCGACCCAACCTGCGCCAGGACCGCCTGCTCAATCGAGAGAAACGGTCCGATCTCATAGCCGGTGGCATTGACCCCGCCCACCGACGCGGCGAGGAGGATCAAGCCCCAATGGGTCGAGAACGCAAAGAGAAGGCCGGAAGCGCCCATCAGGACGCTGAAGAAAAGGAGGGTCGATCGGCGGCCGAATCGATCGGCATAACGGGCCGCCAGCAGGGTAAAGAGGGTCCCGCTGAGGATGCTGGCGGTGAGGACCACCCCGATCTTCCCCTCCGAGAGGCCCCGCTCCCGCAGGTAGATCGCGAGGATCAGGCTGCCAAAACCATAGGCAAAGGCGCGGACCATCCGGGCGGAAATCAGAAGAAGGCCGTCTCGGCCGAGCCCCCGCATCCTCAGGCCGCTCCGTGCCGGGCGAGAAAGCAGCCGGTTTTTTGAGTCGGCCGATACGACTCCTTGGTCCGGCGGAGCGACGGGATCCCGGAGTCGTCCATCAGATTGATCCATTGAAAATCGACGAGGGTCCGACAAAATTCGCGGAAGAGGTAAGCGGACCCCCCCTTTTTCTCCGGATCGGTTACCTCTAAGAAAACACAGAACGTCTCGGCGTTTTGAGGAAATCCGAACGTATAGCCGACGATCGCTTCGTCGACCGCGACGACCCTCCCCACCAGGCCGAGCGCGTCCGCCTCCGCCAAGGCGCGGGAGTGGACCGATTCCGCATCTTGAAGCATCATCCGGTAGACCGTATCCGAATGCCGCGCGGCCCGATCGCCCGCCCAGCGCCGGAAGAGATCCCGGCACGCCCCTTCATCCGCGGCGCGGTAAGGACGGCCGACCGGCTGAAATTGCTTCTCGAAATAATTGCACGCGGCCCGCTGCGATTTGTATCGATCCCCCTTCAATTCGGCCAGGGCGATCCGCCGGCAGAGATATTCGGGATCTTTCGGTTCCACCGTGAGCCCGGAGGCGCGATAAAGGCCGGTCTCGGCCTCGGCGATATTTTCGATCCGGGAGACGGCGCGGTCGGGGTTCTCCCGGTCCATCCAA
Organism: Candidatus Manganitrophaceae bacterium; assembly: GCA_016200325.1. NCBI lineage: Bacteria > Pseudomonadati > Nitrospirota > Nitrospiria > Candidatus Troglogloeales > Candidatus Manganitrophaceae > Candidatus Manganitrophaceae bacterium. The sequence continues at coordinate 289,073 of JACQEZ010000011.1, forward strand.
TCAAAACAGTCGAAAATGATTTTTTGATCGGGCGGACCGAGGGGGGGAAGCGGCATGTAGATGCAGCGGTCATATCGGGCGAAGAGGAGGAGGTGATCTTGTGAGACATGATAGAAAAACGAAAAGTGCCCCTGCCAGAGAAAATGGGTGACGAAAGAGTAGGCCGAGAGGGGCGCGCCGGTCCGCTGGAGGAACGGATCAAAAAGCGATCGGCTCTCCGGAAGAAGCGGTTTAAGGGCGATCATCGAGGTGGAATGGCTTGAAAGGGGCCACCCGGCCGACCCGCTCTGTCACGCGAGTCAGGGGGCGAAGAAGGATCACATCGTCCTGAAAAGGGCCGATCAGCCCGGGATGGCCTGCGAGGACCGACAAGATCGACTCCGATTCTAAGAACGACGCGACCTCGCCGGCATCGACCTGCATCTGCGGGTCGGTCGCATGCTCTTGGATAAAGGGGCATTTGGTGTCGATTCCGAGCACGACCGCGCCTTCTTGATCGCGCAAGAGGGCAAAGGGGTAGATCCGGCAGTCGAGCGGACGGTCGGTGTAAATTTTGCAAAACTGCGTCTGCGGATCGAAGTAAGGACAGATGCACCCCTCTCCGTGGGGCTGAAGCCGGATTTTCGATCCGGTCACCGGCGCATGGAATCGGCGCGCCTCGTTCGATCCCAGCTGATCGATCTCTTCTCGTGTGAAGAACGGCGCGAGAAAGCTCGTCTCCTCCGGAAAACGGCAGCAGACATCACAGGTGAGGCAGAGCGAAGAGGGAACGATCTGCTTGAGAGGACGGTATTTTTCGATGAGGGAGTTTGGGTTCATTGAATAAATCGAACAGGTTTTTAAAAATCTTAATCTGTCATTTCGCTTCGCGGAACGCAATCCAGTCGTTTGAACCGAACCATTCCGGATTCCCGCTTTCGTACCCTGCTGAGAGCCGCGGGCACAGGCGGGAATGACGACCGAACACCGATCGCATTTTTCAAAAAGATGCGATCCGAATAAAGAAAGGGGGAGGCTTTCACCTCCCCCCGTTCAAGTCGAAGTCGCTCATAAGCCGAGTTCTGTTCCCTGACCGAAATCAGGGTGATGATCATTCCTCTGGACCGTCTGTTGCCAGCCGGTTCTAGCGACCTTACCCGAGAGCGCCGGGCGGGCCGCCCTTCGCAGGAACGATTTGTGATCATCCTGCTAGCTCTCCTATTTGGTCTTGCTCCGGGTGGGGTTTACCATGCCTTCGATGTCACCATCGAAGCGGTGAGCTCTTACCTCGCCGTTTCACCCTTACCTGCCATCCAAAGGATGGCGGGCGGTTTATTTTCTGTGGCACTTTCCTTAGGGTCGCCCCCAGTCGCCGTTAGCGACCACCCTGCCCTGCGGAGCTCGGACTTTCCTCCCCCCGAAAGATCAAATCGACCTTGCTGAGAGCGATCATCTAAGCCACTTCGCGAAGTGATTCTACACCCTTTTACTTTTCTTGTCGACCGCTTGGTTCGCCAAAGCATCGGCCTCGCTGTTCTCTGCCCGCGGAATGTGATGGAACCGGACCGCCCCTTCCGGAAGTTGTCTCCGGAGCTGCTGCGCCCGCTGGACCAACGGAATAATGCCGGGGTGCTTGACCTTGTACTCGCCGGTCATCTGACGGACGACCAATTGAGAGTCGAGATAGAGATCGACCTCCTGCGGCTGGAACATCTGGGCCGCCTCGAGCGCGCGGATCAAGGCGGTGTATTCCGCGACATTGTTGGTGGCAATGCCGAGATATTCGGAGAGGGTCTGAACCGTCTCGCCCCGCTCATTTTTAATCACCACGCCGATGCCGGCCTCACCCGGATTGTTCCGAGAGGCGCCGTCGGTGTAGATCAACAGTTTTTTGCTCATGCGGGCGGGGCGAAGTAGAGGATTCGTCGGCAGTAGGTGCAGGTGTGGATCTTCTCGCCCTTTCGCACTTCGGCGATCAGCTGCGGGGGAAGATTGAAATGACAGCCGGTGCAGGTATTTCCTTTCAACGCAACGACCGCCAGTCCCTTTTGGGTCTGGGCGAGACGCTTATACTCTTCGAGGAGCTTCTTCTCTACCTTTTCGGAGAGGACCGCCCGCTCTCTTTCAAGGGTCATCATCGATTCGGAAAGGGCTTTGACCGATCCTTCCAGCGTCTCTTTTTCGGAGCGGAATTTTTTTTCCTCTTCGGCGACGACTTTTTCCTGCGCCGCCACCTCTCCCTTGACCGCATCGACCCGCTCCATCAGGAGGAGGATTTGCTCCTCGACCTGCCCCTTCTCCTGGGTGGCCGCTTCGATTTCGTGAAGATGCGTTTGATATTCCTTGTTGGTTTTTAAATCGGTCAGCCGGAGCTTGAGTTTGGTGATCTTTTCCTCCGCCGACTGCAGCGCTTGTTCCTTCTCTTTCCGCTCCTTGGTGAGCTGGTCCAAAGCAGCCTTCGATTGGGTCGCCGTCTCCTTTGCCCCATCGAGCGGCTGTTGCGCGGTTTTAAGGCGCTCTGGAAGCAGCCTCTCTTCTTCTCGGTACTGATTAAGTTGGCGGTCCAACCCTTGTAGCTGAATCAAAATTGCAAGTTGCTCTTTCACCCACTTCTCCTTCCGTCACTTCCAGTAAAACAGCATGGGAATGGTGGGCCCACCAGGATTCGAACCTGGGACCAACCGGTTATGAGCCGGCGGCTCTAACCGCTGAGCTATGGGCCCGTTCGATCAGCCGCTCGGCCTTCTGGGTGAGGGATCCCCAAAATACGCTCCTGCAGATTGAACCGACCTCTGAGGACGCGGCCTGCTCGTTAGAGACTTTCGACAAAGCTCTTCAGCCGCTTGCTTCGGCTGGGGTGGCGAAGCTTCCGGAGCGCTTTGGCTTCGATCTGCCGAATACGCTCCCGGGTCACCTCAAAATCTTGGCCGACCTCTTCCAAGGTGTGATCGGTCGACTCGCCGATCCCGAAGCGCTTCCGGAGGACCTTCTCCTCGCGCGGGGTCAGCGTCTGCAGAACGCTGTTGATCTGACGCTGCAGATCATACCGAATCGCCGCATCGAGCGGGGAGATGACTTTTTTATCCTCGATGAAGTCGCCCAAATGCGAATCCTCTTCTTCGCCGATGGGCGTCTCCAACGAGATCGGTTCCTTGGCGATCTTAAGAATCTTCCGAACCTTCTCCAGCGGAAGGTCCATCTTCTCGGCGATCTCCTCCGGGGAAGGCTCTCTTCCCAATTCTTGAACGAGTTGACGAGAGGTCCGGATCAGCTTATTGATCGTCTCGATCATATGAACCGGGATCCGGATGGTTCGCGCCTGATCGGCGATGGCGCGGGTGATCGCCTGACGGATCCACCAGGTGGCGTAGGTCGAGAATTTGTAGCCGCGCTTGTATTCAAATTTGTCGACCGCCTTCATCAGGCCGATATTGCCCTCCTGAATCAGGTCGAGGAATTGAAGCCCGCGGTTGGTATATTTCTTCGCAATGCTGACGACGAGCCGAAGGTTCGCTTCGACCAGCTCGCTCTTCGCATATTTCATCCGCTGCTCGGACTGAGAAAGCTGTTGGATGGAATGCCTTAACTCCTCCGCCGAGACAAATGCCGACTCTTCGACCTCCCGAATTCTCTTTTTGGCGCTTCGATAGGTTTTCTCAATCTCCAAGATCTGCTCTTCCGAGAGGTTGACCTTTCTTTCAACGGCCCGCATCTCTCTCCGCCCCAGCTTCGCTTTTTTCAAAAGGGCGTTGAGCTCATCACTCGGGACGCCCAATTTCCTCGTGCAAAGGGTGACCTCCCGTTCGGCGTGGATCACCTTATCGGCCAGAGAGCGGAGCTCCTCGATGAGTCCTTCAATCACACGGGGATGGAGGTTGAGCGATTCAATCCGCTCGATCACTTTGGCCCGCGCGACTCTGACGATCTCCTGTGCCTGCTTTTTTCCCTTTTCCGAGCGGGCGGAGCGCTTGGTCCGCTCGATGATTTTCATCAGGTCGCGGTAGCGGTTCTTAATCTGAACCATCACTTCGAGGGTCTTGTTCTTCAGCTCCCGTTCATCCTGCTCGACCACCTCAAATTCTTCATCCTCCGGCATAGAGACGACTTCGCCGATCTGAATCTGCTCCCCCTTGAGCTCCTCGCCGAGCGACAGCACCTTCTGGATGGCGATCGGAAGACCAAAGATAATGCTGGAGATCTCTTTCTTCCCCTCCTCGATCCGCTTGGCGATCTCGATTTCACCCTCCCGTGAAAGAAGGGGGACCGATCCGATCTCTCTGAGATAAAGTCGGACCGGATCATCGGTTCTGCTGACGGCGCCGGGGGTGAGATCGATCTCTTTCTCCCGCTCTTCCCCGACCACTTCCTCGTCGACCTCTTCCACCTCCTCGACCTCTTCGACCTCTTCATCCGATTCGGCCGGCAGTCGCTGGAAGCGGCCCGCATCTTCCGGATCGATGACCTCGATATCCATCTCACCGAACATCACCATGATATGGTCCAGCTGGTCGGAAGAGAGAACATCCGCCGGAAGGGCATTATTCAATTCCTCATAGGTGAGGAATCCTTTTTCTTTGCCTAAAGAAATCAGTTGTTTGACCTCTTCCATTTTTTCTTCTTTGGACATGGAACCTCCGATATATCCCTAAATAAACTTTATAAAGATTCGTTCAGCTGGTTTAATTTTCTTCTCAATTCAAAAAGACGACGCTGCAACGACTCGATTAATTCACTGTCGCCGCCTCGGTCGGCCTCTCTTATTTTTCCCTGAAGCGCGATGCTTTCCCGCTGCATCCTTTTCTTCTGCAGAGAGGCGACGCAATCTTTGAGCGTCTGCGGCGCGTCCTCAAAATAATTTTCACGGATCGACAAGCGGCGCACCAGCCCCAAGAGCGACTCGTCCATCTCGTCCAACGCTTCCAAATTCTGCGGCGTGGACCATCGGCCTTCAGCGGCATTCCATAAATGGCTAAGAATGCCGCGCATCTGTGGATCTGTAAAATCGTCCAATTCCAGACCGGAGAGCGCAGATGGGTCTATTTGGTTCTGGAGGAGAAGGGAGACAATCATCTCCTCACCCTGAGGAAGCCTCGCTCCGGCCGGGAGCGCCTGGCTGACTGGACGCGCTTCCTTTTTTCCTTTGGTTCGGGAAGCAAATTGGGCCCGCAGATCAGGCTCTTCGATATTGAGCGTCTCTGAGAGCGTTTTTAAATAATGGCCCTGCTCGAATTTGTTTTTCAGCTTTTCAATAAGGGGAAAGATCTCCTCCGTTACCTTGATTTTATCATCAATCGATTTCAAAGAGGAAGCCTCCGCCAGCTTGGCGATGGCAAAATCGATCAAGGTTTTTCCTTCCCCTAACTTACTAAGAAAGCCCTCCTTCCCGACCCTCCGGATAAAGAGATCCGGGTCCTCTCCCGGCGGAAGCGAGATCACTTCGGCAGAGATTCCCTCTGTAATAAAGAGGGGGGCGGTCCGAATCGCCGCGCGGGCCCCCGCCTCATCCGGATCAAAGAGGAGGAAGACTTTTTCGGTCCATCTTCGGATCAGACGGAGATGGTCTTCCGTTAAAGCGGTCCCCATCGTCGCGATAACGTTCGTGATGCCGGCCTGGTGCGCCGCCACGACATCAAAATAACCTTCGACGATGATCAGGGAGCGCGCTCCCGATTTTTTGGCCCGATCCAATGCAAAAAGATGTCTCCCCTTCGTGAAGACGGGGGTCTCGGAGGTGTTCAGATATTTCGGCTGCGCGTCATCCAAGACCCGTCCGCCAAATCCGACCACATTTCCCTGCAGGTTGCGAATGGGGAAGAGCACCCGATTTCGGAACCGATCGAAGAAGGTCTCTTCTCCCTCTCTCCTTGAGATCAGCCCCGCTCTCTCCAGAAGGGGACGCGGAAACTGTCGGCCGAGTTGTTTTAGAAGATCGTCCCGCCGGGGGAGGGAGAAACCGATCGAAAATGCTTGAATGGTCTCCGGCGTAATCCCTCTTTTCTTAAGATAGTCGACAGCACGGGCCCCTTCGGGCGTCTCCAGCAAATTGCGCTGAAAATAGGTGGCGGCGGCCTCGTTGATGCGATAGATCTGATCGGTCTCACCCCGGACCGCAGGATTCTCTTTCGGAGTATATTCCGGAATGACCACCCCGGCTTTGCCCGCCAGCTTACGAAGGGCTTCCGGGAAAGCAAGGTTTTCCATCTTCATGATAAATTGAAAGATATTTCCCCCGGTTCCACATCCAAAGCAGTGAAAGATCTGTTTAGAAGGGCTCACCGTGAAGGAAGGGCTTTTTTCGGCATGAAAAGGGCAGAGCCCCAGATAATTCTGCCCTGCTTTCTTGAGGGCAAGATATTCGGATATGACAGCGACCAGATCGGTTCTGTCCCGAATGGTTTCGATGAGCTGGTCAGGAACCCGTCTTCCGAGCAAAGAAACGCCTTCTTTAAAGTCAGGACCCTGCAGTTTTTTCGCGACCCTCAGGTTACTTTTGCCCGAGGCATTCTCGAACCACCTGGCTGATCTTGTTTCCTTCGGCCTTTCCGACAAGCTGCGGGATCAACAGCTTCATGACCTTCCCCATTTCCTTCACATCGGTCGCGCCCGATTGGGCGATGGCCTCCTGGACCTTGATTCGAAGCGCTTCATCGGAAATCTGCTCGGGAAGAAAGGATTGAAGAATCGTCAGCTCTTTCTCTTCTTGCTCCACGAGGTCTTGACGTCCCCCCTTTGCGAACTGCTCGATCGACTCCCGCCGCTGCTTCATGGCAGAGCTGATCAGCTGAAGGACCTCTTCCTCGGTCAGCTTCTGTCCCTTCCCCTTGTCGATCTCTTTGTTCTTAATGGCCGAACGGAGGAGGCGGATGACGGAGAGTCGGGCGGCATCGCCGGTCCGCATCGCCCCTTTTAATTCTTCAGCCAATTTTTCTTGGGTTGTCATTTTTATGATTCGTCGAAGGATTCACAAGAACAAGATAAATTTTCATTATAGCGAACGGGGTATCTCTTGTCAACCAGTTGTTTTTATTTTATTTTCTCTGCCTCTTTAACCGGGGGGCCAGCGCATCGGGCGCCCCCCTAACAGATGAATATGGAGGTGAAAAACCGTTTGGCCGGCATCCCTTCCCGAGTTGATAACGGTCCGAAAGCCCTGTTCCGCAATCCCCTTTTCCTGGGCCAACTGAGGAACCACGGAGAAAAGATGCGCTACCTCCATTCTCTGGTCAGAGGTCAGGTCGAGCAGGCCGGAGAGGTGCTTTCGGGGGATCAGCAGCAGATGCACCGGCGCCTGAGGGTTAATATCCTCAAATGCGATGACCTTTTCGTCCTCGTAGACCAGCTTGCAGGGGATTTTCTTCTCGACAATTTTACAGAAGAGGCAGTCCGGGTTTACCATATCGGCTCCTTAGCGTTTCGCGGCAGGTTTTTTCGTTCGCGATTTTTTCTCGCGCGATTTTTTCTCGGCCAGTCCCGATTGAGCGGTCCGGCGCTGCAACTCCTCATCGATTGCCTTTAGAGGAATCCCCTGCTGATTCAGAGCGACCAAAAGGTGGTAGAAGAGGTCGGCTGTCTCATGGATGACCTCTTTCCGATCCTCGTTTTTGGCGCTGATAATGAACTCGCCCGCCTCCTCCCCCACTTTTTTCAGGATCGAATCGATCCCCCCCTGAAGCAGAAGGCTCGTATACGAATGGGGAGAAGGATGCTTCTTCCGTTCCGAGATCATCTGGTAGAGCGCTTCGAGCATCGGAAGCGCCGGCTGGGCCGGGGCCGAATGCGACGGGCAGCCATTTGCATCGATCTTCTCGAAAAAACAGGAGCGGCTCCCGGTATGACAGGCGACGCCGACCTGCTCGACCTCAATCAAAAGGGTGTCTTGGTCGCAGTCGGTATAAAGCGCCTTTACCCGCTGGATGTGCCCCGACGTCTCCCCTTTTCGCCAGAGCGTCTTTCGCGAGCGGCTCCAAAAATGGGTTTCGCCCGACCGGAGCGTTTTTTCCAGCGCCTCCGCGTTCATATAGGCGACCATCAACACATCTTTCTTTGCATGGTCGACGATGACCGCCGGAATCAGCCCCCGGGAAAATTTCAGCTGGTCGATTATTTTCTTCATACGCTTCGAACCGAAACCCCCCGCTCGGCCAGATAGCGCTTCGCCTGCGGGATCGAATAGGTCTGGTAATGAAAGATCGAGGCGGCGAGCACCGCATCGGCCCGGCCGACGGCGACCCCTTGATAGAGATGCTCCAGGGTTCCGACCCCGCCGGAGGCGATGATCGGGACATGCACCGCCTCGGCCACCCCTTTTGTTAATTCCAGATCATACCCCTGCGTCGTCCCGTCCTGGTCCATGCTGGTGAGGAGGATCTCCCCCGCGCCGAACCCCTCCATTTTCTTTGCCCAGGTGATCACGTCGATCCCGGTTTCCTTTCGGCCGCCGTGGGTGTACACCTGCCAGGTCGGATTTTCCGGGTCGTCCTCCCGCCGGTTTTTGTTCCGCTTCGCATCAATGGCGACGACGATCGTGGAGCTGCCGAACTGGAGCGCCGCGGCCCGGACGAACTCCGGATTTTCGACGGCGGCGGTATTGATCGAGACCTTGTCGGCGCCGGCCGCGAGCAGCCGCCGGACATCTTCCACCGTTCGGACGCCGCCGCCGACGGTCAGCGGCATCGAGACCTCTTCGGCCGTCCGCCGGACGATCTCCAACAGAATATCCCTTCCTTCCGACGACGCGGTGATATCGAGAAAGCAGAGCTCGTCGGCCCCTTGCGCTTCATAGAGCTTGGCGATCTCCACCGGATCGCCGGCATCTTTCAAGTTGACGAAGCCGACCCCTTTGACGACCCGTCCCCCTTTGACGTCGAGACAAGGGATGATCCGCTTGGCCAGCATCACCCCTCCCCGCGAAGCATCGCCAGCGCCTTCGGCAGCGAGAGGGCCCCGGTATAGAGCGCCTTCCCGACGATCGCCCCCTCGACCCCGGGGATCTCGGCCAGCTGTTGGATCTGCTTTAGGGTCGTCACCCCGCCCGAGGCGATAATCGGAATCTCGACCTGCATTCCGATTTCTCTGAAGAGATCGATGTTCGGGCCGGCGAGCATCCCGTCTTTCTCGATGTCGGTTAAAATCAGCGCGGCGACCCCCGCCTCCTGCATCCGATACGCCAAGGTGGCGACCTCCTCCGGATGAATCTCGGTCCAGCCCCGGACGGCGACCTGCCCTTGCTTCGAATCGATTCCTGCGATGATCTGGCGGGGAAATTTCCGCGTTGCCTCCTTGACCAGCGCCTCGTTCTGAAGCGCGGCGGTCCCCAGGATGACTGCGGCGGCCCCGACCGAAAGATAGCGCTCCACCCGCTCGAGGTCGCGGATGCCGCCGCCGACCTGGACCGGGATCTGAACCGCTTTGATCATCTGTGCGATCAATTCATAATGGACCGTCGTCCCGCCGACGGCGCCGTCGAGATCGACGAGATGAAGGCGCTCGGCCCCTTGCGCCTCCCACTGCCGGGCCATCTCCGCCGGATCTTCCGAGTAGACCGTCTCGGAATCCATCGCTCCCTGCGTGAGGCGAACGCAGCGCCCCCCTTTGATGTCAATCGCCGGAATTAAAATCATCCGCGTCCCTCACTTCAACTTAGCAAAATTCGCCAGAAGGGTTCGTCCCCGCTCCTGGCTCTTCTCCGGGTGAAACTGGCAGGCAAAGAGGTTGTCGCGGGCGATCGCCGAGGCGAACCGAACCCCATACTCGGTGGTCGTCGCAACGGCCTCTTCGTCTTTTGGAACGGCATAATAGGAGTGGACGAAATAAAAATAAGACTGGTCCGGAATGCCCTCCAGGATCGGCGTTTTCTTCTCGATCCGGAGTTGGTTCCATCCCATATGCGGCACCTTCAGCGCCCCCTCCGGAAAGCGAACCACCCGACCGGGAATGAGGTCGAGGCCGGGGTGCGGCCCGAACTCCATCCCCTCCGTGAAAAGGATTTGAAGGCCAAGACAGATCCCAAGATACGGCTTTCCCGTTCGGATCGATTTGGCAATCGGATCGAGGAGGCGAAGGGCCTCGAGGTTCTTCATACACTCCGGAAAGGCGCCGACGCCGGGGACCACCAGATGGCTGGCGTCGGCAACCCTCTTCGGGTCGCGCGTGATCTCGGCGGCATATCCGGCCCGCTCGAATCCCTTCTGAACGCTTCGAAGGTTCCCCGATCCATAGTCAACAATAACGATTTTCATCAGCGTTGAAGGAACCTCCGTTCCTTACAATTTTCCCTTCGTCGAGGCAACCCCCTTTAACCTCGGATCGATCTGGGTCGCTTGATCGAGCGCGCGGCCAAATCCTTTAAAGATCGCCTCCAAAATATGGTGTGGATCCTTGCCGTATTGGAGGTTCACATGGAGGTTGATCCGACATTGGTCGACGACCGAACGAAAGAAGTGTTCGATCAGATCGGTATCGAATTCCTTAATCTTCTTCTTCGGCATCTGCACATGATAAACGAGATAAGGACGGCCCGAGAGATCCACCGTCACCTCCGCAAGCGCCTCATCGAGCGGGATGGCGGCATGACCGAACCGCCGAATCCCCCGCTTCTCCCCCCAGGCCTTGGCCAGCGCCTCGCCGAGAACGATCCCGATGTCTTCCACCGTATGATGGTCGTCGATCTCGACATCTCCCTTCGCCTTGACGGTCAGATCGAAATAGCCATGCTTCGCAAAGGCCGAGAGCATGTGATTTAGAAAGGGAAAGGGGGTCTCGACCTGATACTTTCCCGATCCGTCGAGGTCGACCTGAAGGGTAATCGCCGTCTCTTTCGTTTCCCGTGTCACAACACCGTTACGCATTTTTTTTCACCCTGACCCGGACCATGTTGGCATGGGCTTCTAAGCCTTCGACCTCCGCGATGCGGACCAGATGTTCGCCGCTTCGCTCCAGCGCCTCCCGGCTGTAGGAGATGACGCTGCTCCGTCTGACGAAATCGTCGACACAGAGCGGCGAGAAGAACCGCGCCGTCCCCCCGGTCGGCAAGACATGATTCGGTCCGGCGATGTAATCGCCCAACGCCTGCGGCGTCTGCTCGCCGAGGAAAACCGATCCGGCATGGACAATTTGATCGAGATAAGCGAACGGCTCGGAGACGAAGAGGGACAGATGCTCCGGCGCGATCTCATTGGAGAGCGCGATCGCCTGCTTGAGATCGGGAACGATGAAAGTCACCCCATGCTGCCGCAATGACATCGTCGCGATCTTTTTCCGAGGGAGCCGGGCGAGTTGCGCTTTCATCTCTTTTTCGACTTTGGCGACCAGCTTTTGGGAGGTCGCCACAAAGATCACCACCGCCTCTTCGTCATGCTCCGCCTGGGAGAGGAGGTCGGAGGCGACATAGGTCGGGTTCGCCCGGTCGTCGGCGATAATCAGCAGCTCGCTCGGTCCGGCGATCATGTCGATATCGACCAGTCCATAAACCAGCCGCTTGGCGGCGGCGACATACTGATTCCCCGGCCCGACGATCTTATCGACCTTCGGTATCGTTTCGGTGCCGTACGCCAGGGCGCCGACCGCCTGGACCCCGCCGATCCGATAGATCTCGCTGACGCCGGCGATGTCGGCGGCGATCAATAGATAGGGGTTGATCGCCCCTTCCGGAGAGGGGGAGCAGATCACCAAGCGGGGCACCCCGGCCACCCGGGCGGGAATCGCGTTCATCAGCACCGAGGAGGGATAGGCCGCCTTTCCGCCGGGGACGTAAAGCCCTACCCGTTCGATCGGATGGACCCGCTGGGCAAGGTAGATCCCGTCGTTTTGAAGGGTGAACCCCTCTTTCTTCTGCTTCTCATGAAAGGCGGTGATCCGATCGGCGGCATATTTAAGGCTCTCCACCACCGCCGGGTCGGCCTTTTCATAGGCTCGCCGAAGCTGATCTCCGTCGACGCGGAGCTCGGAAGCGCTCAGCCGGAGCCGGTCGAACTTTTCGGTATACCGGAGAACCGCGCGGTCTCCCTTTTCCCGCACCTCGTTGAGAATCTTTCGGACCGTCTTCTCGATCGAGTCCGCTCCGAGATCGAGGCGATTCAATACTTTCCGATAAAGCGTCTGAAACCGTCGATCGTCCACGTGAACCGTTTTCATCATTGCGAGCATGGCCAGACCGTCCTCCTTATCCGCGGCTTTTCGCCGCAGGCTTCTTGAGTTCTTTCTTGATTGCGTCGAACAATTTTTGAATGGCCGGGTATTTTAATTTGAGGCTCGCCCGGTTGACGATGAGCCGGGCCGTGCAGAGGGCGATCTCATCGACGACGCCCAGGTGATGGGTCCGGAGCGTCTCGCCGCTGGAGGTGAGGTCGACGATCTGATCGGCGAGCCCGACCAACGGCGCCAGCTCGATCGAGCCGTAGAGCTTGATAATCTCGATCGGGATTCCTTTCTCCAAAAAATAGCGCTCGGTGATGTTCGCATACTTCGTCGCCACCCGGAGCTTGGAGTGGCCGTTGCTCCGCGCGCCGCGCGACCCATTGCCGCTCGGCGCGGCGAGGACGATCCGGCAGAAGCCGTATTCGAGATCGATCGGCTCATAGACGTCGCACATCTGCTCCAGGAGGAGGTCTTTTCCGACAATCCCGACATCGGCCGCGCCATATTCGACATAGGTCGGAACATCGGTCGCCCGAACCAGGATCACCTTCACCTTTTTTTCGGGGATATCAAAGGTCAGCCGGCGGCTCTCTTCCGAGAGCTCCGACGAGGAGAGGCCGAGCCGTTTGAGAAATTCGATGCTCGGTTTGAGGAGTCGCCCTTTCGACAATGCGATGGTTAGGAGCGGCCTGTTCATCTCTTCTGCCTTTCCACCCGAATCACCGGGACGATCCGGTCGATTCCGACTGTTCGGCCGACGCGCCGCACTCACCCGGCCCCCTTTACCCGCCGAATCGTCGCCCCGACCTTCGAGAGCTTCTCCTCGATTCGCTCGTATCCCCGATCAAGATGATAAATCCGCAAAATCTCCGTCTCTCCTTTTGCGATGAGCCCCGCTAAAATCAACCCGGCGCTCGCCCGCAAATCCGACGCCATCACCGGCGCCCCCGAGAGCTTCCGGACCCCTTTGATGACGGCATGGTTTCCTTCTAAACGAATCTGCGCCCCCATCCGCCGCAGCTCGGCGACATGGTTGAAGCGGCTCTCGAAGATCGTCTCGGTGATGACGGAAAGACCGTCGGAGATCGACATCAACGCCATCATCTGCGCCTGCATGTCGGTCGGAAAGCCGGGGTAGGGAAGGGTCTTCACATCGACCGCGTGAATCTCACCCCCTTTGACCCGCAGGAGGTCCCGTTCCTCGGTGATCGTCACCCCCGCAAGCCGCAGCTTGTCGATCAGGCTGGTGAGATCCGCTGCGTGTCCACCGCGAAGGATCAGCTCTCCCCGGGTGATGGCGGCGGCCACCATAAACGTCCCCGCCTCAATCCGATCGGGCATCACCCGGTACGACGCGCCCCTCAACGAGGAGACCCCCTCGATGGTGATCCGGTCGGTTCCGGCCCCCTGAATCCGGGCGCCGCAGGCGCTGAGAAATCGGGCCAGATCGGCGATCTCCGGCTCACAGGCGGCATTCTCTAAAAGGGTGGTTCCCTCCGCCAGGGTGGCGGCCATCATCAAATTCTCGGTGCCGGTCACGGTCGGGACATCAAAGTAAATCTGAGCCCCTTTTAGCTTTCCCGCCTTGGCATGGATCATTCCATGCTCGATCTGAATCTGGGCCCCCATCTTTTCGAGGCCGGCGAGATGGAGCTGGATCGGCCGGGCGCCGATGGCACATCCCCCCGGCAAGGAGACGTGCGCCTCGCCGCCGCGGGCGAGCAGCGGCCCCAAGACCAAGATCGACGCCCGCATCGTCTTGACAAGCTCATAGGGGGCTTCACAGCTCTCGATCGACCGGACCTGAATCGTATGAACCCCCTTCTCCTCGGAAATCTCCGCCCCCATTCCGCGAAGGAGCTTCTCGATCGTCACCACATCCATCAACTTCGGGATTCCCAGAAGGGTCTGCGGCTCCGGAGAGAGCAAGGTGGCGGCCAAAATCGGAAGGGCGGCGTTTTTGGCGCCGCTGATCTCGATCTCTCCGTTGAGGCGGCTTCCCCCCTGGATGACGATTTTATCCATCGAGCGGACCCATCTCGGTTCGTTTGGGTCGACCGTCGGCACAGATACACCGGGCGATCCGGTCGATGTTGGCAAAATCGGGCAGAAAGGTTGGAATGAAATCGGTCTCCGCCTCGGCGAAGCTCCGGAACCAAGCAGACTGTCCCGCGCCGAGCTCGAAGAGAAGCACCCCGCCGGGGGCGAGATAAAGAGAGGCTTGCCGCAGGACCCGGCGATAAATCGCCGTCCCTTCCTCCGGAGCGAAGAGGGCAAGCGCCGGCTCATAATCGCGCACTTCGGGCGGCAGGGTCGGCCGATCCCGTTCAGAAATATAAGGGGGATTGCAGACGATGAGATCAAAGCGCTCTTGATCGGCCTCCAGCGGCGCGAAGAGATCGCCTTGGAGAAACGTGATTCGTGAAAGAGATTGATGGCGCGCGGCGTTTTGCGAGGCGGTTTGCAGCGCCGTTTCATTCAGATCGGTTGCGACCACCTTGGTATGGGGAAAGCGTTTTGCGAGGGCGACGGCCAGGGCGCCGCTGCCGGTGCAGAGATCGAGAATCCGCGAAGGAGCCGGAGCGATCCGTTGCGCTTCCTCGACGATCAGCTCGGTCTCGGGCCGGGGGATAAAGACCCCCGGACGGATGGCGAGGGTTAAGCCGTCGAATTCGACCTCACCGGTAATGTATTGAAGCGGCTCGCGTCGGCTCCGGCGGGTGATTCGCGCGCGGAAAACGTGCGCCTGATCGGGCTCGATGGACCGATTCGGTTCAAGGTAGAGATCGATCCGACGGCAGCCGAGCGACCCGGCGAGGAGGAGCTCCGCCTCCAATTGCGGCGCCGGCACCCCGGCGCGATCAAGGACGGTCCTCGCTTCCAGAAGGAGTGCGGCGGCGGTCACCTCTTTTGTCCTGACAATCGGCATTTTCTGTCACGCGGTTGAAGGGGAGGTCTCAACAAACGGCGGCGCCGCGCGCTTACGACTCCGCCAGTCTCTTCTCTTCGTCGTCGGTGATCAACGCATTGATGACCGAATCGACCTCTCCTTGGAGAATCTGGTCCAGTTGATAGAAGGAGAGATTGATCCGATGATCGGTCAGCCGGTTTTCCTTGAAATTGTAGGTCCGGATCTTTTCGCTTCGCTCTCCGGTCCCGACCTGGGATTTCCGATTCTTCGCGATCTCCTGCTCCTGCTTCTCTCGCTCGATCTCAAGCAAGCGCGAGCGAAGGATCCGCATCGCCTTGGTCCGATTTTTCAGCTGAGAGCGCTCGTCTTGACAAGAGACGACCGTCCCGGTCGGAATATGGGTGATCCGGACCGCCGAGTAGGTGGTGTTCACACTCTGGCCGCCCGGCCCGGAGGAGCAGAAGGTATCGATCCGAAGATCTTTTTGATCGACCTGGATATCGACCTCTTCCGCTTCCGGGATCACCGCCACCGTGACAGTTGACGTGTGAATCCGCCCGCTCGCCTCGGTTTCCGGAACCCGCTGCACCCGGTGAACGCCGCTTTCGAATTGAAAATGGCGGTAGGCCCCCTTTCCGGCCACGGCGAGAACGACCTCTTTCAGCCCGCCGACGCCGGTCTCACTGGAGGTCATCATCTCGGCCTTCCACCGGTGCTTTTCGGCATATTTCATATACATCCGAAGCAGGTCCGAAGCGAAAAGCCCCGCCTCGTTTCCGCCGGTCCCGGCCCGGATCTCCAGGAAAATATTTCGGTCGTCATGCGGATTTTTGGGAACCAAGAGGGTCTTTAAGACCGATTCCTGCGCCTCTTTTTTTTTCTGGAGCGCCTGCCATTCGCCTTCGGCCATCTCGCGCAGCTCGGGATCGGCCTTAGGATCGCGACGCACCTCATCCGTATCGGCGATCTCTTTGAGAATCGCGCGATAGGCTTCGTATTGCTGGACGGTTTCCTCGTATTCGGCCCGCTCTTTGGCCAGACGGATCTGTTCCGTCGGATTCGACATAATCGCCGGATCGGATAGCTGCGCCGTGAGGGCTTCGTACTTTTTGACGATCCCTTCCAGCTTGTCTGTCAGGAACTCTTCTTTAGAAAGCACCATAGCGGTTCACGAGTCTAGATGGTTCAATGACACCGGGATCAGCCCCGGGCCGAACGGTTCAGAGAGAGGAAAATAAAAAACCTGCCGGTGAAGGCAGGCTCAGGAAGAGGAAGCGGGGACTATTTCTTCGCGTATTTCTTCTTGAACCGCTCCACGCGGCCCTCGGTATCGACGATCTTTTGCGTTCCGGTGAAAAATGGATGACAGGACGCACAAATATCGAGCCGGATGTCTTTTCGGGTCGATTTTGATTTCAGCACCGCCCCGCAGGCGCAAGCAATCTCGACCTCATTATATTCGGGGTGAATCGCTGTTTTCATGGCAAATCTCCTTTAGATTCCAATATATAAAATTGGACAAGGGTTTGATTATAACCCAAAACGAACCCTCGTTCAAGTCCTTTATTTATTCATCGACTCCAAGAACTCTTTATTCGACTTTGTTCCCTTAATTTTGTCAAACAAGAATTCCAACGATTCGATGGTTGAGAGAGGACTCAAGACCTTCCTGAGAATCCACATTTTATTGAGATCTTCTTTATCGACGAGCAGCTCTTCCTTACGTGTTCCGGAGAGGGTCATGTCGATCGACGGGAAGATGCGGCGGTCGGCCAGCTTCCGGTCGAGGTGAAGCTCCATGTTGCCGGTTCCCTTAAACTCTTCGAAAATGACATCGTCCATCCGGCTGCCGGTATCGATCAGCGCGGTTGCGATGATCGTCAAGCTGCCGCCGTTTTCGATGTTTCTTGCCGATCCGAAGAACCGCTTCGGCCGCTGCAGCGCGTTGGCGTCGAGACCGCCGGAGAGGACCTTGCCGCTCGGGGGAACCACCGCGTTGAAAGCGCGCGCCAACCGGGTGATCGAATCGAGCAGGATGACGACATCCCGCTTGTGCTCGACGAGCCGCTTTGCCTTCTCCAACACCATCTCCGCGACCTGGACGTGCCGCTGCGCCGGCTCATCGAAGGTCGAGCTGACGACCTCTCCCTTGACCTGCCGCTGCATATCGGTCACCTCTTCCGGACGCTCATCGATGAGAAGAACGATGAGGATGATCTCCGGGTGGTTCTTCATGATCGCCTTTGCGATCGCTTGCAAGAGCACCGTTTTACCGGTCCGGGGCGACGCGACGATCAATCCGCGCTGTCCTTTTCCGATCGGGGTGATCAGGTCCATGATCCGGGTAGAGTAGTCTTCTTGGCTATATTCGAGCTTGATCCGCTCCATCGGATAGAGCGGGGTAAGGTTATCGAAGAGGATCTTATCGCGGGCAACATCCGGATCTTCATAATTGATCTTCTCGACTTTTAACAAAGCAAAGTAGCGCTCGCTCTCTTTGGGCGGCCGGATCTGACCCGAGACGATGTCTCCGGTACGGAGGTTAAAGCGTCGGATCTGCGAGGGAGAAACGTAGATGTCGTCCGGTCCCGGAAGATAGTTGTAGTCGGGGGATCGGAGAAAGCCGAAGCCGTCCGGGAGGGTTTCCAGCACCCCTTCGCCGTAGATGGTGCCGTTCTTTTCGGACTGCGCTTGCAGAATCGCAAAGATAAGCTCTTGTTTTCTTAGGTTGCTCGCCCCCTCGATCTTCAGATCCCTGGCAACCTCATTCAGGTCCGCGATGCTTTTCTCTTTTAACTCAGCAAGATTCATCTTTTTCTCCTTGATGTGGACTGATCAGTCCACGCTTTAGTTTAATACGTTGTACAACGAGTGAAGGGGTCCGCATCGGTTGGCAGAAGGATTAACCCGGGGTTGCTCTTTATCTTTAAAATAGATTGTGTCATTCACAATAAGAGTTTAGACGGGGAAGGGATAACGAGAAGAGTAGGCACTTAATTTATGGCCATCAATTTTTTTTAGTTTTAAGCCTTATGGTATTTAATGAAATGCTCTGAGCAGATTTTGGAAGATAACCAGCGAATCTAATGAGACGGTCTTTCGCTTAAACCGGCAGTTTTGAATTTAGGATGTGGTTTTGATGAGCCGAGTTGGAAAGAAGTCCCAACGAAATTTACCAAGAACTTAAGTTGTATTATAGTCAACCTCGTTTTCTTTGTCAAATCTTTTTATAAAATTCATTAAGATAGTGAATTCCTCCCCCCTCCAGGTATCATCATAAACTCACTCTCATCATTTGACATTTAGGGGAGGGGTGGTATATTGGATAAGTTTTTATCGTTATCACGGAGGAGGGAACGATGAGGCAGCGGCCATATTTCGTGCAGGGGAGCATCGCTGTTATGATTTTACTGCTGGTCGGTTGCGCAGGGCATTCGTCCAAGACCGATGAGCCCGACTGGGTCCGAAAGGGAAACGGCGCCTTTCTCGACAAAGGCCAGAAGGCCTTTTATGGCGTCGGCGCAATCACCGGGGTGATGAACAAGCCGCTGGCGAAGACGGCGGCCGACAACCGCGCCCGGGCGGAGATCGGCAAGGTCTTCGAGACCTACTCCGCGTCGCTGATGCGCGATTATGCCGCCTCGACCACCGCGGGTGATTTCAAGAAAACAAGCGAGGAGCAGAATATCGAACAGACGGTCAAAACCTTCTCCGCCAACACCCTCTCCGGCGTCATTATCATCGACCATTGGACCGATCCCTCGGATGGCACCCTCTATTCTTTGGCCAGACTCGACCTCGATCGATTCAAGGAAAACATTCAGCAGGCCAAAGAACTCAATGCGCAGGTCCGCGATTATGTTAAAAAGAACGCGGAGAAAGCGTTCGAAGCGCTCGACAAAGAAGAAGAGAAACACCGGTAAATGACCTCGGACAGAAGCAGGCCTCGTTCGCAGGGATCGCACCGCGCTTATTATCAAGATAAGGCAACATAAGGAAGGAAGAAGATGAACAAGAAGGCCCTCTCTCTCATCTTTACGGCACTCTTTTTTACCGGCTTGGTCTCTTGCGGCGGAAAGACCGTCTCCCGGGTCGGCACCGATACAGTCACCGATCTCTCCGGCCGCTGGAACGATACCGACTCTCGCCTGGTTGCCGAGGAGATGGTGAAGGACTCGCTGAATCGCCCCTGGGTCGATAACTTCATGAAAAAATCGGGCAAAGAGCCGACCGTCATCGTCGGAACCGTCGTCAATCGAAGCCATGAGCATATCAATGTCCAGACCTTTGTGAACGATCTGCAGCGGGAGCTGACCAATTCAGGCCGAATCTCCTTCGTTGCCGGAAAGGACGAGCGGGAAGAGATCCGAACCGAGCGCCTTGATCAGGCAAGGAACTCCTCGGAGGATACGGCGAAGGGCCCCGGCAAAGAAGCGGGGGCCGATTATATGATGATCGGGACGATCAACACGATCCTGGACGAAGCCGAGGGAACGAAGGCGGTCTTTTATCAGGTCGATCTTGAAATGGTCGACATGGCCAATAACAAAAAGGTCTGGTTCGGGCAGAAGAAGATCAAGAAGATCATCGAGAAGAGCCGTATCAAATTTTAAGCATGCCTTTCCCCTGGAACGTTCAGATGCTCCTCTCCTCGGCACCCTTCTTTTCGTTTCGAACATCCGCTCGGTTTTCCTGGGTGAAAAGGGGGCTGCTCCTCTCCCTCCTCTTTTTGGCCGCGTGCGGCCCCTCGCTCCATCAGCAACAGATCGTCGAGCAGCACCTCCTCTCCCACCGGTACGGTGACGCCGACACGGTCGTCGAGAAAAACAGGTCCCAATATGGGGATCGAAACATCCTTCTTTATTATTTCGATCGCGGCTTCTTGCTCCATTTGGCCGGGCGCTACGCGGAGAGCAATCAATTTTTCGCGAAGGCCGCCGACGAAATCGACCGGCTCTACACCCAGAGCATTTCGAGTCACGCCGGAGCGATGCTGACCAACGACAACCTCCTCCCCTACGAAGGAGAGGATTTCGAAACGGTCTTGATCCACCTCTTTTCGGCGCTGAACTATGCCGCCCTCAATCAATGGGACGACGCTTTGGTGGAGGCAAGACAGGTCGACGCCCGTCTAAACGTCTTAAATGACCGCAATGCACAGAAGAGTGTCTATAAAGAAGATGCCTTCGCGCGTTATCTCTCCGGGATCCTTTATGAGACGCGCGGCGAATTCAATGATGCATTTGTCTCCTATCGGAAAGCCTATGACGCTTTCCAGGATTATAAGAAGCACTATCAAACGTCGGTTCCGGCCCGGCTCGGCATCGACCTCCTCCGGATGACCGAGACCCTTCATCTTTCGGCCGAAGAGGAGGAGTATAAAACCCTCTTTCCCCAGTCGGTCACGTTGGCCGCTGAGCACCCCGAGACGGCCGGAGAAGCGGTGGTCGTCACCTATGAGGGGCGCTCCCCGGTGAAAGAAGACAATTTCATCAACGCGCCGGTCCCGGACGGAAACGGCGGGGTCTACCTGGTCCGTGTCGCCTTCCCCCGCTTCGTTCCACGTCCCTCCAACGTCGGCTTTGTGGAGGTCACCTTTCGACAGGGCAACATGGTACTCAAACAGCGCTCCGATCTGATGGAAGACATCACCGCCATCGCCAAAAAAGATTTGGATGATCGGATCGGCCGGATCTCGGCAAAGGCAATCGCCCGCGCCACCGCCAAGTACCTCGCCGCCCGGACCGCCCGGCATGAAGCCAAAAGGCGGGGGGGTGAAGGGGCCGAGCTGTTGACCGGACTTTTGACCGACGTCTACTCCATCGCGACCGAGCAGGCGGATAAACGAAGCTGGCAGACATTGCCGGGGAAGATCCGCCTGGCGCGGGTCCCCCTCTCCCCCGGTGAGTGGACCGGACAGATCTCCTACTACTCAAATCAAGGACAGCTCATCGAAGAGCGTCGTCTTCCTCCCGTCACCATCGAAAAAGGGAAGAGACGTGTTGTCATCGACGAAACCCTTCGTTAATTTCTGACCAGGAGGCTTTTATGGAAAGCGCTCTTCATCTTCAACGGACCGTTCGGACCGGGCTGATCGTCTGCCTGCTCTTCTCCGCGACCTCCTTGCTTGCAGCCGAGAAGCCCGACTGGGTCGACGGCGCCGGCGCGCACTATCCCGACGCGACCTATCTGACCGGCGTCGGCTCCGGCGACACCCGCCAAAAGGCCGAAGACAGCGCCTATGCCGCGCTGGCGCGGATCTTCCGAACCGAGGTGCGCTCTACCGTCCAAGAGCGCGAAGACTTCAAGCAGGCGGAGAAGACCCAGGGGGTGGAGGTCGATCGGAGAGTCGATATTCAAAACCAAACGGTCGTCTCCACCGACAAGGTGCTGGAGCAGGTTCGGATCGCCGAGCGATGGGCCGACCCGGTGTCGCAGGTCTATTACGCTTTGGCGGTATTGGACCGCGCCAAGAGCGCCGCGGCGCTTCGACAGCAGTCGCTCGATGCCGAGACGGAAGCGCGGGAGTGGGAATCGCGCGCGAAGAGAGCGACCGATCCGATGGAACAGGCACGCGCCCTTCGAAAGGCGATTCTGGCGGCGCGCCGGACCGAATCTTATGAGGCCGATTTAAGGGTGGTCCAGCCGACCGGCCGAGGAGAGGGGCTGAATGTGAACCCCGCCCTCCTCGACGCGCAACTGAGAGAGCTCCTCAGCCGCGCCTTCCGGGTCGACGTTCATATCGAAGGACCCTATGGCGCGCCGGTGCGGGATGCCCTTCTTGCGAAACTCCACGAGAAGGGGCTGACCGGCGCACCCGACGGCGAGATTCTAATCCAGGGGGAGGTCGGTATGGAACCGGTCGATCTAAACGACCCGCGTTGGCACTACGCGCGGTGGACCGCCCATGTGACGCTGACACAAAAGGAGGGACAGAAAATTTTCGGCGGCCTCCAGCGATCGGGACGGGAAGGCCACCTGAGCGCCAAAGAGGCGGATCGAAAGGCGCTGAGCGCGATGCAGAAGGAGCTCTCCGAGAGCGTCGGAGAAACGCTCCTCAACTTTATCTACGGAAATTAAAACCCCCTCAACACCTCTTTCACCTTCGGATTAATTCAGCCTCTTATCCGGCAAAGTTGAATCGAGAAAGCGACCATGATAGAGTGAGAAGCAGGTTGCTTTCTCACTCTCCGCTGCCTCCTGCCGGCCAAAGACCGGGACAGGAACAGAGCGCACTCGCATCACACATGTTCCTCTTGTCGGGAAGAGAACGCGATGAAAGAAGTCAGTATCCTCCTTGGAATGGGCGTCGTCTTCCTCTTGCTGATCGTCATCTCCGTCGCCCGGGTCAATTCGCTTCGCTCCGAGGCGAAAGCCGCTCGAGCGCGCCAGGCCCCCCGGGTCGTCGTCCCCGCCCCCGACCCGTCCCGATTCAATCAGCTCAGAATTGCCCCGCTCGGAAAAGATGCCGCCCAGATGGTTTTTGTCCCGGGGGGAACGGTTTGGATGGGATCGAGGGAAGAACGGGGTGAGTTCGATGAAAAGCCGGCTCGGCAGGTCACCCTCCATCCTTACTTCATTGATCTTTACGAAGTCACCAACACCCAATACCAACGCTTTGTTCAGGAGACCCATCGTCATCGACAGGAGGTGATGGTCTTCTTCGACGACACGACCGTTCTTTTTCAGCCGAAGCTCCCCGCCGTCGGGGTCTCCTGGTTTGACGCCGACGCTTATTGCGTCTGGAACGGAAAGCGCCTGCCGACCGAAGCGGAGTGGGAGCATGCCGCCCGCGGAGAGGATAACCGCCCGTGGCCGTGGGGTGAAAATTATGCAGAAGGCTACGCCAACGCCCGGGGAGAGGGGGACGGCTTCGCCTATACCGCCCCGGTCGGCAGCTTCGAGGCGGGACGAAGCCCCTATGGCCTCTACGATATGGCGGGCAATGTGCTGGAATGGGTCTATGACTGGTACAGCGAGTTTTATTACAAAGAGGGCCAGGTCACCTTTCCCAAAGGGCCCGATTCAGGAATAGCCAAAGCGGTGCGCGGGGGATCGTGGGACAATAGCGGCAACGACCTTCGAACCACCAAGCGCGTCGCGGTCGCCCCCTACCGCAAAGAAGCGACGATCGGCTTCCGCTGCGCCATGGAGGCCGCGGAGGACACCGTCCCCACTCGGACCGCCCCCCCTTCTTCCCAACCGTAGTTCCCTCCTGAATCGGCCCACTTCATGGAAAGCCCCTATCGCAGGATGAGTCGCCTAAATATATTTATTATCCACTTATTATCTTGCAGACCGATTCTCCTTGACTCCTCCCTTTCCGATTGGTTACTGTGCTGGGACGGAGGCCGATACCGCGCTCATTGATCCCGTTGTGAACAGATCCGAGGATGTTCGAACGAGACGGAAAGCGATCCAAGTCAGGACAGATCATCCTCCGGAATAACGAACGCCGGTTCAAGCCGGCGTCCAATCCCCGCCTCGCTACCCCCTGAGGCGGCAGACAGATCCCCTGATACGATTGACACGATGCCGAAGACCCTCTTGCAGATTAATCTTCGTCGCGGCGGCTGCGCACAGCAACGGGCCTGCTCCAACCTCGGCGGCGCCGATGCGCTCTCTCCTTCCCGCTCGAAAATTCAGTGGGTCTCCCGCTCCTCCCTTCCCTCTCCGGAGGAACTTGCCGCGCAGGCGCCCCATTTAATTCTGCTTCAGACCTCTTCAGCCGAGACGGTGGCACAGACGGTCGACTCCTTTCATCGTCTCCGACACGCCAGTCCGGTTCTCTGGCTCTTCTGCCATCCGGAGCCGATCGATCCACGCCTGCTCAGCAAGGTCCTTCAAGTCGCAGACGATTTTCTTTTCTGCCCGTTTCAGATGAATAACCTCACCGCCCGGATTCAGAAATGGCTCCCCATGGACGATCCGATTCATTCCGCCGAGCGGCTGAAAATCGACCTCGGGATCGGCGCGATTATCGGCGAGAGCGCCGCCTTCATCGAAGCCCTCCGGCTCATCCCGCGGCTGGCGCGCTGCGAG
The DNA here is from genome assembly GCA_016200325.1 of Candidatus Manganitrophaceae bacterium. Classification (NCBI taxonomy): domain Bacteria; kingdom Pseudomonadati; phylum Nitrospirota; class Nitrospiria; order Candidatus Troglogloeales; family Candidatus Manganitrophaceae; species Candidatus Manganitrophaceae bacterium. The sequence continues at coordinate 313,140 of JACQEZ010000011.1, forward strand.
GCGACTGTCCTCCTCGCCGGCGAGACCGGAACCGGCAAAGAGCTCGCCGCCCGCGCCCTCCACTACTTAAGCCCTCGATCGGCCGGCCCCTTCATCCCGGTCAACTGCGCGGCCCTGCCGGAGACCCTTTTAGAGAATGAGCTCTTCGGTCATGCCAAGGGGGCCTATACCGACGCGGCGCTCCCTCAGCGCGGACTGATTGCAGAGGCCGAATCGGGAACCCTCTTTCTCGACGAGATCGACGGTCTGAGCCTGATCGCACAGGCCAAGCTCCTCCGCTTTTTGCAAGAGGGGGAGTACCGACCGCTCGGCGGACGGGGGGTGTTCCGCTCCGACGCGCGGATCGTGGCGGCGACGAATACGAACCTGCCGGAGCGGGTCCGAGCAGGCCGCTTTCGAGAAGATCTCTACTTTCGCCTCCATATCCTCTCGCTCACCCTGCCGCCGCTTCGAGAGCGGGGGGAAGACATTCCGATTTTGGCGGAACATTTTTTAAAAAAGTATTGCCGCCGTTTCGGCAGCGCGCAGAAAACCCTCTCCGCGGGGGCGCGCCTCAAGCTCTCCGCGTATCCTTGGCCGGGGAACATCCGGGAATTGGAGGCGGTGATCCAGCGCGCCATCGTTCTCTCCTCCTCCCCATCGATCCAGGCCAACGAGATTGATCTGCCGGCCCCCACGCCGACCGATGCAACGCGCGACTTTCCGTTCCAAACGCTGAAGCGGCAGACGATCGACACCTTCGAGAAATCCTATCTCTCCCAGCTGCTGATGACCCACCGGGGAAATATCTCCCGCGCCGCGAAAGAAGCCGGCAAAGACCGGCGGGCCTTCCGCCGGTTGATGGAAAAACATGGGCTCGCACGGCAGCAGTTTACCCACTTAGGAGAGGTCAACGACAATATTCGTTAGCTGAGCGGCACCGGGGGGAGGGGAGGACCGGGCGGGGTGATCGGGGTGTTGATCACCATCACCGTCTTCGTCCAGCCGTCGAGAAGGGTTGCGATCGCGTCGGCCTGTTGGGCCGCCGTTTTCTTTTGCGAAGGACCGGCGGCGAAGAGGGCGATCAGCGAAATGGAGAGAACGCCCGGCGGGGCGAGGGAGACGATCCCCGCCATCGTCGGCGGCGCCGGCGGAAGGGGCGCGGCGAGCGCGACCGGCGGCGCCAGCCAGAAGGCGACGAAGGCAAGGTCCATCGCGACGGCCAGCCCGGCGATCGCCGCCGGGGGCGGGGCCGCTTGGGCCGAGGAGAAACCGGCCGCCAAGGCGATGGCCAACATATTTTGTGCGGCGGAGAGGATGGCGGCGACCGGTCGGGTCACCCCGGCCTGCGCTCCCTCCGCATAGCTCCTATAGACGGCGGCCCACTTCTTTCCGGCCTCGGTCGGGTCGGGAGGAAAGCGCGTCTCCCCCGGAGCGGCAGGATCTTTCCCTTCAAACAGATCTTTAAAACCGTCCGACAAAAGGTTCTTATTCAGCGGCATCGGCTACTCTGCCTTAAGCACCCGCGTGATCGATTTCGGATTGGTCGTGGAAGGGATCAGCGGGGGACCGGTCGGTCCGACGCCGCTCGGGTGGGTGTGGGTGTCGAAGATCATCTGAGTGAAGGTCTTCGTCGCCAGCTCCTCCGGCATCTGCGTCGATCCCTGAACGATCACCGATTCCGCTTGAATCGTAATTTTTTGACCACTTCGATCGATCACGATTTCACACTTTTCCGCCGTTCGGATCGTAATCGATTCGCTTCCCGAGGCGTCATTGATGATGATCACATTCCCCGAAGGGGTCTTGATCACCTGCTGCTGAGGGTAGGATTGAAGCGCTTCGGGCGGAAGCTCGCTCTGCCCCCCCGGCTTCCCCCAGCTGCAGCCGGTCCAGACCGGGTGGTCCAACTCTCCCTCGATGAATTCAACCCACACGAGATCGCCCACCTGCGGGAGGAAGAAAAAACCGATTCCCGCGCCGGCATAGGGAACCGCCGGCCAGGCCCAGCCGGTGACCGAATCCGCGAGGAGACTCGGCACCTTGACCTGTAGCCGTCCCAACTGCTCCGGATCGTTGTTCTCCTGCACAAACCCGCGATACTTGCCCCAATATTTTCCCTCAGCCCGCTCGATATACCGGGCCATCCTTTCATCCATCCTTTACCTCATTGCTATGGAATCGGCAGCCCGATCCTCAGCCGCTCCATTCTTAAGTCGGCCTTTCGGACATAGACGATCTCAACCTGCAGGGTCGACACTTCGTTTCGGACTGTGACCTGATCGACCTGCAACGCCTCTCCCAAGAACCGCTGCAGCGCCCGGTTGACCATGAACTCGGTCGTCGCCGCCAAGATATCATTATTGGGATCGAAGACGAGATCGCGCAGCCGGGTTCCATATTCCGGCAGGTTCACCCGCTCGCCCGGCGCGGTGAGGAGAAGCTGGAGGATCTTCCCCCGCAGCAGCGGATCGCCCCCTTGCGCAGAGACCCCGCCTCCCCCGTCGATCTGAAAAGGAAATCCGAGACCGCTCGGAATGGCGGAGTCCCCTCCGCCCGGCGGGGTTGCGACCGGAGATTGAACCGGCGCGATCGAAAGGGGGAGGATTTTAGACGGCAGACTGTAGCTTCCTCCCTGCCTCGCGATGACCGTGAAGTAGTAAAGTCCCCCCGCTTCGAATCCGCCGAGCAACGCCGAGGTCGTTTTCAAGTTTCCGGCCCGGAGGGTTCGAAACGGATCGAGCGGATCGGGGCTGGAGAAAAGATCAAAGGTGATCTGCTGCGCCTCGATATCGTCGGCATCGCTCCAGGAGAGAAAAGCCGTCCCCTCTCCCCGATCCTCACCGGCCAGGTCGGCGGGGGAGGCGATCGCGGCACCGGCGAAGCCGACCGGAGCGAGGCCGAGGCCGGCGAACGTCCCGACACAGAAGAAGCACGGCTCGAACCCCTCGGCGATCGCCTGCGCCATCGTGTCCGGGACGAACGACTTTTTATGGAGAATCTCGCCGATCTGGCACTGCGCCTTCTCATTCGCCAGGTTGTGGAACTCATTGCTCTTTAGGTTGCCAAGATAAGGAGCCACTACTTTTTCTCTCTCCGCTTTGTCCCGATGAGATTTTCAACCGCATACGCCCGGAAAGCCCGGAGCCATTCGGCATCGGGGGTCTCCGGATTTTTCAGCAGCCGCTCCAGCGCCGCTGGACCGGCCGACGCCATCCGGAGCGCCGGCGCCTGTTTTAACTCCTCCAACGACTTTCGGTTCGAGAGAAGCCGCTCGATCTTCGTCCGATCGGCCCGCGACGGCGCCTCTTCATAGGTAATCGAGACCCGTCCCTGCCGGACCGCCAACCCCTTCACCCCCGGCACCCGCTCCTGGACCGCTCTCAAGACCTCGCTCAACGGCACCCCCTCCGGCGTTTCGCGGCTCTGGACTGCAATCGGGAGCGCCACCTCCGCCAGCTCGACATGAAGCGGCGTTCCGGTCGTCTTCTTGATCGGCACCACCCCCTCGAGCAGCTGCCGACCGACCGGATGATCCAGAAAAGGCCGAAGCGGCTCAAGATCCTTTTGGGTGAAGATATATCGTCCAGGCATGGAACCTCCTTGATCCTTAGAATATAAAAGTCAGAATCCAGAAGGGAAAGATTCAGCTCTTCTTCTGACTTCTTCACTTTTCAGAAACTCTTCTTCAACTCCAACACCGTCATCCGCATGTTCACCAGCTCGACGCTGAATCCGTCTTTGTCGATCCTCGCAAAGAGCTGAACCGAGGTTGGGACAAATTGATTCGGCACGAAGAGGAACCCGGTGTCGCTGTTGACGAAGAGCGCCTGGATCGGGATTTCGACGTTGGTCTGCTTTCGCGTCAGCGGAATCTTCATCGATTTGTCCTGAATCTTCCCCTTGTCCGGCTCGGTCGCGGGATTGGTCATCTCATCGTTGTAGAATGCGGCCCGCAGCTCCAGGTGCGAATCGGCCGGCACCGCCCCGGTCAGAAAGAGCTCCCCCGACCAGAAGACCAAAAACTTGCTCCCCTTGGAGGCGGGGGCCAGGTCGATCCCCCCCAAAAAATGGTCGGTGTCTTTCCCGGTAAACGCGGAGAGGTCGGCGAGCGGCTTATCGACCGTGGAGGCATTTCCGGCCCGCTGGCGTTTGTCCTGGAGGTCGATGATCTTGTTCGGATCGGGGGCATCGCCGTCGCGGGTGAGAATGGCGAGCGGCGCATAAGCGTGCCGCTTGCCGTGCGCGAGGACAAAGCTCAACGGCTCGATCCGCGTCTCCGGATTGATCCCCGACGCTTCGTCTCCGGCGAGAAAGCGGGTTTTGAAGATCCAATAATCGCCCCGGCGGGTCTGGTTGCCGCCGAATCGAACCGCCACCCCGTCGTTGAGCGAAATCGCCTCCGAGATCGTCGCATCGGCCGGGTCGGGCGTGATCGGCACCTTAAATGCATTCCACCGCGCAATCTTCGGCCGATCCTCCATCGAGAAGCTGGTGAAGTTGGAGACCTTGGAGGCCGCCGGGAGGAGCAGGAGCTGTCCCCCGACCGGGCCGTTTAAGTTGATCACATTTCCGAAAACCGATTCGATCTGGTGCATCTCGCTCCCGAATTCTTTGGAGAGCAAAATCAGATCGGCCGGATGAAAGGCCGATCCATCTTCGACGACGACCTGCTTCGATCCCGCCGGAATCGGCGCGATCACCCGCTGGATCGTCGAAGCGTTGTCTTCCGACCAACGGAAGGTGGCCGTGCCGATATCCCCGGCCGTGTCGATCTCTATTCGATAAAGACGATTCGCCTCCCCGGTATAAACTCCTTCCGTCGCCACGGTTCCCTTCCCGATCCCCTCTCCCTCCGGAAGGCCTCCGCCTTGGTTCACCCGGACGCGGTATTTAACCTGAAGGCGGGTCGTCGTGTCGGGCCCGCCGAGCGCGATCTCCCGGATCTCCGGATCTTCGACATAGGTCACCGGCTCCTCCCAGACATCGAGATAGACCAGATCCTTCCGGATCTGTCCCGGCGGAGGTGGGACCAGCGACGGGTCGTTCGGGTCGGCCTGCTCGGAATAGAGGGTGTCTCGGATCAAGACACACGGGAGCCCCGCCACATACATTCGGCCGGCATTCTCGATGCTCGGATGGGTAAACTCGAACTGGGTATTCATCAACTCCAGTAGGTTCTGCAGCCCGTCGTCGCCACTGCCACCCCCGCCCCCTCCTCCGCCACCGCCCCCCTGGTTCAGCTGGCCGAACATCCCGAAGAGGGAGAAGAGCCCTAAAAATTCGGAAAATTCCGACCCGCGGATGATGAAGTTGTTCACCCCGATCGTCTCCAACAGGTTCTCGCTGGCGATCCGGAGATCATCGAAGTCCCAGACCAGCGGGGTTGTCGTATCTTGATAAACCTCGAACCCATACTTTCGGATCCGCGTCAGATCGGCCGGCGTCCCGGTCGGAAGCTCAAACTTGATCATCGCCGCCAGCAGATCGGCCGGATTAAAAGAGGGGAGGGAAGAAGGAGGTGGAGGGGGGTCGAGGACCTTCAGCGTGAACGACTGGGTCGTCGCCACCCCGTTGTTGTCGACTGCCTGGACGGTGAAGTCGAAACTCCCCGCCGACGTCGGGGTGCCGCTGATCTTGGCGCTCTTTGAATTGTCTCCGGTGCCGGCCGCCGCCAGCGTCAACCCGGCCGGGAGCGCGCCGGCGGAGAGCGACCAGGTGATCGGGGTCGCCCCGCCGAAGCTGAAGATCGTTCCGGTATTATAATTCTGATTCAGCCCGGCGTCCGGAAGGGCGTCGGTGGTGATATGAAAACGGACATCGAGCGGCGCGGCAAATCCGGCGACCCAGACCTCTTTGGCCGCCCCGGTGTTCTGGGTGAGCCAGACGGTGCGATTGCCGTCATCGTCTTCGAGAAAGAACCGGATGATCCCGGCCGACTGCTGGCTCAACCGATAACGAAAGGTGAGCACCTCGTCGGAGGACAGGTCTCTGAGATTGATAAAGCTCTTCGTGATCGTGACCGTGCCGGCATGGCCGGAGAGCCGCAAAAACCCTTTTCCCTCATAAGGACCGTCTTTCCCGATCCGCAACGTTCCCTGGGGCGAGGAGAGGATAAACCCCTCGAGCGACTCCATGTCATCGAACTTCTTCCCCGGGAAGTTCAGAAAGAAGAGGAGCGGGCCGAAGATCATGCTGAAGATCAGACGGATCGCTTCGACCATGATCGCGCTGCAGACCTCGCCGGCGCACTGCGACAGATCGAAGTTGCCGCCGCCGGGCGGGGTCGCCTTTTGGACGAGCGTTTCGACCGGAACGGGGAAAATCGGGTCGACGGCAAACCCGCGGTTGGGACTCCCGTCACCCAGCGCCTCCCGGCTCATCCGCCGGAGGAACGAGACGAAGATGTCTTGGTTCTCGTTCCAGTCGGCGTCGAGGATCACCCGCCCCTGCTGAAGATAGACTCCCAGATAATTTTTGAGCTCATTGAAACTGTCGCGCGAAATCGATTGGGTCATGCGTTCTCCATTTCATTTCGGATTGCGGATTGAAGGTCAAAAGAAACAATCTTTATTACTCCGCGATCCGAAATCAGCAATTTTATTCCATCACCTTCGGATCGACCGGCGGGAGTCGCGTGTCGATCGGGACCGGGACGACCCCCGCCGGCAGCAGCTTGGGGGAGCGCTGTAAGAAGCTCGTCAGCAACTGCGCTTCTCCGGCGATGTCTTCATCGCTGTAATCGACGGTAATCACGTCGGTCGGCGAGAAAAAGCCCGCCGGAAATTTGAACCGACCTCGATCGAGATCGACCGCCAGCCGGCCCGGTGTCACCGGGGTCGCCGGATCGTCGAGTATTTTTTCTTCCGCCGAAAGGGTTCCGCGAACATTGATCCCATTTTGATAGACGGTCCACCCCCTGCGGGTCCCGTCAAAATCCGAGAGCGCCGCGCCGAGCCGCCGCTTCACCGAGATCGGCATCCCATCTTCGCCGTCGCGCAAGACAATCCCCTTCCCCTCGGGATCGAATCCAAAAAGATCATGGATCGTCTCCGAGAGGGCCACCGGCGCCGTCCCCAGATGGTTCTGTCCCGGGGCCAAGAGAAAATCGACCCGGATCTGCTCGGCGGAGATCCCCAGTCCCGTGAGATCGAGCTTGAACCGTCCCAGCTGAGGATCGACCGCGACATCGGTGGAAGCGAGGGTCATCGCCGCACCGGACGGCGTCTTCGGGTTGGCGAAGTCGGAGAGGTCGGCGGCGCGCAGCGTGACGGTCGGCTGAAAGTCGGGGCTGCAGAGATCAACCCCGTTGACCCGGAGGGTGAAGCCGCGGGGCGTCCCGCAATAATCTGCCACCGCCGCGTCGAGCTTTCGACCGGTGAGCGTGGCGCCGTCGATTCCGTCTTGGAACTGGAGCGCGACCCCGTCCGTGTCGCCGGCTCCGAGAAGGCGACCGTCGAAGGTGAAATTCCCGCTCTGCGAGCCGGGCGGCAAGACGTTGGGCCGCTGATTGTTTTGCGGTCGGCCCAATGTAAAGAAAAAGCCGAGGTTGTCGAAATGATATCTCCCGATCCGATCGGTCGCGCTTCTCGGACGACGGAGGTCGAGCGTGTGGGGGGCCGGATCATCGCTCCGGTTCAGCCGGGCTATCCCCCTCGGATCGCGAAGGTCGAATGTCTGGACGGCGACCGACGCCGGGACCAACACTTGGAAATCGACGGTGAGGTTGCCGGCGAGCGGAACCGGCGAGACGATCTGAAAACGTCCCAGCTCCGGATCGACCGCGACCTGATTCGGCAGGAGAACGAGAGAAGCGCCGCTCGGCGTTTTCGGATCGGCGAAATCGGTCAGATCGGCGGCGACCACCCCAAACGGCGGCGTCGGATCGGGCAAGAAGAGATCGACGCCGCGATCCCGGAGGGCGAAGCGCCCCTCGATCCCGGCATACGCCGACTCTTGTCCCAGCATCGCCGCACGGGTGATCGGACGTCCGGTCTTTCGGTCAAAGAGCGGCTGAAGTTTTTGGTCGGCCCGGAAGAAAAAATGTCCGCTTCCCGGCGGATCTTCTCCGACCGACTGATTCCGATAAGGAAGGACAGGATTCAGATCGGGGACAAACGGCACCTGGGCCACCCGCTGGGAAAAATCGACGAGCACCGTCCGCCAGGCGGTCACCCGCTCCGCGAACTGGGCGATCGGGTCGTGCAGCCCTTTCGATCGGTAGAAGGCCACCGCCTCCTCCACCTCGGTCCGCTCTGCCCGCTCCGGCAGGGTCGGATCGATCTCGACCCCGATCAACGCGCCGATCAAGGGGATAAACGGTTCCCGGGCATTTTCGAGAAAAAGGTCCTCATAGAGCTGGGCGATGCTGAGATCGACCTCTTCAAGTGGGCCGGAGACGATCTCCAGAAAACGCTGCAGCTCTCCCGCGGCATCTTTGTCGCGATAGATCCCCGGAAGGAGTTGAAAGAGGAGCGTCGGAAAATCGACGCTCGGTGTGAGCACCGGATTACTCATCGAATCCCTCCGAAGAGGTTGATCGTGAGGAGCCCCTCATATGCCAGCTCATTCTCCCCGATCGGAACGTCGGCGAAATCGCATCCTTCTTTCATCGTCTCCGGGGGAAGCCCGCTTCGGGCCAATCGCTTGAGGAGAACATAGGCGACCCCCTCGACCGGGTAAAGCGCCGAGAAGACCTCCCCCACCCGGATCGGCTGGCCGAATTCCAACCGGGAAAAGCTGAGAAGGTCGTGCAAGACGGCCAGCACCGCTTTGCGAACCGCTTCCTGGCCCGCGTCGGCCTTGAGGTAGACGTCGACCGAGAGATCCACCGGGACATAAATCGGATCAAGGACATCGACCCCTGCCATCCGATTGACCGGTTGGCGCGCTTCCAACTGCCCCTTGAGCGCCTCCTTCAGCGCCCCGCCGGCGAACGGCGGCGGGATCACGGTCGGATTCTCCGGCGCGATGTAAACCTGGACCACCTTGTAGCCGCCGCGAAGGCCGACCCGCGCTTTGGCCTTTCCGACGCCGGGAAACGCGACGGCCAAAAGCTCATAATCATGGAGGGTGACCGCCCGCTCCTGGGCGATGATCGATCCCGGCCCGGAGATCTTCGCCTCTTCGGTCGTCTCCCGGTCGGCCCCTCCCTCCGCATGAAACGGATTGGTGAGCTTCGTGATTTGGGGGATCGCGGAGGGGGCCACCGTCAGGGTATCGGCCCCGACGTTCCCCTGGCTCCCCAGCCCGATCCGGTAGACCGCCTTCACCTGCGCCCCCGCGGGGACGACGCTTCCCCGCTGACCGTTCCCGAAGGTGATCGTCAGCGTGTCGTTCTCATCGATCGAGACCACATAGTGAAGATCGGACGGTCTGCTCTGGAAGAGCGTTTCGACTTCGTCCCAAAGAACGCCGTCGACACGGACCTCCAATTCAGGCCGCGACCGGCGGCGGGTGAACGGCCCCATCTTGATCAGGTGGGTGACCGGTCTGCGGGAGAGGGAGAGCCGCTGGCCGGGGGTGCCGTCGCCGATGAAGAGCGGCTCATCGAAGATCGACTCTCCGTGCGTCGCGACGACGTTGTTCCCCTTCAATGTCGTTTTCGTCGGATCGAGCGGCTCCGGGAGCGGCGGCAGCCAGGTGATCCGATCGACGTTCACCCCCGCCGGCTCAACTTTGATAATCTGAAGCATCGGGGAGCGGCGAACCTTGACCGCGCCGTCGGGCTGGGGGCGTTTCTCCTCAAAATAAATCGCACCCCCTTCATCAAGGGCATGGTCGGTCCGGGTCAGTTCGATCGATTGGGTCTCCGCTCCCAGGTCTGTGAGGTGGACGGCGGAGGTGGTCAGGTCGATCGCGCTGTTCCGCTGCTTCAGCGAGAACTCCTGCGTGATCTCGAACGTCCGGTCGGGCTCCCCCGGCACCCCCGCCGTCTTGAGCCGATACGGAAGCGACGCCCCGCTGACGGTCACGTCGGCCGACACTTCGAAATGGACCGCGGCCGAGGCCGCCAGCCCCGGATCGATCTGGTAGTCGATCAGCCGGAGCAGCTCCACCACCGACCGGCGCTGGGTCGCCGTCGGGAGATAGGCTTCGTTCGCCACCCGGTCTTGATAGTAGCTGAGAATATCTGCGACGTAAGCGAAGAGCTCGACCAACACCACGCCGAAATCGCTCTCGCTTCGGTCGGTCCAGTTCGGCAAGAGGAGCGGGATCTGGTTCAGCATCCCCTGCCGGAATCCCTCGTAATCCTTCGTCACATAATCGATCACCGGCCGGCGTCGAAGCGTGGTCATCTTGGGGGGTTGGGGTCCAGCCATCGTTCACTCCAGTTCAAATTTCGGATTGCCGGTTAAAACTTCCGCAAAGCTATCCCTGAATGGTCGTTCCTTCTTGCTGCGCCGGGAGGACGCGGTTGCCTGATTCGACCGACGCGCCGCCCAGGCCGGGGAACGGGATCGCGGTCGGGAGGGCCGCGGCGGCAAAGACCTCCTCGCCGGTCAGCCCCAATCCGTTCCGGATCCCTTCGAAATGCTGTGTGTAGCCGTCGAGGGTAAAGAGATGCCGGACACGGGTCACATAATAAAGCCCGCTCCATTGTGCGCCGGCCCCTTTTACCGTCACCAGCCGCTTCGACCGGAGCACCGCGCCATAGGGGCGCGAGTCGATCTCCCCCTCGACCTGGACGAACCGCTCTCCCCCCCGATACCCTTCTCGGAGTCGACCCCGCATCTCCTGTGAGGAAGAGGCCACCTGATTTTTCAGCAGCAGGCGCCCGGACCGCTGGCCCGACTGGAAATCGGCCAGCTCTTTTTTGCCGAGCTTTCGCCGGGGGCTCTCTGTGAGGGTCTCCTTCTCTTCCTCCTTCTCGAACGGATCGATCCGGCGAATCTCCAGATCGGCGGGAGCGGTTCCATCAACCCGGAACCGGAGGCCGGTAAGGTTGGTCTCCCCGCCGAACTGGATCGCGAGCGTCTTCTGCGGGGGAAGGTCGAGCGTCGGACTCCGAAAATATCCCTTGCTCCCTTGAACAGCGCACTCAAACCCATTCCGCGCCGCCAGCCGCCGGAGAAAGCGGATGTCGCTCTCGGTCTGAAGGACGGCCGAGACCGTTTCGGGCTGCCGCACCACCGTGTCTTCGACTTCGTAACTCAATCCGTATGAGATAAAAATCTCCTGGGCGATCTCGCTGTCTTTCTTATTCGCCCAGACCCGCTGTTTCTCTTCGAGATCCATCAGCGCGCTCGCATCCATCCCGGAGATCTCCAGCGTCGCCTCCTGCGCGTCGTTCGAGAGGTTCACGTTCAGATGGGTGATGTAGCCGTCGATCAGCGTCTCGACGCCACTGTCGGGATAACCGGCCTCGATCGAGAGCCGGTTCCAGAGGGTATAGCGATCGTCGTCGATATACCGCCACGTCCCATTTTTCTCGACCGTGAGGGCGAGCTCGATCCGAAAAACGCTCGCGTCGTCGACCGACTCTTCGACCTCGATCCGGACCAGATCGGGGATGAGATCGTCCTGCTTCTCCCCGTTGATCGCGAGGGTGATGACCTCTTTGATCTCCATCAAACAATCCGATTCTGCGGGACCCGAATCCGGCGGCCCGGCTTTAAAAGATGGAACGGATTCAACTCATCGGTATTTGCGTCGAGAATCAGCCAAGATTTCTTCGGGTCGCCGTAAAACCGATGTGCGAGAAGATCGAGCCGCTCCCCCGCGCTGACGATATGCTCAAACACGCCGGCGGTTTCGGGGATCTCTCGGATCTCCAAAACGCGCGGCGTCTTCCCTTCGTTGTTTTCGGGGGCGATCACTTCCGTCTTTGCATAGCGTGAGCCTTTGTAGATCATCGCCTCTCCTCATCCGATATTGATAATGGTCGACCTCGCCAGCGCCGGAGTGTTGGCGAGATTGAGCGATGCCAGCAATTCTTGTTGCGCCTGGGTAAAGAGGTTGAAGGGATTTCGTCCGCCGATCACTTCAAGGCTGACCCCGACCGTCACCCGAATCGGGTTGAGGTTCGGATGATACTCGGTCTCTTGAATGTTCAGATCGGTGATTCGGACCGCATAGATCCGCTGCCGGCCCCAGACGAAGATCACCACCGGCGGGCTCTGCCGATCGCCGAATCCGAAATTCGCCGAGAGTCCAAGCAGCCCGGCGAAGAGCGATTCCGACCGGGGGGTCACCATCATTTCCAAGGCGGAGAGGGCCGGGAGGACGCCGAACTGGCCGGCGATCGGGTCGCCGCTCTCCAGCGCGTCGGTGGCGTCGAGGCGGATGTCCATCGACAGCGTCTCCGGGTTGGTATGAACCGTCTGGGCTTCTCCCAAGCTCTCGCTCTCCGGCGCCTCCTCCTCGCGTCCCCGGCGGGAAGGGGGGACCGTCACGCTGATCCCCTTTCGCCGGGTGATCGTCTCCGGATTGAACTGAAACGGGACGATCAGCGGCGGGAAGGCGAGCGGATTCGAATCGACGAACGCCCCCCTCAAAATTTTCGGCTGGTTGGCCAACCCATTTCCCATCGTCTACTCCTTTTTTCTGTCGAGTTGATCAACCAACTCCTGACAAACCGCCCCGGCGGCGCGCCGGGCGATCTCCGTCCGGCCGGTCCGATCGGAGGCGATTCGGATCGGCCGCGGGGAGAGCCGATCGAGCGTTCCCGAAGCGCCCTCCGGTTGTTGTTCCAATTCTTTCTGCAGCTGAGAGAGAATCTGCTTGGAAAGGCGCGCCGCCGCTTTGCGATCGAGCGGGAGGCGATCATACGTGATCCGAACCCGTTTGATCCGAATCATCTCGGCCTCCTTCGAGGAGAGACGGCGGGGAGGACGGAGGCTGCGGGAGCGGGAAGGACAAACTCCGATTCGGAATAGCGTTTTCCGAGCTTCTCATACTCCCTTCGGATCGCCTGAAGGAGGTGGGTCATCCGGATCGGCTCGCCCCCCTCCGCGGCAAGGAACGCCGCATTTAAGACAATGTTCCGGATGTTCCCGCCGGAGACCTTAAATCGGCTTGCCAGAAATCCGAGGTCGACCTCGTCGGCCAGCGGCGCCTCCTTCGGAAGGTGCTTCTTCCAGATCTCCAGGCGCGAGACCTCGTTCGGAAAGGGGAACTCGATGCTCGTCTGAATCCGCCGGGAGAAGGCGTCGTCGATATTTTGGGAGAAGTTGGTCGCCAGGATGACGATCCCTTCGTATTCTTCCAGCCGCTGGAGGAGATAGTTGATCTCGATGTTGGCGTAGCGGTCATGGGCATCTTTCACCTCCGAGCGCTTTCCGAAGAGGGCGTCGGCCTCATCGAAGAAGAGAATGGCGTCGGAGCGCTCGGCCCCCGAAAAGATCCGCTGCAGGTTCTTCTCGGTTTCGCCGATGTATTTGCTGACCACCGCCGAGAGATCGACCTTCAGAAGGTCGCGCCCCAGCGTCTGCGCCAGCACCTCCGCCGCGAGCGTCTTTCCGGTTCCGCTCGGCCCGGTGAAGAGGACATAGACCCCTTTTCCCAGGAGCAGCTTTTTCTCAAAACCCCAGTCGTGGAAGACCTTCGGCCGGTGTCGGACCTGCGCGAGGATCTCCCGGAGCTGCTGAAAGACCGATTCGGGCAGCACGAGATCATCCCAAGAGGCGCGGGGGGTGATCGATCGGGCGAGCCCGCCGAAGTGGGTCTGTGAGCGCTCCCGGCAGGCCCACAAGAGATCGTCGACCGCGACCTCCGGCCGCGTGGGGGCCCGCAGCGCCGCCCGGTCTCGGGCGAGCGCCATCGCATCCTCCATCTCTCGCAGGGTTAAACGATATCGGATCGAGACCGATTCGATCTCTTCTTTTCCGACCGCTGAGGGTCTCCGCCCGACCAATCCCTTCCACCCCTCGATCCGGTATTGAGGACCGGGAAGGGGGAGAAGGAGGGGGAAGAAGAGGCTCTCCTCGGAGGGGGCCGTCGGAACCCACGACTGGGCCCCTTCGATGAAGGTGAGCCATGCAGCCTCCTTTAAGAGCGCTTCCATGGCCGACGTCTCCGACGTCTTCCAATCTCCCTCTTCCCGCCCTTTCTCAAACCCGGTCAGGTAGAGCGCCGCCGGCTGCAGCAGCGCCTCACGGACGACCCGGCGGAGCCCCTCACTGAAGGGGAATATTCCGGAGAGGGCGGCCTGATGCAGGGCGATGAGATCGACCTCGATCAGCCGGACCTTCAGCCGGCCGCAGAGGGTCCGGGCGATCTCCCGTCCATCGGCGGCGCCGGGGCCATAAAAATAAGCGAGGACCTTTTGCGCCGGCACGGAAGACCGTTGGAACTGCGATGAGATCAATCGCTGCAATTGGGAGACGATCTCCGCCGCGTGCGGCGGCAACACCGTCTCCTCCCCTCCCTCGCGCTGGACCGACCGCAGATAGGGGAGAACCTTTCCATCGACCTGGGCGATCTCCAGGAGAAAAGCGACGGTCCGCTCATCGAGCACAAACCCTTGATTCAATCGCGGGATCGCGAGCCCCGTTTCGCCGACCGGCTGGACGAGATGCCAGCGGAGCAGCGGCGCCTGCGGCGAGAAGAAGAACCGGCCCTCCGGACCGACCTCGCCCCGCAGGCACGCCAGCCGAAGGATCAGATCGACGCTGGGAAACTTCCGGGTCAGGTCGTCTTGGAGATAGGCGTAGAGCTTCGCATATTTTGGATCGAGCTCCGGCGCGAGGGTGACGATCAGCGCCGTCTCCTCGACCGGGGAGAGCTGAAAGAGGTGCGTGAGGTGGGAGAGCGAGAGCGCGCCCCCCTTCTCCAGCGTGGCCTTTTTACGGGAGAGAATCTCTCGTCGCAATCGATCGAGCGCGGCGGAGAGCGCATCGGCCTCGGGATCGTTGATTCGACTTTTCGGCCGATTATCCGGCCGAATTTCCGAGGTGAGGAGCCGCTCGGCCTCCTTCTGCGAGAGGAAGAGGCCCTGCCCCTCCGTTTTTCCCTCGCGTCGATGGAAGAGGTGAAGGAGGAGTGACAGCGCCCGATCGAGCCAATCGAGCTCGGCGGCGAGGTAATCGCGGCTGTTCCGGAACGGCGCCGTTTTGAGAGAGGGGGTCGACTTCATGGAATCACCTCGAAGACCTCGTGGAACCGGGAGAGGTTCGCCACGTTGACATCGACTTCATAGACCCCGGGCGTCAGCCCTGCCGGAACCGGGGCGGTAAAAGCGTGATCTTCGAAAAGGAGCTGGTCTTTCACAGCGACCTGGTCGCCGACACGGACGGTGACCTTCCATCCCCTCAAGAACGCGCCGCTGAACTGAAGGGGGGTTCCGGCCGGACCGGAGGCCGGCGACATCGCCTGGAGAACCGGGGGACGATACGGGGCGCGAACATCGAGATGAACCTCTTCGACCCGCTTCGGCAGCGGACGTTGTTGCTCCGCCGGCACCTCGACATAGGAAACCTCATAACCGACCGACAATCGAAAATCTTTGTTGAGCGCCGTCCAAATCTTGCTGAGCTGCTCCAGATCGAGGGGAAGGAGCGTCACCTTCACCTCCCCCTCCTGCAGGCCGTCTTCGAGATAGACCTGCGGGATGATTGCATTTTCATACAGGACCCGCATCGCTTCACCGAGCAATCCGTGGGCGTCGGCCAGGCCGGTCTGCGGATCGAGGGGGGCGAAGGGGGTCATCAGATAAAAGAGATTGAGGGCGAGCGGCGGAGAGACGAGTTGGTTGAGCGTCCCCTTCTTCGGCAGCCAGTCGCGGTTGTTGAGATGCGGGTTTTCAATGATCCGATAGAGAAAGAGGTTGATCCGTTTGTTCTGCCCGCTGGTGTCGCCGGGCGAGAGGAGCGTGACGTGCGCGTTCGGCGTCATCTCCCCTTCTAAGAGACTCTTCAACGATTCGGTGACCTTTCCGAGGGTGGTGCTCATGGGCAGACGCTCACACCTTTTTGAGATAATACCGGGCCGCCGTCTCCCAGGCCCCCGCACGTTTCGGGGTGGCGGGCCGCATCCTCGGCACCTGCGGCCGACGCTCCGGCTCGGCGATCACTCGGACGTCGAGCTGCTCGATCACCAGATCCCCCGTCTCCGATTTCGCTTCGATTCCGGAAGGAGGTCGCTTCCGTTCCGACGGCGAGGATGACTCCGCCGGCGATTTCGGGAAGAGCGTCGCCGGCCCCGTGTCTTTTTTTATCTGCGCGGCATGCGGCTGCGGAGGATCGGTGAAGGAAGGCGTTTGCGCTTGAGACAAAGCAGCCGGCGGATCAACCGATTCTCCCGGCGGGATGCGGGACCGACTGCGCAACGGCTCGATCGGCAGCACCTTCCAGACGACCTCCTGCGCCGAACGATTCGATTTCGGTGACGCCGCTCCGTCTTCACCTCTCTGAGACGGCTGAAACCGCCGGAGCGCGCGATAGGGAACGGCGGGGTCGAACTCAACCCGCTCAAAAGAGACCCTCTCCGCCCCCATCGACTTTTCCCGGCCGGCCGCAAGAGGATCAAGTGCGATCGGTCCCGCCGGCGGCATTGACCGACCGCTCGGCTCCGGCGCAACCGCTTCTTCCAGCCAATTCATCCCAGCCGGGGCTTCCCTTTCGGTCTCGACCCGCCGCGGGGGGTCCTCATCCCGTCCCTCCGGTCGCGCTGCCGCTTCGGTCGGCGCCGGCTTTTTTTCAAGCGTCTCTTGAACGGCGGGGGAGGCAACACGACCGGTCGGTCCCACCCGCCGCAACCCCGCTGTCAACACCCGGTTGAGAAATCCGCTCATACCCTCCCCAGGATGGAGCGGCCCGACCGCTCCAATTCATCGGTGAGAAGTTCTAGATACCGCCGCCGTTTCTGCCGGGTCAGCCCCAAAATCTCCCGCAGCGGCCAGTGATAATAAAAAGCGAGAAGATGCACTTCCCGTTCAAATTGCCCGCGATCCCGAAGGAGCTCTTTGATAAAGAATGGGACGATCTCAAATGGATGGATAAAATGCCCGCCGCACTCCGGGCAGTGCAGCTCCATGTCGATCTCAACCTGCGGGGACTGTTGCTCCATCGCCGCCGTGATCTCTTCCACCGACCGGGTTGACCATCGCCTCACCGCATCGGGGGGCGACGCCAGACAACGGGACAAGAGTCGGACGACCCGCTCCCGTTCGTCCAACATTTCCCACCCCCGCACCGCCTCCTGATCTTCCCCGTTCGGAATCCGAAAGACGACCTCCCGCTGGAAGCGGCCCTGTTCATCGAGAATTGCACCCGCCTCAGAGAGGGTCAGGGTGTGGTGCGGCGCCATCGGTCTCGGCGCGACCGAGATCTGGGCGAGGTCGAGATCGGCATCCATCTTCTTGGCGCAGAGAGGCCGCGGGCAGACGAGCGTCATCTCCACCCGAGGACCGAACGTGATCTGCCGAAGCCGCAACATCAGGTAATCTCGATCTCCGACGGCCAACGATCGGAGCAGCGGCTCGGTCGGCCGATAAGGACCGATCCTCGTAACGCAGCGGCCGAGCAGCGCCGTCACCAGCGTCGCCTCGGTCCACCCCCGGGCCGGATCGGCCGCCGCCTCTTCCTCTCGGCCGGTCAGCGGCCGGAGCACCCCCTCCCGTTGAAGATTCCCGTCGGGGTCGAGATATCCGCCGGGGAGGAGAAAGAGGCCTTCTTCAGGACGTTCACTCAAGTCCGGCATACGATATCGCTATTTCTCGGCCGGCTCGGTGACCGATTTATCCCGCTCCCACCCCTCGTTCTCCAGCTTGAGATGCTGGATGGCGACGGCGTTGGCGCTCGCGTCGAGATCGGGAAGGGCCTGGTATTCCGAGACCCAGCAGCGGAAGACATTGTACGAGAGGACCTTCTGGCCCCCTTCGTTGAAGACGTCGATCGTGATGTCCTTTCGGAAGTTCTTCAGCGATCCGGCGGCATCCCCCTGGAAGTTGTTCACGAGGTTCGCCCAATCTTCAAAGGTGGTGTCATGAGTCACGCCGGCTTCCAGCGTGATCGAGTCGTACTTCGTCTTTCCCGGGAGCTGACGGCTGATCGAGGGATCGCCTCCCTCTCGCCACGTAGTCACCTCGGTGCTCTTTTTCAGCGAGCTGCATTTGCTCAGACCGGCGACATATTGGTTATCGACCTTGACCTTGAATTTAAAGTTACGGTAGGGATCGAACCGGTGGGTATTGACCGTAAACTTGGCCATCTTTGGACTCCTTTGTCTCTATGATCTGCGGGGCCCGCCTCCTCTTTACGCAGCCGAATCGCCCGCCTTCTGGCTGATCTTGATCACCACGAACTCCGCCGGCTTCAACGGCGCGAAGCCGACCATCACATTGACGACGCCGGCATCGATGTCGGCTTGGGTCGTCGTCTGGTTGTCGCACTTGACGAAGAAGGCCTGCGAGGGGGTCGTTCCTTGGAAGGCGCCGGCCCGGAACAGGGTCATCATGAAGGCGCCGATGTTGAGGCGCAGGCTGGCCCAGAGATCGTCGTCGTTCGGCTCGAAGACCGCCCATTGGATCCCGTTGTAGATGCTCTGCTCGATGAAGATCGCCGTCCGACGGACCGGTACATACCGGTATTCGGGATCGGCCTGCGTCGCCACCGTTCTCGCCCCCCAGATAACGATCCCGGCGGCGGGGAAAACGCGGATGACATTCACCCCGATCGGGTTCAACGTGTCTTGCTCGGCATCGGTGATCTCCCGCGTCAGCCCGACCGCCCCGCCGATGTTCGCCTCGGTCCCGGCCGGCGCTTTCCAGACACCCCGTTTGGCGTCGATGCGCGCATACATTCCGGCGACATAGCCGGAGGGGGGGAGAAGAATCGGCTCGGGCGAGACGCCGGTCGGATCGACCGCTTTGAGCCAGGGGAAATAGACGGCGGCGTAGGAGCCTTTCACCGTCAGCCCGGTGACGAAGGCTTGCGCCTCCTCTTTGGTGTCGTCCGCCACCCCCATGTCGCCGACAAAGAAGCAGTCTTGGCGGTTGCGGCAGTAGTTCCCGCCGAAGTCGACCATCGTTTTTGATCCGATTCCGGGGACGGCGACGATGTTGACATCCCGCCGGGGATCGAGAAGCGCAAACCCGTTCTCATAATCGATTTCCTGCGGGGTGGTCCCATCGCTTCCGGGGTTGGCGCCGACAATATTGCCGGCCACCGGCGCGTCGCCGACATGATAGTCGGTTCCGACGGCGGGACGGAGGACCGCGGCGCCGCTCTGTTCGATTCCCCCATTGTTCTTTCCGAGCTTGAGGAGCGTCGCCGCATTCGCCGAAGGAGCATTGCTGACCTGAACGGAAGAGCGCTTCCCGCCGGCGCCGGAAGTAAGGGTATAGAGGCCGGCGGAAAACGCGGCGGTGAAGGCGGAGTAGACGGGGGTCGGCGTCGATCCCCGCAATGGGATAAGCGCCCGGACCGCGCTTTGAATGGCCGTCGCAATTTCGCTCCCGGTGGTCGCCGGATCGGCGAGAGTAATCGTCTGCGGGCCGTCGCCGTTGAGGTTGACCACCATCTTCCGGTTGACCGCGGGGAGGGTCGTGGCCGGTGAGGCGCCGCTCTGGCTGGTTCCCTTGTCGGTCGAATCGTTTGCCGGATCGACCGCCGCCTTAATGAGCTGGGAGTTGCCGGTGATGACATTCTCGACAAAGTTCGTCGCGTCGGGATTCATGCTCAGGTTGTCGTGGACTTCAAGGGGAGCGCCATCGCGCTTCACGGTGATCTTGAACTCGTTTCCGGAATCCTGGCTGCCGTCGGCGATATCGATGTCGAGTGTATTCCCCCACCCGCCGGGGCTGTTGGCGGCGACGGTCAAGGTCTTGGCGGGGGTCCCTTTCCGATCGGCGATCGCCACATCGGCGGCGACCGCGCCGTTTGCCACCCGGACGATATAGAGCCGCCGGCCGCCGTTGTTGAAGAATTGAAGCGCCGCATGCGCCAGGTAGCTGTCGTTCAGGAAGGTCCCATAATTCGTCTGAAACTCGATGAAGCTCGTTACCATAAAAGCCCGGTCGAGCGGGCCTTTCTCCGCTTTTCCAACAAACGCCGCCGTCGACGTGCTGACCCCCTCGATCGGACGGGCCCCGCTCGGGACCTCCTCAATGTAGACACCCGGATGCAGCCTTTCCATCACTGAACCTCCTATGATAGACGATGCCCGCCTAGCGGCTCATCGTCCTCTTCCCCGCCTCGAACCGGTATGCGCCGCCCCTTCTTCTTTGGTCTCAGCCCACACCACCCATCCCTTCTGGGCCATTTTTTGAAGGGTGGCATTGTTTTTAACTTCAATCGAGTCGATTCCGGCCGCCGCTTCTCCGGGCGCCAGATGTAGGGTGGCGCCGCTGTTGAGCGGGATCACCAGAAGCTGTCTCGATCGATTCATCATACGCACCGACATGTTAAACCTCCCTTCGAAGGGGATCGATCAGACGCTCCACCCGCGTCTTCGCCTCATCCTTCTTGTCCGGATTCAAACGATAGAGGGGAAGCGTCCCCCCGCGCCGCTCCTCCAAAATTAACCCCTCCTGAACCAAAGACGAGAGCCCTTGCGAGATCTCCCCGAACCGCTCATAGATCTCTTCTTCCAAGAGCCACCATCGCGTCATCCCTTCCACCGTATCCCGCGCCCCCGGATGTCTCAGCAGGTAGCTGAGAATGCGTCGGACGGTCTCCTCATCTCTGCGGTTCAAATCACGGTCGAGCATCGTCCCTCTCCACAAAAAACAAATAGCAAAACGCAGGCCGCCTCCGTTCCAAATGAAGAAGGACCCTCCCCGCCTAGAAGAATCGGACGATCGAGCACGCGCGCCCTCCCCAATCAATTCGTCTCTCCGCTGAAAGTGGGACCTCTTGATCACACCCACTGGCACAGAAAAGCCCCACCGCCCTCGCCGATCGAAGTGTTCCCAGACCGCTTAGGGGTCTTCGTGCGCTCGGCACCAAAGTTGCTGTTTCTCGGCCCAAGTTCGCACCACGCCGGGCAAAAGGGGAAGAAATAATGGCCGCCGCACGCCAACCGCTCTCACGTCGCCCCCCCTCTCGGGAACGGGAGCGCCGACAAAGCAAGACGACTCCTTCCGCTTCACCGCTTCATCCGATCGTCCAGATCCAGCAGACGGCGGGAAACCAAGCGGCCACGCGGCACTTCCAAGGTCGACCCGTTCAGCAAAAGGGGATGCTGAGCCAACCGGGTGACCGGGACGAGCAGGAAGCCGACCGGATCGCCGATCAAATCGTGAAGATGCCGAGCCCCGTGCTCCAAAGGAAGTCCTGCGCACCGTGCGCCGCCGGCGGCCCCCCTTGCCCTTCCTGCAAAGAGGAGAAGAGCGTCGTTCAGCCGAAGCGCCACGCGGCGGGGGAAAACAGGGCCGATGCTTCCCCGGAAAACTTTGGGACGGGTCAGCCGCTCGACTCCGGAACGCGTCTTTTTATGGAATCCCGATTTGGGGTCGATTTTACCAAAGTCCGAATCCACACCGACGCCGATGCCGCCGCTTCCGCGAAAGCGATCGATTCGCACGCTTTTACGCTGGGGAGCGATATCGTTTTTGGGGCGGGGGAATATCGGCCGGACAGTCTGGAGGGCCGGCGGCTGTTGGCCCATGAGCTCACCCATGTGATCCAGCAGGGACAGACCGCCTCGATGGAAGCAGCTCGTCCTTCGAAATCGAGCGATTCCGCTCATCTGAAGTCGAGTGACGCTTCTCATCCAAACCACCCGGCTGATCCCCCTTCCGAAGCCGGCGCGAGGAGTCTCCTTTTATTGTTGCCGGGGGGACCGATTTTCATTGGCCCCCCCGGACTTCGAATCCAGCGCTCGGCCAAGTTTATCAATCCGACCCCTCGGCCGGAGAACCCGCTGACGCGGATCGCCAACGGCGACACCCCCGGACTCACCACCCCGACCCTGAATGGAAAGGTGGTTAAAAACCTCGACGATCTCCTCGGCGAAATTAGTCCGACAAAGGTGAAAGAGACCGGCAAAAGCGGCGGAAAGGTCACCTGTCAGGTCGACCCCAGCTTTGCCATCGAAACCTCCGCCAACATGATCGTCGCGGAGAATGCCGGCGCCAAAGGATGGACCGGAACGATGCCGGTGTCGATGTTGGGCAATCCGCCGATCTGCTCCGGCAAGGCCAAAATTCCGGCGACGATGAATGCGAAGCCGGGCAACCCCGATTTCGTGGCGCTGGTCCGAAAGAGCGAGGGGGAACATGCCGCCGAGCTCAAGGCGTTGCACGACCATTATCTGGCCCCTTATGACAAATTCCTCACCGGTCTCTCCGGAAGTGGAGCCGATCTGAACGCGTGTGGACAGAGCCTGGTGACCCAGCTCGGCGAGCGTCACACGCAGGCCGCCTTTGCTTTTCTTCTCGGCAATCAAGCGCAGGTGCAGCGATTCGACGGCCCCGGCGGAACCCATAACGACACGGCGGTCCCCACCTTCGATCCGAAATGTGCCTCCGTCCAGCTGCTGATCAACGCACCGAAACCGCCGCCGGCCGGGGCCGGTCCGGGCAATGTCGTCCCGGTCTCTCCGAAGGTGACAAAGTTCGATCCTGCCAAATTGAAGGTCGACGGGAAGGAGATCAAAAACGGAAAGAGCGTTCTCAAAAGCTTCTCGAGCGCGGCGAACGCGACCGCCGCGTTACAGGTCATTCAGCAGTATGGGATGACCTCTCGGAACGTGATCGGCCCGATGGAATATTTTCTGGTCGGAGACAAGGCCCCCTCCGGCGCCGTCAAAGGGGCCAATGAAATGGCGATCGACCCCACCCTCGAAGAGGTGACGTTCGGCGTCCCCGACGCCAACGACTGGGCGATCACCCAAGTCGTCGGAAGCAAAATCATCGTCCTGATGATCTTCGGCGCCCAACGCGACGAGGCCTACTCCGCCTTGGAAGTCCTCACCCGCTTTCAGTTCACCCGGCTCTGCTGGGTCGGCGGTCGCGCCTCCGCCCCCGAAATGCAATACTTCCGAACGTAATGACCCCTTGTCGTCTCGGTCGAGTCAAATCATCGGCCGGGTCATGAAGGCCGCTGGTCTGAATGTGGATGGGGATTGCATTGATATTATCAATCGGTCTAATATCTCTTCGATCATCCTGTTGTTGAATGAATGCGCCTCGCATTCCCCTTTCCGGTGAGGAAGAGATCCCATGGACCCCAGAACCCTCCCGCTCTATTATCTTAGCTCCTTCGCCGGTTTGATCATGGTCGCCGGCGGGATCTGGCTTATCTACAAACAAAAAATTTACATCGACCGCGAATCGAAACAGGTCACCGAGATCGAGACCCCGATCGGCAAGTTTAAAACCAACGTCCCCGCGCTCGTTCTCTTCGCCCTCGGCTTCGTCCCGCTGATCTATCCGATCGTGAAGTCGGCCGGGTTTACCGAGGAGGTCCGGATTCAGGGAAATGTCAAAGCGAGCACCTTTCCGGTGCAGGTCTATGCGGTGATCAAATCGGACTCGCTCCTGGAAAACCGAGACTTCAGCCTCGAAGTCCCGGTGGTGGAAAACGGGGCCGACTACAAAATTCTCTATATCGCCGGGAGCCTCGTCCTGGAAGACCAAGCCGATCTTCGAAAAACACAAGATGGCGAGCTGAAACTCCCCGGCAAGGAGCTTCTCGTCCCGGCCGCAAAACGGTTCGAGCCGGCCAAGGTCGATCCGGTTCCTCCCGAGTTTAAATAGGGATTCAAAAAATGAACCGATCTTTTTTCTTGATCCTGTTGCTCCTCCTCACCACCGGTTCGGTGTTTGCCGCGGAGCTGAACGGCCGCGTCGTCGAGGCGACCGGCGGGGAGGGAATTTCGGACCTGACCGTTCGGCTGATCCCGCCGAAGGCGACGAAGCGGCCGGAGAAGGTCACCACCACCAATGACCGGGGAGAGTTTCAATTTCCCAATCTCGACGCCGGACATTATCTGTTGGAAGTCTCTCAAGGGACCACCCTTCTTGATCGAGAGGTGGTCGAGGCCGGTCCGGAGACAAACAAAGAAATTCGACTTACCCGAAAGGGAAGGTGAAGATGTCATTTACTGGATCGATCTGAATCGCCAGCAGGTATTCTCAGGAGGTCGAGGGTGGCAAAGAAGAGTAGAAGCGGCAAGCAGAACCCGAAGCGAATTAAAAGACCTTCCAAATCGGCGGCGGCCGAATTGGATCCGATCAAACATGTGGTGGTCCTGATGATGGAGAACCGCTCTTTTGATCAAATGCTCGGGAGCTTCAATAGGATGTTTCCCGAGCTCGATGGGATACCCACCCCGCCCCGCGCCAATGTCGACACCGACGGGACGATCTATCTTCAAGAAGAGACCCGGGTGAGAACACAGGAGGACGATCCAAAGCATGAGTATCCCGATGTTCTGGAGCAGCTGAAAGAGAACAACAGCTATTTCGTTTACAACTTCTCCGAGAATTATCCTCAGAGTAAAGACAAAGCGGAGATCATGAACTACTATCCGCTCGACTTCCTTCCCGCGCTTCACACCCTGGCGCGCGATTTTGCGATCTGCGATCAGTGGTATGCGTCGGTTCCAAGCTCGACCTGGCCGAATCGTTTTTTTGCTCACTCCGGAACCTCTCTAGGATGGTTGCAAACCGGGGCGCCGCACATTCATCTTTGGAATCAACCGACCATTTTCGACAAGCTCAATGAAAAGAAGATCTCCTGGAAGATCTATTATCACGATACGCCGCAATCGATCCTCCTCACGCATCAGTTGTTACACCTCAATCGGTATCATTATATCGACCAATTGATCGAAGATGCCGGAAGGCCCGAATCGGAATTTCCGAGTTACGTCTTCATCGAACCCCGATATTACTGGGCCCCCTCGCCGGATAATTGGGACCCGGGGCCCGGCGATTTCCTCCCGCCGAACAGCGACCATGTTCCGGGGGATATTCTCAACGGCGAGCGATTGATCGCCACGATTTATAATGCGTTGCGGAGCAATGCGGATCTTTGGAATTCAACGCTGTTCGTGATCGTCTTCGACGAGCATGGCGGGTTTTATGATCATGAAGGGACCCCTTCGGCGGTGCCGCCGGAGGGGCGTTCTCAAAAGCCGGGGGAGTTTGGATTTCAGTTCGACCGCCTCGGCGTGCGGGTTCCGGCGCTGCTCATCTCTCCCTGGATTGACAAAGGGGTGGTCCACACGCAATTTGACCACACCAGCATTCTTCGCTATTTGACCGACAAGTGGGGGCTCGGCGCGCTCGGCGCACGCGTCGCCGCCGCGAACAGCCTCGACCCGGTGATCCGCAAATCGGGCGCGGCCCGCGCCGATACCATAGAAATCATCACGATCCCGCCTGATCCTCAGAGCGTGATCGCCGCCCAAGCCGAGAGACCAAAACGGATGGACCGGCATCATCGCGGATTCGTCGAATTTAGCGAATACCTGGAAGACGAGCTGCGGGACGATCCGACCGGCAAGGCGCTGCGGGCTCGGAAATCGGCCCCCGCTCCCCTCAACCGGTGGGTGGTGGCGATGGAGCGGTTCGAGCGGTTTAAAAAGCAGATGGAGGAGTCGACGCCCGCTCAACGCAGAGCCACCGTGAAACGGATTGAAACGTCGATCAAAGCATCCACCAAAGCATCCACTTAATATGAGGAGGTCTTGATGCCTTTTTACCGACGCGGCTCCAAGGGTCCCGAGGTCGAGCGGATTCAGACGCGGCTTAAGGAGCTCGGTTATTATCTCGGCCCGGTCGACGGGGACTTCGGCGGCGGGACGGAGAGTGCGGTCAAATCATTTCAAAAAGCAAAGCGGCTTGAGACCGACGGGGTCGTCGGAGAGGAGAGCTGGAAGCGGCTCTTCGCCGAGGCGATCCCTCCCCCCGCGATCGGCCAAAAGTCGCTCGCTTATCGCTGCCTCGCCCTGACCGGCGCGTTCGAGACAAACAGCGCCCCGCCCGACTGCTTCGCCGGCCTCTCGGGTGATTTCGACGGCCAGGGAATCAGCTTCGGCGTTCTGCAATGGAACCTCGGTCAAGGAAGCTTGCAGCCGTTGCTGATCGAGATGAACCGCGATTACGCGCCGCTGCTGCGCGATCTATTGCATGACCACTATCCGCTGCTCGTCACCTTTTTAAAAGCGACCCGCGACGAACAGCTTGCCTGGGCGCGGTCGATTCAAGACCCCAACCGGAAGACCCTCTTCGAGCCGTGGCGCGGGCTGCTCAAGGCGTTGGGCCGGATGCCCGAATTTCAGGAGATCGAGGCGGCGCACGCCGAAACACTCTTTCAGTCGGCGCAAAAGCTCTGCCGCGCCTATCAGCTCGGGTCGGAGCGGGGGGCGGCGCTGATGTTCGACATTCTGGTTCAGAACGGCAGCATCTCGAACCTGGTTCGCGCCCAGATCCTCCATGATTATGAAAAGATCGATCCCGGTCTGGACGAGGCTGCCGCCGAGGTGGCCCGAATGACGATCATCGCCAATCGCCGCGCCGAAGCGGCGGCGCCGAGCTGGGTCGAAGATGTCCGCGCCCGAAAGCTCTGCTGCGCACAAGGAGAGGGGCGAATCCATGGAACCGAGATCGCGCTCGAAACCCAATACGGGATTGGACTGCGGCAGCGGGCGGAGGGAGTTCGGCGCAGCCGATAGCCTTTTGGTTCATCCGCAGAGGACACCTGAAAAGGCCGCAACGTCCGGTGGGATCGTAAGGATGGAAACAGGTCGAACCGTCGGAATCATCTGGCTCCTCACTTTTATGGCCATTCCGCTGGCGGCTCTCCCCGGCTGCAACGCTTTTCATCGCAGCCCTCCGGAGGAAGAGCGCGCACGGAAAGAGTATGATGCGCAGCTCCTCTTCGAACGCTCCGGCGGTCTCGCCGGAATCCGGGCGACGGCGCGGGTCGATTCGAGATCGCTCTCCCCGAAGGAGGCGCAACAGCTTCGCGATCTGCTCGACCAAGCCGGTTTCCTTGGGCTTCGCGAGGAAATTGCCGGCGCTCCGAAACCGGATGAATTCTCCTACCTCATCACGGTCGACATCGACGGTCAAATCCACACCGTCCGGACCACCGACACCGCCGCCCCGCCGCAGCTCAAGCCGCTGATCGACTGGTTGAATAAAAGAGCGCGGAGCGGGAAAGAGGCTTATCCCGCTCCTTAGTGAAAGAATCGAAGTTAAACCAACCAGAAGATGAAGGGCCAGAGCAATACGCCGGAGCCGGCGATCCACTTTTCGGCGGCGGTCAGACGGCGGGTGGTGTATAAAAAGGGGAGGCTGACGGGAGAAGTGAGAAAACAGGCGGTTAGATAGATCCACTTCGGCGTTCGCTGCGCCCGGACCGGCTCGGGAAAGAAGCTACAGAAAGGACACTCGATCTCACCGCGCAAGATCTCACCGCAGCGCACGCAGCGGGTTCGACC
Organism: Candidatus Manganitrophaceae bacterium; assembly: GCA_016200325.1. NCBI lineage: Bacteria > Pseudomonadati > Nitrospirota > Nitrospiria > Candidatus Troglogloeales > Candidatus Manganitrophaceae > Candidatus Manganitrophaceae bacterium. The sequence continues at coordinate 340,455 of JACQEZ010000011.1, forward strand.
CAAAAGCTCATCGAGATAGGCTTCTTCATCTGTCATCATGACTGATCCTGCTCTCAATAAGAATCATACAAAATTGTCAGGAATAAATCAAAGCGGATAAATTTTCAAATTTTCCACCTAGGCAGCCTCCCCTTGCTCCTGGTAACGGCGCAGCGCCTGCTCGTAACCGCGTGCATCGTCCTCATTCAAAAAAAAGGCGAGATTCCGGGACGTATATCCGGTCCAAGGTCCCTTCGGCTCAAATCCAATCGTCTCGGCCGTTTCCAAATAGTCGACTTCAAATCCATCGGCATAGATGTCCGCGCCATGTTCAACAAGAAAACTTAGAAATGCCCGATTCTCCGGAATCCGATCGGTCAATCGGGCATTTCCATCGGGCGCGGCGTCGTCATCCCGCGCTGCAGACTCAAGCTCATTCGCATCCTCCAACATCTGATCCGGAATTTCCAGAGCAAATCCTGGAAAGAACAACGGTTCCGGAGGCCCTTCTCCGGTGGGAGACGCCTCATCCGAATAGATATTCGGATCTTCTGCGATGTCTTCCACCCCTCCCTCTTCGTCATAAACATGCGTTAAATCGAGCAACATTCGGGTCCTCATCGTTCTTCTCCTCTATTTTTTCTCAAGGGATCATCTTGCGAATAATAAAAACCTTGCCTCAATCGTAAACTGTTTTCTCCCTCCGCTGCAAGATCTCCCCGGAGGATCCCGGTGGAGACACAATCCCGACCATTCCATCAGAGCGCCGAAACGGACTATAATAAATCAGGTATTCTATTAGATCGGCTAGGTTGGCGAAGCGGGTCGTATCCGCGAGGAGAACCATGACACTCTCACTCAAGCCGCAACATTTAAAACGATACAAAGACATTGCCCTTCTGTTTTTTAGGTATGGAAAGACGGAGATTTTTAAAAACGGGGCGTTTGACGACCTCTTGGACGAAGAGGAGCAGGCGCCGGTGGTCGGCAACGAACCGGAGCGGTTGACCGATGATCTGGAGGAGATGGGACCGACCTTTATCAAAATCGGTCAGCTGCTCGCCAGCCGGGCCGATCTTCTACCATCCGCTTACCTGAACGCCCTCTCCCGGTTACACGAAGATGTGAAGCCGTTCTCTTATGAGGAAGTAGAGAAAATTGTCCAGGAGGAATTGGGGGTCCGGATTTCGAAAGGCTTTTCCTACTTCAACCCCGTGCCGCTCGCCGCCGCCTCGCTCGGCCAGGTCCATCTCGCTGCGTTGAGAGAGGGCCGGCCGGTCGTCGTCAAGGTACAGCGCCCCGGCATCCGTGCGCAGATCCTGGAAGACCTGGAGGTCTTGGAGGAGATCGCCGGCTTCCTCCAGGAGCATACCGAGGCGGGACGGCGTTATCAATTCTTAAAGCTCTTCGATGAAATGCGGAAGACCCTCTTGCGGGAGCTCGATTATCAGAAGGAAGCGATGCAACTCTCGGCGCTGGCGGAGCACCTGAAAGAGTTCGAGCGGATTCAGGTGCCGCTGCCGATCGACGACTACAGTACCTCGCGGGTGTTGACGATGGAGTATGTCTCCGGGAAAAAGATCACCGCGCTCGGGCCGCTCGTCGGCCTGGAGGTCGACGGCGCCGCGCTCGCAGACGATCTCTTTCATGCCTATTTGAAACAGATCTTGGTCGACGGTCTCTTCCACGCCGATCCCCATCCCGGAAATATCTATCTGACCGACGATCGGCGGATCGCGCTGCTCGACCTCGGGATGGTCGGCCGGATCGCCCCGCCGATGCAGGAACATCTGCTCAAACTCTTGATCGCCATCGCCGAAGGAAATACCGAGACCGCCGCCGACGTGTTGATCCGGATCAGCGAGAAGCGGGACTCGTTTCAGGAGGCCGAATTTCGCCGAGCGATTTCCGAGCTGATTATCGAACAGAAAGAAGCGCCGCTCGAGGAGATCGACGTCGGCAAGGCGATCTTGGGGCTGGTCCGACAGGCGGCGGAGCATGGCCTGCAGGTTCCGCCCGATCTGAGTCTGCTCGGCAAGACCCTTCTTCAGCTCGATCAGGTCGGAAAGACCCTCTATCCCACCTTCAATCCGACCGAGGCGGTCCGCCGACATGTCAACGGGATTCTGGAGCAGCGGAGCTGGAAGCAGCTCTCTCCGGGCCAGATCTGGAGCTCCCTTTTGGAAATGAAAGACTTCGTCGGAAATCTCCCGGGGAGGCTCAACCGGATTCTCGACGCGCTCGTTCATGCCGAGTTGGAGTTCAAGATTCGGCCGATGGAGACGGAGCTCTACCTCGCCGGATTTCAGAAGGTGGCCAACCGGATTACGGCGGGATTGATCCTCGCCTCCTTGATCGTCGGCGCCGCCCTCTTGATGCGGGTGGAGACCCCCTTTCGGATCCTCGGTTATCCCGGATTGGCGATGCTCTGTTTTCTCGGCGCCGCCGGCGGCGGGTTCTGGCTGCTGATCAATATCTTCATTCAAGACCATCGGGACAGCGCGCCGCGCCGGCGACCTCTATGACGATGGACTACGCGGCCCAGGGATAGGTCTCCGGCGGCTCCCGCTCTGTCCGCGGCTGGATGTGAAGCGGATGGAGCGCGCTCGTCTCATCGAGGTAGAGGAAGGCGTCGTAGCGGCGCGGCATGACGGAAGAGACATAATTCCCGAACCGCTCCCGATTCGGATGATAGACGACGCCGATCGCGCGGTGTCCCTGCGGCGCGTAAAACCGCTCCTTCGCGGGAAGACGATCGAGCGCTTGGAAGATCAGCATCCGATCCTCCGGCGCGATCTGATGCAGGCGTCCCTCCCAGCTCCCCTCGGGCGCCGGCGGGACCGGCAGGACCGTCATCGGCGCCTCCCATTCCGCGGCGGCGATCACGCTCCCATGATCCGACCCGAAGCCGACCAAAACGACCTTCTCCTCGCCCCGTCGTTCCCGCACCAGCTGACCGACATTGACCATCCCCGCCGCCATGTCGGTGGCGCGGGCATCTCCGATGTGGGTGTTATGCGCCCAGACGATCGCCTTTGCGCCCGGCCCATGAAGCTGCATCAGCCGATCGAGGGTGTCGGCCATATGGATATCGCGGATGTTCCATGATGCGGCCCCGCCCCGGACCATCGTTCGATAGTAGCGCTCTGCATTCTGGGCGACAAAGGCATTTTGCTCGGCGTTGAAAGCCGATTCCCGATCGTCCGAATCATTTTGAATCTTCTCTCGCGGAATTCTCTCCCGAAACATCCTCAATATCTCGACGACCTCGTCTTCGCAGGAGGCCGGGACAAAGGCGGTTGCGCGCGCATACTCCTGAACATCCTCTCCGTACGGCTCAAAGCAGCGGTAGGCATACTTCGCGATCTGAGCCGCCGCCGGATCTGCTCGATTCAGGTACTGAACCACGGCGTGCATCGAGTCCCAAAGGGAGTAGACATCAAGTCCATAGAAGCCGACCCGCTCCGCTTCCGGAAGATCCTCATTGAACCGCCGGAGCCATTCGATCAGTACGATCACCTCTTCGTTGGCCCACATCCAGGTCGGCCAGCGATCGAAGGCAGAGAGGACCTCCCGTGCGCCGGCGCCCGAATTCGGCGCCCCTTTCACATATCGGTTCACCCGGTAGCAGTCGGGCCAGTCTCCCTCCACCGCGATAAAAGAAAATCCCTTCTCTTGAATCAGCCGCTCGCTGATCAGCTGCCGCCAGGCGTAATACTCGGAGGTCCCGTGCGACGCCTCCCCCAGCAGCACAGACCGGGCCTCCCCGATCCGATCCAAAAGGGGATCGAGCGATTCGCGTCCGGCGAGCCGGTGCCCGATCGACGCCAACGCGTCGGTTCCCTCTTGCCCTCTTCCCTTGTCTCTATCTTTCGGATTTTTATCCATCGGTCTCTGCTCCCTCACGCTCTTAACACTAGACTAGCGATTGTGCCGCAAGAGGGCAACTCCCCAATAAGGAGTATCACGATCCGTGCTCCCCGGTCTCCTTCCGTTGTATAATAAACCGATGCACCTTCAACCGCTGGTACAACTGACCGCGCAGCTTCGAGCAACGACCGGTAAAAATCAGAAGATCGCGCTGATCGCCGACTTTTTGAAACAGACCGCCGGGCCCGAAACGGCGCTCTCCGCCCTCTACCTCACCGGCGCCCTGCCGCAAGGACGGATGGGAGTCGGCTGGCAGACGTTAAAAAGGGCGATGTCGGAAGCCGGCCCGATCGAGCCCCCCTGGACGCTCGCCGAGCTCGACACCCTCTTCACCGAAATCGCCGCCCAATCGGGAAGCGGCTCCGCCGGCCGCAAACACGCCGCGCTTCAGCGGCTGTTTCAACGGGCCGATCTGGAGGAGCGGCGCTTTCTCGTCGCCCTCCTCACCGGAGAGATGCGGCAGGGGGCCCTGGAAGGGGTGCTGCTCGACGCCATCGCCCAGGCGGCGGGACTCCCCGGTGCGGCCGTCCGCGAAGGGATGATGTTCTCAGGAAATATCGGCGCGGTCGCGGAGGCGGCGCTCCATCAGGGGGCGGAAGGGCTGGCCCGTTTCTCGTTTCGCCTCTTTTCACCGATCGCGCCGATGTTGGCGAACAGCGCGGAGGGGGTCAAAGAGGCGCTGGCCCGGCTCGGCGAGGCGGCGTTCGAGTTCAAGCTCGATGGCGCGCGGATTCAGCTTCATAAAGGAGGAGAGGAGGTTCGGATTTTTACCCGTCAGCTTCAGGAGGTCGGCGAGCGACTTCCGGAGATCGTCGCGTGGGCGCAACGCCTTCCACTTCGAGAAGGGGTTCTGGAAGGAGAGGCGATCGCCCTTCGTCCCGACGGCCGGCCGCAGCCGTTTCAGATCACGATGCGGCGGTTTGGGCGGATCAAAAATGTCGAAGCGATGCGGCAGGAGATCCCCCTCTCGTTCTATTTTTTTGATCTCCTTTACCTCGACGGCCGGTCCCTGATCGCCCTTCCCTATCGGGAGCGATTCGAGCGCCTCTCGGAGACCCTTACGGCCCCGATAATCGTTCCCCGGATTCAAACCGCGGCGCCGGAAGCGGCCGATCGTTTCCTAAAACGGTCGCTGGCCGAAGGACATGAGGGGTTGATGGCCAAATCGCTCACCGCGCCGTATCAGGCGGGCCAGCGCGGGTCGAACTGGCTCAAGATCAAAACGGCGCAGACGCTCGACCTCGTCGTTTTGGCGGTCGAATGGGGGAGCGGCCGCCGCTCCGGGTGGCTGTCGAACCTTCACCTCGGCGCACGCGAGCCGGCGAGCGGTGCATTCATCATGCTGGGGAAGACCTTCAAAGGGTTGACCGATGAGATGCTCCGATGGCAGACGGAGAAATTTCTTTCGACGGAAGTCGGCCGGGACGATTGGACCGTTTATGTCCGGCCGGAGTGGGTGGTCGAGATCGCCTTCTCCGACATTCAGGCGTCGCCGCGCTACCCCGCCGGGGTGGCGCTTCGGTTTGCGCGGGTCAAGCGCTATCGGCCCGACAAGGCGGCCGCCGAGGCCGACACGATCGAGACGGTCCTCTCCCTCTTTGCACAGCAAGGAGGACGTTTACCGGAGAAGACGGAATGGCCGGTCCGGCCGGCGCAGGAAGAGCCGCCGGGCTCCGCCTAAAACTGCCGGATCAGCGGCTTCGCCGATCCGCCCCGGTCCTGCATCCAACGGGAGAGCGGAATCATCTGCCGCTCTTTAAATCGAATCCCGATCTGCATAAACTCCAACGTTTGCGCCAGCGCCCGCTCGGCCGCTGCGATTTTGTTCGCCGGATCGTTAAAGAACGTTTGGACCTCCCGGTACCACGGCTCCCGCCAGAGGGCGCGGGCCCCCTGAATAATCCGCATCGCACCGATGCTTCCCCCTTTTTCCCGCAGCCGGCGCCACTCGGCTTGGACGAAGCGCCAGCTCTCTTCCTGTGTTGCCGGGTTCCCGAGGAGATACCGGACCGGCTTCCAGACATCTTGCGATCGCACCTCATCGGAGAGGGCGAACTCCAACAATTTTCGCGCCAGATCGGGTTTAGTAAAATCGGCCAGCGCCAACAGATACCGATCGCGCTCTTCCGGCGTCGGGGCCGTTTTGAATTTCTGAACGAACCGATCGAAGGCGGAGCCGCCGTCGGTCCGCGCGGTGAGCCGCACCAGCGGGGTCGCCAAGGTCGGATCGATCGAGGTCGCCTTCGCTTGAAAGCGGGTCCATCGCCGCGGCAGCTCCGAGATGACATCTTCATCCTGGGCGATCGCCCCCATCGCCCAGAGGGCGGCGGCGCGGGTCAACCGCCGCTCGTCATCCTCGCCGGGGGCCGCCTCCCAGCCGATCTCTTTCCAGACCGGCTCGAAGAAATCTTTCGCGAAGGCCTGAAACTTCGACCGATCTTTTGCAGGAATCATCTGATTGGAGAGCGTTTCAAAATAGCCGGCCGCCGCCTCAACCACGACCCGGGTGGAATCTCCCTTGAACCGAGCCAGCGTTTCCATAAAGGCGACGATCGAGAGATCCCCGCTGACGGCGAGCGCCCACAGATGGTTGAGGGAGCCGATCCGCTCGGGCGCGGAGAGCCCCGCCGGAATCACCGGCTGCAGCGCGGCTCGAAGCGGGCGGTTGTAATCGACGCGCAGAAAGCCGCTCTCCTCCGCATTGCCGTAAACCCAGCGGACCGCGCCGCTCCCCGGGAGGCTGACCGTCGTTACCCGGTTCTTCAGCAGGACGCGATGTTTCTGCACGCCGCCGTCGTCTTCGTATTTCAGCGTAAACGGAACCGACCAGGTCGGAGAGGCCCCCCCGCCGACGGTGTGCCCTCCGGCGAAGAACCGGCGCTGCTCGATCGTCAGGTTCCGAAAGTTGCTCTCGGATGCCTCGATCGTCACCAGCGGAAATCCCGGCTGGGTAAACCAATCTTTGGCGATGGCTGCAACCGGTTGGCCTGATGCGGCTTCGAGCGTTGACCAGAGATCGCCTGCGACGGTATTCTTGTACTGGTGGGCCTTCATGTAGTCGCGAATGCCCTTTCGGAACGCCTCTTCTCCCAGGAAATGCTCGATCATCCGCAGACAGGCCGCCCCTTTTTCATAGGTCAGCGCGTCGAACATCTCCTCGATCTGAGCCGCGTTGGTCACCTTGGCCTGGATCGGCCGGCTGCTCTGGAGCGCATCGACCCCGAGCGGGATCTGCTTCTCTTGCTGGAATTCGATCCAGGAGTGCCATTCCGGCCGCCACTGATCGACGATTTTGACCGCAAGCCAGGTGGCGAACGCTTCATTGAGCCAGAGGTCGTCCCACCAGGCCATCGTGACGAGATTTCCAAACCATTGATGGACGATCTCGTGGGTGATGACGTTGGCGACGCCCCGTTGTGTCCCGGTGGAGGCGAGGGTTTCATCGAGGAGGAGACGGGAGTCGCGGAAGAAGATCGCCCCCCAATTCTCCATCGCCCCCATCGCGAAATCGGGAACGCTGACGAGGTCGAGCTTCGGATAAGGGTAGGGCAGATCGAAGTAGTCATTCAATAGCGGCAGGACCGCCGAGGTGACTTTTAGCGCGAAATCGCCGAGGTGAAGCTGGCCCGGAACGGTCCAGATCGCGACGCGGGTTCCGGCCACATCGATCTCCTTCGACTCGAGCCGAGCGACCGCGAGCGCCAAGAGATAGGTCGACATGACCGGGGTCTCCTCGAAAGAGACGGTCTTTAATGCCCCTTCCGTTTTCTCGGAGATCACCGGCATGTTGGAGAGAGCGGTCAGGTGGGCGGGGATCGTGACGGTCAGTCGAAAGCGGGCCTTCATTCCCGGCTCATCGAAAGAGGGAATCATCCGGCGGGCATCGGTTGCCTCAAATTGGGTGAAGGCATAGGTCTCGCCGCCGGCATGCGCCTCGTATAGTCCACGCAGATGCCGATTGAGCTTTCCGGAGAAGCGGAGGGTGAGACGCGCCGGGCCGGCCGGCAGCGGCTCGGCAAAAGTCAGGGTGAGTGTTTCAGAGGCGGGATCGGTTGCGACGCGCGCCGGAGCCGCCGAGCCTTCCCGTCCGACGGTCGCTTCCGGAATGTCGAGGTCGAGCGCATGGAGGGTGATGGTGTTCGTCGGTTGGGCAATCTGAAGATCGATCGCGACCTCCCCCCCGAACCGCCGCTCTTCCGGTGCCACATTCATTCGGATCTGGTAGAGTTCAGGCCGGACCCCTCCCGGCAGACGTCCCTCAATCAGCGCGCTCATAGACCTCCTCAATAGACCTCATGGGGCGATTTTTCGCCTGAGAGGATTTATGTTGAGCCGTCATTATAGGACGAAGTTCCGGCGGAGGGCAAGCGGAACGATTCGGTCCGGACGCTTTGAGGGAAAGATCTGCGGGCGGGGTTTACCTTGGATTGAATTTGGTCCGGTAATCGGAGGGAGGCATTCCCATCTTGCCGAAGAAGACCTTGCTGAAATAGCCTTGCTCTGAGAAGCCGACCTCGCAGCTGATCTCTTTGATCGTCCGATGCGGATCTTTCAAAAGCTGAATCGCGCGATCGATTCGGATGGCGGTGAGATAATCGTGGAACCCGATGCCGCACTCTTTTTTAAAGGAGGCGGAGAGGTATTTCGGATGAAGCGAGACCGCCTGTCCGATCTCCTCCAGGGAGAGCTCGGGCGAGCTGTAATGCCGGTCGATGAATTGGACCGCCCGCCGCATCTTCAGCGAGAGGTGATCGAAATCGATATTGAGCTGTTCATGCACCCGCTCAAACGGATCGGCGCCGAGCAGCCGTGCAATCTTATGTTCCAGCTGATCGACGTTCCAAGGTTTATCGATATAGCCGTTGGCGCGCACCTCCAACATTTGAGAGAGAAGCTCTTTGGTGCCGTAGCCGCTGGTAAAAAGAATCGGGACAACCCGGTCGACCTGACGGATTCTCCGATAAAGGGTGAGGCCGTCGGTGTCGGCGAGGCGGACATCGAGAATGATGAGGTCGATGTCGCGCCGGTCCCGGATGGCCTGGAGCGCGTCCTCCCCCTTCTCTTTTTTAATCAGTAAATACCGCTCCTGGAGGATGATTTCCAACGACTGGAGCACCGCCGGCTCGTCGTCGACCGCCAGGATGGTTTTCTTCAGAGGCTCGAGTGTCCTCTTTCTTACGACTTCCTTTGTATCCAAAGATGAAAGTGTCATGGGCCGATCCCTATTGTATGAGGGTTACGCATTTTATTATACCCGATGAATGAAAAAAGGGGGAGGCTTTTATGACGTAAAAAGCGCCCAAAAGGCTTTGAAAAGCGCCTCCGGTGTCGAAGCCGTCTCTTTTTATAAATACCGCTATGGTAATAGAGGGGCCGGCCCGGCTTGTGTCTTTAGGGCCATTCGGAAAGCTTCGTAATGGCGTGCCACTCCGCGGCGGTCACAGGGGTGATCGAAAGGCGGTTTCCTTTACGGAGCACCCACATCGATTTCAGCGCCGGAACGGCCCGCAGCCGCGGGAGGGTGATGACCGCTTTGCAGGCTTTCACAAACCGAAGATCGACCATATACCAAACCGGATTGTTCGGAAGGCTCTTCGGATCAAAGTGGTCGTCTTTCGGGTCCCACGCGGTACGGTCGGGATAGGCGGTCTTGGCCACCTCGGCCATTCCGGCGATTCCGACCGGCTCGACGTTGCTGTGATAAAAGAGAACCCCGTCGCCGAGTTGCATCTGATCGCGCATGAAGTTGCGCGCCTGGAAATTTCGGACGCCCGACCAATACGTCGTCCGATCGCGCTGCAGGTCATGAATCGAGTAGGTGTTCGGCTCCGATTTCATTAACCAATATCTTTTTTGAGGGGCCATTCAACGCTCCTTGGATGAATCCTCGCCCCCTCTGCGGGGAAGGGACGCCTGCCGCCCTTTCCCTTTCTCGCCGCCCGGCGGAAGAAGACGGCGGGCCGTCTGATACCGGCGCTTCCAGTAGGGGTGGTCAAGCCGCTCGACGCTCACCTCACCGTCGCGGCGCGGGGCGTGGATAAATTGATTGTCGCCGAGATAGATCCCGACATGGAGGGGCGTTCCCCCGCCGATCCGGAAAAAGACCAGATCGGCGGGAAGAAGGTCTTGGGGTGCGACGGGCCGGCCCCGTTTGATCTGCGCACCGGTATAGTGGGGGAGGGAGAGGCCGACCGCCTCGGCATACACGTAAGCGACATAACCGCTGCAGTCGAATCCTTCGGGAGTCGCCCCCCCGTACCGGTAAGGGGTTCCAATAAATCGGTACGCCATTTTTATCACGGCATCACGATCCGATGCCCGGCCCGCGATGCTTGGCTCTGACGTTTCCAGACCGTGCATCCCGGCGCAGCCGGCCAGCAGCAACAGGCAAAGAACTCCAACGGTTCTCGAGCGCATTCGTCAAAATAGTCGGATTCGGAAAGGTTGTCAAGCAGATCGATCTGGCGTTTCACAGGTCGGTATGGTATTCTCCCCTCCCAACGAATGGAGGCGCCCGATGCTGACTTTTTATCACTATGATCGTTGCAGCACTTGCGTCAAGGCAAAACGCCATCTCACCGCGCTCGGGCATACCCTGAAGGAGATCGACATCACGACCGATCCCCCTTCAGAGAAGGCGCTGATCGATCTGGTCGCGAAGAGCGGCCGTCCTTATACCGATTTTCTCAACCGAAGCGGCGTGCAGTACCGGGAGGAAAAAATGAAGGAGAAGGTCCAGACCCTCCCGGAGGGTGAGATCCTCCGCCTCTTGGCCGGCAACGGACGGCTGATCAAGCGCCCGATCGTGACCGATGGAAAACGGGTGACGGTCGGCTTTAATGAGGCCGCCTTTAATGCCGTCTGGGGACGATAGGCTAAAGTTCTGTAAGGAGGGTGGATACCCAGCGACCCTCAGGCCGACAAAAAGGACGGCACGTCGGATCTTTCCTCCGGGGGGGGAAGTGAAGACCGATCGTGCCGTCCGATCATCCGGAAGATCCTTTCCGGAACCTTATGCCACCTCTCCGAGCGCATCCTCTTTGAGGCTTGCGATCTGAGCGCCGAGTTCATTCAGCTGATCCTTCAGCTGCTTCTCCGCTTCGGGGAACATCTGTCCTTCTTCCTCCTCGATGTGATGGAGGAGACTCTCTTCAAAGCGCTTCACCTTTTCATCAAAATCGCCTGCCGTCTCGCCTCCTTCGACCAACTCGGCCAGAAGGTTGTCGACCTCTTGATGCTCTTCGTTGAATTCGGAGACGAGCGATTCTTGATACGGCTCCATCGCCGGATAGAAGATCTCTTCTTCCGCCTGGCTGTGAACCTTGATCTCCTGCTCAATCGTGTCGAGAAGCTGCCGCCGGTTTTTCTTCTCACCTTTTAACTTCTTAATCAACCCTTTCACCTTCTCATGATCCTGTTTAAGCAGTTCCGTCGCTTTCATTCGAATCTCCTTTCTAAACGGTGACCTCTATAAAATAGAGGACATTCGGGGAGGTGATCTGGAGGATGTTTCCTCAACCTCCCCGCGCGATATTCCTAAATGCTGGCTTTGTATTAAGGCTGAGTGTGATCTGAATGACATTCTTATGGTACGAAAAAGAGACCGGGCCGGACAATTACCCGAGAGAGGAGCTACCCCTTTGGATGACGACAAAACTGCCTGATGGTTTTTTAGAGGAGGAGCAGCCCCGCGGCGCGCAGACGGCGCCAAGCGGCGCTCTTGAGAAAGGCGTCAAGTGAAACGTCGGACGAGGAAGGATAGTCCCGGCCTGCCTCTGAGAGACGGATCAACGGCGCCCCTTTCCTTGCACGCGGCCGGGAGCGGTCGAGCAGATCGCGGCACCACTCCGCCACCGGAGGGCTCAGTCGAATGATCAGATCTTCTTCCCATCCGGGGAGAATGAGGGCGATCCGTCGTCCCTTTTTTTGGGAATACGGCTCGATCAGGGGGATCCCGCCGAGCCAGACCAGCCGGTGCTCCGGGTCCATCTCACCGAGGGAGCGCGGCGCGAGCGCCTTTGGGACAAGATCGGCGGGGACCTTCGGTTTCGGAAGGGGGAAGTCAAACCACCGCCGGACGTCGGCCTTCAGCGCCACCCCATGCATGTAGTTGTAGATCGCCTTGGCCAACCCCGGTCCAAAAGGGGTCGGATCGCCCCCGGCCGGATCGAGGTGAATCAAGTCGTTGTTGGCAAACGCGCCGGGAGAGGGCCCCGTGATTCGGATCCCATAGGCATCGGGGTGAAGGCCGACCGGGCTGTGCCGGGTGGCGGTAAACCGATGCCAGAACGCCGACTGAATCACCCCGGCTGCAAAAAGCTGCCGGACCCGCTCCAGGCTCTCGACCGTCTCCGCCGCCGTCTCGGTTGGAAAGCCATACATTAAATAGGCATGGACCAGAATCCCCGCTTGGGTGAAGGCATGCGCGACGCGGGCCACCTGGGCGACGGTGATTCCCTTCTCCATCAGCGCGAGCAGCCGGTCGGAAGCGACCTCCATCCCGCCGGTGACGGCGATACAGCCCGACGCCGCCAGCAGCCGGCAGAGGTCGGGGGTGAACGCCTCCTCAAACCGGATGTTTCCCCACCAGGAGATCGACCGGCCCCGGTCGAGCAGCGCCAGCGCGAGATCGGCCAGGCGCGCCGGCGGGGCGGCTTCATCGACAAAATGGAACCCGGTCTCGCCGGTCTCTTTCACCAAGGTATCGATCCGGTCGGCCAGGAGGGTCGCCGGCGCCGGCTCATACCGCTGAATGTAGTCGAGGCCGATGTCGCAGAAGGAGCACTTGCGCCAATAGCATCCGTGCGCCACGGTCAGCTTGTTCCACCGGCCGTCGGACCAGAGGCGGTGCATCGGGTTGAGCATCTCCACCACCGACAGATAGCGGCGCAGCGGAAGGCCGTCATAGGTCGGCGTCCCGGTCTTCTCGAACGGGATATCTTTTTCCGAGGCGCCGTCGAAGTAGTGGACCGCGCCGTCGCGGCGTAGGAAGGTGCGGCGAAGCCGCTCGGGCGGCCGCCGCCGACTAAACCCCTCCAGCAGGCAGAGAAGCGGCCGCTCTCCGGCGTCGAGGGTGACGTAATCGACATAGTCGAAGAGACGCGGCTCGGCGAGCGCGCGAAGCTCGGTGTTCACATACCCGCCGCCGAGGACGATTTTGGCCCGCGGGGCATGCTTGCGCACCACGGCCGCCGCCCGAAGCGCGCCATAGAGATTCCCCGGAAAGGGGACGGTGATTCCGACGAGATCCGGCCGCACCTTTTTGAGATGCGGGAGGAGCGCCTCTTCCAACATCTGGTCAATCAGCGTCGGAGCGGCGCGGAGCGCCGCGTCCATCGGATCGAATGAGGTCGCCGAGGTCGCCAACCGCTCGCCGTAGCGGCTCAGGCCGAAGTCGGGCGCGACGGTCGCCTGGACCAGATCGGCGAGGTCGTCGAGATAAAGGCTCGCCAGATGTTTCGCCCGATCGGTCATCCCCAAACTTCCAAAGGCCCATTGGTCGTCCTCCAGGGCGGCAAAGCGGGGCCCTTCGGGGAGATAACGCCGCCGGCAGATCTGCGTCGCAAGGGTCGGCGCCTCTCCTTGGAGAAACCGGATGACCGGATCGACCGTGTCGAGGTAGCGTTCTTCCAACAAAAGGCTTCGGAGCACCGCCGGTTCGGGATCTTCCACCGAGCGGATCGCTTGGAAAAGTCGGGTCAGTCCCGGCCGTGAAAAGAGGATCAACACCGTCTCAATCCCCAGGTCGGCTTGGAACACGGGATATCCTTCCGATCGAAGGAATCCGGTCAGATACGCGGTGGCCGGATAGGGGGTGTTGAGCTGGGTCAGCGGCGGGGTGAGGAGAAGCAGGCGCGTCGACGGATTCGTCTGACGGGTCGGGAAATTTATTTTGATGGAAGGCGCTTTTCTCATGATGTTTTGAATCGGTGTATTCTGGCACGGTGTGGAGTCGATGTCAATGCAGCGGGGAAGGGAGGAACGGGAATCGCCGTTGAAGCGGGGACCGGCTTTTATCCAAGCGCTTTTTCAGCCGCTTGAAGAAGCTCCTGAACGCGATACGGCTTTTTAAGATAGGCCTGCTTTCCGAGATGGGCCTCCAGATCCATCGCACCGCTGTAGCCTGTGGTGAAGAGCACCTTCACCATCGGGTCGATCTCCCGCAGCTCTGCATAGGTTTTCCACCCTCCCTGCCCCGGCATCAGCAGATCGAGGATAATCAGGCGGATCTCCCCCCGCTCCCTTCGATAAATCTCGACCGCTTCCTCTCCGGTCGTCGCAGTGAGGACCTGGAACCCCCGCTCTTCAAACGCGCGCCGGCCAAGCCGCAAGAGGCTCTCTTCATCGTCGACCAGAAGGATCTTTCGCTCCTTCCCCCAGAGGGGAATCTCCTCTCTTCCTCGCTCCCGCCAACCGGAGGCCTCCTCCGTCCGCGGGAAGAGAAGGGTGAAGACCGACCCTTTTCCGATCTCCGACTGGACCGTCAGCTCTCCTTCATGCTCTTTGACGATGCCGTAGGTGACCGAGAGGCCCAAGCCGGTTCCCTTGCCGACCTCTTTGGTGGTGAAAAAGGGATCGAAAATCCGGGGAAGGACCTCCGGGGGAATGCCGCTGCCGGTGTCCTCAATCAGGATCTCGACCCAATCCTTCTCCTGGTCCGGGTTGTCGCGGGAGGGGAGGCGCTCTATGCGCGTCTTCAACCAGATTGTCCCCCCCTCCGGCGGGAGGGCATCTTTGGCATTGATGCAGAGATTCATCAACGCCTGATGAATCTGGCCGCTGTCGGCCATGATCATCGGCGATTCCGGATCGAGCGCGGTCCGGATCGACACCCCCTGCCCGACCCCTCTTTCGAGGAGCGGAACGACTTCGGAGACGATCTTGTTGACCTCGACCGGGACCTTGATCAATGCGGTGCGTCGGGCGAAGCCCATCAGCTGCTGGATCAGGGCCCGGGCGCGCAGCCCCGATTTTTCGATCACCTCCACCGGCTCCAGATTCGGATCGTCGGGGGGCATCCGCATCTTCAACAGCGAGGCGTAGCCGAGAATTCCGGTGAGGATGTTGTTAAAGTCATGGGCGACCCCGCCGGCCAACACCCCAAGGCTCTCCATCTTTTGCGATTGAACCAGCTGGGCTTCCAGCAGCTGCTGGGTGGTGATGTCCTCGGCGGCGACGACCGCCCCCGACATCTTCTTCTCCGCATTCAAGAGGGGAATGGCGGTGAAATTATAGCTCCGGGACGGGCCTTTTCCCAGGAGGGAAACGGTCACCTTCCATCTTTTAAAGGCACTCCCCTCGCGCAGCAGCCGATCGATCTCCGGCTCCAATCTCGCCTTCTCCACCAAGGGGACCTCCTTCACCGGCTTTCCGATCCAGCTCTCCCGCGTTGAGCCTGCCTCGCCCCCCTTGAGGAAGGTCTCATTGACATCGACGATCATCCCGGCGGCATCGATCACGATGAGAGAGAGGGGGGAAGAATGAAAGATCCGGAGATAACGCTCCTCCGAGGCCTGAAGGGCGTGCCGCTGGGAGGCGAGCGACGCCGACATCCCATTGAAGGTCTCCGCCAGCCGTCCGATCTCGTTCGACGAGGAGACCGGAATTTGAATGCCCAGCTCTCCGGCGCCAAGCCGCTCCGAGACGTCGGTGAGCTGCTCCAGCGGCGAGGTGACCTGCCGGCGCAGCACCGCATAGAGGATTGTAATGGCAATCATGCTAAGCGCAAGGGCGAGTTGAAGGTGCTTCCAGAAGTTCTCCTGCGGGTTCCAGATCACCGGGTCATCTTTAAACGACACCGTCACCGCACCGGCGACCAGCGGGTGGGTTCGGGAGGGGCTCGAGAGGGTAATCGGCGCAACGATCTCAAAGTGCCCCTGATTCGGATGATGTGCAAACTCGGTTTTGCCATACGTCATCACCCGCTTGAATTCGCCGGTGAGGGAGGGGTTTTGTTGGTAATCGGAGATCGGCTTGCCGAGGAGGTCGTGCTGGCTTGAAGCGAGCACTTTCAAATCGGCGTCGACGATTGCGATGAAGAAGATCCCCCGGTCGGTGGTGATGTTCTCGACGATCCGCTGAACCGAATTGAAATCTCCCTTGTTGAGCAAGACCTCCGCGATGTAGCTGAGCTGATCACTCGTCTGCTGGGCCCGCGTCTGCAGATCCCGAATGTCGTCCTTCCGCTGCAGCCAGTAAGAAACGCCGGCGATGATAAAGGCAAACAGCACCCCGCCGATCAGGGTCATCAGGGCAACGCTGAAAGAGATGGAGCGGGTCCGGCGGGTCCGATGTTGAAGCGGCGTCATGTGGCGCTTCCTTTCAGATCGCCCAAGAGGTTTTCAAAATAGACCGGTTCGTACAGAAGGTGGTTCTGTTCCATGAAATTTTGAAAGTTTTTGAGGGTCTCCAAAAAATAGTTCTCCGTATCGGCCAGACCGAAATAGGTTAAATTGGCCGACAGGTCGGGAATAAGAAGCCCGTTCAGGCTCTTTCGGAAGTAGTCGGGATTGACCCGCTCTCGCCGGGCCATAATGGTGATCGCCTCCTCCGGCGCCGCCTTCCAAAATTGGCGCGCCTTCAGATATCCCCGCAACACCTTCAGACAGTCTTCGCGGCGGTGCTTTAGGACATCTTCGTGAAAGATCAAGACATTAATGATTTCGTCCGGAATTTCACTGCTGGTGAAGAGAATGTTCCCCCGCTGCTCGATGATCAGGCGGCTTAAGATCGGCTCAAAGGTGACGACCGCATCGACCTGCTTCTCGGCAAAGGCGCTGTACGCTTCAATCGTCGCGGTCATGTTGATCCGGACGACATCGGCTGACTCCATATTCGCCTTCTCCAACGCCCGGGTCAGGACATAGCCGCCAAGCCCGGTCAGTTCGACCCCGATCCGTTTCTGCTTGAGGTCGGCCATCGACCGGATCTCCGGCTGCCCGACGATTCCATCCGCCCCATGCGAGACATTCAAAACGTAAACGACCCGGTACTCCTTTCCCAACCGGGAGAGGAGCATCTCATTGATCGACATCACCGCGCCATCCAACCGCCCGACCTGGAGCGCCTTGCGCAGGTCGCTGAACGAGGTGAAATCTTTCAGAAGCACCGGTGCCTTCTCCTCCTTGAGGAATGATTTCTGCTGGGCGAGGTAGAGGATCTCGTAGCCGGGCCAGTCGATATAACCGATCCGGAGCGGCTCTTCGCGGGGAGATTGGCAGGCAGGTAAAGCCAGTTGGATGAGGATCAGTAGTGTAAAGAGGCCTCTTCTCATGGAAGAATCTTCACAGGGCGGGGCCGGGGCATGAGGACACTTCAACGCAATCAGCAACACACTGAATCCTATACTGTGAGTCCTACCTGCGTCAAGGGCGGTAGGCGGTTTATATCTACGTGTACGATGCCTGAAGGCGGGCCGCCATATCATCCTTTAGGAGCATTGCGCTCTTTTTAACCGGAATGTTATCTTTGATTCAAGGCTATTTTTAGGAGGCGCTTATGTATCCGAGTCGTGCAAAGGTGGCCGGCCATCCGGTCCATCCCATGCTGATCGTATTCCCAATCGGTCTTTACATTACTTCATTTATATTCGATCTCATCTACTTGTCAACCGGTGCTTCTTTCTGGTACCGCATGGGATTTTGGACGATTCTCTTTGGATTCGTCGGAAATATTGCCGCAGCGATCCCGGGCTTTCTCGATTATCTGACGCTCCCCCCCAATACGGAAGCCCGTCAAACCGCCACCTATCACATGGGCATCGGCATCGCCCTGGCGATCCTCTATTTCGCCAACCTGCTCTTCCGGAACTGGGGTTTTATCGGAGAGAATCAGACACCCTGGGGCCCGGTGATTTTAAATCTGGTCGGGGTTCTCTTAATCGGCATCCAAGGGTGGCTCGGAGGAGAGTTGGTTTACCGGTATGGGGTAGGGGTCCAGGAAACGCGTCTCGCCAGGGAAGAGCGGCTCCGGAAAACGGCCTGACGGAAACCCGGGCGGCTCCCCGACCGGGAATTTTTTCGATCGCCTCCTTCGTTTCATCCCTCAAAGGGTCAACCCTCCCGCGTATGATTTTGGACGCATCGCGTCTGTTTCCGTCGAAAAGCAAGTTGCTTTTAAACCCCCTTATCTGTATGATTAATAAACATGAATGACCGAGAGAGGGCGACCCTTCGCCAACAACTTCTAAAGAAGCTTCGCGACTCTTTCGTCTACGCCAGCGAACCGACCTTCGTCCTCTCCTCCGGAAGAAAAAGCCACTTTTATATCGACTGCAAGAAGGTGACGCTCGATGCCGAGGGAGCCACCTGGGTCGGGCTGCTGATTCTCGACCGGATCGCCGAGCTGGAAATCGAGATCGATGCGATCGGTGGAATGACGCTCGGCGCCGATCCGATTGCCACCGCCGTCGCCGTCCTCAGTTATGAGAGCGGCACGCCGATCTCCGCCTTTATCATCCGGAAAGAGTCGAAGGGTTTCGGCAAACAGGGCTTCATTGAAGGAAGGGTCGGCCCGGAGACCAAAGTGGTCGTCGTCGACGATGTCTTGACGAGCGGCCGCGCCACCGAGCGGACCATCCGGATCCTTCAAGAGGCCGGTTGCGATGTCGTAAAGGTGATCGCCCTCGTCGACCGGAAAGAGGGAGGGCGGGAGCACCTGGAGAAGATCGGCTTTGAGGTCGATTGCCTCTACACCGTGGAAGACCTACTAAAGGGGTAACCCCTTGGACAGCCCAAGCCTGGAAGAAAAGCGCGCCTGGGCGGAACAGTTCTTCGAGAAAACCGGCGCAAGCTACGATCAGGTGGTCGATCACTCCACCTTCTGGATCGACCGGCTCTGGAAGAAAAAAATCATCTCAAAGATCCCCCCTTCCTCTCAAAAAATATTGGACCTCGCCTGCGGCACCGGCATTCTGACCTTCGCCATCGCCAAAAAATTTCCCAACGCCCAAATCGTCGGCGTCGATCTGACGAAGGGTTATCTCGACATCGCCCGGAAGAAAGCCGAGGCAAATCGGGTTGACCATGTGACCTTCGTTCATCGCCCCGCCGAGGAATTCCTTTCCGACGATCGGTTCGACGCCTGTGTCACGTCGTACCTTCCCAAGTACGCCGACCTTAATATTCTAATTGCGCACCTCTCCCGAATGATCGCTCCCGGCGGCGTGCTCGTCTTTCACGACTTCACCTACCCGACGAATCGCTTCCTCCAATGGACCTTCGAAGCCTACTTCAAACTGCTTCCTCCGATTGGCGGATGGCGGTGGCCGGAGTGGAGAGAGACCTTGTATGAATTGCCGGTTGTCATTCGGAAAACGCGATGGATTGAGGAGCTGACTGAGGCGATGAGACGGGAGGGGTTCGAAGAGATTCGGGTGGAATCGCTGACGATGCAGGGGTCGGCGTTGGTGACAGGACGAAGTCAGGGGATTGGCAACCGGGCATAAGCAGCTCTGAACAAATGCTCGAGGTCCATTACGATGAAATCAACATTTTGGCAAGGGCGGCGTTTCGATCTTTACGACTCTACTTAACCGATCGGATCGACCGTGACTTCGAGCGGTCGGAGTCCTCAGTCATAACGAAATAATTTGGTTTTGGATCGGCCCACATAAAGAATACGATCAATTGATCCCTCATCTATAGCGCGGCCGAATCGTCCACCAAATCCTTCAAATCCTTTTTGATTGACCTCCCTCCAGGACTTCGATAACATTCTCGCGACAAGTTAAAAAGGGGTCTTAAATCCTCCGATGAAATCCCGCTGGCTACTCTTCGTCTCAACCGCACTCGCCTTCATGACGGCGATCCTCCTGCTCGATCGTCCCGGCGTGATCGCACAGGTAAGCCTCGGCCTGGCGACGGCCACCTTCCTCTGGTGCTTCGCCTATAAGGCCGCGCTCGATCCGCGCCAGATCCTCACGACGATCGCGATTGCCACCACGGGCGAGGTGGTCCTTTCAATGGGGTGGGGCCTCTACGTCTACAAAAATGCGCTCATCCCCCTTTATGTCCCGCCGGGCCACGCCGTCTTCTATGCGCTGGCGGTCGTCACCGCCCGCGAGCGAAAGCTCCAGGAATACGCCACCGGAATCACACGCGCCGTTCTCATTTTTGGGACGCTCTATGCCGCCGCCAGCTTCCTCTTCTGGCACGACACCTGGGGCCTGCTCTGGTGGTTGGCAGCCTGCATCCTCATCATCCGATCGGAAAATCAACTCCTTCTCTCCGCCTGTTTCGTCTATACCATTCTGCTGGAGTGGGTCGGCACGGCGATCGGCAACTGGCGGTGGCTGCCGGAGGTGCCGTTTCTTTCCGTCAGCTCGGCGAACCCGCCGGCGGGGGTTACCGTTCTCTATGTCTTGCTCGACCTATTAACGGTGACTTTCTGCGCGATCCTTTGGCGGGAGGGTCAATCTACGGGGGCAGGCGCCGCGCCGGTTCCAAGCCTGAAGGGAGCGGAAGAAGAGGCCGAGCCAGGCTTACCGATTTGAATTTAGAATGTGCGTCCATCCTTCAAAATAATCGAGCCCGATCTGAAAAATCCCGAGACGCAGCAGTGGGAGCGCGCGGTCGAAATCTTCAACCTGCTGCTCTGATCAGGCCGTTACCGTCTCCGCGGAGGGGATGATGAATGTCACGAAGATCTGGCGATATCCGGTGAAGACGATGGCCGGGGAGGCGCTGCAGCGGGCGCGGGTCGGACCGCTCGGCATCGAGGGCGACCGGGTCGTTCATGTCGAGGACGCCGGCGGAGAGACCATCACCTCCCGTTCACATCCACGGTTTCTCGGCCTGAAGGGGACGCTCGGTCCCGATGGAGAGCCGCGGGTCGACGGACGGCCTTGGCGCAGTCCGGAGGTTGCCGTCAAAGTGGTCGACATCGGCGGGCCGGGCGCCCGGCTGGTCGGGTATGACGGCGCCGAGCGTTTTGATGTCTTGCCGCTCCTGGTGGCGACCGACGGCGCCATCGCTGCTTTCGGGCACGATCATCGCCGCTTGCGTCCGAACATCGTGATCGGCGGGGTCGAGGGATTATCCGAGCGCGACTGGCCGGGCGGGTGTCTGCGGATCGGCCGGGTGCTGATCGGCGTCCAAGATTTGCGCCTCCGCTGCATCATGACCTCATTCGATCCCGACACGCTGGCACAGACAAAAGAGATCACCCGCGACATCTATCGGCGCTTTGAGGGAAAGCTCGCCCTCAATTGCTTCGTAATCGAAAGCGGAGAGATCGCCGTCGGCGACGCAGTGGAGCTGCTGCGGGGCCGCGCGTGCACCGAGTCTGCCGCGGCGGCGTTCACCGACTAGATTCTCGCACAATACCATCTGAGCATCGTGTTCTTATCGGCGTGCAGGACGGCCTCAAGGGCGTGGGGTTTCGCCCCCACCCCACCGTGGGGGCCGACTGCCCGGCCCCCTCCGGCCTCCCCGTGCAGCGGGTGGGGCTTCCCCAGCTCCCCCCCACGGTCACAACTTGCACCGCGCACGAAAGGACATCGTGGATGGTGCTTCGACAGGTGACCTGATTCGGTCGATAGAACGTCTGATATAAAACGCAGCGACATCGCCGGCGGGGCGTTCCTTCTCTATTACGTCACCCCACCCACCGCCACGCCGCCAACCCCGCCGCAATCAGCATCACCCCCAAACTAATGCATTTGAGGATTGCCTCATAGCGGTCTTGGTGAAGGAACGGATCGGCCCGGCCGCTCCGCTTCAGCTCTTTGTAGGGACGCGACGCGTTGATCTCGACCAGGCTCAAGAGGCCCATCGCGGCGGCTAAAATGAGTGCGGGGAAGGAGACCCGATTGGTCTGGATGACATAACCGGCGAGCACCGGCAGGCTTCCCCATGAAAAGGCGAACCAGGCGTCGGTGTGAAAACGGCCGTCCAAAAGCTCCAGATTGTAGGCGAAGAGGAAGAACCCTTCAAGGAGGGCGATCACCGCCAGCTGCGGCGTCTTAAAAAAGATGTAATAGAAGCCGAGGGTGTAAGCGGGAGTCAGCGCGCCGATCGCGACGATCCAGAGCTGCCGCTTCGTAAAACGTCTTCCCCACGGCTTGATTCCCTTTCCCCCAAGGGCGTCGAGGGCGTGGGCCGCGACCCCGAGTCCTAGGAAGTAGATCACGACAATCGCCCCGACCCGCTCCCAGAAGATCCGCTCGGCAAGCATCGATCCGATGACCGCGAAAGCCAATACCATTCCGGTATAGGGAAGAAAGAGCAGGCCGACCCAGAGCCGAAAGGAGACGGGGCCGAATTGGGGAACAAACCACTCCGATCGGCGATCGGGAACCGGTTCCATCTAAGCGGCCTCCTCGTACGCGGGCGCTAAGGGGTGCGGACCGACGTCCGGTCCAAGCGTTGCGGCGGCGGCTTCGGACCCGGCGGCCCTTCGGCGCCGAACTGCAAGATCAGGCCCCCTTTGCCGACCGCCCACCCCCGGGTCGGCGAGACGAAGGAGACGCTGTTCAGCCGCTGCGTGACGCCGCTGTCGACCTCTTCCCAACTTCGCCCGCCGTCTTTGGAGTGGAAAATCATTCCGAGGTCGCCGACGATCCACCCTTCGCGCCCCTGAACGGCAATGTCCCAAAGCGACATCGACGTGCCGACCTTCATCGGTGTCCAGGCCTTCCCTCCGTCCTCCGTCATCAGGAGGGTTCCTTCGCCCCCGACGATCCACCCCCGGTTCGCCCCGATGAAGAGGACCCGTGCGAGCGCCGCCGTCGTCGGGAGCCGAAAAGGGGCCCAGCGCGCGCCGCCGTCGTCGGTCTGGAGAAGCGTTCCTTTGTCTCCGACGACCCAGCCGCGTTTTTCGTCGACGAAGGCAGCGTCGGTGAGGCTGACGGTCGTGTCGCTGAACTGAAGCTGCCAGCGCTTTCCGCCGTCGTCGGTGTGAAAGATCAGGCCGCTGTCCCCGACGATCCAGCCGACTTTCGAATTGAGAAAGAAAAGCCCTTCCAGCGCCGCTTCCGTCAAAAGCGGCTGGCGCACCCACCGCTTTCCCCCGTCGGTCGTGTGAAGGAGGAGCCCCTGGGCGCCGACCGCCCAGCCTTCTTTCGGCGAAACCGAAAAAACCGACAAGACCCACTCGTCGGTCCCACTCTCCTGCGGCGTCCAGCTGCGGCCGCCGTCGCCACTGTGGAGAATCGTCCCGGTCTCCCCGGCGATCCAGCCATGTTGATTATCACTGAAGTGGACCCGGAAGTAGCGATCGGTAAAGCCGTTGATCTGCGTCTCCCACCGCCGGCCGCCGTCGCCGGTGTGGACGATGACCCCGCCCCAGCCGACCAGCCAGCCGTGTTGGGGATCGGCGAACGACATCCCTTCAAAGGTCTTGTTGACCCCGGCATCGACCTTCTCCCAGGTCGCCCCGCCATTTTCGGTCTTGAGCACCGTTCCCGATCCGCCGGCGATCCAGCCGATCTGGGGGGAGAGAAACTGAACATTGAGAAGGAGATGCTCGGTATGGCTCTGCTGCGGCTCCCAGCGGCGCCCGCCGTCGATCGTCCGGAGGATGATCCCCTCGCGGCCGACCACCCAGCCGCGGAGCGGATCAATGAAAAAGACTCCCTCTAAAGGATTCGCCGTCCCGCTTTTCTGCGGCGTCCAGTTTTTCCCGCCGTCTTGCGTCTGAAGGATGATCCCTCCCCAGCCGACCGCCCATCCCCGTTGTGGATCGATGAAAAAGACCTCTAAAATCGGTCCGGCGCTCGGTCCGGAGACACCGCTCTTCTGCTCCTCCCAGTGCTTCCCTCCGTCCGCAGTATGGAGAATCGTTCCGCTGTTTCCAACGACCCAGCCGTTCATCACATCGATAAAACGGACGTTCCAGAGCCAAACGCCGTTCGCCGGCCGCTGCACTTCCCAGTGCTTTCCTCCGTCGGCGGTGTGGATGACCTTCCCGGTCCAGCTGACCGCCCAGCCCTGGAGCCGCTCGGGAAAATGGACGGAGAAGAAGCGCTCCCCTCTTTCCTTATATTGAGCCCGCCAGTGCGCCCCGCCATCAACCGTGTGGAGAATGGCGCCGTCGCCGCCTGAAGCCCAGCCTTCATTGGCGGAGACGAAGCAGGCCGACCAGAGGCCGTTTGAGTTGACCTCTCCCTGCTGGACCGACCATCCCTCGGCCGCCGACCCCACCGGCCGGAGGAAAAAGAGAAGCCCGAAGAAGGAAATCAGACTCAGCCGTCGCAAGAGGAGAAGTGGGGCCCAGATGGTTGACCTTTTTGATTTCATTGTGCTATCTAAAGGGTAGTCGGGTCTATGCAAACCAAGAGTTCCAACAGAGGGTTTTTACGGCCCGATTATTCCATATTCGAGGAAGAAATGCAAAATCGCTTTCGGTTCGCTCTGATTCTATTCATCCTTTTTATTTCATTTCCACTCTATGCCGAGGAAAGCTCACCCCAATCGATCCGCCAGCTCTCCAATGAGGTTTATCGGCTCTCTCAGGAGATGATTTTTCACGGCAGCGAGGGTCATGCGCATGAAATCGTCTCCCATGGTCAAGAGATGATCCAGCGGACCGAAGCGCTCATTAAAGAGGTGGAATCGAACCCGGCGCCGGAGATCAAGAAGCGAAGGGGAAAGCTGCTGACCGCGCTGAAGGCGACATTGAAGGAGACGAAAGAGGCGGTCCGTCTCGGGGAACAAGAGAAAACCGGACCGGCGGTCGAGGCCGCGCGCAAGGCCTCCTTCCGCGCCAAACAGATCCGCCAACAGATCCAGACCCTTCCCTGAACCAACCCTGCCGTTCTGGTCGCAAGTCGGACAAATTTGTCGATGTTCGTCTCTCTTTTTTTGTGACCACAACCTTCTCAGAATTATAAAACCCTTTATAAATGCATCCCCCGTCGCTTCTCTTCCGTTCGTCGGTCCCGGCACGGTTGTTGCTCTATATCAACTGAAGTGAACGACGATGTCCTGTAAGGCAATGGCGCCTGGAGGTTTCACCCCCAGGCGCCATTTTATTTTGGAGAGGATGTTTGATGAGACGGGAAGGGATTCTCCCCCCCAAATTTGCAGACAAATTTTTTCGGATCGACTTTGAGGCGGCGCCGCTGCCGGTCCTCTGCCTCTATCCGATTCCCCCCTCGCTTCAGCTGGAAGAGGTGGCGCTCGCCCTCTGCGGGCTGGAGCAGCATCCCCGACGGATCGCGTGGCCGATGCTGCAGGAGGTTCCCCGCGTCAAGCTGAAGGTTCCGATGATCTGTCAGATCTTCAATTGGTCGGAGCCGGTCGAGTGGGAGGGAATCCGTCTGGTCGACCTCCTCGATCACTTCAAAATCGACACCCACCCCGACGGCTACTTCGCCTTCCACTCCCGCGACCGGGTCTTCTTCGAGGGGCTCTCACGGGATGAGGCACGGGACCCGCGCGTCCTGCTGGCGTATGGATTGAACGGCGCGCCGTTGCCGGAAGCTCACGGCGGACCGCTTCGTCTGGTGGTTCCGTTTCTACAAGGCTACAAAAGTGTGAAGTGGGTCGAGACGATCCATGCCTTCCGGCACGACCCGGTCGGGATCAAGCGGCTCCTCGGTCAAAGCCCGACCGGGAGGCTGAACGACCAATGGAAAGATCGATACCAGATCGCCCTTCCCGTCGGCAAGGCGGGCGATCCCCCTTTGATTGGAGCTTCTACCGCAGCGACGGTTTCAACCCCTCCCGCCGCTCCGGTCTCCTCGCCGGTGGTCGGGGAGATTCAGCCGAACGATCCGGAGCGGCGGGTTCCACCCAAGACGACCCTCAAAGAGGTGATCGCCTTCGTCCGCCCCACGCGGCACATCGCCACCCGCCAGGCGCTCGAGGCGGCGGGGGTCTTCTCCTACACGACATCGACCGTCCTCGGCCGAAGCCGTCAGCGGGGCCTTCGTTTCGGCTCGACTGAAAAGGAGGGGGCGGTGATTAAGTTTCTGCCCAAGCAATATTTCTCCATTGTGGTCGACGACGTGCGCCTCCCCTCGGTGATCGCCGCATTGATGAAGGCGAACCGGACCGGATCGGGCGCCTACGGAGACGGCAAGATTTTCGTGGTCGACATTGAAGACGCCGTTCGAATCAGCAGCGGCGAACATGGCGGGATGGCGATTTAAATGCGGAGCACCGACTTCAGACGGCGGAGTACAAAAGAAGGAGGGTTTAAACCTTGAAGCTGATTCGCGCGATCATCCGGCCGGAGCGGGAAGAGGCGGTCCTCTCAAATCTGGAAGCGGCGGGGCTGTATGCCATCACGAAGATGCCGGTGACCGGGCGGGGCCGACAACGGGGCATCCAGGTCGGACCGGTCCGCTACGACAGCCTCGCCAAGGTGATGCTTCTCCTGGTCGTGGAGGAAAACGCTTATCCAAAGGCGCTCGCTGCCATTGAAAAGGGAGCCGAGACCGGACATCCGGGAGATGGGAAGATCTTTGCCCAGGAGGTCTCGGAGGTTCACACGATTCGGACCGGCAAGAAATCAACCGGCAAGCAATCAATGGAGGAACCCGTTCAATGAAAGAGATGATGAAGGCGATTCGAAGCGGCCATCCTCCCACACTCTTCTCTGCCTTCTTGCATTTTGACGTCAGCTTCATGGTTTGGGTCCTCATCGGCGCCCTCGGCATCTATATCGCCCGGGACCTCCATCTAACCACGGTGGAGAAGGGATGGATCGTCTCGATCCCCCTCCTCGGCGGCGCCTTCTTTCGAATCATCCTCGGTTTCCTGGTCGACCGGTTCGGCCCCAAGAAAATCGGCATGCTGAGCCTCTCGATCGCGCTCCTTCCCCTGGTGTGGGGATGGAAGGGGGCGACCTCGTTGAATGAGTTGATGGGCGTCGGATTTCTCCTCGGGATTGCCGGGGCCAGTTTCGCCGTCGCCCTCCCCCTGGCCAGCCGCGCCTATCCTCGGGAGTACCAGGGGATCGCGATGGGAATCGCAGGCGCCGGCAACAGCGGGACGATGATCGCCGTTTTAATCGCGCCGCTCCTGGCCGAGTCGCTCGGATGGCATGCCGTCTTCGGCCTGGCGATGCTTCCGGTGGTCGGGACCCTCGCCTGCTTCACCCTCCTCGTCCGGGAGCCGGCGGAGCGCCCGGCCCCGCGCCCGCTGTCGGCTTATCTCGCCTTGCTCAAGCAGGCCGACCTCTGGTGGTTTAACCTCTATTACAGTGTGACATTCGGCGGCTTCGTCGGCCTAGCCAGCTTCTTCGGCCTCTTCTTCCACGACCGGTATGGCCTTTCGCCGGTGGCGGCCGGAGCGATCACCGCCCTTTGTGTCTTCGGCGGCAGCTTCTTTCGGCCGGTCGGCGGTCACCTCGCCGATCGGATCGGAGGGAGAAAGCTCTTGACGGGACTTTATTTAATCATCGGGCTCCTCTTCGCCACCGTTGCTTCCCTTCCACCGGTGGTGATTGCCGTCTCCCTCCTCTTCTGCTGCATGGCCGCCCTAGGGATGGGAAATGGCGCCATCTTCCAACAGGTGCCGCAACGATTCCAGGAGGAGATCGGTTTGGTTTCCGGAATCGTCGGGGCTGCGGGAGGGATCGGCGGTTTTTTTCTTCCGCCGCTTCTCACCAAGATGAAAGCGCTAACCGACTCCTATGCAGGGGGATTTTTGCTCTTCGGGTTGATGGCCCTCTTCTGCTTCGCCACTCTCTTCTTGAGTCGGAAACGGATCGAGGCGCAGCAGCCCAATCCGATCCCCGCTCCGGAAGAGGGAGAGGGACGGATTCGAATGGAGGTGGTCTTTGGCGGATAAACCGACATTCGGTCTCGAAATGGGAGCGGCCGCTTGTCGTCTGGTCGTCATCGGCAATGGGATGGCGGGGATCGCGGCGGTGGAAGCCGTCTTGAAAGCGGGCGTCCCTTTCTCGATCACCCTTTTCGGTGATGAGCCGCAGACCCACTACAACCGGATTCTCCTCTCCGATTTTCTGGCGGGAAAAACCGAGCAGGAGCGCCTCTTCACCCGCCCGAAGCATTGGTATACCGAGCGGGGGATTGAGGCGAAACTCGGAGTCTCGGTCACCGCCATCGATCCGACAGTGAAGGAGGTCACCGACGCGAACGGCGACCGCACCCCCTACGATGCGCTCCTCATCGCCGCCGGCGGTCTCCCCTTCATCCCGCCCATTTCAGGACGGGAAAAGAACGGGGTTTTTGTCTTTCGGACCCTCCAAGACACCGAGCAGATCCTCGCGGCCGCCCGCTCCTGTCGTCGCGCGGTGGTGATCGGCGGCGGACTCCTCGGCCTTGAGGCGGCGCGCGGTTTGCTCAACCATGGCCTGTCGGTGACCCTGCTCCATCTGGCCGACCGCCTGATGGAGCAGCAGCTCGATCCGGCGGGGGCTTCCCTTCTGAAACGCGAGATCGAGGGAATGGGAATCCGCGTCCTGCTGGGATCGACCGCCGAGGCATTTCTAGGAGACGAGCGTGTGGAGGGGGTCCGGTTGACGACCGGAGAGACCCTCCCCACGGAGATGGTCGTCCTCTGTACGGGGATCCGACCGAACCTGGCCTTGGCGCATCAAATCGGCCTCAAAACCAATCGAGGGATCCTGGTAGATGATCGGATGGAGACAAGCCAGCCTGGAATCTTTGCGGTCGGCGACGTCATCGAGCATCGCGGAAAGACATACGGGCTAATCGCCCCGCTGCGGGAGCAGGCCGAGACCCTGGCCGATGTCCTCGCCGGGAAGGACCAGCGGCGCTACACGGGAACCGTCTGTCCGACGATTCTCAAGGTCGCCGGCATTCATCTGACCTCGATCGGCGACTTCCTCGGCAGCGCAGGAATGGAAGAGACCGTCTTCCTCGACACCGAAAAAGGGATTTACAAGAAGTGTGTCTTCCGGCAGAACCGGCTGGTCGGCGCGATTCTTTTGGGCGACAACAAAGACGGGCCACGGCTCTTTAATCTGATCCAAAAGGGAGCAGATGTTTCCGCGATGAAAGGATCGCTCCTCGGAAATGTCTCACTGGAAGGGAGCTCTGTAACAAGCGGCGTCGCTGCGTTGGCCGAGACGGACCTCGTCTGCAATTGCAACAACGTCACGAAGGGAGCGATCCTCTCGGTCATCCGCGAAAAGGGGATCACGACGCGGGACGACATTGCCGCCGCCACACAAGCGACGACTGGCTGCGGAAGCTGCACGCAGATCGTCGACGATCTGCTGGCGGAAGCGGCTCAACAACCGACGCCTGTCGCCGTAAAGAAACCGGCCGGAGAGAAGATGCCGGACAAAAGCGGGCCGTCGGCGCTCAAAACACTCGACCTGGAGAAGATCAAGCAGGAGGGGCTGGGAATCGACTTCGCCCGGCTGCGGGAGGAGGGGAGTCGCGCGCTGACCGCCGAGGATTACTATCGCCTCAAAACCTACGGCATCTGCAGCCAGAAACATCCCGGCTATTTCATGCTCCGGACGCGGATCCCGGGGGGGAGTGTCACCTATCCTCAGGTGATGGCGTTGGCCGATCTGGCGGAGACGCACGGACGGGGATGGGGACACTTGACCGTCCGACAAGACCTGGAGCTGCATTGGGTCCGAGTCGAGGAGTCGCTGGAGATCTTCGAGAAGCTGGAAGCGATCGGGCTGACGACCCGCTCCGCCTGCGGCCACACGCTCCGAAACGTCATGGCCTGCGCCCATGGGGAGATTGCGCCCGACGGACTGTTCGACGTCCGGCCTTGGGCGAAGCGCATCACCGATTATTTTGTAAAGCGATCCGATCTGATTAATCCGAACATGCCGAACCGTCTGAATGTCTATTTCGCCGGGTGCAGCGACTGCGCCCCCGATGCGGCGATTAATGACATCGGGTTCGTCGCGGTGGATCGCCTGACAGACGACGGCCGACGTGCCTTCGGTTTTGAACTCTGGGTCGGGGGGAGCTTGGGGGCACACCCGATGCTGGGCTTTAAGCTGAAGGAGTTCGTCTCCCTTGCGGATGCGCTGCCGGCCTGTCAGGCGATCTTTGCGATTCATATGAAATTCGGAAATCGAAACAAGGCAAAATCGCGTCTGAAATACTTGATCGAGCAATGGGGACAGCCGCGGTTTGCCGACCTGTTTGAGAAGGTCTTCCTGGAGAAGAGAAACCTTCCTGAGAACAGAGAAGCCCTTCTCCCCGCGCCGACCGACCGGGAACCTCGTCCAGCGCTCCTGCGCCGGCTCGGAAATGCCGTGCTGCCGTCGACACGCGCCCTGCTTTCCCCCGGCGCCATCCCGCAGCGGCAGCACGGCTATGCGCGGCTGACGATCGCCGTCCCCTTGGGAGAGATCCGGGCGGCGCAGCTCCGCGCCGTCGGAAAAATTTCAAAGTGGTATGGCAATGGGCAGATCCACTTCACAAAGGAGCAGGAGGTCGCGCTGCACTGGATCCCGATGCGGGTTCTCAATCGCGTCGTCCGGGCGCTTGGACGGGTCGGGCTCTCGTTGAAGGGGGGAGGAAGCCGGCTGCTCGCCTGTCCCGGCACCGAGTTCTGCACCCTGGCCGTCACCAACGCCCAAGGATCGGCGCGCGATCTCCTCAAACACTTTCAGCCGGAAGCGTCGGAGAAAGATGCGCTCTGGCGATCGATCTCCGTCCACCTCTCCGGTTGTCCCAACAGCTGCGTGAAGCACCAGGTCGCCGACATCGGGCTCGCCGGGACGATGACGCCGGTGGGGGATCTGCGGCGCTTTTCTTACCAACTCTTTTTGGGCGGCAAGGTGGAGGGAGGGGTTCGGCTGGGGGTAATGGTTCGGAAAGGGATCACCGAGGAAGCGGTTGTTCCGACGGTCGATGCTCTCCTCGACCTCATCCTTGAGAACCGTCTTTCCGGTGAAACGTTCCAAGAAACGGTCGTCCGGTTGGGAACCGATACGGTCGCCGCCCTTCTTGAGAAAAAGATCGCCCCGCTTACGCCGGCGGCGCCGGAGGCGCTGAAGATGATTCCCGATCTCATTCAGGTTTAACGGGAGGGGGCCAGATGAAACTGATTCAAGCGCTGATCCGACCGGAAAAGGAAGGGGAGGTGATCGCCGGGCTCGAGAAGTCGGGCATTTATCCTTTTACTCGGCAGATGGTCTTTGGAAGGGGACGGCAGCGGGGGATTCAGGTCGGGCCGGTCCGTTATGAAGAACTGTCGAAAGTCTGGCTGATGATCGCCGTCGAGGAAGAGGAGATCGATCGGGCGGTTGAAACGATCAAGATCGCGGCCCGGACCGGGAACCCCGGCGACGGGAAGATCTTCATCTCTTCGCTCTCCGAGTCCCGGGCGATATGGATACAGGAGAAATCTGAAATCTGATATCAATCGGAGATCGGCCCAGAGATCGGTGTAAAAGCGTGTTTGCTACTTCGGCCCCTGCGGAACGAATTTTAGGACCTCTCCTGCATAATCGACCAGGTAGAGCTCCCGCGCCGCATCTTCGCCGAACGAGCTGATCCGCCGCTTGGTATCGAGGAGAAGCTGCTGCTCGATCACCTTCTTCCCGTCATACCGAAGCATCCAGACCCGGCCGCTCCCGAAATCGCCATAAAGATAGGCGCCGGCCAAGAAAGGGATCGCGCTTCCCCGATAGACATAACCTCCGATGACCGTAATCCCGTCGGAGCGGGGATAATCGAGAATCGGCGGCTCAAACCGGCTCTTGTCGCAGACCGGGTTGACCCCCGGCGTGCAGATCGTTCCCTCCATCACGTTCCAGCCGTAATTCCCCCCCTTGTGGACAACATCGATCTCTTCTCGGTCGTCTTGACCGACATCACCGACATAAAGCAGGCCGGTCGTCGGATCGAAAGAGAATCGCCATGGGTTTCGAAGCCCATAGGCCCAGACCTCCGGGGCGGCGCTCGATTGGCTGACGAAAGGATTGTCCGGGGGGATGCCGTACCCTTTTCCCACCGTTTGCGAATCGACATCGATTCGGAGCATCTTCCCAAGCAGGGCTCCGAGGTTCTGGCCGTTCCCCCGCGGATCATTCGCCGCGCCGCCGTCTCCCATCCCAATGTAGAGTTTGCCGTCGGAGCCGAAGACGATATTCCCCCCATTGTGATTTGCAAACGGCTGCGGGATCGTCAGAAGAATCCGCTCACGCTTCGGGTCGGCCTCCGTCAAAGGATCGCCGGCCTTGAACTCGGAGATCACGGTGTGAAGCCCCCCTTCGGGAGAGGTGTAATTGACGAAGAGGCGCCGGTTCTCCGAAAACTTCGGATGAAACGCAAGCCCGAGCAGCCCCTTCTCCCCCCCGGCCGTCACACGGTCCCGGATGTCGAGAAAAGGTCTCTCCAGAATCGCCCCCTTCTCCCATACCCGAATTGTCCCCCCCTGCTCGACAATGAAAAGCCGCCCGCTCCCGTCGACCGCCGGAAACAACCCAAGCGGCTGACTCAGCCCCTTCGCAATCGATTCTAACCGAACCGCGGGCGCGGCCGAACCCCCTTTGGGCGCCGAGGTCGCTTCATGGTCACAGGAGAAGAGCAGGGCCGCGAGCAAGCATGATGTGGATAGCAGACGATGCAGACGATATCGCATAAAGAAAACCCTCCGATCGATAAACCAAGCCTATGAAAAGAGTGAGCGCCTAGGCAGCCTCTGTATGGGACCTGGTGATTTGATGTTACTCAAACTTTTTATCGGTCTCTCGGATCGCTACCGAAGGCCAGAAAAAAGCCGGACGAAGTCGGACTCCGTCCGGGACATCACCCGCTCAATTTCTTCCGCCAGCTCTTTCCTTCCCCGCTCCCAATCCCGCTCGCCATACCCCATCCGCCGCGCCAGAAAGGTAAATTCTTCCGAATCAAGATCGGGGAGCAGAAGGTCCTTCGCGTTCCCCCGAACCATCCGAAGGGCATCAATCAGCGCCCGAAGAAAGAGATAGGCCTCACGCAGATCGGTCCAGATCTCCTTTGATAAAATCCTCAATCGGTACAGTGCGTCGAGCGCCTCCGACGTCCGGGGGGTCCGAAGCGCCGGCTTCCGATCACCGTTCAGGATCTGCAGATACTGGACCGCATACTCAATATCCAGAAGCCCCCCCGCGCTGTATTTCACATTGACCCGTCCCGCCGGAACCAGCTCGCGCCGCTGCCGCTCTCTCAACGCCAGCGCGCCCGCCAGATCCCACGGCGCGCCGCTGTAGACAAACCGGTCGCGATGGGCCTCCACCGCCCGCCCCAGCCGCTCCTCCCCCGCGATCCACCGGAGCTTAATCAGCGCCTGGCGCTCGAAAGGGGCCGCCTCGCCGCCGGCGGCATAATAGGCGGTCAGCTGCGCCAGCGGGTTGGCCAAGACCCCCGCCGTTCCATGCGGCCGCAGCCGGGTGTCGATGTGGAAGATCCCTTCCTCTTTCGCTTCGACGAAGTGGACGATCTCCTGTCCGAGTTTATCGAAGTAGCTCCGGTTTTCAATCGGCTCCGCTCCGTCGGTCTGACCCGGCCCGGCGTAGACGAAGAGGAGCTCGATGTCCGAGGCATACCCGAGCTCCGCCCCTCCCAATTTTCCGAGCCCGCAGATCGCGAAGGCGCAGCGCGATCGATCTTCCAGTCGCGGGACACCGAATGGTCGACCGAGATGCGCCTGGCAGAGGCGGTAGGCCTCGTCAAGGATCATCTCGGCCAGGTCGGTCAGCGCCTGCGAGAAATCGGCCCGGCTTCGGGGGGGATCGAGCAGGTGCCGCATGTCGATTCGGAAGAGCTCTCGATCTTTGTAGGCATTCACCGCTTCCTTCTGTGCCTCCCAGGTCGTCGCCTTCCGAAGCGCCCGGCGAAGCTCACGGCGGATCGTCTCCTTTCCGATCTGAAGCGGCTTCTTTTTATAATTTTCAAGGAGCGGCAGAAGGTGCTCCAGTTGGATCCGGAGAAAATCGTCCCAGAGAAAGTCGGAGGTCCCGAAGAGCCGCGCCAAAAGATGGAGGGTCTCCCGCTTTTTTAAAAAAGCGACCAGCGAACGGGAGTGCCCCTTCTCCAAGATCTTATCGAGGAGCTGATCGAAGTGGGCCATCGCCTTCGCCGGATCGGGGGAGCGGACAAGAAAATAGGTAAATTGTTTGATCAATACGGCCGAGATCCGGAGCGCCTTCTTCTCCCGCGCATCGACCACCTTCTTTCCGCGGCGGTCGGAGATAAAGAGGCGGTCTTCCACCTCCGCGCCGGCGTTCTGGATTCGGACTTTATGGATATAAATGCCGCGAAGCGAAAGGGCATTCGAAAAGGCGTAAAGAAAGCCGGGGGTGTCCTTGCCGTTGATGTCCAGAATCGTCCAGCGGGCGGAGCGTCGGTTGTCGAACCGGACGCGAAGCGGCTGCAGCAGCCCCCCGGGCGGCCGCATCGCCTGAGAGAGGGAGGCGACCAGGCGTTGGTTCACTTGGTCGCGCGCTTCGGTATCTTCCCCTTGGTCGAGCAACCGGAGAAGCGCGAGGAGGGTTTCGGAGAAGCGCTGCTGCGCCTCCGCGTCGAAGCGCGTTCCAGCCGTCAGCGAGACCTCAAAGACATCGACGATTTTCCGCCGGGCGTGCCGGCGCGCGCCGGCGCGTGATTCGTCTGAAAAAGTATGGACATTCCCCGCCTGGATATTGAGGCCGAAGGAGGCGATCAGACCACAAAGGATCGAGAACTCCGAAAAGTAATCGAATGCGACGACGGTGAACTCGAACGTGTCGGTCTGCTTAGAGATGATTTTAACAGCCCCCGGGACGGCGGGGGTGAGGCTGGCGGCCATCCGAATGTGGTCGGCAATTTCGGCAGGGGAATAGAGGGTAAAATAGTCTGGGTCCATCCGAGAGAGGAACGCCTGCAGTTCCTCCCCCTCCGGACAGAGGGACCTCAATGCCGCCTCGACCTCTTGCAAGCCCACTGCAGAACGCGCCTTTCATCTATTCGTAATGAGTCCTGGGTGTCATTATACAGAATGAGCGCCCACTCCTCAAACGCAGTCTCGGAAAAGATTGCGGATCGGTCGAAGGGGAGGTATAATTCCGGTCGATTAAGCCCCTTTTTCCGTGAGGAGCAGTGTCGACGAACAATCCAAAAGGAGCGCCGGCCGCACCGCTCAGCGGCAAATCCCTCCTGCTCGCCCCTCAGTTGAGTGTCGAGCAGGTCACCGCATTGCTGGCGCCGTATGGTTTCGAGGAGATCAAGAAGGCCGACATGAACCTTCAGCTCATCGCGGATGAGCCGCGGGCGCGCGCCCTTCTGGCCGATATCCTCGATGAACTGCTGCAAACCCTCGCGCAGACCCCCGAGCCGGACCGGGCGCTGAATGACCTCGAGCGATTGATGCGGGCCGCCTTCAGCAAAACGCAGCTCCTCTCCTATTTTCGCGACGATCCGGCGACCCTCATCCGGACGGCGAAGGTGTTCGGGGCGAGCCCCTTTCTCTCCGACATCCTGATTCGTAATCCGGAATATCTCTACTGGGTTTTCGATCCGGCGATCCTTTGCAAAAAGCGGGACGCCGCACGGACGCGCGAGCTCTCCCAATCTTTAAAGGCGTTGAAGACGCAGCAGGCGCGGCTGGATCTCCTTCGGATCTTCAAGCGCAAGGAGATCCTCCGCATCGCCGTCCGCGACCTGCTGAAGGAGGCGTCGGTCGAGGAGACCTTGGAAGACCTCTCCCATCTGGCGACCCTCTTGATTCAAAACGCCTATGCCGTCTGCGATCGGGCGTTGCGCCAGCGATACGGTCCCCCCATTCGTCGAGAGCGCTCGGGGAAAGGCCGCCGGATCGGCTTTGTGGTGATCGGCATGGGGAAGCTCGGCGGCGGGGAGCTCAACTTCAGCTCGGACGTCGACCTCCTCTATCTCTATGCGACCCGCGCCGGCAAAACGCGGGGAAGAGCGAAAGACCCGGCAAGCCGTATCTCGAATGCTGATTACTTCAGGCGGCTTGCACAGGAGATCACCGCCGCCCTCAATACGGTGAGCGGGGAAGGCTCGGTCTACCGGGTCGATTTAAGGCTCCGCCCCGAAGGGGAGAAGGGACCGATCGCCCAATCGCTTCAAGGCTACCGCCGTTACTATGCCACCCGGGGGGAGACTTGGGAGCGGCTCTCGTTGGTGAAGGCCTGGCCGGCCGGAGGCGACCGGCGGCTGGGTCTACACTTTCTGAAAAGTACCTTTCCCTTTGTCTTCGGCCAGCCGTTCGGCTCCCGTGGATTCCGCGAAGTCTTGGCGCTCAAAGGCCGGATCGACGAGAAGATAGCGGCTGCGCAGGAGACGGAGCGTCATGTGAAGCTCGGAAAAGGAGGGATCCGGGAGATCGAATTTATTGTGCAATCGCTTCAGGTCGGCTTTGGAGCAAAACGGGTTGCGATCCGCGAGCGCAATACGATCAAAGCGCTTGGGAAACTCTATCGATCGAAACTGCTCACCGAAGCGGAATATACGACGCTGCGGGAGGCCTATCTCTTTTTAAGAGATCTGGAAAACAAGCTTCAGATGGTAAACGATGCCCAGACGCATCTGCTGCCGGCCGCCCCCAAGGAGCTCCGCGCCTGTGCCCTCCGGCTCGGCTATGCCGACGAACGGGATCAAACGGCGGCCGACCATCTTCTCGCCGATTATGCGCGCCATACAAAACAGGTTCATCAGTTTTTTCTCCATCTTCTTCACTCCCCTCCAACCCCGATGGCGTCAAAGGGACGACGCGTAAAAGGGACGCGGTGAGCCGGATTGTCCCCGCCGCGCCGATCGGCGCGGCTCGGCCATCGTCAACATTCGATGATGTAAAGGTGATTAAAATGCGCTCGGCTCCAGATGAAAAGAGGGGTTCAATCATGAGAGAAGACGACGATCCGACGCGCGACCGGACCCTTCATTGGACACGGTCGGCGCTCGTCCTTTTAATCTTCCTCCTTTTCTTCTTCCCCTCCCGGTCTCACGCCGCCGGTAAATTCATCCCCTTCGAAAAAATCTACACGCGGGAAGAGGGAGAGCCGGCCTTTGTCGAGAACACCTTTTCCGTCAACGACCCGCGGGCGCCCTATACCCTCCAGATCTCCAACGAAGCGTCGGACCCACCGGCCGAGCGGGCCAGCGGATGGGAAATCCAAGTAAACGGCGTCTCCATTATGAAACCGACCCGGCTCGACCCCAAGGCCCCTTTTTTTGAGAAAGCGGTGACACTCCAGAGCAAGAACACCGTGAAGGTCAAATTAAAAGGGAAGCGCGGCGGGAAGCTGACGGTCCACATCGTCGGCGCCGATTCGGTCCCGCCCCAATTGTCGATCCTCTCTCCGGCCGACGGCCTCCTAACGCGGGAGACGAAACCTGCTATTCGCATTCGGTATAGCGACGCGACGGCCGGCATCCGGCGAGAGAGCTTCCGGGCCCTTTTGAATGGTAAAGAGATCACATCGTCCTTCCGGGTCGGTGAAGAGGAGGCCACTTATCTTATCGATTCACCGGCCGACTCACGCGCCGATTCGCTCGCAGACGGCTCTTACACTCTATTGGTCTCCATCGCCGATGCGGCGGAAAACCGAGCCGAAGCGCGGGTTGCCTTCCAGGTCGACGCGACCCCGCCCGAAAGCCGCCTTGCGCCGACCACCCTGCCGAATGCGTCGGGATGGTCGCGGGAGACCCGTCTGGAGGTGACCGATCGGGCAGGCGGGTCCGGTGTCGCCGAGGTCCACTATCAGCTCGGAGAAGATCCGGAGGTTCTTCTCCGCCTTGACGCGCATCCTTCGACATCCGAGCCGCGCTCGGTTCCCCTCCCTCTTTCCGGCGACGGAAAACGGACCCTCCGGTATTATGCCGTCGATCGCGCCGGAAATCGGGAAGCGCAGCAACAACAGATTTTCCAAATCGACCATACCCCTCCGCGGATCAAGGCCATCGTCTCGCCCCCGCCGAACGAATTCGGATGGCATCGGACCAACGTCACCGTCTCTTTCGAAGGGGCCGACGACCTCTCCGGGCTTGCCTCGGTCACC
This sequence comes from Candidatus Manganitrophaceae bacterium, assembly GCA_016200325.1. Taxonomy (NCBI): domain Bacteria; kingdom Pseudomonadati; phylum Nitrospirota; class Nitrospiria; order Candidatus Troglogloeales; family Candidatus Manganitrophaceae; species Candidatus Manganitrophaceae bacterium. The sequence continues at coordinate 378,261 of JACQEZ010000011.1, forward strand.
CCGCCGATCCTTCTCACCGGAGAAGGGGAAAACCAGCTCGCTCAGGGGATCGCCGTCGATCGGGCGGGAAACGAAGGCCGGGTTGCCGTCTCCGTCTGGATTGATAAGAGTCCGCCGAGCCTTTCTCTCGACTCGGTGCATGAGGGGGCGGTCTTGTCGACCAAGGTTCTTCCCCTCTCCTTTCTATTTGCCGACACCCTCTCTCAGGTTCGGCCCGACCGGCTCAAAATCCTCCTGAACCGGGTCGATCTCTCCCCGGTCTTCACCCTCGTCTCGGGACAGGCGACAAAGACCATTACCCTCGGCGACCGAAAATATACACTCACCGCCTCGATTGAAGACCGCGCCGGAAACAAGACGGAGTTGACCCGTCACTTCACCATCGATACCACGCCGCCGGAGCTGACCCTCACCTCTCCCGGCGGCAGCCCGCTCGTCAAGGACCAAGCGGTCCGGCTGGCCGGGCGTGCAACCGACGCCACCACGTCGATCCGATCGATCCGGATTAACGGAATGGAGTTTCCCCATGCCAACGGCGAGTTCAGCGTCATCTTTCCACTCGCCAATGAAGGGTCGAACAAGATCAAAGTCGAGGCGATCGATGAGGCCGGAAATATCGCCTCAAAAGAGATCCTGGTGACCCGCGCCACCCGCGGCCCTCAAATCAGCAACGTCACCCCGGCGCCGGGCGTCTTCACGAAAGCCTCCACCGTGACCGTCTCGGGGAAGGTGGAGCAGGTCGCCGCCGCCATCGCCGCCGTCACGCTCAACGGAAGTCCGGTCTCTCTCACCCCCGGTCCAAGCGGGGAGCGCTTCTCGGTCGAGGTGCCGCTGACGCGGGAGGGGAAAACACGGATCGAGATTGTCGCGACCGACACGGTCGGCCATCAGACCGCCTATCCTCCTTTCGACGTGGTGCGCGACACGGCCCCTCCGGCCATCGAGATCCGTCAGCCCTCTCCCAACGCCAGCGTGGCAACCTCCCCGGTGACGGTCACCGGCCAGATTCAAGATGCGGCGCCGATCACCTCGCTCTTCATTAACGGAAATCCGGTGGCGGTACAAGAGAATCATTTCTCAGCGGAGATTCCACTCGAGGTCGGGGAGAACACCTTGTCGCTCTCGGCCACCGATCCGGCCGGGAATAGCGCGACACTACAACGGCGCATCTTTCTCGACAATGCCCCGCCGCAGTTTGTCCTGACCTCGCCTGCCGACGACCGACCGGTTGGATCGGCTTTGATCCGTCTCGCCGGCCGCGTGGTCGATCCGATCTCCGGAACCGCGGCGGTGCGGATCAACGGAAAGCCGATTGCGTTGACGGCGGCCGGTGAATTCGCCGAGAGTTTTCCATTAACGGTGGAGGGGGAGAATCGATTCGAATTGGTGGCGGTCGATCCGGCGGGCAACACCGCTCGGATGAACCGGGTCGTCGTCCGCGACACCCGCCTCCCCGAGCTTCAGATCGTCCAACCGACAGCGGGAGCCTACACAAACGAGCCGACCCTCTCCGTGATGGGAACCGCCGCCGACCCGGGGGGGGCACTCGCCTCGGTTGCGATTAATGAAATCCCCGTTTCGCTGATCGATAAGGAGCGCACCGAGCGGTCTCAGTTTAAAACCGTCTTGATGTTGAACGAGGGGGAGAATTTTCTCCGATTCACCGCCACCGACACCGCCGGTAACAGCCGACTCTCGACGGTCCGCGTCGTTCTCGACACCCGTTCCCCGGTGATCACCATCGAACGGCCTTTGAGCGGGAGCTTCTTGTCGGCTTCACCGATCATCCTTTCCGGAAGTGTGACCGATCGAAGTCCGATCGCCAGCTTTACCCTGAACGGCGCCGCTGTGCCGATCGAAAACGGGTCGTTCCGCTACCCGGTGGTCCTGGTCCCGGGGGCGAACCTGCTCACCCTCACCGCCACCGATGCGGCCGGCAACACGGGGACCCTTCGTTGGCAGGCGCGGCTCGATGACCTTCCCCCGCAGATCGTCCTGACCACCCCGGCCGACCGGACCATCACCCGCGAACGAAAGATTCAAATCGCGGGGAAGATTACTGATGAGGGAACCCTCGCCGAGGCCGCGCTGAACGGCCGGCCCCTTTCTCTGAATGGAAGCGCCTTCGTGACCGACCTTCCGCTGGTTGAAGGGGAGAATCGGATCGTCCTCTCTGCAAAAGATCTCGCCGGAAACAGGGCCGAACAGGCGCTGACCGTCGTGCGCGATACGACCCCCCCGGAAATCACCGTCACCTTTCCGGCGGAGCAGGCGACCTTGCATCTCCACTCGATCACCGTGCGTGGAACGATCGACGATCCGACCGCAAAGGTGACGGTCAACGGAATTGCGGCCGAGGTGAGCGGCAATGCATTCATCGCGAACGAGATCCCGCTTCCGGCCCGACGCAACGAGATCATCGTCCTCGCCGTCGACGCCGCCGGGAATGAGCGCCGGATCAAGCGAACGGTCCTGATCGAAGAAGAGCGCACCCCCACCCGACCTTCGACGGTGCCGTCCGATCGCACGCCGCCGCCCTAAAGCAGCGAAACACCGCGCTGGAATGGCGCTGCGCTTTCGGGAAACAGTGATCCAGAAGACCCTAGACAAATTCAGATCATCAGCTATACTTTCCGAGGTACAGATCACAGATTATTCGTGTCGGAGGGGGAGGAGATATGGCGGTCTTCGGAAATGGGAAAGAAGAGAATGGCAAGCGGCCCAGTGACGACATCATCATCTATATGGGAAAGAATGTCGAGATCAAGGGAAATGTCAGCTTCGAGGGATCGGGCCGAATCGATGGGAAAATCGATGGGAAAATTACGGTAAAAGGAAGCATCATCTTAGGCGAGGGGGCGGTCATCACCTCCGAGGTGGAAGGAGATACCGTGGTGGTCGGCGGCAGGGTGACCGGAAAGATCACCGCACACCAGAAGATTCAGCTTCTTCGTTCCTCGGTCTTTACGGGAGATCTCATCACCCCCTCTCTTCTGATCGAAGACGGGGCGCAATTTAACGGCAGCTGTCAAATGACCAGCGGCAGCACGATCCTCCGGGAAAAACAGGTGGAGGAAGAGTCCAAAAAACCGGCGATGATGGCGGTCAGATGACGCCACGAGAAATTTAACGGCCCTGCGTGGTCATGACGCAGGGCCGTTGTTTTTTTATGGGGATGATTCTGAGGGTCGATATGGAAACCCCCTTGGAGAGAGGGAAAAGATGAGAAAACCGCCGTCTGATATCGGGAGGCGGCGCAAGCGCTTGGAATCCCCGGTGCCGAGGGAGGAGTATAAGAAGGAGCTCCTGTTCGATGGCATTTCGTTTGATCCGGGCGATCCGGAAGGGTATATCCGTCCGTTTAAGATTCGGAGGATTTAGAAGGTCTGAATAAACCGGTGAGACGGTGAGACGAGCGAAAGGGCCATTGTTTTTAAGGTGCCGCCTCGGTCGGCGCGATCAAGCCGCCGCCGATGACTTCGTCCCCGTGGTAAAAGACAATCGACTGTCCCGGCGTGACACCGCGTTGAGGAGCGTCGAAAGAGACCCGGACCCGCCCGCCGTCGAGCGGAAAAAGGATTCCCTCCCCTGCGGGGGAGCGATACCGGATCTTCGCCTCTACACGAATCGGTCCTTCGGGACGGTCCATTCCCCCCCACACCAGACGATCGGCGAGGACCTCCCGTCGAAGGAGCGACTCCTCCGACCCGACGACTACCTCGCGGCGTTCTGGGTCGAGTCGGGTGACATAGATCCGCTCCCCCATGGCGACATTCAATCCTCGGCGCTGGCCGATCGTGTAAAAGGCGACCCCGGCATGTTCGCCGAGCACTTCTCCCGATTCCGTGACGATCTTTCCGGGGGCCTTCGCCTCGGGCCGGTTCTCCGTGAGGAACACCCGGTAATCTTTCTGTGTGACGAAGCAGACCTCTTGACTCTCTAAGACCTCTTCATACGGGAGACCGAGGGCCGCCGCTTTCTGGTAGACCGCTTCCTTTCGCATTCCCCCGAGTGGAAAGAGGGTGGCCGCCAACTGCGTCTGGCTGAGCCGGTATAAAAAATAGCTCTGGTCTTTTTGAGAATCGCTCCCCTTGGAAAGGGTGTACCGGGCTTGCGCCGGCCGGTGGATGATCCGGGCGTAGTGGCCGGTGGCGAGGAGGTCGGCCCCCAGCTCCCGGGCGACATCGAGGAGGCGGCCGAATTTCATTCGCTCATTGCAGCGGACACAAGGATTCGGGGTCTGGCCGGTCAGATAGGCATCGCAGAAGTCGTCGATGATTTCGGCGCGGAATTCTTCCTGGAAGTCGATGACATGGTGCGGGATGGAGAGAAGCTTGGCAACATGGCGCGCCAGTCCGACCTTGCAGCAGGAGCGATCCTGCCACCGCTTCTCCTCATCGCCTTCTTCTTTCCAGAGGGTGAGGGTGACGCCGATCACGTCATAGCCGGCCTCTTTTAACAGGGCGGCGGTGACGGCGGAGTCGATCCCTCCACTCATTCCAACGACGACCTTTTTTTGACTTCCGCTCAACCCCTAGCCCCCATTTGACTCATGTCCCACGGCCTGTAGGGGTCGATTCTCCACCGTGCTGGCATCGTCCCGTAACATTTCGCATTTTCCGTTGAAGTGGACCCCCTCTTCAATGATCAGGTTCGGGGTCGTCACCGAGCCGTTAAGGGTCGCTTTGGCAAGAAGATGGACTCGCTGGGTGGCCCGGATATTCCCGGTGATTTTCCCGCCGCAGATCACCGTGCCGGCGGTAATCTCCGCTTGAAGCACCGCTGTCTCGCCGACCACCAGCTTTCCCTGGGTAATGATCTCGCCCTCAACTTGTCCATCGATCCGGACTGTGCCGTTGTAGGTGAGCATCCCCTTAAATTCGGTCCCTTTACCGAGGAATGCGATAATCTCATCACTCTGCGTGACCTTCTCCTTCTCGTCTCTTCTCAACATAACTCCTCCTCTGCCTGGAGGAGATCTGTGTGAGATCTCCTCACGGTTTAGCGATTTATTCCGTCCCCGTCAGCTTCTCGAGGAGCCGATCCAGGTCTTCCAGGGAATAATACTCGATCCGGATCTCTCCCTTTTTCCCATGATGCGCCAAGCGAACTTTCGTTCCGAGCGCCTGACGCAGCCGACCCTCCAGCTCTGCAACCTCGGGGGAAGAGATCTCGCGCGCTTGGGTCCCTTCGGCCCGCTTCTCTCCCTTCAGTTTTTGAACGATCGCCTCGACCTGCCGGACTGACCAGCCCTTCGACTGAATCTCCTCGGCGAGGCGGAGTTGGTCCTCCTTCCGCTCCAAGGAAAGAAGGGCCTTGGCATGTCCCATGGTCACGGTGCCGTTTGCAATCGCTCCCCAGAGTTTTTCGGGAAGTTGCAGAAGGCGAAGAAAGTTCGCCACCGATGAGCGATCGATCCCCATCCGTCCGGCAATCGCTTCTTGTGTCAGAGAAAACTCGGAGGTCAGCCGGGCATAGGCTTGGGCTTTTTCAATCGGATTGAGATCTTCCCGCTGAACGTTCTCGAGGAGCGCCCACTCCATCAACTCCTGCTCCCGGACCGTCTTCACAAGGGCCGGAATGACGGAGAACCCGGCCAGCTGCGCCGCGCGCCAACGACGCTCGCCGGCGATCAACTCAAACTGTCCGTTCTCTTCCTTCCGGACGGTGATCGGCTGGATGAGCCCGTGGCTCTTCAGTGAGGCGGCCAGTTGGGCCAGCGCGTCGGGATCAAAATGCTGCCGGGGCTGATACCGATTCGGAATGATCTTTCCGATGGCGATCTCCCGAACCTCCCCTTTCGCCGGCTCGACTGGGGGTGCCGGCGGGACCAACGCTCCGAGTCCGAGCCCTTTGCCGAGCGCTTTACGCGGCTGCTGCACGTTCCATCACCTCCTTGGCGAGCGCGAGATAGGCTTGCGCTCCCTTTGAGACCGCATCGTAGAAGACCACCGGCTTGCCATGGCTCGGCGCCTCGGCAAGGGTAATGTTCCGAGGAATCGTGTTCTGGAAAACCTGATCGCCGAAATGCGATCGGATTTCTACTTGAACCTGATTGTTGAGATTGTTCCGACCGTCGAACATGGTCAATAAAATCCCTTCGATCTCGAGAGAGGGGTTGAGCGACTGTCGAACCAGCTGAAAGGTGTTCATCAAGTGGGCCAGCCCTTCCATCGCGTAATACTCGCACTGCATCGGGATGAGAAGAGAGTGGGCCGCCGTGAGGGCATTCAACGTCAGCAGGCCGAGCGACGGGGGACAGTCGATGATGATGAATTGGAAATTTTCTTCGGCTCCTTTCAGCCGTTCTTTTAGAATCTGTTCTCGGCCATCCATCCCGACGAGCTCCACCTCGGCGCCGACGAGATCGATATCGGCCGGAGCGAGACTGAGCCAGGGAACTTCAAAGGAGACGATCAGGTCGGACAGCCCCTTGCGGCCGATGAGAAGATCATAAACGCTTCCGGAGAGACCTTGGCGCGAGACCCCCATCCCGCTGGTTGCGTTTCCTTGCGGGTCGAGATCGATCAACAGCACTTTCTTCTCGGCGACCGCCAAGGAAGCGGCCAGGTTGATGGCGGTGGTCGTCTTGCCGACCCCCCCTTTCTGATTCACAATTGCGATGATCTTTCCCATGACGGTCTTAATCTGTCACCCATACTGAACCGAAGAAAATGCGTTATCCTAACATATTCCATCCTGGAAGGGAAGCCGTCCGGTCGGGCAAAACCCTCCTTCCGCCACCGTCAGAAGAACCAACGATCGGGCTTCCTCGGCGAAGGGGAGGGTGATCGGAAAAACCGCTTTCAGCGTCAACCCCGGGTGGGGATGAAGGCGCGCTTCCCAGCTTGGGCGATCGGCAGCCCCTTGAAAAAGGAGGAGCGCTCCGCCCGCCCGAACCAATGCCGGACCCGCCGACAAAATCCCCTCAGCGGCGACGGCCCGGGTGAGGAGGAGATCGAACTGCTTCTCGTATTTCGGCCCGCGGAGATGTTCGAGGCGGTCCTGAATCACCGTCACCCCCGTCAGTCCCAAGAGTCCGACCAGGTGATGAAGAAAGGCCGCCTTCTTTCCCGTCGCCTCCACGAGCGTCATCTGAATGTGAGGAGAGGCAATCTTGAGAACCAGGCCGGGAAAACCGGCGCCGCTTCCGATATCGATCCAGCGTTCATTCGGGGAGGGGTGAAGAAAAGAGAGAGGCGTCAGGGAGTCGAGGAAGTGCTTAATCACAATGTCGCGATCGCTGCGCAGCGCGGTCAGATTCACCCGCCGATTCCATCGGACGAGCTCATCGAGATAGACCGCCAGCTGGTCTACCGGCTTTTGGGAGAGTGCGATGCCGAGCCGTTCGGCCCCCCGGAGGAGCACGGTTTTCCCTTCTTCATTCAGGGGACGCTCTCCATCGTGAGTGGAAGTCAGCGGGCAATCGCCTCGCCCCCTTCCCGCAGATCGCGCGACGGCCCGCTCTCTTTTCGTCGGCGACGCTCCAGGGCCAGCATGAGAATGGAGATCGCTGCGGGGGTCACCCCTGAAATGCGCGATGCTTGGCCGAGCGAGCGCGGTTGCACCTTTTTTAATTTTTCGAGGACCTCCCGCGAGAGACCGAGGACGGCGTCATAGTCAAACGTTTCAGGAATTCTTTTCCCCTCCATCTGCTTGAATCGAGCGACGTGGGCCAGCTCTCGTTGAATATAGCCGTCGTATTTGATCTGAATCTCAATCTCGTCGGCAATGCTGGGATCGGTCTGCGCTTCCAGCTGAAACCAAGAGATAAGCTGGGCGTAGTCAACTTCCGGCCGCTTGAGAAATTGGGCAAGCGAGGTAGAGGGGAGAACCCGCTCTATTCCGGCCGACGATAAAATCGCCGCCGCGTCGGGTACCATCCTAAGCTGCGTCTCCTCCAGCCACTTTCGCTCTTGTAAAAGCCGCTCTTGTTTGGAAAGATATTTTTGGTATTGCGCTTCTCTTAATAACCCGACTCCGTAGCCTTTCTCCATTAATCGTAAGTCTGCATTATCGTGTCTCAAAAGAAGCCGATACTCGGCGCGGGAGGTAAACATACGGTAGGGCTCCTCCGTTCCCATGGTCACCAAATCGTCAATTAATACGCCGATATAGGCGTCTGATCGATCCAGAATCAGTGGGGATAAATTTCGAAGCTTTAAGACAGCATTGATTCCAGCCATGATCCCTTGGGCCGCGGCCTCTTCATAGCCGGAAGTGCCGTTAATCTGGCCGGCATGATAGAGCCCGGAGACCGGTTTGGTCTCAAGCGTTGGGTGAAGCTGGACCGGTGGGACATAATCATACTCGATGGCATAGCCGGCGCGTACCATCTTAACCTTTTCCAGGCCTGGAATCGTTTGGATAAACTCGAGCTGTACTTCTTCAGGGAGGCTGGTCGAAATCCCATTGGGATAGACGACATTCGTCTCTCTTCCCTCCGGCTCTAAAAAGACCTGATGGCGCGGATGGTCTGAAAACTTAACGACTTTATCTTCGATGGAGGGACAGTAACGCGGGCCGACGCCGGTGATCACCCCGGAATAAAGGGGGGACTCTCCCAGATGGGCCTTTATGATTTCATGTGTCTTTTCATTCGTATAGGTTAGGTGACAGGGAAGTTGGTCCACCTGGAGCCGCTCTGTTGAGTAAGAGAAAGGAAGAGGAGGCTCATCGCCATACTGAGGTTGCAGTTGGCTGTAATCTATCGTTTCTGCGTCTAATCTGGGGGGTGTGCCGGTCTTCAGACGTCCTAATGTAAAACCGAGCTTTAGGAGACTCTGTGATGCTTTCTCGGAGGGGGCCTCACCGATCCGCCCGGCAGCAAAACGACGCATGCCGATGTGGATCAGTCCTCTTAGGAAGGTTCCTGTCGTCAATATGACCGCTGAAGAATAAAACCGGGTTCCATCTGAGACAATCACGCCGACCGCTCTGCCCTCTTTCACCACCAGTTCATCGACCATCCCTTCCAAAACGGTTAGATTCGGCTGGTTAAGGAGAACGTCTGTCATTACGGAATGATAAATCGAGCGATCAGCCTGAGCGCGCAGCGCTCGGACCGCCGGTCCTTTTCGGGTGTTTAACATCCTGAATTGAATGCCGGCACGATCAATCGCTCGGGCCATTTCTCCCCCCAGCGCATCAATTTCACGAACTAAATGCCCCTTTGCGATTCCACCAATGGCGGGATTACACGACATCTGTCCGATATTATCCATTTTTAATGTAAAGAGGAGTGTTTGAGCCCCCATCCGAGCCGCCGCAAGCGCCGCCTCACACCCCGCGTGTCCTGCGCCGACAACGATAATATCCCATTTGTTCATCTGTCTGCCCCTTATGTTCCACGTGGAACATCCATTATTTTCCAATACAGAACTGATTAAAAACTTGATCGAGAATTTCGTCTGTGGTGGTCTCACCGACAATTTCACCCAGTGCATCGAGGGCCTCTCGTAAATCGGCCGCTAAAAACTCCCACGAGGCTTTCTTTTCAGCGGTTTCCTCTGCCCGCTTTAACGCGCGTGCAGCCGACTCTAACGCATTTTTATGCCGAAGCAAGGCAACGATTGGACGCTCGTGCTCCGGTTGATGAGAAAGGAGATGTATGACCTCTTTCTTCAGCGTTTCAACGCCTGCTTTCGTAATGGTTGAAAGTGAAATTTGTGTTTCTGGATGATCCTTCTCAAATGCAGTGAAATCAAATCTTCGGACCAAGTCAACCTTGTTCAGAACGATTAATTTCTGTACTCCTCTAAGACGACTCGATAAAAGGTCGTCCTCCGGGCGGCAGGGCTCGCTCGCATCAATGACCCACAGGACCAAATCGGCATTCTTAATCGCGTTGGCGCCGCGCCGAACCCCTTCCGCCTCAATCGGATCGTCGGTCTCTCGATAGCCGGCCGTATCGGTTAACTGAAGGACCAGTCCATCCAGCTGGAGCCTCTCCTGCAGCAGATCACGGGTGGTTCCCGGCACCGGGGTGACGATGGCCCGATCTTCTTGAAGCAGGAGGTTCATAAGGCTCGACTTGCCAACATTGGGACGTCCGGCGATCACCAGGTTGAAACCATCCTGGATCTTTCTCCCCTCTGCATAACTCGAGAGGATTTTGTCTACCTCGCTTGAGACCTGCTGAATCTCTTTGAACATCTGCTCGGCGGAGGAGAAGGTAATCCCTTCTTCAGAGAAGTCGATCGATGCCTCAATCTGAGCAACGATCCCAAGTAAGCACTCACGGAGCTGAATGATCTTTTTTGAAAGATCTCCCCTGAGTTGGTTGAGTGCCCACGCATGGTGGCCCCAGTTTTGAGAAGTAATGACTTCTATTACCGCTTCCGCTTGAGCCAGATCGAGCCTGCCAGCGAGAAATGCGCGCCGTGTAAACTCTCCCGGGGAAGCAAGTCGCGCACCCTGTGAAAGCAAAATAGACAAAATTTTCTCTAAAATCAGTGGGTTACCGTGGGTCTGAATCTCAACGGTGTCTTCGGTGGTATACGTTCGCGGTCCGTGCATAACGAGAAAAAGGGCTTCATCGATCAACGTCTGTGTGGCGGGATTGACTACATGACCGAAGTGGGCGGTATGACTGGTAAATTCGGAGAGAAGACCTTTTCCCCGGTAGAGGGGTTGAACAACCTGAAAGGCTTTTTCGCCGCTGACGCGGACCACGCCGATCCCTGCGAGACCTACAGCAGTTGAGATGGCGCAGATGGTGTCATCTTCCCCTGCTCGCCTTCTCATTTTTCCTCTTAGGTTGCTTCATTTCCCCCCCTCTGCAGCGTCAGCCCTTCCCGTTTCATTAAATATTGCTGGCCGATGCTCAGCAGATTATTAACGAGCCAGTAAAGAACCAATCCGGAAGGGAAATTAAGAAAGAAAAAAGTGTAGATCACAGGAAGGAAGAGCATGACTTTTGCCTGCGTCGGATCCATCGTGGTCGGTTGGGTCAACTGTTGGAAGAACATGCTGACCCCCATAATAATAGGAAGTATATAGTAGGGGTCTTTATCTGAAAGGTCATGAATCCAGAGGATAAAAGGGGCCTGTCTTAAGTCGATCGTGTTATATAAAATATTAAATAGTGCAACAAATACAGGTATTTGAACAAGCATCGGGAGGCAGCCCCCGACGGGGTTGATCTTATGTTCCTTATAAAGGTTCATCAACTCCTGATTCATCCGAGTCCGGTCTGCCGCATGCTTTTTTCGAATGGCATTGATCTTTGGCTGGACGGCTGCCATCTCTTTCATGGACACAAGGCTCTTACGGGTGACCGGGAAAAAGAGAACCTTCACCAAAACGGTCACAAGGATAATTGCGACCCCATAATTATGGCTAAATTGATAGAAAAAGCGGATGATATAGAAGAGCGGTTTCGCAACCAGCCGAACGGGAAGCCAACTTCCGACGATGAACCAACCGAAATCGATTGACTCTTCAAGGTGGACACCAAGGCTGGCCAAGCGATCATACTCTTTCGGACCGGCATAAAGGGCCAGGTTTTTCTGGTCCGCTTGTGCCGATGGGAGCTTTAAATCGACCCGAATCTGCTTCTCTCCCTCTTTCTTAACAATAGCGGTGCTCGGCTGATCCGGACCTCTGACAACCAAGGCGCTTAAAAAGTATTTGTCCTGCATTCCCGTCCAGGCCAAAGCGCCTTCATGGGTCACCGAATCGGTAATCTTAGATTCTTTTTCCTTGAAGACCTCCCCATTCACTAAGCTGATCGAACCGACGCTTCCTCCAATTTCCTGACCCCAATCTTCGATTCCGAAGTTGGTTCCAAGTGAGAGGTCGTAAGGCTGGGAATAGCCCTCACGCGTGACCTGGAGATCGACCAAGTAGCTATCATGGTGAAAGGTGAGGCTTTTCTGAATCTTGTGCCCGTCCGCTCCGACGAAGCTGAGGGTGACGACCTCTTGGGGTTTCTGCGGGTTTAACTCCGTCGGACGCTCGTCGAGCGTATAGATCTGCCGAGACCCGACCGGCTCCTCCGGGCTGATCAATGTCAATGGGAAGGTTTTTGCCTCTTTCGGTACAAGCTCGATCGGTGCCCGTTCCCCCGATGGATCTTTCTTTATATATTTTTTGAGTTGCCACTCCTTAATGACCCCTCCTACATTCGAGAGGACCACCCGGTAGAGATCACTCTCAATAACCTTCTCCTTCGCCTTGACCTCGCTGACGGGGGGTGTCTCTGCTGAAGAGCGGGGCTGTGGGGAAGTCGGCTCTTCGATCGGAGTCCGTGTCGGCACCTCTTTGAGCACCTCGGGGGCCGGTTTAGTAGGACCTCCCATCCGTTCGAGAAAATAAGGATAGGCAAAGATGATCCCTAACGAAAGAATTAAAAACACGATAAGACGCTTTTCCATAGATTGAATTCTGGCTTTCTAAATTTAATAAGCTATTTACTTCACCGGGTCGTAGCCACCCGGACAGAAGGGATGACAGCGAACGAGGCGCTTTAACGTCATCACAAGACCGATGAAAAAGCCATGACGTTCAACCGCCTCAAGAGAATAGGATGAACAGGTCGGGTAAAACCGACATACTGGTGGAAATATAGGCGAGATCCATTTCCGATAAAATCGGATGAGGAGAATATATGCAAAGGACATTATTTTTTTCTTTGCATTCCTAAAAAAATTTTCATTACCTGATCAACCGCATCGTTGAGACCGATTCCTTTTGAGTCGGAGCGGGGAATCAGGATGAGCTGATACCCCTTTAAAAGAAGCTTGTGACGCTGGAGGGCCTCCCTAAAGATCCGCTTCGTCCGATTGCGCTCCGCCGCTGTTCCCAGCTTCTTTTTAACTTGGATCGAATAAGAAGGGGGTGTCGACGCGCGACTCTCAATGAAAAAAAGGACAAAAGCGGATGATAAAACTTTTCTTCCCTTCTCAAAGACGTTGCGGATTTCCGGTCGTGTCAGCCGTTTGAGCGTGACTTTAGGCGGTCGAAAGCCGCTTTCGCCCTTTGGCTCTTCTGTTTTTAATAACCCTTCTACCATTGGGAGTCGACATTCTTTTTAGAAAGCCATGTGTTCTGTTTCTTCTCAGTTTGCTTGGCTGGCGATATGTAATAGACATACACGCTCCTCATCTTCAATAAGTAAACCCCAATATTCTTCGATTTCGACCAGCTTGTCAAGTCTAAACTGATTTGTGTTTTTTGAAACTAAAATATTTGTTAGGAGTAATAATAAGCGGGGCGAATTGCTTGATAAAGATCCGAAGTGCTTATTAACAGTTCGGTAATGGGGAGGATATCTATGTGGACGACGTTTGGGAACTGACAAATGGCTTGATTCATTTTGTCTAATTTGATATATTGGGACAGCATTTTTTCCCGATTCAGTTCCTCTGCAGTGAGCATCTTCGTCCATCACCTTAAGCTCCTGAAATTCTTTTGGAATTAGCAATTAACAATTGTTGATAAAATGTGCGTAACTCCCGGTAATCTCTGATGCAGCTAGAACTCATCTGGAAGCAGCTCCTCTCGCAGGTAGAAGCTCATATCAATCGGCAGAGCTTTGAGACCTGGTTAAAGCCGACCTCCTTGATCTCTATTTCGGGAAAAGAGGTTCACGTCGCGGTCCCGAACCGGTTTTTTGGAGAATGGATCAAAGAGCATTATCACGCCTTGATTCAAAGCACGCTTGAGAAAGAGCTGGGTGAGGAGGGACTTCGGATCACCTTCATTGTGGATGAAAAGACAGGAGAGGAGAATCCGGGAGCACCGGAGCGGGAGCGGCGTCGAGGAAGCCTCAACCCGAGGTATAATTTCGACTCCTTTGTGGTCGGATCGAGCAATCAGTTTGCGCATGCCGCCTCCCGGAAGGTCGCGGAGCGCCCCGGCACCTCTTATAATCCGCTCTTTCTCTACGGGGGTGTGGGGCTGGGAAAGACCCATCTGCTCAGCGCCATCGGCAACTTCATCTATGCGAGAGACCCTCAGCTTCGGATTGTCTATCTTTCCTCGGAGCAGTTCACAAACGATGTCATCAACTCGATCCGCTATGATAAGATGATTGAATTTCGAAACAAATATCGGAACGTCGACGCCCTGCTGATCGATGACATTCAATTTATCTCCGGGAAAGAGAGGACGCAAGAGGAGTTCTTTCACACGTTCAATACCCTGTACGAAGCGAACAAACAGGTGGTCATCTCCAGCGACCGCTCGGCAAAGGAGATGTCCGACATCGAAGAGCGCCTTCGCTCCCGCTTCGAGATGGGGCTGATTGCCGACATTCAGCCGCCTGATTTGGAGACGAAGATCGTCATCCTCCGTCGCAAGGCGGAAACGGAGGGAATTCCGCTCCCAAATGACGTGGCGCTCCTCCTTGCGACCCACATCAAGACGAATATCCGGGAGTTGGAAGGAGCGCTGATCCGTCTCGGCGCCTTCAGTTCGCTGACCGGCCAGGAAATCACCGTCGAGATGGCAAAGCGGGTCTTGCGCGACACCATCCAGGATAAGAAAAGGGTCGTCACCATCGAGGACATTCAGCGCGCCGTGGCGGAGCGTTTTCAGATGAAGCTCATTGAGCTGAAATCGAAGAAGCGAACCAAAAACCTCGTCGTTCCGCGTCAAATCTGCATGTATCTTTGCAGGGAGCTGACCAACCTCTCCTTCCCTGAGATTGGAAAGCACTTTGGCGGTAAAGATCACTCCACCGTGATCCACGCCTGCAAACAGGTCGAGAAGGGAATGGGAGAGGATTTTAACATTAAAACGACACTCGACAGTTTGATCCAAAATCTGAAGGAGGAGTGAGATGAAGATCAGAATCGAGCGAAGGGAGTTGCTCACCGGGATCCAACGCGTACAAGGGGTGGTCGAAAAGCGGAACACGATGCCGATCCTCTCTCACATCCTTATGGAGGCCCAGCGCGATAAAATCTCTCTTTTTGCAACCGATCTGGAGATTGGAATTCAGGGGGCTTACCCGGCGGAGATCGTCGAGCCGGGACGATTAACCTTCTCGGCGCGCAAACTCTATGAAATCGTCCGGGAGTTTCCGGAGGGAAAGGTGGAGATTGCCAGCGAGCCGAAGAATTGGGTCGCCATTCAGTCGGGCCGAAGCCACTTCCGAATTGTTGGCCTTCCTCCGGAAGAATTCCCCACCCCGCCGAACTCGGATGCGGAGACCAAGATCCCGCTCGATGCGGCGATCCTCTCGGATCTGATCCGACGGACCCTCTATGCGTCGGGGGAGAACGATGCCCGTTATATCCTGAACGGGATTCTCGTTCAGGTTCAACTCGAAGAAGGCGGGGGAAAGAAGTGGATTATCCGTTTTGTTGCAACCGATGGACACCGGCTCTCTCTGGCCGAGGCGCCGATCTCGGTCGCCGGCGATTTTCCCGAGCAGAACATCATTATCCCGAAGAAGGCGATCCTGGAAATCAAACGGGCGCTCGACGAGGGGGGAGAGTCCGGGGCGCCGGAGTTGGCGATCGGCAAGAATCAACTCGTCTTCCGGCAGGGAACCTTTATCCTCACCTCTCGTTTGATGGAAGGGAACTACCCGAATTATCGGCAGGTCATCCCCGCCGGCAACGACAAGCGGGTCTCCGTCAATCGCGAAGCGCTGGAGGGAGGGCTGCGGCGCGTTTCGCTCCTCGCCCGGGAGAAGACCAATGCGGTGAAGTTCCAGCTCGAAAAAGGGAAGATTCAGCTCAGCTCCAATAACCCCGAGCTGGGAGAGGCCGATGAAGAGGTCACCGCCTCTTTTACCGGAGAGGGATTCAGCACCGGCTTTAACGCCCGCTACCTTCTCGATGCCCTCTCCGTGCTCGAAGGGGAAGAGGCGACGCTTGAGTTTAAAGATGCCCTCTCTCCTTGCTTGATCAAGGAAGAGGGAAAAGGGTTTCTTGCGGTGGTCATGCCGATGCGGGTGTAAGCGACCGCCGTCAAAGAGAAACCGAGGTTGAGGTAATAGATAAAGATGGTAGAAGAAACGAAACAATCAGAATACGATGCAGGTAAGATCAAAATCCTCGAGGGTCTCGAGGCGGTCCGAAAGCGCCCGGCGATGTACATCGGCAGCACCGGACCGGACGGATTGCACCATCTGGTCTACGAGGTTGTCGACAACTCGGTCGACGAAGCGATGGCCGGATTTTGCACCGAAATCGAAGTGGCGATTCATATCGACCATTCCGTCACCGTAATCGACAACGGCCGCGGGATCCCGACCAACCTCCATCCCGATAAGAAGGTCTCCGCCGCCGAGGTGGCGCTCACCGTGCTGCATGCCGGAAGCAAGTTCGATAACGAGACCTATAAGGTCTCCGGCGGATTGCACGGCGTCGGCGTCTCCGTGGTGAATGCGCTTTCAGAGTGGCTCGAGATGGAGATCAAGCAGAACGGCTCGGTCTTTCAGCAGCGGTATGAGCGGGGGAAGCCGCAGGCGCCGTTGAAGGTCACCGGCAAAACGAAAAAGCGCGGCACGCAGATCACCTTCAAGCCCGACGGCCAAATCTTCGAGCAGACCGAATTCTCCTATGATGTCTTGGCGACCCGGCTTCGAGAGCTTGCGTTCCTCAACAAGGGCCTGCTGATCACCCTGGAAGACGAGCGGACCGAGAAGAAGCAGGAATTCTGCTACAAGGGAGGGATCCTCTCGTTCGTCGAGATGCTCAATGAAAGCAAGACCCCGTTGCACAAGCCGATCTTCGTCGAGAAAGAGAAAGGCGGGATCATGCTCGAGCTGGCGGTCCAATACAACGACAGCTATTCGGAAAACCTCTTCTCCTTTGCGAACAACATCAATACGAAAGAGGGGGGAACCCACCTCGTCGGATTCAAATCGGCGCTGACCCGGACGGTCAATACCTACGGCGCGGCCAACAACCTCTTGAAGAATGGGGAGACGGTCACTGGGGAAGATGTCCGGGAGGGATTAACGGCCGTCGTCTCGGTCAAGCTTCCAAACCCGCAATTTGAAGGACAGACGAAGACAAAACTCGGTAATTCGGAAGTGAAGGGGATCGTCGAAGGGGCGGTCAATGAAGCGCTCGCCGAATACTTCGAAGAGAACCCCTCGATCACCAAGAAGATCGTCGACAAAGCGCTCAACGCCGCCCGTGCCCGCGAAGCGGCCCGCAAGGCGAAGGATCTGATTCGGCGAAAGAACGCGCTCGACGGCGGCTCCCTTCCCGGAAAGCTGGCCGACTGCTCCGAGAAAGATCCCTCCCGAAGCGAGATCTACCTGGTGGAGGGGGATTCGGCCGGCGGCTCGGCCAAACAGGGGCGCGACCGCCGCTTCCAGGCGATTTTGCCGCTAAAGGGAAAGATCCTCAACGTCGAGCGGGCCCGGTTCGACAAGATGATCTCCTCCGAAGAGATCCGCCTTCTGATCACCGCGCTGGGTTGCGGGATCGGAGTCGACGATTTCGATATCGCCAAAGCGCGGTATCATCGGGTGATCATTATGACCGACGCCGACGTCGATGGGGCGCATATTCGGACGCTGCTGCTCACCTTTTTCTACCGACAAATGGCGCAGATGATCGAGAAGGGATATATCTACATCGCCCAGCCGCCGCTCTTTAAGGTCAAGCGGGGGAAGACGGAGCGTTACATTAAAGATGAAGCGGCGCTGCGTGAATACCTCATTGGGATCGCCGGAGAAGAGGTCCAGGTCTACCAGGACGGGTCCAAGGAGTGGCTCTCCGGGGCGAGGGTGAAGACCCTGCTCAAGAAGTTGGCGGCCTACGAAGCGATCATTGAGCACTTCGCGAGAAAGCAGATCGACGCGGAGATCTTGCGCGCCTTGACGCAACATGAAGAGGTGCAGCCGGAGCTCCTTCGGGATGCCAAGCGCCTCCAGGCGCTGCTCGAGGTCGCCAAAAATTACTGGGCGATGTACTATCCGACCTATGTCATTTCTTCTTCGCTCGGCCAGGATGAGGAGCATGTCTCCAACCGGATCGAGATCCAGATACAGAAGAACGGCGCGCCCCACTTGATTAAGATCGATGAGGCGCTGGTCGGCTCTCCGGAATTTCGAGAGCTTCGAAATCTCTCGCCGCTGCGGCTGGGGCTTGGAAAGCCGCCCTATCGGGTGACCGACGCCGACGGCGAGAAGGAATATCCGACCGCCGCCGGGATCATCCAGCACGTTTTAGAGCGGGGAAAGAAGGGGCTGTCGATTCAGCGATATAAGGGCTTGGGGGAGATGAATCCGAACCAGCTCTGGGAGACGACGATGAATCCGGAGAGCCGCACCCTCCTACAGGTCCAGCTGGAAGACACAGTCGAGGCCGAGCGGGTTTTCTCCGTCCTCATGGGCGACGAGGTCGAACCGCGACGCGCGTTCATCCACCAGCACGCCTCCGAAGTGAAGAACCTCGATATTTAGGAAGAGATCGGGCAGAACAAGCCGAGATCGGTTGGGACAGGCGGAGGAGCCTGCGGATGCCTCCACCGGCCATTCCCGCCGGCGCTCTTGTCCCGCCCCTGTTTTAAGGAGTCACGATGCCAGTAGACGAACAGAGAACCACCGTTAATCTTGAGACCGAGATGAAGTCGGCTTATATGGATTACGCGATGAGCGTCATCGTCGGCCGCGCTTTGCCCGATGTCCGGGACGGCCTCAAGCCGGTCCATCGGCGGATCCTCTACGCGATGTTCCGCGAAGGGCTTCTCTCCAACCGCCGTTATTCGAAGTCGGCCGGCGTCGTCGGCGAGGTGATCAAAAAATACCATCCGCACGGCGATGCGGCGGTCTACGACGCGATGGTCCGAATGGCGCAAGATTTCAACCTCCGCTACCTTTTGGTAGATGGTCAGGGAAACTTCGGATCGATCGACGGCGATCCGCCCGCGGCCTACCGCTACACCGAGGCGCGGCTTACCAAGCTCGCCGAGGAGATGCTGGCCGACATCGATATGGAGACGGTCGATTTCACCCCGAACTTCGATGAATCGGTGGTCGAGCCGACCGTTCTTCCGACACGCATTCCGCAGCTGCTGATGAACGGCTCTTCGGGCATCGCCGTCGGGATGGCGACGAATATTCCACCGCACAATCTCGGCGAGCTCATCGACGGCCTGGTCCAGCTCCTCAACGATCCCGCCCTGACGGTTGAACAGTTGATGCAGACGATCAAAGGACCCGACTTCCCGACGTCGGGGTTCATCTACGGCGGCAAAGGAATTCAGGATGCCTATCTGACCGGACGCGGCTCCCTTCAGCTGCGGGCCCGCGCCGTCATCGAGGTCAGCGAGAAGACCGAGAAGGAGACGATCGTCGTCACCGAGCTTCCCTACCAGGTCAACAAAGCGCGGTTGATCGAGAAGATCGCCGAGCTGGTCCGCGACCGGAAGCTCGAAGGGATCTCCGACTTGCGCGACGAGTCGGACCGCGACGGCATGCGGATTGTCATTGAGCTGAAGCGGGGTGAGATCGGCTCGATCGTCCTCAACCAGCTCTACAAGCACACGCAGATGCAATCGAGCTTCGGGGTGATCATGCTGTCGTTGGTGAACAACCAGCCGAAGGTCCTCAATCTCAAGCAGATGCTCCAGTACTTCCTCGATTTTCGGCGGGAGGTGATCATCCGCCGGACGCGGTTTGAGCTGCGCCAGGCGGAGGCGCGGGCGCACATTTTGGAAGGGCTCAAGATCGCGCTCGACCACCTGGACGAAGTGATCGCCCTGATCCGAAGCTCCCCTTCCCCGGAAGAGGCGAAGAGCGGTCTCATGCGGCAGTTCGGCCTCTCCGAAATCCAATCACAGGCGATCCTGGAAATGCGGCTGCAACGGCTTACCGGGCTGGAGCGGGAGAAGCTGATCACCGAGTACCGCGAGGTGTTGCAGAAGATTGAGCAGCTCAAGGCGCTTTTGGCGAGCGACGCGCTCATCCGAAAAACGATTCAGGACGAATTAACCGAGATCCGAGAGAAGTATGCCGACGAACGGCGGACCGAGATTTTGCCGGAGACCGGCGAGATCCATATTGAAGATCTGATTGCGCCGGAAGAGATGGTCATCACCGTCTCGCACACCGGCTACATTAAACGGACCCCCTCGTCCGTCTATCGAAGTCAGCGCCGCGGCGGGAAGGGAAAAATCGGCGCCGGATTGAAAGAGGAAGATTTCGTTGAACACCTCTTCGCCGCCTCGACGCACGACTCTCTTCTCTTCTTTACCGATGCCGGCCGGGTTTACTGGCTGAAGGTCCACCAGATTCCGGAGGCGGGCCGGGCGACGAAGGGAAAAGCGATCGTCAACCTACTACAAATCGCCCAGACCGAGAAAATCACCACGATCCTCTCTGTCTCCCAGTTCGAAGAAGGAAAGTTCGTGGTCATGGCGACGCGCAAGGGTCTCATCAAGAAGACCGCTCTCTCCGCCTACAGCAATCCACGCGCCGGGGGGATTCGTGCGATCAACTTGGAAGAAGGAGACCGCCTGATCGCCGCCCGGCTGACCGCCGGAGACCACGAGATTCTTCTGGGAACCAAGACCGGGCTCTCGATTCGGTTCCACGAGGAAGAAGCCCGCGCCGTCGGCCGGGTTGCGACCGGCGTCTGGGGAATTCGTCTTGAGTCCGGCGACGAGGTCATCAGCGCGGAGGTCCTCCCCCCGAATGCCCAGCCGACGATCTTGACGGTGACCGAAAAGGGCTATGGCAAGCGAACCGAACTCTCGGAGTACCGGCAGCAGGGACGCGGAGGACATGGGATCATCACGATTCAGACGAGCCCCCGCAACGGCTGCGTCATCGGCGCGCTGCAGGTCCGGGACGAAGACGAGGTCATCCTGATCACGACCATCGGAAAAATTCTCCGTTTCAGGGCCCAAGATATCCGCGTCATCGGACGAAACACACAGGGGGTCCGCCTGATCGACCTCGAAGGAGAAGAGCGGGTCTGCGGCGTGGTCCGTCTGGCGGAGAAAACGGAGCGGGACGAATCGGCGGATGCCGAGGCGGAAGAGTGACGGAGGGAGACCCCAAGGCGAAATTTTGGGGGACTTTAAAGTGGCGGCTGAAGGTTCTCGCCTGGGCGATCGCCGGAATGGCGGCCCTCTCCGCCACGGTCTGGGCCGTCTGGTCGAATGCGGAGCGGGTCCCAAAGCGGTATCTGGAGTCGGCCGAGCAGAAATGGCGGGCCGATGACTATCTCGGCGCCGTCCGGGAGTATGAGAAGATCACGGAGGAATTTCCTCGGAGCCGGTTGGTCCCCGAGGCGCTCTTCTGGAGCGGGGTGATCTACTATCTTTATTTGGACGATCCGTCGAAGTCGGTCGATTTTCTCCAGAAAACCATCCGCCTCACCGCTCCCACTCCCAACAACCCCCATGCCCTCTCGGCCCGTCGCTATCTCGCCGAGGTCTACGAAAAAAAATACAATAAATACCGCGAGGCGATCGCCGAATATGAAAAGATCATGGAGTTGAGCGGCGATCCCGATCAAGCCTTGGAGAGCCAATTTAAGATCGGCGAGCTCTATTCGGCGGTCGGCAATGTCGAGCAGGCGCGCACGGAGTGGGATCTTCTGATTAAGCGCGACCCGAAGAGCCGTTGGGCCCCGTCGGCCCTCTACCGCCAAGGGAGCAGCTACTTTATCGAAGGACGCTGTAAAGAAGCCCTCATCCATTACCGGCGTCTCGTGGCGGAGTATTCCGACAGCGACATGGTTCCCTTTGCACTGTTTCGGACGGCGAACTGTCTTGAAGAGGGAGGAGAGCGGGATGCGGCGTTGAAGCTCTACAGAGAGCTTCAGGGACGGTATCCGAACAAAGAGCTGGTCGAATTGAAGATCAAGCAGATTGAAAGAGGGGGGCCGAAGCAGGAAGAGCGGGTCGCACCGCCGGTCAGTGACCCGGCCGCTCCGTCAAAGCTCCCGGCGCCGGACCAGTAACCGGACCCATTTCTTTGATGAGATGCCGTCGGAGCGCGCAGCGGACGCTCTCTTTCAAGGCAGGATCGGCAATCGCCTGGAGCTGCTCTTCGATCCAGGCCGCCTCCTCCGCGGTGCAGTCCCTCACCGGCGCCGCTCCGGCGGCGAGCGGTGTGACCAGAGGGGAAGGAAGGGCCCCGACGCGAAGGTGGAGATCCCGGATTGATTGTTTTTCCAGAAGCCGGTTTGATTTCTCGATGATCTCCTTTTTCATAAAGGAGAGCTCTTGCATCCAGACGGCGCTGTCGACCAGCAGATGCAGGGTGGTGAAGCGGATCTCTGTCGGATAGGTGTGGGCGGCGATCTGGGGTCCGACAACCTCTTTCCAGTTCACCTGCAGCAGCAGGGAAGCGATCCCCCTCTCCAACCCAAAGTTTTTTACAATCCCTTTCACGATCGGCGAAATCGCTGAAGGGAAGGGTCTCTTTGTCATGCGATCGATGGTATAATAGCGCCCAACCGAAGTCAACGCGAAAGAGGCCGATCGAGACGATTCACCAAGATGATTTGGGGATTGCGGCCGGGATGGAATGATGTCCGACGAAAAGGGAAACGATTCGGTGGTGGTGAACAACCGAAAGGCGTTTCACGATTATTTTATCGAGGAGACGGTCGAGGCCGGCATTGCGTTATTCGGCACCGAAGTGAAATCGCTCCGCGACGGTCGGATCAATTTAAAAGACAGCTTCGCCCGGGTTGAAAATGGCGAGGTCTTCCTTTATAATTGTCACATCAGTCCTTACAGCCACGGCAATCTCTCTAACCACGATCCGACGCGGACACGAAAACTCCTCCTCCAGAGAAGAGAGATCGAACGGCTCCTGGGGAAGGCGCAGCAGAAGGGATACACGCTGGTCCCGCTGAAGATCTACTTCAAGCGGGGCTGGGCGAAAGTAGAAATTGGATTGGCCGTCGGAAAGAAGCTCTACGACAAGCGCGACACCGAGTCCAAAAAAACGGCCCAGCGCGAAATCGAAAAAGGAATGCGGGGCAAAGGACAACGGTAGACAAAAGATAAAAATTGAGCTGAGGCTTAAACGAAGCCGAGGACAGATAACAACAAAGGCGAGCAGCCGGCTTTGCCGGTGCGAGCCGCGGGGCGTGGGGGCAGTGGAGGACCTTTCTCCTTCAGTTGCCGCACAGGCCCCCACATAAAAATAGGGGGCGATCGGATTCGACGGGGATAAAGAGGTTAAGGAACGCATGCCGAGGTCCCATTGGGCTCGTTAAACAAATGGGAAAAACATAATTGCTAATGAACAATTAGCTCTCGCTGCCTAAACGCAGTGACATCGACTTTCCGTCGCCTGTGCGGGGGGAAGATGCCAGATAGCAGGCTGGCCTGATTCTTCGCCTTGGGGAATTGGGTGAGATCTTTTGAGGCTAGCGGAAGAGGGAGCCTGTCTCTGGGCGACCTTCAACGCGAATTCCAAATCAGAGACTAAGCATGTAGCGGTCTTTTTCTGAGTGTCTTCGGACGCGGGTTCAATTCCCGCCGCCTCCACCAATAATAAAAAAGCCCGGTTGTCCGGGCTTTTTTATTTCCGGTTGTGTACGCGCTCCCCCTCATTCCCCCGCCTCGATACAGGTGACCCCCTCCGGCCCGACGGTGGCTCCATGACGAATGCCACGGGGGAGGCTCAAGCGGTCGCCGGGGCGGAGCTCAACGGTCCGGTCCAAATCGGGAAGAGAGAAGGTGATCCTTCCATTGACGCAAAAAAGGGTCTTCAAATATTCATGCACATGGACGGCGTAAACCGCACCTGGTCCGTTTGACCAACGGCTCGGTGAGAGGTCGCGGCTTTGAAAGAAGGCGACCACCTCCGACTCCGGCAGCGGGTGCTTGTGCGGCCAGCGGAGGACTTCAACCCCTTGGGGAAGCGCTTCATGATAGGACGGATGGGACATAGGCGGTCTCACGGGGTTCGATAGATCACTATAGAAAATTTAACCGGCCGTGTCAAAGAGATCTTCCGAGATCTACATTCCAGGTCGTCTCCATTTGAGTTTGACTCTTCCCGCCTCTTGTCTGTAGAATGGGGGATGCGACCTTCCCGCCGCCTTGTAGCACTTCTGGTGATGGCCCTCTCGATCTGGCCGGCTTTGCACGGCTGCGCGGGCGCCGGCCATCGCCATCCGACCGCGGCAGCGGCCGTTCCCCTCAACGATTCAGATCCAGCGCCGAGGGGTTCTTCCATGCCGACGGGGCCGACGAGCAAAACCGTTTCAACCCCTTCTTCCAAACCGGATTCGGCCAAACCGGACCTTGCCCCCGAATCTCCTTATATCAACATCGATCAGATTCCAGAGGGGAAGATCGTTCACATCCCGACCGGCGTCGCCGTCTCGAAAGAGCAGCTGATCGATCTGATCGCCCCGGCCCGGGTGATCTATGTCGGCGAGGTCCATGACAACCTGGAAGACCATCGGGTGCAGCTGGAGATTCTCAAGGCGCTCTCCGAGCGGTTCCCCGGCAAGATCGCAGTCGGCATGGAAATGTTCCGACGGCCGGCGCAGCCGCAGCTCGATCTCTGGGTGGAGGGGAAACTCGGCGAAAAGGAATTTCGCAAACTGTGGATCGAGAACTGGGGGATCGAGCTCGGCTATTATCAGGCGCTCCTCGACTTTATCAAAGAAAAGAAGATTCCGCTGATCGCCTTGAATGCTTCGCAGGATATGGAGGTCAAGGTCAGCATGAAAGGGATCGATCACCTCTCGCCGGAAGATCAAAAAGCGATTCCTCAGATCGATCGAAACGACCCGTATCACCGCCAGGCGCTCGAGGCGATTTTCAAAGGCCACGGCACCGGACAGCAGCGCGGCGAGGGATTTCAGCCCTTCTACGACACGATGCTTCTCTGGGATGAGACGATGGCCGACAGCGTGGCCCGCACCCTCTCCTCTCCCGAGGGGGCCGACAAGAAGATGGTTGTTTTTGCCGGCGGCTTTCATGTCGGATATGGTTTCGGCATCCCGCGCCGGGCCTTCCGGCGCCTGCCGGAGCCGTATCGGATCGTCATCCCGAACACCCAGGCGATTCCGCAAGAGAAGCGGTTTTTAACGGAGATCAAGCTTCCCGACCTCCCGCTCCACCTCGCTGATTTTGTCTGGGGGGTCGGCTATAAGGAGGTCGATACGCCGAAGAAGGTCCGGTTGGGGGTTCAGGTCGAGCCATTCCAGGCCGGGGTCCGGATTGTCGAAGTCACCCCCAACTCTCCCGCCGAGGCCGCGGGAATCCAAAACGGCGACATCGTGATTTCCTTCGACAACGAGGAGATGCAGGAGCCATTTGACCTCACCTATGCCGTCGGCCAGAAATCACCGGGCGATCGGGTCAAGGTGAAGCTCCTCCGGGAAGGAAAGATCATCGAAACCGAAGCGATCATGAAACCATCCCGTCATCCCTAGATCGGTCTTGACTCCCCTCCTCCGAACACGATAACGTACCTCTCATGGCCTCCTCTGATTCCTCCAAAGTCGACGAACCCCATCGCGCTCAGGCCCCCTCGGCGTTGCTGATCGACCCTCTCGCCCGTTTTCAGAAAGGGCCGGCGCTCGACGTCGCCTGCGGACGGGGTCGAAACGCGCTTTACCTGGCGTCGCAGGGGTTCGATGTGGTCGGCATCGATCGCGATCCGGAGGCGATCGCATTCTGCAAGGCCGAGGCGAGCCGGTTGGGGGTGGCGCTGACCCTCCAAGAAGTCGATCTCGAACAGCCACATCCCCTCCCCGACGGCCCCTATGCCCTGGTGACCTGCTTTTATTATCTCGACCGCACGCTCCTCCCCGATCTAAAGAAAGCTGTCCGCCCCGGAGGGCACCTCGTCTATGAAACCTTTTTAATCGATCAACACACGCAATTCGGCAAGCCGGGCCGACGGGAGTTCTGCTGGGAGCATAATGAGCTCCTCCGCCATTTTCTCGATTTCCAGATCCTCTTCTACTTTGAGGGATTGAAAGAAGAGCGGTGGATCGTCCAGCTGGTTGCAGAAAGATCGAAATAAGCAGCACCAAACAGAAGGGAGCCCCTTGGAAGCGTTTCGAATTATGGAGGAGGAAGAAAGCGGCGGCCTGATGTTGATGGCGCGGGGCGATTCGCTCGAAGCGCTCTTCCGGGCGGCGGCGCGCGGACTTTTCGAAACAATGGTCGACACCGACGCTGTTCAGCCGCAGGTGGGGAAAGAGATCACCCTCTCGGCCGACAGCATCGACCAGCTTCTCGATCAATGGCTTCTGGAGCTGATCCGCCTGAAGGAGTTGGAGGGGCTGTTCTTCGGCGCGTTTGAAGTCAGCATTGAGCGGAGCCAGCGTCACAGAATCCGAGGGGTCGCGATGGGAGAATTGATCGACCCGACCCGCCATCCGATCCGGGATCGAATCGGCGAGGCGCGGGCGATCCCGTTTCGAATTGCACGCACGGGGGACGCTTGGGAAGTGGTGGTGACCTTTGTCCCCGAAGCAGGCTGATCCCGACCCCTTCAACGTTGCGGCGGTGCGCCGGCCCGCTGATCAGAAAAAGAGCCTTTTGACGGACGGTCATGCTGCTGAGTGAAAAGATCAAACAGGTCGGTCCGACAGTTTGGGAGATCGACCGGTCGTATAAACCGGGGATGCAGGTTCCGGCGCGGATCTATGCGACCGGAAAGCTGATCCGCGAGATGGATGAGACGGTCATTGAGCAGCTGACGAACGTCGCCACCCTACCCGGTCTGCTCCGTTATGCCTACTGCATGCCCGACGGACATTCCGGCTACGGTTTTCCGATCGGCGGGGTGGCGGCGATGGATGCCGAAGAGGGGGTCATCAGCCCCGGCGGGATCGGCTTCGACATCAACTGCGGGATGCGGCTGGTCCGGACCCGCCTCACCGAAGCGGAGGTGGCGCCGAAGATCAAAGCGCTGGTCGATCTTCTCTATGAACGGGTCCCGGCCGGGGTCGGAAGCAAAGGCTTCGTCAAGCTGACCCCCAAGGAATTCAAAGCGGTCATCGCCGGTGGCGCCCGCTGGTGTCTGGAGCAGGGGTACGCGTGGCCGGAAGACCTGGAGTTCACCGAAGAAGCGGGCTGCATCGCGGGGGCCGATCCGGAGAAGATCAGCAAAAAGGCGATCGAGCGGGGCTTGGGCCAGATCGGAACCCTTGGCTCCGGCAATCATTATCTCGAAATACAGGTGGTGCGAGAGGCGAATATTTTCGACCGGAAACTCGCCGAGGGGTTCGGTCTTTTCCCGGGCCAGGTGGTGGTGATGTTTCACTGCGGCTCGCGCGGTTTTGGCCATCAGGTGGCGACCGACTATCTTCAGCGCTTCCTCGATGTGATGGAGCCGAAGTACGGAATCAAGGTGCTCGACCGCGAGCTCGCCTGCGCGCCGTTTCGTTCTCCCGAAGGGCGCGACTATTTCGCGGCGATGAAGTGCGGGCTCAACATGTCCTTCGCCAATCGGCAGACGATCCTTCATCGGATTCGAGAGTGCTTCGCGCAGGTCTTTGAAAAGAAGGCGGAGACGCTCGGTTTAGAAATGATCTATGACGTGGCGCACAATACGGCGAAGTTGGAGCGCTATCAAATCAATGGAAAATGGCGGGAGGTCTTGGTCCACCGCAAGGGGGCGACGCGGGCTTTCGGGCCGGGAGAGCAAGCGCTCCCGCCGCAGTATCGCCCCTACGGCCAGCCGGTCATCATCGGGGGAAGCATGGAGACCGGGAGCTATCTTTTGGTCGGCACGCAGCGGGCGATGACCGAGACCTTCGGGAGCACGGCGCACGGCTCCGGCCGGACAATGAGCCGGACCCAAGCACGAAAGATGTTTCGCGGAGATCAGCTTCAGAAAGAGATGCTCGCCCGGGGAATCTATGTCCGGTCGGCCTCTTACGCCGGTCTCGCCGAGGAGGCGGGCTCCTCTTACAAAGAGATCGACGAGGTCATCGAGGCGTGCGCGCTTGCCGGGATCTCCAAGCCGGTCGTCAAGTTTGCCCCGATCGGAAACATCAAAGGATGATGAACGGCAGTTCAGATTGTGGAACAGACTGAAAGCGCGTAGAAGCGGTTGCATTTCAAAATCCGCAGTTCGCCCTATCGGAGGATCGTGACCCCCCAAACCCCGATTGTTATCCTCACCGGCTATCTTGGCAGTGGAAAGACGACGCTCCTCCGGAGAGTGGTCGATCTTGCCGACCGGCGGCTTGCAATTGTGATGAATGAATTCGGCGCGCTTGCGGTCGATTCCCAAGTCGTCGCCGGAGAGAAGATTCGGATTGCCGAGTTGGAGGGGGGCTGTGTCTGCTGCTCGCTGCTCGGCGATTTCGACGCAGCGGTAAAAGAGCTGATCGAGACCGTTCGGCCCGATGAGATTCTCCTCGAGACGACCGGCCTCGCCGAGCCCGATGGGCTGATCGCCGAGATCGAGGAGAACCTCCCCGCCTTGTCGCTCCATGCCGTCGTGGCGGTCGTCGATGCCGATGCCACCCTCCGCTTCCCCTCGATCGGCCAGACCGGCCGGATCCAGATTGAAGCGGCCGATCTGATCCTCCTGAACAAGATCGATCTCATCGACGAGACGCAACATCGAGAGGTGCGCGAACGGGTGAGGGCGATCCAACCGGCCGCCCTTTTGTTGGAGACGGTCCATTGCCAGGTCGACCCGGGACTGATCCTGGGAAGGCCGCTTCGAACCGGCTTTCAATGGGAGCGCCGGAAGCGACCGGAGGCGCATCGACCGCCGATGCAGTCGTTCGAGCTGCGGATGGATCGTCCGCTCGACCGGATTTGCTTCGAGGCGTTCGTCGTCCGACTTCCCGACACGGTTTACCGCGCGAAGGGATTTATTCCTTTTGAAGAGGGGATCTTTTTATTCAATTTTGTCGCGGGCCGGTCGGAGCTGATCGCTTTTCCTAAGATATCGGGAGTCCTGGGTTTGGTCTTCATTGGAGAGAAGGTCCTTGATTTAGAGTCAATGATTACAACCGACCTCGCCGCCTGCGCGGCAGCGCCGGACCCTCACTAGAGGCGTTGCCGATGCCCTATCGTTTCATCGAAGGCCTGACCGTCGCCGATATCGCTTTTGAGGCCCGCGGCGGAACATTGGAAGAGCTCTTCTCTTCGGCCGGCCTGGCTGTGACAGCGACTCAAATCGAGGAGCTCAGCATACTTCAGCCGAAGGAATCCCGCCCGTTTCATCTCACCCATCGGGCCATCGATCGGCTCCTTTTCGACTTCCTTCAGGAGTTGGTCTACTGGAAGGATGTCGATCTACTCCTCTTCAATGCTTTTGATCTTTCGATTAAAGAGGAAGGAGGGTATCTTCTCACCGGGACCGGCTATGGCGAGCCGATCGACCCGAAGCGGCATGCGCTGCTCATCGATGTGAAAGCGGTGACGATGCACAAATTCGAGGTCGCCTCCGATGCGGACGGCTGGAAGGCGACCGTGGTGCTCGACATTTAGAGTAAAAGCGTGTGAGAGATTGAGTTAAGACTGACCGAGGAAGGCGCCGTAGGAGGGGAAGCGATCTTGATGAAGCTTGTCCCAAACATACGACTCCTCATAGGAAAAAAGCGGATAGTCAAAGCCGCGGACCTGACGCGTCCCGATAACCCGTCCGGCGATCGTCATCACCTTTCCTCTTTTGAGGAGGGTTTCATCGACACGGTCGGGAAAGACGACAAAGAAGTGCTCGCCCGGATCAAAACCGAGGGCGGGATGCCCCCCCCGATAAAGCGGGATTTCTGCAAACTCCACTTCGGTTTTTTGACCGACATACTGCAGATGGATGATCTCACCGCCGAGGATAAAGATTTTCCCTTTATGTTGGGTGGGATCTTCAAAGATTTCTTCAAAGAGAGTTTCTTCGTCGGCGGTCGAGCGGACCTGTTCGGAGAGGATGCCTGTGCAGGCCGGCATCGAAATCAAAAGGGCGAAAATAAAGAGAGGCTGCCATATGCGCTTCATGGATATATCCTTTATAGGTATTAAAAATTGTATCAGGAATAAATTAAAAGGTCAAGCTTTTTTCCGGTTTTCCCTGAGAAATCTGAGGTTTCTGCGGCCACCGTCTCAATTACTCTTCTTCCTGGCGCAGCTTGGCGAGCACGGTGTAATCTTCCAGCGTGGTCGTATCGCCCACCGTCTCCCGCCTCGCCGCAATATCCCGAAGCAGTCGCCGCATGATCTTGCCGCTTCGTGTTTTAGGGAGGTTTTCAGTAAACCGGATCTCATCCGGCCGGGCGATGGCGCCGATTTCTTTCACCACATGGGCGCGCAACGCCTCTTTGAGCTTGTCGGTCGGCGCATTGCCGTTTTCGAGGGTGACGAAGGCGGCGATCGCAGTGCCCTTTAAATCATCGGGCCGACCGACCACAGCCGCCTCGGCCACCGCGGTATGGGAGACGAGCGCTGATTCGATCTCCATCGTGCCGAGGCGATGCCCGGCGACATTGATAACGTCATCGACCCGTCCCATCACCCAGAAATAGCCGTCTTTGTCCCGCCGGGCGCCGTCTCCGGTGAAGTAGACCCCCGGAATGTCGGACCAGTATTGTTTTTTGTACCGCTCCGGATCTTTCCAGACGGTCCGAAGCATCGACGGCCAGGGACGTTTAATGACGAGATAGCCGCCGACATTGGCTGGGACCGACTCCCCTTCACGGTTGACGACATCCACGGCAATTCCGGGGAACGGAAGGGTTGCGGAGCCGGGCTTGGTCGGAATGGCCCCCGGCAGCGGCGTAATCATGATGGCGCCGGTCTCCGTCTGCCACCAGGTGTCGACGATGGGGCAGCGTCCCTTGCCGATGACCTGGTGGTACCACATCCAGGCCTCCGGATTGATCGGCTCTCCGACAGTTCCGAGCAGTCGAAGGCTGCCGAGGTCATGGCGCTTCGGCCACGACTCCCCCATCTTGATCAGGGCACGGATCGCCGTCGGCGCGGTGTAGAGAATGTTCACCTTATATTTATCGATAATTTCCCAGAGCCGGTCGGGCTGCGGATAGGTCGGCGTCCCTTCGTACATCACCGTCGTAACGCCGTTCGAGAGGATGCCGTAAATGACATAGGAGTGGCCGGTGACCCAACCGATATCGGCGGTGCACCAGTAGGTGTCGGTCTCCTTGAGGTCGAAGATCCAGCGCGCGGTGACGGTGGTCCCGAGAAGGTACCCGGCGGTCGTGTGGACCACCCCCTTCGGCTTACCGGTTGTTCCGCTGGTGTAGAGGATAAAAAGGGGGTGCTCCGAATCGAGCGCCTCGGCGGGGCACTGATCGGAGGCGCCCTTCATGAGGTCATGCCACCAGAAGTCGCGGTCGGCCTGCATCTGGACCGGGGTCTGGGTTCGCCGGACGACGATGGTTTTCTCGACGCCCGGGGTCTCCTTCAGCGCCTCATCGACCTTCTCTTTCAGCGTGACGACTTCCCCTTTTCGGTAGCCGCCGTCGGCAGTGACGACCCATTTTGCCTCGGCGTCATTGATCCGATCCCGCAGCGCCGTGGCCGAGAAGCCGCCGAAGATGATGGAGTGGGTGGCGCCGATCCGGGCGCAGGCGAGCATCGCAATCGCCAACTCCGGAATCATCGGCATGTAGATTGCCACCCGATCTCCCTTGACAACCCCTTGCCCCTTTAGAACATTGGCAAACCGGCAGACTTCCCGGTGGAGATCTTGGTAGGTTAAAACACGCGAATCGCCCGGCTCTCCCTCCCAGATAATCGCCGCTTTGTTCTTTCGCCACGTTTCCAGATGGCGGTCGAGGCAATTATAAGCGATGTTGATTTTTCCGCCGACGAACCATTTCGCGAAGGGGGGTTTCCATTCGAGGACTTTCTTCCACGGCTTAAACCAGGTGAGCTCCTTCGCCAGCCCGGCCCAAAAGGCTTCCGGATCTTTCTCCGCTTTTCGATAAAGACGTTTGTACGCCTCCAGGCTGGAGATCTGCGCCTGGGCGCTAAACTCCTTCTTCGGTTTAAAAAGGCGACGCTCGTTCAAAACAGAGGTAATTTCTTTCTCCGAGCCCATCCCCCCTCCTGCCTGATATTGAAATAAACCTTATTGATGATTGATGAAAAATCGGTCGGATACCGGATTGTAATAAAAGCAGAAAGAGAAAGTCAACGAGCAAAATCAGGGAGGAAAAGATTTCTCCGGGCCGTCAAGCCGCGCGGTCTTGCCCCGTCGACTCAATCGCAGCCTGTCTCCGCTCCATCGCTTCCAGCCGCTCCAGATACCCCCGGGTCAAATCATGGACCTCTGATTCGAGAAGCTCCAATCGGGAAAGCACCGCGTCGAGCCGGCTGAAACGGTCTTCCAAATGGCTCACGCGCTCGATCGCTTCTTGAAATGCCTGTTTCGATTGCTCATAGGCCCGGTTCAATGTGGAAAGGTGATGATTGACCTCTTCTAAAAGGTGGATCAGCGCCCCGACCTCATCCGGATCCTCTTTTCCAACCTGCCGCGCGGCCGTCGTCCTGTTCGTGGTTGATTTTTTAGGGTTCATGGCCTTACCTCCTTATGTCATCATCGAAAAAAGGCGGCCAGGCTGTCAAGCAGAAGATCAGCGGTATATGGGATACGCATGTGCCGGACCGTTTGGGCAGTACCGAATTAAAGGACTGAGGGAGGAAAGAGGGTGTTCACTTACCGATATCTCGGAATCGTCGGATCGGCCATCCGAGAATAGGCGTCGATTCCGCCGGTGAGGTTTTTGACGTTGGCGAATCCGTTTTTAATTAAAATGTTCAGCGCGGTTAAGCTTCGAACCCCGTGGTGACAGATGGTGATGATCTCCGCCTCGGGGTCGAGCTCTCCCAACCGGGAAGGGAGCTGCGCTAAGGGAATCAAGACCGAGTCCGGGATCCGTGCGAATTCAAATTCCATCGGCTCCCGAACATCGAGAAGCAATAAAGAATCCCCGGTTCCCTGTCGCTGTTTTAACTCTTCCGGAGAAATTTGGTAGCTCATTTTCTCTTCCATAAAGTAGAAATTATCTTTTCAGGACTCATCATAAACGGGTCACCCTTTCATCGTCAACCCTCAATTTGACCTCTTTTAGAAAGTAGGATATAAATATGCGGATGGCATCCGGTCTCGACCGATTACAGACGGCTCCGGTCGATCTGGCGATTATCGGCGGCGGCATCCAAGGGGCGGGACTTGCTCGGGAAGCCGCCCTGCGGGGGCTGTCGGTCGCTCTTTTCGAAAAGGGAGATTTCGCAGGAGGAACCTCCAGCCGGACCTCCCACCTCATCCACGGCGGCATCCGATATCTTGAGCAAGGAGCGCTCAGCCTGGTTCGCGAAGCGGTGCAGGAGCGCCACACCCTCTCTCGACTTGCGCCTCATCTCGTCCGACCCCTTCCGTTTCTTTTTCCAATCTATCGCGGGGGAGAGCGGGGACGGTGGAAAATCCGGGCCGGGATGATGCTCTACGATTTTCTCGCCGGATCGAAAAGAATCGGCCCGCATCGAATGTTGAGCGCCGCCGAGACCCTTGCGGAGGAGCCTCAGCTCGGATCGGAGGGCTTGATCGGAGCCGCCCGTTTTTACGACTGCCGAATGAATGATGCGCGGCTCTGCCTCGCTGTTCTGCTCTCGGCGCAGGAGTGGGGGGCGTCGCTTTTTAATTATGTCTCTGTCGTCGGTCTGCTCCGCGATGGGGAGCGGGTGTCGGGAGTTCAGGTCCAAGAGGTTCTCACCGGGGCGCGATATGACATCTATGCACGCGTTGTGGTGAACGCCGCCGGGCCCTGGGTCGATCGGATCTGCCGGATGGAAGGAGACACGGCCCAACGGATTCGACCGACAAAGGGAATTCATCTGCTCTTTCCCAGGCTGACGAAGGCCCATGCGGTGGTGGTCTCCAGTGAGCAGAAGCGGCGCATTTTTTTCGTAATCCCATGGATGGGGAAGAGTCTCATCGGCACCACCGACACCGATTTCACCGGCGATCTGGACGATGTCCGGGCCGATGAAGAAGAGGTCGGCTGGCTCCTGCGCGAGACGGCCCGTCTCTTTCCGAAAGGCCGACTCACGGCAGCGGCGATCATCGCTAAATATGCGGGGGTCCGGCCGTTGGTCTATGATCCGGCGGGGACCGCCTCCGATCTCTCCCGGGAAGGGCGGATGGAGTGGACCGCCGGCGGAATGTTGGTCCTTGTGGGCGGAAAGTACACCCTTTTTCGCGCGACGGCCCGGAAGGCGATGAATGCGATTATGACCCAAGTGCCGAGCCTGAAGGCACAGCCGCAGCCGCCCGGTGAGCCGTCGCTCCATGGGGGGGAGATGACGTCGCTGGTGGAATATATAAAGGAGCAACTCCCCGAAGCGCGGGACCGTTACCGAATCAGCGAAGAGGGGCTTCGTTATTTAATCGGCGCCTATGGAACAAAATTCCATGCCGTCTTGGCCGTCGGACGCTCCGACAAAGGACTGCTCAAGCCGCTCACCCCATTGGGATATCCTTTTGCGGCAGAGGTTGTCTATGCCGTCCGGGTGGAAATGGCGAAGCGGCTCTCAGACTTCATGCGGCGCCGGACCCCCCTGGCGCTCGGCGCTTACAAGCGGGATGCGACGCTGATCAGGCAGGTTGCGGAACAAATGGGACAAGAGCTTCGTTGGAATCAGGACCGCGTTCAGAAAGAGATCGAAGACTATCAGGCGGAGGTGGAGTAGGTGGAAAGCGAGATCGAAGCGGTTCGAAGGGCGAACGAGACCTTCTATCAGGCATTCGAGAAATTGGACATTCAGGAGATGGATGCCCTCTGGATTAAAGAGGATTATATTAAATGCATTCATCCCGGCTGGGAGGTCCGCATCGGCTGGCAAGAAGTGCGTGACAGCTGGGTCCTGATTTTCAATCACACCTATGAGATTAAATTTTCAGTTAATCTGATCGACATTGTGATCCGGTCGGATTGGGCCTGGGTCGTCTGTCTCGAGCTCATCTCAACGCAGGACCAAGGAAGGTGGGTTGAAGGGCGGGTGCTCTCGACCAACATCTTCGAGAAGCGGGAGGGACGCTGGCTCCTGATCCATCATCACGGCTCTCCCCTCTTGGCGGTCGAGGAGCGCGAAGAGGACGAGGATGAGGAGCAAGAGGAGAGTGAGAATCCGGGGCTGCCGATGATTGATGAAGAGACCCCTCCGGAGGAGATGGGCTAGGCGCTTTTTAGAATGAGCTCAGCGGCAGCGCGCCGGACTTTTTCCGAACGCCTGCCTCTTTTATTTTGACATTATTAAAGTCACGCAAATAAAATCAAATGGGACGCATTCAGGAAATTGCATTTTTGGTTTTCGGGCAGCTCGCCGTCGGCGGGGCGTTCCTCCTCTTGCTTCCCTCCTTGGAAACGGTCGGGCTCGGTTTCTTTCGGACCAATGGGATGGTCTTTCTCGTGATCGTCCTCCTCGGCCTTTTTCTCTTTCCAATTCCTTTTTCAGCCATGGGCTTTGGAGGAAGCAGCGTGGTTTACCTCTTCTTCTCCCTCTTTGCGTTGCTTCTCTTTATTTACAATCTTCGGCTCTGGTTTCGCCATCCACACCATAGCCGGCCGCTTCTTTGGGCCGCGACCGGCGCCGGCGTCGCGGCCATCGTCACCAGCGTCGGCTACTACCTTCCCGCGGCGGGAGCGATACGCGCCCTCTCCCTTCTCCTCTATTTTCTTGTCTCCAGCGTATTGTTGGGGGCGGGGGTTTTGGCCATGCTGTTGGGGCATGGTTATCTCACACGGCCGTCCCTCTCCATCGTTCCCCTCCGGCAGCTGGCACGGCTCTTTATGTGGCTTGTTTTCGTAGAAGGAGGGGTGGCGTTGCTGAGTCTTTTGGTGACCTCCGAGTCGGAACGGCTGCGCAACGCCCTTTTACTCAATACATTTGAAGGGCTCTATCTTTGGATTCGATTGCTGATCGGCATCGGCGGCCCGATGATTATCGCTCCGATGATTCTTCAAACGGTGAAGGAGCGGGCGACGATGTCGGCGACCGGCCTGCTCTATATCGCAATGATGATGGTGATCATCGGGGAGATCTTCTCCCGATTCTTTCTGCTGGTCAATGTGGCGTTTTTGTGAGGGTCTGCGCGGTCTCCACTCCTCTGCCGGACCCCACCTTACAACGGAGGAAATGAATGCAGGTGGTGAGTGTTGAAAAAATGAAGGCTTTCTCGCCGGAGAAGATGAAAAAAACCAACCTCTTTGATACGAAGAATCTCTTTTTCGATCTTTACTGTTTTGAGGCGGGACAGGCCCAGAAGCCGCATGCGCATGAGGGAGAGGACAAGGTCTACTTTGTGCTGGAGGGGGAAGGCGCTTTCCGTATCGGCACGGAGGAGCAGACGGTGAAAGCCTACTCGGCGGTCTTGGCGCCGGCCGGCGTCGACCATGGGGTCACCAATCGCTCCTCCGAGCGGCTGGTCGTCCTGGTCTTCATGGCGCCGAAACCGCATCATTAAACAAAAGCGAAGGCCGGGAGAGGGTTGGGCAAGAACTGTTTTTCCGCCGGCCCGGTCGGTTCCCAACTTCAAACAAGGAGTTGTCGATGCTGCAAAATTCTCAGGCGGTTGAAGAGGCGGGACTTACCTTTATTGATCAAAACGTTGGAGCGCACTCTTTTACTCCGGGGCAGTGGGCCGTCGTCCGGCAGGTCATCCACGCGACCGCCGATTTCGATTTTGCCCGGGAGATGGTCTTCCATCCCGCGGCGGTCGAAGCGGGATTGGCGGCGATCCGGTTCGGCGCCGACATTGTCGCCGATGCGCCGACGGTGGAGGTGGGGATCGTGAAAGACCGTCTGAGAAAATACGGCGGGACGGTCTGGTGTTTTATCACCGACGACGATGTGGTTAAAAAAGCAAAAAGTGAAAGTCTCCCCCGCGCCGCTGTCTCCATGCAGAAGGCGGCGGAGACAAGCGACGGATCGATTTATGTGATCGGGAATGCCCCGACCGCCCTTCTTGAACTGATTCGCCTCGTGAAAGAGGGAAAGGCGAAGCCGTCATTGATCATCGGCGTGCCGGTCGGATTTATCGATGCCGCCGATTCAAAAGAGGCGCTGCTCGGACTCTCGACCCCTTTTATTGCGTGTCGCGGACCGAAGGGGGGGAGCCCCGTGGCGGCGGCGATCGTGAACGCCCTCACCCTTCTGGCCGTTCAGTCCTAGAGCGCGCCCTCACTGATCGTTCTTCCCCGGGCGAGCGCTCGGCGCGGCCGGTCCGGACATAGAATCGCAACGCAAGCCTAAACAAAAGAGCCTCCCCTTGATGGATCTCCAGCGGGAGGCTTTTTTGTTTCTTAGGGTGTCGATTCTGACTATTCGGCCGCTTTGACGGTCCGTTCATGCAGCGGTTGAACCGGTCGGGCGGTCATCGGGAAGATCGAGGTAAACTTTTCCACCTGGGGCTTGGAGACCTCGATGGAGTCTTTCATGACCAGCCAGTTGACCCCTTCGGAGCAGGGAGGCGTCGTCAAGGAGCCGGGGTAGTTCGAATAGGTCCGCTTTGCAGGGAGGAAATCGGCCGGATTAATGTTCGCTTGGGCGAGCGGCTTTTCCTTGCCGACCTCCGCGGGGAGGTTCTCCCACAGGGTCTTCACCACCCCATTTTCTTTTCCGGAATTGATGAAGACGCCGACGACCGCCAGCTCTCCCTCCGCGCTCTTATGGACCAGATGGACTTCCATCTCACCTGATTTGCCGCTGATCTTGTGCTCGCTGGGGCTGTGGAAATGGAATTGAAGCAGCTCGTATTTCTTGCCGTTGACTGTGATCGTATTCCCTTTGGGAACATTCACCTGAATGGTATGGCCGTTGTTGATGAGGGCGACGGGAGCCGCTTTATAGTCGAACTGAATCGGGCTGAGCTTCTCCGGTTTGGCGGAGGTGATATCGATAGGGGATTGATTGTGTCCCGTTTTACACTTCTCAAACTGAGGATCGATCTCTCCCCAATGCTCCGGCCCCTCTTTTCCAATGTATTCCCAGTGAGGGGGATGGCTTCCTTCGGCCAGGACATGTGTGGCCGAACCCAAGAGCGAAAAAACGAAAGTCGATGCAACGAATACCCGATTCCATCGGTTCATAACTAAACCTCCATGTTTGTAAAATGATTGCAGTTGGCCCAGCCGCTTTGGTGATTACATCAGGTCAAGGACAGATCTTCCTTGGCTGAAAGAGCGTGCGCCGCACGACGCCGGCAAGAAGTTCGCCTCACAGAGAGGGATGCTCCTCTGGGTGCAGTGCCGTCCTTAATGTATTGTGAGAAGATCGAGAATGCCTTTCCATCACCGAGCTTAAAGGGATCGCTCCCGCGCGCAGAGACGTATCGAGTTTGGTAACAGAATCGCGGTCCTCCTGTCAAGAAAAATTCAATTCTGTCAAGAAAAATGTAGCCGCCTTCGTCGGCCGATCGTCCTGAGAAAAGAACAGGTCATTCATCCGTGTGTCGTGGTAAGGTCGGCCGAGCCTCATGGCGATCCGGTCTTGTTCGGCCGCCGACAAACCGGTTGCCTTTCTTCTTTCGTTTGGATATAATTCGGTGAACTTTCTTTGGGGGAGTGGAACCATGTCGGCACAGAAAACGATAGAGCAGCAGCGGATCCTTCTGGCACACGACGAGCCGCTTAAAACGCTCGATGATTATCTCGCCCGGAGCGGGTTTCAGGCGCTCAAAAAGGCGCTCGGCATGACGCAGATGCAGGTGATCGACGAGATCAAACGGTCGAGCCTTCGGGGCCGCGGCGGCGCCGGGTTTCCAACCGGAATCAAGTGGGAAGGGGTCTACAAGAAACAGGCAGACATCCTCGGGATGGTTCCGACCAAATACCTCGTTTGCAACGGCTCCGAAGGGGAGCCGGGGACCTACAAAGACCGCTTCCTCATCCAGAAGAATCCTTATAGCCTGATCGAAGGGATGATGATCGCCTCGTATGCGATCGGCACTTACAAGGCGATCATCTGTATTAAAGAGATTTTTACGAAAGAGATCGCCATCCTGCAGCGCGCGCTCAAAGAGTGCGCCGATGCCGGATATATCGGCGACAATGTCATGGGAACGGGACGAAACCTTCCGCTCGAGCTCGGTTATGGACCCGATTCTTATCTTTTGGGAGAAGACCGGGCCCAATTAGAGGTCCTCGAAGGAAAACCGGCTTGGCCGCGCGCGAAGGGGATGATCCCGGTCGAATATGGGCTCTTCGGCCAGCCGACCGCCGTGAACAACGTCGAGACCCTTTCGACCGTTCCGCACATCCTCCTTCGAGGGGCCGACTGGTTCAAATCGATCGGGACGGCCGATACCGCCGGAACGATGATCTTTACGTTAACCGGGGATGTGAATCGACCCGGCCTCTATGAGCTGCCGATGGGGACCCCGCTTCGGACCCTGATTGAAGTCTACGGCGGTGGGGCTAAAATCGACCGCCACATCAAAGCGGTCTTCTCCGGCCCGACCAACGCCGTCATCCCGGCCGACAAGCTCGACACCCCGCTCGATTTCGGCTCAATGCGGAAGATCCCTTCCGGCATCGGCTCCGGCGGCTTCATCGTCTACGACGATACCGCCTGTATCGTAAAAGCGGGGCTGAATTTCGCCCGCTTTCTGGCAATTGAATCGTGCGGGCAGTGTGCGTCGTGTAAAACCGGAACCGGTCGGATTGCCTATCGGCTGGGGTTGTTGGAGGAGGGAAAGGCGACGGAGGAGGATGTCTTCGCGATCCTCGAAGACTGTCTTCACACCAAAGGTTCCGGGCGATGTTACCTGGTGACTGAAACCGGAATCGACGTCAGCAGCATCTTTTATAACTTTCCGGACGATATCGTCGAGCATCTGGAGTACGGCTGTCTGAAAGACCGGCATCTGCCGTTGCCGAAGATCAAAGCGTACGACGAGGCGACCCACACCTTTACCTACGACGAGAAATATTACGAACGGAGCTTCGCCGAGGGGCGCTACATCAACAGTCCCGCGCTCTAAAGGAAGAGGGCCGTCACGCGGTTCGTCGGCGTTCGTCCGTCGGGGCCCCGCCCGCCGATCAGATAGATCTTCCCATCGAGGTAAACGGTTGCCATCGCCACCCGTGCATCGGGCATCGGCGGAAGCTCAACCCACCTGTTTGTTTTAACATCAAAAAAAGCGGCCCGATCCTGAACCCGATCGCCGCTGTGCCCGCCGAAGAGATAGAGCTGTCCTTCCACGACCAGACTCCCCACCCCGGCTGCGCGCCAGGGCAAATGGAGTTTCGGATCGACCGACCAGCGGTTTTTGATCGGATCATACCGCTCGACCAGATCGTAATTGTAGAAAGTTCCCGCTCGAAACCCGGCTCCCCCCATCGCAAGAATGGTCCCTTCAAACGGCGCCACTGCCAATGAGAACCGAGGGGTCGGCATCGGGGCGATCTCCCGCCACGGCCCGTCGCTGGAATCGAGCCGCTCCGAGAACGAAAAGGCCGGATCGGTCATCGGACCGCCGGTCGCCTCCGGATGATGTCCGCCGAAGAGATAAACCGTCTCGTCCAAAACGGTCGCGGCCGGCGCATCGTGCCGCTGCAGCAGGTCGGGCCCTTTCGTCCAACCGCGCGCCGGATCAAATAATTCGACCACGGTGAGAAAGTTGAATGTTCCATCCGGGCGCCGAAACCCTCCCCCCATCACATAAGCCCGATCCTTTACATTCACGGCGACCACGCCGGAGCGGAGCGTCGGCATCTCCGGACCGAACATCCATCGATCCTCTTTTGGATCGTAGACCTCAACCGTCTGCAGGCTTTTAAATTCCGGTCCTCCCCCGCCGAAAATGTAAATCTTTCCGCCGATTGCGGCGGCGCCGCAATGAGAGCGGACCGTCTGAAGCGGAGCGAGCGTCTGCCAAGCCGATTTTTCGGTCATTCGATATATCCTGCAATCATCCTGCTCACTTCGTCACCAGCGGCTTAAGCAGTCGGAAGGTCTCTCCACCGGCTTGCGCCAGCTCGCCTTTCTCGAAGATCGGATCGTTCAAATCAACAAACCGCTGAATTTTAAGAAAGGGCCGGGTCGGCAGCGCCATTTCTACCTGACGGCGGGTATCCTTTCGAATTTCCAGAATCAACTCCGGCCGCTTCTCCCAGGCCCAGAGGGTGGGTGCCATCGAGAGAAAAAGGTTTCGATCGGAGAGGTGATCATAAGCGTACAGCAGGTTTTGTTTGTACCGATTAAGATGAAGCCCTTCCAGGATCCAGGCAAAGATAAAATGATGCCCCCACCAAAAGAGGGAGCGGAAGGTAAATTTTTCGTCGTTGGTGAAATATTTTGGGAAATCGAGATATTGATAGGGAAAATCGTGGAGGTGTTCTCCCTTCACAAACTGGCCGACCGTCACATCGACCCCTTCCGGCGCCACGAAAGAGGTCCCGTCTATCTCTTCTTTGAGGGCTGCGTGGAGCTCTTCCAGCATCCTTTTCACCTTGAGGGTGATGACCGCCTTGGCTGGATAGAAGTGGGTGTCTTGAATCAGGCGCTGCTCGTCCGGTGTCAGGGAAGGGGATTGATCCATCGGAGGGTCAATGGCTCCTTGATTCGAGAAGAATAAGAAGAATAAAAATAGAGAAGAAGGTCCTTCGGGTCAAATATCACCTTCCGAAGGTGGTGTCAAGAAATTAAAAAGGGGCGATGACCGCCCCTTTTCTTTGAATATGACTGAGAGGAGGGGCTTAAGCGACCCTCGGCTCCAAGATCTGCTGTTCGGCTGGGGGGGTCTCCGTCCCCTCCATAAAGGCTTTGAAGCGATTTAAATCGTCTTCGATCTGCTGCGAGGGCTCTTCTCCAAAGAGCTTTGCCACTGCTGCACCAATCTTGCCGCCGGGAGGATGGTATTGAACCATGACCCGAACCTGCGTTCCTTCGGGGACGGGATCAAAATGAACCGACCCGGTGTGGTCGACATCTCCCTCTACCGAACGCCACGAAATCAACTCGTTGACCTTGTCTTTAATGATCTCCGCATCCCATTCGACGCTGGTTCCCGCCGGGGCCTTTGCAACCCAGCGCGACTTGCTTGCATTGAGCACAGTGACCGATTTGAGGTGATTCATAATTTGGGGCAAATTCTCGAAGTTCCTCCAGAAATGATACAGGACGGTTGGGGGCTTTCGAATGATAATACTCTTTTCTACTTTAATTCCCTCAACCTTGTCTCGTTGTTTCTTCATGAATGCCTCCTATCTCTTGGATCTTCTCCATCGAGCGATGCCTTACCTATTCAAGATATCTTTTGGAAGGGCTGGCTGTCGATTCTCCGAAAGGACTAATCCCTTTGGAGTAAAGATTCTCGGAAGGTCCGTCGATTAACCTTGTAGAATAAACGCTTGACACCTCCCCCTTGGATCGGTATGATCCCCTCATTCTCAAGGCAAAGGCAAGCCATGAATGGGACCCGTTTTTTACAGACTTTTTTCCTCTTTTTCATCCTTCTGAACCTCTTCCACTTCAACACCCCACCGGCTTTCGCGATAGAGAGCGATTCCTCCTCAGCGGCCTCGCCGGAGGTTTCAAAAGATATTTATTATCAAACCGATGGGCCGGTCTCCGGACCGCCGGCCCCCAAAATGTCCTATCCTGAAACCTACGGTCGGGAAGGGCTGATCGATAGCCGGTCGCTCCTCTGGATTTTCATCCAACAGCACTTCTTTCTCGGCAGCTTCATCCTCGGCGTTCCGATGATCGCCTGGATGATTGAGCTCTTCAGTCACCTGCGGCGACGGCGTTATCCGGAGCAATCGGAAAAACAAGATCGCTTGGCCCGGGACATTATGGAGATCGGGATGCCGTTTTATCCGATCTCGATCTTCTTCGGCGTCGCCCTTCTGGGCGCCTTTCTTTTTCTTTACAATCAATTTTTTAAATACATGGCGGGGCTCTTCCGGCCGGTCGTCTACCTTTATGCGATCTGCTTCGTCCTGGAGAGCCTGCTCCTTTATAGTTATACCCTGACCTGGGGCCGTTGGACGCGCGGGGACAAGAAATGGTTTCACCTCAGCCTCGGGGCGCTGACCTGCACCAACGGGGTGATCATCGTCTGTTTGGCCAACGCCTGGATGGCCTTTATGATGTCCCCGGCGGGGATTGATGCCGAGGGGCGCTACCTCGGCGATGTCTGGAAGATCATTCACACCCCGCTCTGGAACCCGCTTAATGTCCATCGCATTTTGGCGAGCATCATGTTCAGCGGGGCGGTCATCGCCGCTTATGCCGCCTATCGAACACTCACCACGCGTGATCCGGCCAAGCGGGCCCATTATGACTGGATGGGGCATGTGACGATGATGATTGCGATCGTCAACCTCTTCCTCCTCCCCTTCGCCGGCTACTGGTTTGCCAAGGTCATTTTTATCTTCCGTCAGCGGATGGGGGTGACTTTGATGGGGGGGCAGTTGAGCTGGCCGTTCGTGATCCAGGCGATGCTGATCGGTCTGATTTTTATGACGGTTACCTTCTATCTCTGGAAGGGAACCGCCCGGATGAACGGCGCCGACCGGTATACCCCTTACGTCAAATATCTCCTGGTCATCCTGACGATCTCCTTCTTGATCTGGACGACCCCTCACACCCTTCCGGCCAGCCAGAGCGAATTTAAAGAGATGGGAGGGTCACAGCACCCGATCGTCGGCTATTATGGAACGATGGCGGCGAAGAATACCGCGATCAACACGATGATCTTAACCTTCGGCCTCTGTTTTATCCTCTTCCAACGCTGCAACAAACGGATCACCGTCGCTTGGAGCCGCTGGGGGAATGCCGCGCTGATCGTCCTCTTCGGCGCGGCTGAGGTGATCGTTCTCTATCTTGGTATCTATGGCTTCTATGTTCCGGCGAGTGTTCGGGTCGGTCTCGCCTTTCCACAATTCATGGCGGCGATGACCGGATTGATCGGCGGGTATTTTCTCAACCTGGCGATGCTCCGGGGAGCCGAATCGCTCGGACCGATCCGGTGGGGCCGGCTTCCCCTGGGAGGCGCCTTGGCCCTCTTTTTCCTGGCCGTCTTCATCACCATGACGATGTCGTTGATGGGGTATATCCGCTCTTCGGTCCGACTCAACTGGCACATCACCGAAGTGATGCAAGATGTCACCCCCTGGGCCCAGACCCCCAGCATTACCTACGCCGTCGGCATGGTGCTGCTGAATGTCGCCATCTTCTGGTTGCTGGCGGTGTTGATCTTCTGGGCCGGCAGCGGCCGTAAAGTCACTCTCTCCGCCCGAACGTCCGACGAGCCGGCCGAGCTCGCCAAAACCAACGAATCGCTCCCGCTATAAGATCGATCGCCCTTATTTCTTTCCCCACAGAAGATCTGATCCGATACGCTTTGCTCTCCTGAAAATTTCTTGACATCTACCGATCCGGTATGATACCGAATACCGATTCTGAATTCGGTGCGCCGATGCGAGCCAAAACAGGAGGGAAGATGCGAAGACGACCGATCGTTGGAAC
Organism: Candidatus Manganitrophaceae bacterium; assembly: GCA_016200325.1. Classification (NCBI taxonomy): domain Bacteria; kingdom Pseudomonadati; phylum Nitrospirota; class Nitrospiria; order Candidatus Troglogloeales; family Candidatus Manganitrophaceae; species Candidatus Manganitrophaceae bacterium. The sequence continues at coordinate 422,625 of JACQEZ010000011.1, forward strand.
GGTATGCGTCCTTTTAGTTATTGCGTTGCTCGCCGGGGTGAACCTGGCGGAGGCAAAAGAGGGATTTTATCTCGGCGGGGAGCTTCTCTACAACAGCATTGACGGGGACTTCGATGGAACGAAGGGACCGGACTCCGACAACGGCGGCGGAATCGGCCTCATCCTTGGCTATGGCTTGACCCCGGGATTCTCACTTGAAATTGATTGGAATGCGTCTGTCCATACCGCCGAGGTCGTCCGCGGGGCAACCCCTTCCGATGCGGGGCTGGGGGCGTTCATTCTCGCATTAAAATACAACTTTCTCTCTCACCAACCGCTTCAGCCGTTCCTGCGGGCCGGTATTGGAGGATATGCCTTCATCGTCAAAGATCCGCGGGGGGATTTAAAGCTGACCGGATCGGGGTTCGATCTCGGCGGAGGGGTCGATTATTATGTCGCTCCTCACTTCTCGATCGGCGCCGGCGTCAGCCGAAGGTTTATCGAATACAGAAAAATTGACTTCCTGGGAAGAAAGGCGAATCTCAGCCCGAAAATCTCGGGAGACACAACCTCACTTGAGGTCGATTTTATCTATCACTTTTAATCATTTTAAAAATAAACCTGGAGGGTGACCAACCCCTCGTTTTGAAAATCCCGTCGGTTGAGCTCCTGCCGCCGGTTTAATTCCAGCCGCAACGACAGATCTTGCAGCAGCGTTACCCGCTGCTGCAGCGACATCTTTAAATCGTGAGAATGTTCTCCCAGCGGATAGGTCAGATAAGTTGAAAAAAGGTGGAGCTTCCACCGCGCCGCGAGGTCGGCCAGCAGCCCGACGGTTCCGCCGACGCCGGCCCGGTAGTCGGGATCGAAAAATCCGCCGTAGTTCCCGTCGAGCTCAATTAAAAAATAGATCAGCTCCCGCCGAAGCAGATGCCCCTCGAGCGCACTTCCCGTCCCCATATTGAGATCGAAATAGCGGCAGTCGTGGCAGCGGTTACTTGGAAGTGTCTCCAGACTCGCGCTGATCTTCCAAGAGGGTTTTTTAAAGAGCGGATCGAGCGGAACGAGCGAAATGATATCGGCGAATGCGAGGGAGTGGAGGGTGACCCGCTCCTGCTGGTTGTAATATCGAATCCGGGCATTCATCAGCTCGATCTGCGCGCCGGAGGTATATCCGATGTCGTCATCAAGCAGGTCCTGGTAGGCGGGACGGATCGCAAGTTCTTCAAACGGATCTCCCTCCCGCCAGCCGAGCCCGAGGCCGACGCGCGCCGTGTCGTGTCCCGTTTCTGGAGGGGCCGTCACCGGCGTAAATGTGACCGGAGGGCTCTGCACCCGCAGCGCGCTTCGCTGCTGAAGGAGCAGCCGCTGCTTTCTTTTAATCTCATCCAAATCGACCTCTTCCTTGGCCGTTCGATAGCGGGTGTAATCGTAAGCAATGTCGAGAAGCAGCGCCTGGCGATCGACCGGAAGGCCGTCGAAGAGCTCCGGGGTCATCGTTGTCCCCCGGTCGATCTCCGAGAGAACCCGCCGCTCCTCGGGTGAGAGGAGGGCCCGTTTTTGACGAATTTGAGTCCCGCGGGAGGGGCGATAGGTCATCTCTTCCACCAACCCCGAAACCGACGCGATGCTGCGGACCGTGTCGGCGGGGATCGTCCAATATCGAAAAGCGTCGGCGAGGTGGAGCGTCGGCCGGGCCACCTCCAGCAGCGGCAGAAGCTGATACGAGCAGTTTTGGGTAAAGAAATAGTAGGTGAAGGTGGTGTTCCCTAGCTCCCAGGCATGCATCAACATCCGGGTGATCTCCTCCTCGGAGAGGTTCAACCGGTATTCCCAGATATCGCGACTCTCCATGTCGCTGTACCTTCGCACCTGAAGATAATAAGGGACGGTGGAGAAGTTTCCCTTAAAGCCACCGGTAATCCCCCAAACCGCAAAGAGAACGCCATTGTCGGTCGTGACGGTGGCCGCATAGTTAATTGTATAATCAAGAATTTCAGTTTGTTCGGTCTGGTCTTTCTGATTGATTCGAAAAAGGGTATGGCCAAACATCGATGAAGGATTATTCATGTAAGCTGATGGAAAGATCAAACTAATCGATTTTGCATTTAGCGCGGCATACCAGGCCTTAAAGCGCTCGCATGTTTGTTCAGGAAGACGCTTCGGGTCAAAGCCGAGGGCCTCCTTCAGCCAATGATAGCGCGCGATAAAAGCGCATTGAGCCGGCTGCTTTGACGTGCCGACGAGTTCATCGGAAAAGAACTTTGCCAATGTCGTTTCTAATTCCGATTCAGGGTTTGTCTTCCCATCGGGCGCTAAAAAGAAGCTGTTGTCACTTGCATCACTGGTAAAGCCGCCGAAAAAGGTGGTGTGATAGTGGATCAATAAAAGCCAGTAGCGATTCTGGGAGAGTCCTTTTTGGCGGGCGACGTTAATCAATTCCTGGAGATAATCAGGGTTTTCCGCTGCGAGAAGTGGTGTTGCACCGAGAAGAAGCCATAGAAGGAGAAAGATCGTACTCCATCTCAGCATATAATGAAAACCATTAGTTCTAAAATGGTGTTTTCCGCAGTCAAAAAAGAGAATTGAAAAAAGACCGACATAGGCAAAAAGACCCCCGGCCGCGGCGGCCCGGGGGGGCAGGAACAGATTAGTGGCTGGAAACGAAGTCAGAGAGTGCCGGGTGTGCCGACATTTCCTGATTAAGCGCGACCAGCATCTCCCCAGAGGTGGTCTGTGCGGTGGGGAAGATTGCCGTATATTTCTCTTGGGTCAGCGTGTAAAATTCACTCCGGTGTTCTGCCGGAACGCCGAGCAAGGAGGCCAGCGAGGTAAGATGCTCTCCCCGACCCTGCGCCATTTCTTGTGAAAGGTTCTCCATATTGGCGCTGGCGAAAGCATCTAATTTCTGATCATTTTTTACAACACCATCTTGCATACAGCCCAAGGTTCCAGTTGAAATCCCAAACGTTTGGCTCCCGAATGACGCATTTGTGGTTGAAGCCAACACTTGCGGAACAATACCTTTCTGCCCCTTGAAGATCATGGTCCCAAAGCCGCAGCCAGGCCCCGTATCCGAAGCGAAGCTGTGAGAAACAGGAATCAAAGCGAACACAACTGCCGCATAGATCAATTTCTTCATTATCGATTCTCCTTATTAAGTTTGGTGAATGTTACGATTTGGTATTGGTCAGATCTGGATCGGGAACAAACGATCCGTGCTCGCAATAGGTTCACTTAAAAAGGCTAGCATTTGCTTATTGGCAGTGTCAAGATAGCCAGCAAAACTGCCATAGCTAAACGATTAAAGGGATATCTTCTTTTAGAATTTACCGTCTAATGCCGTATTGCAATGCGTTCGGCGAGATTAGTGTTTGGTCATCTTCTCCAAAAACAGATTTTTAGTCCAAGCCGCGTTTATTTCTACTGAGCTACTTCTAGATGAATGATATTTCGATTTCGCGCACGGCGTATAGAACTACGTTTCCGATGCAGTAACGTTGCTGAATGCATTGATAATGATGGATTTATATTGACAACTATTGACACCTACTGTATATACCGGTGGAACCACCTTTCCTACAGAATACAGAGACCAAGATCGAAAAATCTGGCGACACAAAGATGAATAATAATCGAGGAGGTTACTGATGAGAAAGCTTCCCGTAATAGCGGTTGCAATGGTCCTTGCGTTGACAGTTGTTTCCTCTGCCCTTGCTGCTGGCTATGGAGCGGCAGGGTGCGGATGGGGTGGAAAAGTAATTAAGCAGAATGATCAGTTGTCTCAGCTCGGTGCCTGGCTTCTTAATGGCGTCTCTTCGAATCAAACCTTCGCAATGACCTCGGGCACTTCCGGATGTTCGAAACTTGGGATCGTGATGGCTGAAGCGGAACAGACCCAGTTCGTAGAAAGCAATTATCAGGGTCTCGCAAAAGAAATGGCGTCCGGCGAGGGAGAAAATATCTATACACTGGCAGGATTGTTGGGTTGCTCGGCAGAGCAGACAAAAAACTTTGCCTCTTTTACCAAGCAGAATTACGACTCTATTTTTAAGAGTGAACAAAATACCCCTTCCGAAATGTTGGCCTCCTTAAAAGAAGGTTTGTCCAACGATCCGGTACTTGCCACATCTTGTCAAAAAATTTGAAATATATGAGGGGGAATATCCTAGGAAAGCCTCTTCAGCATCCTGGATTTCATAATTGGTCTGACAACCGAATCGTATAGGAGTGTCAAATGAAAAAGTTGATGTTGGCTATTGTTGGTATTTTAATGTTTTCTCCGACTGTGTTTGCCGCTGGATATGGTGAGGCCGGTTGTGGGCTTGGCTCGTTAATTTTCGGGAGCACACCTGGTTTTGTTCAGATTTTTGCCGCCACGACAAATGCCTCTACTTATTCGCAAGGGTTCGGAATTACATCAGGTACTTCGAACTGTGACGCAAAGGGGTTTGACGTATCACAGGTAGAGCAGGAGAAGTTTGTGGCGCACAATTTCTCTGGTCTGGCCAAAGAAATGGCGACGGGAGAGGGAGAACAACTCGCTACCCTTGCGGGAATGCTCGGTTGTCCTTCCGTCAAGCAGACTCAATTTAACGCCACTGCACAACGAAATTATGGGGCAATTTACGCCAGCGACACGACCAGCCCGACTGAAATGTTAACGGCTGTAAAAGCGGTGGTCGCACGGGATCAGGAACTGTCCACTGCATGTAGCAGCCACTAAGCCGCTATTATCTTCAAAGGGGGATACGATCGCTTTGTTTGGTATGTCCAAGAGAGATCGTATCCCTTTTTTTGTCCATTTCCGATCAGAAGATATCCCTTTACACGTTGCATGATTCGGAGATAGCGCAAGCGCATGTCAAAACAGATAATCGTGATTCAGCTGATGATTCTCGTCTGGCTCTTCGCCTCCAATATCTTCGGCGCGAGTCCTGATCAAAATGCGTATCTCAATACTCTGATTAAAGAAGCCCTCCAAAAAAATCTCCCTCAAGACCGATACTGGCATCTTTTACTCCACTATAAAAAGACCACTTTCGGAAAGATTGAAAGTCAAGAAGATGCTCCGGCCTTTTTCAATTCGCCGTACGGCAAATCCGATCCCCAGGCGGAGCTTATTGCGACTTTGGAATCGTTCTTTAAAACGTCGGAAACAATCGGGTCAAATCAGTCACACCCTCAGTGTGATTTCGCCGCCCGTTACAAATGGCTGAAGTCCCAACTCTCATTTGATCCCGCGAAACTTCCGGAACAGCGATGCGAACAATTGGAGACGTGGCTCAAAGACCTCAATCCGGAAAGAATCACCCTGGTCTTCTCCACCTATTTTATGAACAACCCGGCATCCATGTTTGGCCATACGCTCCTCCGAATCGATCGGAAACGGATCGGTGCGGACCAGAAACTCCTCAATTACGGCGTGAATTATGCCGCAAACGCAGACACGACGAACGCTTTAATGTATATGCTGAAAGGGGTCTTCGGCGGATTCAAGGGGACCTTCTCCGTCTTTCCCTACTACTACAAGGTTCAGCAGTACAGCAATTTGGAGAGTCGAGACCTCTGGGAATATGAATTGAATTTCACGGAAGATCAGATAAACTCACTTTTGCTCCATCTCTGGGAGTTGGGCGGGAATTATTTCAATTATTATTATTTTCAAGAGAACTGCTCCTATCACCTTCTTTCATTATTAGAGGTAGCAAACCCCGATCTTCATTTAACGGATCAGTTCCTTTTCCAGGTCATTCCAGGAGATACGGTCAAGGCATTGATCCCCTACGATACATTGATTGCAAAGAGGGTATACCGGCCTTCTCTCTTGAGTCAAATGAATAACAAGCGTCTCCAAATGACCGAACAAGAGAAAGAGGTGTTTTATCGACTGGCGAAAGATCCGTCTCAGATTGATAAGGAAGACTACCGGAATCTCAGCGTGTCATCGAAGGCCTTGGTCTTGGACGCCTATTTAGATTATGCACAATACCAGAATATGAAAAAGACAAGGACGGCTGAATCGATCGACAAAGAGACAAGAAAGATCTTATTGGAACGAAGTAAACTGGATTATCGCCGGACCGATCCCCCCGAGCTCGTTCCGTTTTCTACTCCGCCCGAGCTCGGACATGGAAGCGCTCAGGTTCGATTTGGAGAGGGTGCGAATAAAAAAGAGACGTTCGAGGAGATCTCAATCAGACCCGCTTATCATGACCTTCTGGCCAAAGATGTCGGTTTTGGTAAAGATTCTCAAATCTTGTTCTTGGAGACAACGGTTCGATATTACAATGAATCAGACAAAACCAAGCTCGAGCGCTTTAAGCTGCTGGATATTGTTTCATTAACCCCTTATGATCCATTGTTCAAAAAGATCTCATGGCGACTGAGTCTCGGAGTGGATACCCCCAAAGACCTTCATTGCGGTTACTGTAATACATACGAAGGGAAGTATGGGCTCGGAATCACTTATCGTCCCAATCCTTTCTCGTCGATTCTTCTCTATTCATTCATTGATGTCGAATTGGAACTATCGAGACATCTCGATCAAGATTACCGGTTTGGTGGTGGTCCGACGGTCGGGACATTAATTGACATCACCGAAGCTTGGAGGGCTCAGATCAGCGGAAGCTATCTAAATTTCCCGCTGGGAGACCGATCGGATTATTATGCTGTTTCGGTCAACCAAAGATATGCGCTGAACCAGAATTTAGAGCTCAGGGCTGAATTCAATCTGACAAGCGGCTGGAGGGAGGGGGTGGTGATGGTGAGTTATTATTTCTAGTTCATGATATTTGCAACGAGAAGTTCTCTTCATTTAGTGAGAGCCAAATGTTAAGCCGGTCCCTTTTGTTACTGATCGTATTCTTCTGTCTCAATTCAAATTCTATCGATGCGAAAGAGTCGTATTGGGAGGAGCATCATATCACATTATCGGACCTCACGGAGGAGCAACAGCAGACGCTGGAGTTAACTATTAATCAATTAAAAACATTAGAGTCGTCCGAGTTGAAGATTGATAAAAAGGTCTATCGGCGGCTGAGTCGTTTCAAGGAATTATTTGGGATCTCCTTTCACGGCAGAGAAATCGCAGAGTGGTTATTGACCCGAATGCGAAAAGTTTCGTATGGCAATAGCTGGACCGTCGCCGTGAACCAGAGAGGGGGAGATTTCATGGTTGGTGATATCTTCTTTACGAAGCTCGGCACATTGGAGCGGCTCTATCTTCTAATCCATGAGGCGCGGCATTCCGATGGAAAGGGATATCCGCATGTCAAATGTCCGAAGGGGTTTAGGACGATTTCAGCGACGCAGCCGGATCTCGATTTGGAAGAAGAGCCTGCCTGCGACGACGGTCCGGAGGGGGCCTATAGTTTCCAAGCGGCATTTTTATTCGAACTTTTTGCCTATGGAATTTTTGACCAGAAGGAAGTAGGACTTCTCTATAACAGCTCTATTTCAAGAGTTCTCCGATAAGTAATCTCTCCTCAGCTATCCTCTTTTCAGCACCGAATAAGCCGGTGGGTGGACGCCGTTTCCGTTTACATTCCCATTGCCGTTTCCGTTTCCGTTGACGCTCTTCCGGTTGGTGCACTGAACCACCTTCCAGTAGTTCAGCGGTTTGACACTTCTTTTTTTGTCCACTGCCAGAGGCTTCCCATTCAACAGGGTGGTGAGGTCCAGATCGGCCTGAAAACCGAGTTTTTTCGTCAGGGGGGAAATCACCTTTTCGCAGGTGGAGATGAACGGATTTCCGTTCTTAAAGTGGTTGAGGAGAACGATCTTTCCGCCCGCTTTGCAGACGCGGATCATCTCGGAGATGACCTGGTGCGGATCGGGGACCGCCGTGATTACATAGGCGGCGAAGACGGCGTCGAACGAATTGTCCGGAAAGGACATCTTCATCGCGTCCATTTTCAGCAGTTGAATGTGGTTCAGCTGGTATTGGCGCACGCGCTGGCGCCCTTTCTCCAGCATCGGCTCGCAGAAGTCGATCCCGGTGACCCTGCAGTTCCTCGGATAAAAAGGAAGGGAGAGTCCGGTCCCGACGCCGACTTCCAGAATGGCATCGCTTCCCCGGATATTTAAAAGCTGAATGGCGTCCGCACGCGATTGGTGAAACCATTTTCCAAAGACAAGATCATAGAAGCCGGAAAAGACAGTATAAGCCCGCTCGATACTTTTCGCATCCATTTGAGAATTCTCCTAAGTGACATGTGGCACGACGAGTGATACCAGGATGGAGATTCGGGACGTCGGATGGATTCTAAGAAAAAAGTTCATAATAATCAAGCTAATTGTAACTGATTCATTCCCCTGAAAGAAAGACGGTTGCGATGGGGTCTGATCCCGACGCTTGAACAACCCGGTAGAACTCCCCATATTTTCATTTCGAATCATCCGTCTTAAGAGAAGAACGGGTTGTGCTGCCGCTCCTCTTCCACCGTGGTCGCCGGTCCATGGCCGGGAAAGAGGCGGGTCTCCTTCGGGAGCGAGAGAATCGCCTTCTGAACCGATTGAAGCAAGAGTGGATAGGTTCGGGGAGATTCTGCGCGGCCGAGCGATCCGGCAAAGAGGGCGTCGCCGACAAACGCAATCGGTCCGTTTAGTCCTTCCCCCCCTTCGATGAAAAAGGTGGTTCCTCCCGGGGTATGCCCCGGGCTGCTTCGATGGCCGATCTGGAATCGGCCGACCGGGATCTCCCTCTTCTCCTCCAGAAAGAGAACGCCTTTCGGCGGGCGTTTCCCCGCAGGAAATTCATCCGGATGAAGATAGATCGGCGCCCCCGTCGCTTCGTGGATGACATCGGCGCCGCCGATATGGTCGGCATGGGTATGCGTAATACAGAGGGCGACCAGGCGCACCCCTTCCCGCTCCAAAAGGGCAAGGAGCTGATCCGGGCTGTAGCCGGTGTCGAAAAGAGCGGCCTCACGCCGGACCGGATCGACAAAAAGATAACCGTTTACAGGATAATTACCGATCCGTCCGTCGATCCATCGGATCATCGGGATCGGCGGCTGCGGCTGCGGCTCCCACTCGGACCGGGCGAGGACGCCGAGCTTTCGGGAATCGAGCGACAACGCGGAAGAGAGCTGCGCGACCTCCTCTTCCGTCGGCGAAGCCCCTCCTTCCAACGCAGTCAAGCGCTCCTCGGAAAGTGCCGCTTGCCGGGCCACGACTGCAAGAGACCTCTCCTTCCCAAAACGGGCTTTGCCGATAATGTCGGCGAAGGTATCTTCCAGCATCACTTCTCCTCGCCTTGAACATACAGGAGGTGGTCCGGTGGTGTCAATGATCCAAGCGAGCGGCGGTGAATTTCTTTTTCCGATTGAAATTTTCATTCATTTCGCATAGACTCTGGCGGTAACCCCTACTTCTCCTCAAACGCAGATTGAGGCGCCATGCAGATTGTCAACAAGACATTGTCGATCGTCCTGGCCGGCGGGGTTGGCTCGCGTCTTCACCCACTTACCGCCGACCGGGCAAAACCGGCGGTTCCGTTCGGCGGAATCTACCGGATTATCGATTTTACCCTCTCAAATTGTCTTCACGCCGGCCTGCGCCGGATCTTGATCCTCACCCAGTACAAATCGCACTCGCTCCATAAGCATCTGCGGGACGGCTGGTCGATCTTTATTCCGGAGATCGGCGAGTTCATCACCGCCGTCCCGGCTCAGATGCGGATGGGAGAGGGATGGTATGCCGGAACGGCCGACGCGATCAATCAAAATCGCTTTTTATTGGAGCGAAGCGGCGCCGAATATGTCCTAGTACTCGCCGGCGATCATATTTATCGAATGGATTACGCCTGGATGCTCGAAGAGCATGTGCGCCGTAAATTAGATGTGACCGTCGCCTGCATGCCGGTGCCGATCTCCGAAGCGCACGCGTTCGGAGTGATGGAGGTCGATGACGACCTGCGCATCCGGCATTTTGTCGAAAAATCGGCGGCCCCCCCCACCATGCCGGGCGATTCCCAGCGGGCGCTCGCTTCCATGGGCGTTTACGTTTTTAGTCTCCCCGTTCTTCTCAAGGTCTTGGCCCAAGATAACGGAGATGTCTCCTCGGGCCATGACTTCGGAAAAAACATCCTGCCGCGGATCATCAATACGCTCACCGTCGGCGCCTACGGCTTCGGTGGCAAGGAGGGGCGGGTGACCCGCGACGGCTACTGGCGCGATGTCGGAACGCTCGATGCCTACTACCAGGCCAACATGGATCTGCTCGATCCGGTCCCCCCGATCGACCTTTATCAGCAAGACTGGGGGATTCGAACCTATCATGGTCAGTACCCCGCCGCCCGGATGGCCCCCGGTTCGTCCGGGGAGGTCGGCTCGGTTGTCAACACCATGCTCGGCGGCGGGGATGTCATCATCGGCGCCAAGGTGATCCACTCCATCCTCTCGCCGAACGTCTGGGTGGAATCACGGACGATCATTGAGGATGCAATCCTCTTTGAAGGGGTCCATGTCGGAGAAGGGGCGCGGCTGAGGCGCTGTATCATCGACAAAGGGGTCCGGATTCCATCGGGAGAAACGATCGGCTGCGACCAGGATCGTGACCGCAGCCGAGGCTTCACCCTCTCGGAAGGGGGGATCGTCGTGGTTCCAAAGGAATATCAATTCTAGAACGGTGAAAAAGAGGGAGCCGGGGAGAAATCACAGGTTCGATCCCGTGCCTCCCCGGCCGCTTTCATTATTTCGATCGGACGATCTGAATTTTCTTGATGACGACGTCGGTTTTGGGGCGGTCCCGCTCATCGCGCGCGGTGTTGGCGATCTTCTTGACCACATCCTGCCCTTCAATCACTTGGCCGAAGATCGTATGGCGGTTGTTGAGCCAATCGGTTGTCCCATCGGTAATGAAGAACTGACTTCCGTTGGTGCTCGGTCCGGAATTCGCCATCGCCAGCCGGCCCGGCTGATCGAATTTTAAATTCGGCGAGAATTCGTCCTCAAATTTATAGCCGGGGCCGCCTGTTCCATTCCCCAGCGGATCGCCTCCCTGGATCATGAAGCCGGGAATCACCCGATGGAAAACAAGGCCGTCATAGAGCGGCCGTTTGACCTTTTGCTTCGTCTTCGGATCGGTCCACTCTTTCGTCCCCTCGGCCAGCCCGACGAAATTGGCGACCGTCTTCGGCGCCTCCTTCTCGAAGAGCTGTATCGTCATCGTTCCTTGCGATGTCTCCACCACGGCATAAACGCCAGCAGGGAGCTTCTTCTCCTCGGCGGAAGCGGAGGGAATCAGGGAAAGACCGATAATGACAAAACCAAATGTCCAGAGAAGCAGCTGCATTCAAACCTCCTTGTGTCAGCGTGAATAATCGGGTGATCTTAATATAACTCGGCGTCGTTGGCAAGCCGAGGGGAGTCAAGGGCAAGCCGAGAGAAATCAAGTCCGGCCCTGATGCCGAGCGCTCGATGTAGAGAGGGGCCCCTCGCCGCGGGCATTGCGTGTTCAATGAAGAACCCTAGGGAGAGGGCTGCTGCAAGAGATCCAATGGGGCCGAGACTGGAAGATATAAGATGGCGACCGAAACGCGCAGATCTCGGTTTAGTTAAAGCCCAAAAAGATGAAAAAACATTGTAAAGATCAAATATACAGAAATGAGGCGGCGGGGGGCTACTCCGACTCAACGAATTTGACCGAGGGGCTAGTATTTTATGTGTGATATCAAGTAGAATAAAAAACACATCAACGGATCTGTCGCGTATGAAACGATTATTGACGTTCACCTTGAAAGGAAGAAAAATGGAGAAAAAGGGGGCTGCTCCAAGCGATGTGAAGGTGGAATTCCCTCTCAGCGCCGTCATTGATATGTATTCATTTTTTGAAGAGATCAAGGAAAAATGGGCCGGCGATCCGGAGCTTCACGAATCGATCAATAATTTCGAGTTGGAAATCAAAAAAGACGATTTTCATTATCGGATGGGACAGATTTCGATGAAAGATCTGCTCAGAGATTACAAAATGGATGATCTCTACCATCAGGCGAAAGCAGAGCTCTCGCTGAATGACGCATTCCGCCTCTTTACCTCTTTTCTCGAACTAGAGCAGCGGCTTCCTGCGAAGGTGACGAAAGACATCGACTATCAAAATAAGCGTGCCTGCTTTATGATGGCTCTGGAAGAGAACAAGCTGAGGGCGCGTGAGTGGAAAGAGATGCGCCCCTTTCCGCTGGTCCGGCTCAGCTTCGACATCGAGGGCGATACCCAGGCCGACGTCATCCCGATCCGCCCGCCGAACCAGAACCATAATACCAAAACGAAACGAAAATAAGCCCGCCGTACGGCTGTGTATTAAGAAAACCAGTGGCCACTACTCCTGGCAGAACTTTTCGAGCTCCTTCGGCTCAATCTCTGTAAGGCTCATTACAATCCGATCCGCTTTTCCCTCCAGCTTCTCCCGGGAATAAGAGTTGGTGACCGCAAGGCATCGCATCCCGGCCAAGCGGGCCGCCGCCACCCCATGTAAGGAATCTTCGATCACCACACACTCGCTCGGTGCGATCGGCGGATTCGGCACCGGCGGCCGCTCATTCAGTTTTGCCAGGGCGGTGAGGAAGGCCTCCGGATGCGGCTTGCCGTTTTTGACATCCTGGGCGCTCACAATAACCGGAAAAGCCGACCGCATTCCGCCTTTATCAAGCGCAAATTTGATCTCGCCGCGAAACGCCCCGGAGGCGATCGCCAGCCGATAGGCCCCCTCCGCCTTCCTCACAAACTCCACCACCCCCGGATAGAGATAGAGCGCCTGCTGCGAGAGGGTCCGGTAGAGGGCCATCTTTCGGATGATTAAACCTTTGAGGATTTTGTTGTCGATCGGACGTTGGTGCGCGGAGAAGGCGGTCTCAAAGCAGCCTTTGTCATCCATCGCGAGGTATTTTGAATAATACTCTTCCTGGGAAAGGGAGATCCCCTCTTCCTGCAGGATCTGCTGGAGCGCTCTCATATGGTGCGGCTCGCTGTCGACGATCACCCCGTCGCAGTCAAAAATAATCGCTTTCAACATAAGACTCCTTTAAAAAAGCCTAAGGATAAAGAAAGCGGCGGAGGAGATCAAGCTTTTTTAGGCGATTCCGATCCGTAGAGGAGAAGGGGTGCGAAGGGGATTGTTGCATTCGATCTTGCTAGGTCTCGGCGCGTCGGGTGAGCCTCTCCGCGGCCGGGGACGTCGTCGCCTGCCGGATCGCCTTGATCCGATCGAGAATGGGCGGGTGAGAGTCGTTGAGGATCACATGGAGCGGATGGGGGGTCAGGTTGGAGAGGTGATTGACCGCAAGCTTCTTTAACGCGCTGACCATCGCCTCCGGCTGCTCAAAGGTCTCGGCGGCAAACCGGTCGGCCTCATACTCATTTTTCCGGGAGAACGCCTGGACGAAGACCGAGAGGATCGACTCGATCGGGGTGAAGAGGAGGCCGAAGAAGACCAGCCCTGCATAGACCGACCGCGCCTGCATATAAAACGCATCATAGAGGCCGGTGTGGCTGATAAAGATCGACAGCAGGAAGAGCATCACCCCCGTCTGGAGGATGCCGAGCGCCATCCCCTGAACGATGTGACGTTTCTTGTAGTGGCCGATCTCATGCGCGAGGACCGCAACCAGCTCCGGAACCGTCTGCTTTGCAATCAAGGTATCGAAGAGGGCGATTCGCTGATGCCGGCCAAAACCGCTGAAGAAGGCGTTTGCCTTGCTGGAGCGGCGCGAGCCGTCGATCACGAAGATCTGCTCAACCGGAAAATGAACCGACCGGGCGTAGGAGAGAATCTGCTCCCGCAGCTCCCCCTCACCGAGCGGCGTGAACTTGTTAAAGATCGGCATGATCCAGGTGGGGGCGATAAATTGGACGAAGAGGAGAAAGAGGGTCGTTGCAATCCAGGCATACATCCAGGCGGCCGCTCCCGCATATTGAAAGAAGGCGAGGAGCCCCGCCAGCAGCGGCGCGCCCAAAACAATCCCCAACGCCAGCCCCTTCAGGAGATCTTTGAAAAAGAGGGCCGGCGTCATCTTATTGAAGCCGAATCGCTCCTCGATCACAAAGGTCCCGTAGACCCGGAAGGGAAGGGAGAGGAGTCCGCGCAGCAAAATCAACAACCCAATGTAGATCAGACCGGTGAAGATCGGGCCGAATCCGGCAGCCCGGACCGCCCGGTCGAGGAGATTGAACCCGCCGATGAACCAGAAGGCGAGCAGTGCAATCAGGTTCACCGTGGCGGTGATGATTCCGAACCGCGTCGTCACCCGGGTGTATTCCTGCGATCGACGATAGGCCTCCGGATCGTAGGTCCCTTGAAACTCCCGCGGCAATTCGGTCTGCATCGCCCTGAGGTTCAGGAAATCGGCGAGGAGGTTTAACCCATAATCGATCAAAAGGGTTAAAAAAATGATGATGCTATAGAGGTTCATCAATCACCCCAGGGGGAAAAGGATTGGGCCGAGTGAAAAGGACGCTCCGTCTCATTATAAATGAATGACGTGACCCTCGGAAGCCCCGGTTTCTGACCAGATCGGGCGAAGAAGATCCGAAACGCGGCCATGTCCCGAAACTACCTCTCCGGCTTCCGAAGGGGACGTCGGCGCTTCCTCTCGACGATCAACGCTTTTTTTTCGGCCCGAGACAGCGCTTTGATCTTTCCCTCTTGAATCAACGCATCGGATCGGCTTGTGCAAGAGGCTTCATAAAGAAGGGTCACCGGCAGTCGGCTGCGGGTGTAGCGGGAGGCGCGGCCTGTATTGTGCTGGCGGAGACGGCGGTCGAGGTTGTTGGTGATTCCGGTATAGAGCGAGCCGTCGCTGCATTCCACGATATAGACCCGCCAGGGTGAATCAGACGGCATCCCTTGGTCCAAGGGGCCAGCCTTATTTTTGGCCAACGTGCTTCCTGCTTTTGAAACCGGTAAATGCGCAACGCGGCATGTTTAAAGAAAAGCGATCTTATTTGGATTGATTGGCAATCACTTTTTGAAGCGTTTTGCTCAAATCTTCCATTTTGTACGGTTTTGCGATGACCCCTTTAAACCCATATCGGGTATAGGCGGCCATAATCGGATCGTTGGAGTAGCCGCTCGAGACAATCGCTTTGACCTCGGGGTCGATTTCGAGTAACTTCTGAAGCGCCTCTCTCCCTCCCGTTTTTCCCGGAATCGTCAAATCCATGATGACCAGATCAAACGGCCGACCCGACTCCATCGCCTCCCGGTAGCGAAGGTTCGCCTCTTTTTCGTCTTCGGCGAAGCCGGCGTCATATCCGAGGAATCCCAGCATCTCCCCCGCCACCTTTCGGATCGCCTCATCATCGTCCATGACCAAGATTTTTCCTTTCCCCCGACGCGGTATCTCCGCCGTCGCCGATGCTTCCATCTTTTTTGAGGAGGCCGGCAGATAGATTGAAAAGGTCGATCCCTTTCCCACTTTGGAGTGGACCGTCATATGCCCATGATGCTTTTTGACGATCGAGCAAGAGGTGGAGAGGCCGAATCCGTTTCCCTGCTGCTTGGTTGTAAAATAAGGATCGAAGATTTTGTCGAGGTGCTCGCGCTTAATCCCCACCCCGAAGTCTTGGATGGAGAGATGGATATATCGCCCGGCCGGGATCGGAAGCCGCTTCTGGGTTTTGGTTGCGACATAGTTCTCGGCTCTAATATGGAGCGGCCCCCCCTCCGGCATCGCCTGTTGCGCATTGATGGCCAAATTGTTGAGGACCTGGCTGATCTGCCCTTCATCGATATCGACCGGCCAGAGCGCTTCTGATATGAAAAACTCCGGACGGACATTCGATCCCCGGAGTGCAAATTGAATCGAGTGTTCCAGAAGGGGTTTTATCGCGAGGGTCTTCTTGATCGGGGTCCCGCCCTTTGAAAAGGTCAGCAGCTGGTAGGAGAGATCGCGCGCCCGCAAAGAGGCGGTCTCGGCATCTTCGACGCGCCGATAGAGGGGATGGACCGGATCGAGCTCCATCTTGATTAAGGAGAGATTCCCCAAGATGGCGGTCAGAATATTGTTGAAGTCGTGCGCGATGCCGCCGGCGAGCAGACCGACCGCCTCGAGCTTGCTGATCCGGAGGAGGTCCTCTTCCTTCTTTTTCTCATCGGTGATGTTCCGGAAGACCAGCACCACGCCGATGATCTCTCCTTGTTGATCCCGAATCGGGGCGGCGCTGTCGGAAATGATCCGCTCCGTTCCGTCCCGGGAGATTAAAATCGTCGGGTTCGGCGGGGTGACCGTGGCGCCGGTCTCCAGCGCCCGGGTCACCGGATTTTCCAGCGGCTGTCTGCTCTTTTCGTCGATGGTGGAAAAGACCTGATGGAGCGGTTGACCGAACGCCTCTTCTTGAGCCGTTCCGGTGAGTCCTTCGGCGACCTGGTTCATTAAAACGATCTTTCCCGCCGTATCGGTCGTGATGACCCCGTCGCAGATCGAGCGGAGGGTCACCGTCAACCGGGTCTTCTCCGCCGCCAGCGCCTCTTCCGATCGCTTTCGTCCGATCACCACCCCTAACTGGGAGGCGAGCGTGGAGACGAGTCGGATCAGCCGCTCATCTTCTTCGCGTGACGCCGAGACATACCATTCCAGGACCGCCATCACCTGATCGCCGGCCAAGACCGGAACGGCAAATCCCGATTTGAGCCCGGCCTCGCCGGCGATCTGCGCCCGGAGGCAGCGCTCCGCCTTCGACAGGTCCCGCACCCAGATCGGCTGTTTTGAGGAGAAAGCGGCCCCCGGGAGCCCCTCTCCCGGGTGAAGAATCGTCTCCTTGCTGGTGATCCGGAGCTTTTCGAATCGACCGGTTCGCTCCCGCCGATACCAAACGGGGCTGCAGGCGAGCGCGTTTCCGTCGGGCTGCGGGATCCAGGCCTGTCCGATCTCCCATCCGGTCGCCTCGCAAATTTTCTCCATCATCACGCAGAGGGCGGTGGCGAGGTTCGGCGATTCGCTGACCGCCAGGGAGATGGTCCGAAGGAGATGGACCTCCTCTTCGGCCCGCCGCTGCTCGGTGATGTCTCTTGCGACGCCGATCATTCGCACCGGATTTCCGGTGTCGTCGAAGAACGGTTCTCCTTGGCCGGCGATCCAATGCACGCTGCCGTCGGGCCAGACGATCCGAAATTCGTGACGAAACATCCGGCGCGCCGCAATCGCCTCCGCCAGAACTCGATTCAGCTCCGCGCGGTCTTCCGGGTGTAAGCGTTCCTCGAATTCCGCATAGGTCCCCTTGAAGGCTCCGGCCGGAAAACCCCATAACTCCTCGTGGCCGCGGGAC
This sequence comes from Candidatus Manganitrophaceae bacterium, assembly GCA_016200325.1. Classification (NCBI taxonomy): domain Bacteria; kingdom Pseudomonadati; phylum Nitrospirota; class Nitrospiria; order Candidatus Troglogloeales; family Candidatus Manganitrophaceae; species Candidatus Manganitrophaceae bacterium. Next base: position 439,868 of record JACQEZ010000011.1, read on the forward strand.
CAGACGAGCTGACCGGTTGCGATACTCCAATCCCATATTCCGATTCGCCCCGCCTGGAGGGCCAGCCGAAGCCGTGTCTCGGCTTCCCGCAACGCCTCTTCGGCCCGCTTTCGTGCCGTGATATCGCGGGCGAAAGCGACATGAAACTCATATTCTCCAAGACGGAGGTGCTCTGCGGAGACCTCCACCGGGAAGAGGGTTCCATCTTTTCGGCGATGCAACGTTTCGAGGAGGACCGTATCGACCTCCTCTTGTTGTTCTTGTTTCCAAACCCGCTCCCACCGCTCTCTCGGATAGATCGGATCGATGTCCCAGACCTTTAGACGGAGCAGTTCGTCGCGGGTATAGCCGAGCGAGCGGCACGCCTGCCGATTGACATAGGAAAAGCCGGCCTCGCGGGTCATAAAAAAGACGGCATCCGGCGCATGCTCCATCGAGAACTCGAACCGTCGGCGCGTCTCCTCCGACGCTCTCCGCTCGGCATTTTTCTCTCGGAGTGTCTGAGTGATGTCGACCAGCTCTTCCGGCCGTTCCTTGACCCGCCGTTCCGACTCGTCCATTCCTTCCCAGCGCCTCTCCTGTTTCTTGTGCCCGATGAATCGTCAGAGCACCCTAATATACTGGACATAGCTTACGGTAAATGATTCTATGGAAGGAGGCCATCATAACACTAAAAAATAGGTCAATCAATATAATGGCAATATACAGACAGGCTGTGAAACCATGCCGACCTTTTCCTCGATGCAGCGCTTCGGCGAATCTCTCGGGTGAAAGCTAAACGAAGAAATCGGGAAGGAGCGGGGCGCCCGGGGAGATTGCATAGCGGTCGAAATCGGTGATCCCGGTCACACGGAGCAGATCCTCATCGACAAAGAAGTTCCCGCTGTAGTCGCGGCTGGGTCGCGTCAGAACAACGTGAGCGGCATCGGCCATGATTTCGGGGGAGCGGCAGCCCCGGAGCGCGGCGTCCCCTCCCAGCAGGTTTTTGACCGCGGCGGTCGCAATGGCGGTGCGCGGCCAAAGGGCATTGACGGCGACCCCGTTTGCTTTGAACTCCTCGGCCAGCCCCAGGGTGCAGAGACTCATCCCGAATTTAGAGAGGGAGTAAGCAAGGTGCGGCGCAAACCATTTCGGATCTAAATTCAACGGCGGGGCGAGGGTGAGGATATGCGGATTGGCCGATCGGACCAGATGCGGCAGGGCCGCCTGTGCGCAGAGAAATGTCCCGCGGACGTTCACCTGTTGCATCAGATCGAAACGCTTCATCGGAGTCTGCAACGTCCCGGTCAGCCCCAAGGCGCTCGCGTTATTGACCAAGATGTCGATTCCGCCGAAAGTCTCCACCCCTTTTTTAATGGCCGAGGCGACTTGCTCTTCGGACCGAATGTCGGTGGGACAGGCGAGCGCTCGTCCGCCGGCGGCGATCATCTCCTCCGCGGCGCTGAAGACTGTGCCGGGAAGCCGCTCGGTCGATGCAACTGTTTTCGCCAGAAGGATAATGTTTGCACCATCGCGCGCCGCCCGCAGACCGATCGCCTTTCCGATCCCGCGGCTCCCGCCGGTAATGACGATGGTTTTTCCCTTTAAGCCGGACATCACCGGTCTATCACCTCCACCTCGCACCGCGCCCGCGCCTCTCCCGCCTCGCCGATCGTCGCCTCGAAAATCCGGTAATCGGTCTCTCTCATCCCAAGCGTGCGATAGGTCTGCTGTGCGCGATGATTTTCCTTCTCGACATAGAGCCGGAAGCCGCAGACATTCCCCTGCGCCGCGGCCCGACGCCGGACCTCCGCATAGAGCCTTTTGTAGACCCCTTTCCCCCGGTGGGGCGGCGAGACGTAGACGCTCTGGATCCACCAGAAGAGGCCGTTCCTCCAATCACTCCATTCATACGTCACCAGCAGGCCGCCGATCACGACGCCGTCTGTTTCGACGACGAGGTAGAAGCCGTACTGCGGCTGCTTCAAGAGGGAGGCGACCCCGGCGCAGAGCACTTCAATCGTCAGCTCGCGTCCCTCCGTCTCCTTCGCCATCGCATGGTTAAATGCGACGAGCGACGGCGCATCCCGCTCGGTTGCGGGCCGAATCAGAAGGTCTTCGATCATTTCTTCTCTTCTTTCTCAAGCTTCAACGCGGCGGAGTTAATACAGTAGCGCAGCCCGGTCGGCGCAGGACCGTCCGGAAAGAGGTGGCCCAGATGCGCTTCGCAGGAGGCGCACATCACTTCCACGCGCCGCATGCCGTGGCTGCGGTCTTCCTCGGTTTGGATTCCTTCCGCCGAAATCGGCTCCCAAAAGCTTGGCCAGCCGGTTCCCGATTCATACTTTTTCTCGGCGCTGAAGAGGGCGTTCCCGCAGCAGACGCAGCGAAAAACGCCTTCTTCCTTGCTGTTGTAGTACTCTCCGGTAAACGCCCGCTCGGTCCCCTTCTCTCGTGTCACCCGGTATTGCTCCGGGGTGAGCTCCTTTTTCCACTCTGCTTCGGTTTTGGTCACTTTCTTTTTCATCAATCGACTCCTTTCCTTTCTGCTTCGATGGCTCCATTTATGATAGTCCGAATCGCGCAGGGGGTCAAACGTTTCGATGCGGTTGTGCCTCGGTCGGCCCCCTTATCCGATCCGAGGAGGAAGGCCTTCCCCGATCGGGGGAATTGTATGCGAGTTGCATCCGCAATAAAATAAAAATGAGGTAGTAAATGCGGCTCATTCCTGTGAAAGGAAAAGGCCGGTCATTAAAGAGGGAGGAAATGATGTCAACCCTATCGAAGAGCGTGTTGACGCTCGGAATCATTTTTGTCATTATCGGAATTTGGGGATTCTTTCAGAATCCCATCTTGGGGCTGTTCCTGGTCAATACTCCGCACAATTGGATTCATCTGATCTCAGGTATCCTGGCCATTGTTTTCGCATCGAGTGGTGAAGTCCAGGCGAGACAATTTTCCAAGGTGTTTGGTGTGATCTACGGCCTGCTCGCCCTGGTCGGGTTCTTTATGCCGAGAATCCATTCTCTCGGATTTATGGTGATGAATAGAGCGGATGATTGGCTTCACCTGATCCTTGCGGCGGCGTTTCTCTATTTCGGTTTTAGCCGGGTCTATGGGACCCATCGGCCGATGCACGGAGCGCCGGCCCGAGGTTAACGAGCGTGAAGGCGCCGGTTGCGTTGGCTGATCAGGGGGGCGCAGACGGCCCCGCGATCCATGTCAAAGACGTTTACAACCGCACCTTCATTTTCCGGCCGCCGGTGATCTCGAACTGTTGGCGTTCATAAAACCGGACGCTTCCCTCAAAGGCGGGAAGGGGCGGGGTGCAGACTTCGAGCCGGGTCCATCCCTTTTTCTTGCCGTGATGGACGGCGGCCGCTAACAGCGCTTTCCCGATTCCTTTGGCGCGGTGGGCGGGATTGACGTAGAGCTCTTGGATGATTCCGAAGGCCCCTTCCGTATACAGCGCATGGCTCTCACAAAGGGTGATGAATCCGATCGGCGCTTCCTGATCGGTCGAATCGATCTGAACGGCCTGGTAGATCGTATAGATCTCCTGCTCCAAGAATCGTCGGCATCGCGCCGCGGTCTCCGAGCGGTCGATATGAAACTGCTGCTCGCCGATCGCCTCGGTGATTTCATCGGTGAGTGCTTTCACCATTGAGGCGATCGGGTTGGCCTCATCCGGAAGCGCTTTTCTGATTTGAATGGTCACGGTTTCGGTCACCGAAGGTGGAGGAGGCGGGGCTATCGCTTTAGGATTCCGCCGAGGAAGTTTTGCACGGGGTTGTCGCCGTTCAGACCGTATGCCGCGGTCGGCTTCTCATTTTTATCATAAACGACCAGGGTCGGCTCCCCGTCGGCTCCCACCTGGAGCTTCGCACGGAGCTGACCTTGTTGGTTGACCAATTCAAAAGCTTCGGCGCGCACCGCCTTGACCGGCGCCGCGGCCTCTGCATCAAGCGGGCGGATTCCATCAAAACGGGTTGCAACGCTTCCCAATGCCAGGCCGGCGAGGAAGCCAAGCGGCCACAAAAACCCAAATCGTTTCATTATGCTCCTTTCCTAGAACGCCCTCATTCAATCGCCGAGCGATCTTTTCCGCCCCCCTTCTATTTACAAAAGGGACCGGAAAAGGGATCATTACCGAGCGCCGCTTTCCGTGAGCGATGCGATCTCTCTCACGAGGATCTCCTTGGCTTTTCTTGCGTTGTCGAGCAGCCGATCGATCTTCCTCCGCGTGGCGTCGCTTGGGGCGGTGGGGCGGGCATCGAGAAGCTCGGCCTCTTCCTCCTCGGCCAGGTTGAGAAAATACTTTTTCTCTATTCGGTTCAGCCGCTGCTCAATCACCTTATCGAAGATGTCATGGCCCAGCGCATAGTCGATTAAGGTCTTGTTGGCATGCCGGAAGACAAACTGCTCGAAATCTTCCCTCTCCTGCTGCGTCATCCCTCTCCTCCGTCTATTCCCTGGCGTTGTGTCGTTTGAAATCGATCTTGATCATCCGAGGAAGACTCTGCTAAGATTTGGCTCTCTTTACTCTTTAACGGGGACGGACATGGATTATCTTTTTTCAAAGGAAGCCCTTTCAATGTATTTTCGGATCTGGGAGCGGACGAAAAAAGGGGAAGAGCTCTCGGGGGACGCGGAGATGATTGCCGATGTGATGCGGCTTCATCCCGAATTCGACCGCTTCTGGCCCCAGGGAGAGGCCGCTTTCCAACCCCAAGAGATCGATGATTACATCGTCAATCCGCTGGTCCACACCGGACTTCATGTGTCGGTGGAGAAGCAGCTCTTCCACCAGGAGCCGGAGGAGGTGGAGCAGGTCTTCAAAGCGCTCCTCGAAAAAGGGCTCCCGCGCCATGAGGCGATCCATCATATCGCCGGCCTTTGGGGGCAGCTTTATTTCACCTCCGTTCGCCGCGGCGGACCGCTGGAGGAGGGGACCTATGTCGAAGAGCTCAAGGCGCTGATGGAGCGGGAGACCCGCGCCTAGGATGTTCCGGTCGGCGCGTCGGGCGAGGCCAGCTTCCCCTGGACCCGATTGAGCCGCGCCTTCATCTTCTCCGTCGGAATCATATCCCCTTTTTGACCTCCGATTTCGATCCCCTTCTCGTAAATGGCTCTCGCCTCTTCCAGCTTTCCGATCTTCTCCAGGCAGCGCCCTAAAATTTCATACGCCGCGGTGTAGTCGGGCTTGATTGCGATCGCCCGGCCCATCGAAGCGGCCCCCTCCTCGAAGAGCCCCTCGTCATAACAGGCCTGTCCCAATCCGAAGTGGGTAATCTCGCTCTTCGGATCGAGCTCGACCAGCTTCCTCATCCGCTCCAGGCGGGTCACGAGAAAACGTCCTTCCTTATAGAAGCTGATGATTTTTGAAGAGCAGCTCCCGGACGACCACCTCCCCGCCGTCGTTGGAGATGATTCGGCGGTATCCCGGAAGATAGGTCCCCTTCAGCTCGAACGGCCGATCGGTAAAGCTCTCGACCTGGGTCACCGCGCCCTCGGGCGAAAAGTAGAAGACGACATAATGGGTCGTGAGGAATTTCCCGTCGGAGGTGGTCATCGCCTCCTCGATATTGATCGTAAACTTCATCTTTCCCATGCCGCGGGAGATCTGCTGGATCCGATCGTCTTTAATCCGATAGCGGGAGCTCATTCCATCGCCATTGATGGCGATCTGGCGGCCGAGCGGATGGTCCGCTGTGGCTTCCGCAAAGCTCAGGGTATATTTCCCGTCGGATTCGTCGAAGGAGCGGTGGGCCCGATGAACCGCCATCATGCCGATCTGGTTCTGGGCCCATTTCACCAGCCCATCCTCGGCGGGAAGGCCTTCGAGGGTGACCTCCGTCTCTTTGGGCGATTTGATTTTGACCTTTCCCTTCGTCGTCTTTCCGTTCTGGTTCACGACCAGATCGGCTGAGAAACCGGGAAAGTCTTTCCCCCAGCGGGAGGTTTTCTCAAATGCGCTCCGAAGCAGCTCCCTGGCCGCTGGATCATCCTGAATATTCGTTTCCGTTTGCGATCGCTGATAGAGTTCCATGGCAATCCCTCCGTTGATTAAAGTTAACCGGATTATAACCAGATCATTTCGACGAACACAAGGGGCGGTCATGCAAAATAAAATGACTTTTGTGAAGTAGGGTGCCGCTTTTCCCAAAATGAATTTCCAGGCAGCGATCGTGCTCCTGCTACAGCCGGGCCTGAGCTTTGCACGCTTGTCTTCAACAAAATCGTTTTCAAATAGTGTGGCGGTGGCCGCCGTGGGTCGTTCTTTGGGCGTTGATCGATCTTTTCTGACTAAGGAGGTTTTCGGTGAAGACATTGAACTGGACTCTCGGAATTCGCTTGGTTTTGGTGGGAGGGCTCTTGAGCGCGCTCTTATTGGCCGGATGTGCCGGAAAACAGAGAACGGTCGACCTTCATACCGCGCCGGTCGCGCAAGCGTCGGACACGCCGGCCAATGCGACCTCGTATGGCCATCCGTTCCGATTGGTCGCCTTCGTTCTCCACCCCGTCGGGGTGGCGCTGGACTATCTGATCGTCCGTCCGGTCTACTATGTCGCCTCCCTTGCACCGGGCCTCTTCGGCTATACCCCCGAAGATGAAGCGGCCTTTCGGACCGAGCAGCGGACATACTAAGTAAGAAAATGAGAGCCCCCTTCGGGAATGCGTCCTACAATGAACCGCTTCATTGTAAAGAGGATCAAAACCCCCGCCCTCCGATGGGTTTCGCTTTGCCTATCGATTATTTTGTTGAGCCTTTTCTTCAGACCGGCCGGCGCCGAAAACAGCCGGGAGATTGCCATCATTGTTCATCCCGGTCTGGCGGGGGAGGTCCTTTCGTTGGAAGAGGTGAGAAGAATCTACCTCGGCGACGTGGAATTTGTCGGAAGACGGCGGCTTAAGCCGATCGATCAGAGTGAAGACCAAGAAATTCGGCGGCAGTTCCTCCATGAGGTGCTCCATATCTCGAAGGCCGACTATTCGAGGCATTGGATGCATCTGATTTTTATGGGGGGCACCGAGGGGCCGATCTTAAGAAAAGACGGTCCAGAGGTCCTCCAAGCGGTGCGGGAGTCGGAGGGGGCGATCGGGTATGTCTGGGCCGACGAAGCGATGTCGGCGAAGGGGGTCCAGATTGTCCTTCGGACCCGCCTCAAAGCGAAGCCGCTGACCCAATTGAACGCGCTTTAATGTCCGGAGAGGATTTAAGAGGGCGCCGCGATCACATCCTGCATCTCACCCAACAACAAAAACGGCTCCCCCCATTGGCTTGCGTCGGTTAGGCTCCAGGGAGCCTCGGGGTCGCGTTTGAAGCGAAGCCCCCAGTTGCCGGCGCTATATAAAAGGTAGGCGACGCCGCTGCCGGAGTCTTCGACCGGCTGGATGAAAGCCTCGGCGGTCGGCTCCGCCGTATGGTCGGTCCATCCGGTGACCCGATACCACCGGCCGTCGGGGTCTTCGTGATAGAGGCGGACCTGGAGAACCCGTTTTGCCGGGCCGGTCTCCCGAAAGCGCATCATGTCGGCCGGCGGGCAATTCGGGTTTTCTTCGATTTCTTCGAGAATCATCGGTTCCGTCCAGTGAAGAAGCCGGGCATCCGCATCCGGAAGCGATCAATCTGACGCCTGACTTCTGGATATCGTCTTCTTTTATACCGCGGTCTCCGATCGGATGTGGCCGAGGCGGACCTTCCCCTGTTTCAGATCGCGGTCGGCCTTTTTGTAGCGCTCGATCTCGCCGATGTCATTCCAGTATCCCCGCGTCACATAGCCGAAGAGTTTTTCATCCCGACGGAGCATTTCGACGTAGGCATCGGTGATCGAATAAAAGGTCCGTGCGGGAATGTAATCCATGACCCGCGGCTCCAGGACATGGACGCCGGTAAACATCATCCGTCTCGCCTTCTCCCCCTTCCAGGGGAGTTTGCCCAGAATGTTTCGAATCTGGTCCTTCGGGTCGAGGTCGATCGGACCGTATTGATCGACCGCGGGATCTTCACGAAGAACCAACGTCGCCCCCCCTTTTTTTCGATGGTGGAATTCGACCAGCTTGTCGAGGTTGATGTCGATGAGGATATCGGCATTCAGGACGATGAAGGTCCCCCGCGCGATCGCCGCCTGGATGTTTTTGATTCCGCCGCCGGTCCCCAAGATCTGCGACTCTTCGGAATAGGTGATGTTCATTCCAAGCCGGGATCCATTTCCGATCTCTTTGATGATCTTATCGCCGAGGTAGTGGACATTGATAAAGACATCGGTGATTCCATATTTTTTTAAGAGCAAGAGACTGTAATAGATCAGGGGGCGTTGTGCGATCGGAAGAAGCGGTTTGGGGGTGTCGTCGGTCAGAGGGCGAAGCCGCGTGCCATAGCCGGCGGCCAAAATCATGGCCTTCATTGCAATTGCAACTCCTCTACATATTCGGAAAGAAGTTCATGGAGGGGGGTCAACCGACGGTACTTCTGGAGATTGCGTTTGACCTTGCGGAGGGTGGGCGGAACGTACTGCAGAAACCGGTCGTTTTTCTTGACCCGATCGATGTAGACGAACCGGCCGGCCGCCTTGAGATTGCGCTGAATGCTGACCAGGTCGAAATACTCTCGGAACATCTCTTCCTGCGTTTTTTCTCCCGAACGTGCCTCCCGTTGCTGCAGGTAATAGCGGACCAGCGCATCGATCGACGCTTCCGGCAGGTCGATGTAGGAATCGCGCAGCAACGAGGCGAGGTCGTACTGCGGAGGGCCCATCAACGCGTCCTGAAAATCGATCACGCGGATCCGGGCGCCGGCGGGATCGGGCTGGACCATTAAATTTCGGCTGTGATAGTCGCGATGGGTGAAGACCTGCGGGAGGGAGGCGAGCCGAAGGGCGATGTCGGAAAAATAAGCGCGGATCTCTTTTTTCCGCTTCTCCGGAATCGGGCCGTTGTTCCGGGCTTCGATGCCATATTCAATAAAGTGATCGAACTCCCAGACGAAGAGCGCCGGGTCGAATGCGCGGTGGTGCGCGATGCAGCCCTCCCCGCCGGTCGACGTTTCCAAATGAATGTCGAGCAGGGTGTCGATCGCTTTTTGATAATAGGATCGAACGACCGATTCGTCCTGATTCTGAATGGTTTCGGCCAGGGTGATATCGCCGAGATCTTCAAGGAAGAGCCACCCGCGCGCGGTGTCGTAAAAGAGAATCTCCGGAACCGCCACCTTGCGGGCATGCAGGTAGCGCTGAATGTTGATGAAGGGAAGCTCCGTGATCGGGGTGCCGGTGCCGCTCACCGCCTCTTCGGAAGCCTTGAAGCCTTCCGGCTCGGCCAGCACCATCAAGATCAGCGAAGGGGCCGACCCGCCCGCCAGACCGGAGAGCCGGTAGTAACTTCGATTCGAAGCATCCCCGGTGAGCCGGGTTGCGATCAGTTTGTCAACCGAGAAACCGAGGGTCTCTTTTAAGATTTTCTGGAGCGGATCTAAATCGATCATGGATATCCCAAAGCCGTTTTATTCTGCCATTAATTTTTTTTCGTGTCAATTCACCCGCCGCGGGATAAAAGCGCCGGGCGCGGTCCTATCCGACGGGGGAGAAAGAGAGGGGATAGAGGACGGTGGTCGTTCCCCGATCGATCGATGGGAACTTCCAACGGAGGATCTCCTGGAGGACCGACTGCTCAAAGGTCGGGTCGGAGAGGGAAGAGGTCACGATGCGACACTGCGTCACCTGTCCCTGGGCGGAGATGACGAATTCCACGGTCAGGAATCCCTGCAGATCGGGTTTCCTTTGAAGCTGTTTGTTGTAGAGCGCCAGCAGCTTTCCCCGGTTCTGATGGACGACCTCCGAAAGAGCTTCCTGATTGTGCGCGCCCCCCTCCTGCGTGATCTTTGCCTGGGAGAGGTCTTCGGCGACGACCGCCTGCCGCGTCTGCGTCATCTTTTTCTCCTGATCGGCGAGGGTCCGCTGTCGGATCTGTTCGATCTGCTCTTGAGCAAACGACGGAAGAGAAGTGGACGGCGCCGCGGAGGCGACTTTTTTCTCCCCGGAAGGGGGCGGAATCTCTTTCAATGACGAAAATCCCTTCCCGATCGCCGATCCGGTCCCTTTGCTTCCCCCCAGCAATCCGAGCAAGCCGGTCTTCTTCATCGCTTCTTCGTGCGGCGCCGCGGAAGCGGATGTTTTTATATCGGCCGATGCCGGGGAGCCTTTCTCCGCTCTCTCGACCGGGGGGAGCGGTTTTTCCACTTTCGCCACTTTCGGTAGATCGACCTTCGGCGGTGCGATCTTGACCGGTTCGATTTTGGGAGGGGGAACCGCTTTCTGCGGCTCGACGAGAAGGCGGGCGATCCGAGGGGACTCCTCCGTCCGAGGGGCCGAGAGTATCACCGGGAGCGCTTCCCCTTGAAAATGGATTGAGATTGCCAGCAGAAGATAGAATGCCAGCGAGGCGGCAAAAATGCGCCGGAAGGAGCGATCGCTGTCGAAGAGGAGCGTCTCGTTGGTCATCGTCATGACTCCCGGCTCAAGACGGCGAGCGAGATCTGCTCGATCCCCGCCTCGGTGCAGGTGACCATCACTTTCTTCAGAAGGGAGAATGGAATCGTCCGATCCCCCAGGATCGTCGCTTTCTTCCCGTTCGCTGCCGCAATCCGGGCGCGGAGCGGCTCGATGAGGGGACCTTTTGCCTGCAGCACGGTCTGCGCATCTGCGATCGGGAGGCCGTCGATCAAGATCTCCTTCAGCGTCACGGTGACCGTAAGGGAGCGCTGCGGGGACTGCGAGGCGGTGGAAATCGGAAGAAGCACCCCCTGGGCGATCGTGAGGACCTCTCCGTCGCTCGACGCCTGGAAGAGAAGAAAGATCACCAAGATGGTGAACATGTCCATCAGCGAAATCAGATTGAGATAGGGGACCTTCACCTCCCGCCGTCGGATCCGCCGCTGAACCATCAGGAGACCTCCCCCAGCGAAACGTCGGGGAAGAGCGGCTCAAAGCCCTTCGCCCGTCCCGCGTCGGTGTTGTCCGTTGTGCCAGGGTTGCTAGGTTTGCCAAGTTTGCCAGGTTTGATCGACCGGCAGGCATCCATCACCGCGACCAGATCGGCATAAAGGGTCTTCGGCAGGCTTAAGAGAACGACCTCTTTCGCCTCGGGATGGGCTCTCTTCAACTCCTGCATCACCGCCGAGAGGGCCGCCACGTCGGGCGCGCCGGCTCCGTCGGCGGGGCCGGGCGGCCGATGTTTCACGAAGGCGATCCGCTCCGCTCCATTCGAGACGACGATCCCCTCTTCTTCAATTGCGACGGTCGGGGCGAAGGGGGTCGAGCGGGGCGCACCCGGCGCCTGGAGGGAGACCTCGTCCGCGGGAACATCCAATTTGGGAAGATTCAGCTGAAGGATCGCCAGACGGGAGAAGACGGCGATGCTCAACAAAAACGGCACCAGTGTGATCATCAGGTTAATATACCCGAGCTTGAACGACAGGAGCGCCCCCTCGGCGCGCTCCTTTTTTTTCCTCTTGAAGAGCGAACGACGCATCGATTACCCCTGCTCGGAAACCGCTTTGACGAATTTGTAACTGTACTCCTCGAGGTGATCGAGCAGTTGGTTGGTCTGGGATTGAATTAAGGTATAAAAAAACATCAGCGGGATGGCGACCATCAATCCGAAGGCGGTGGCATACATGGCGGTGGAGATCCCTTGCGCCAGCAGCGCCCCTTTTTGGGCGGGGTCGGCGACCGCGATCGCCTGAAATGATTTGATCAGGCCCAAGATCGTTCCGAGCAGCCCAAGGAGGTTGGCGATGTTTGCGAGGGTGGGAAGGTAGTCGACCCGCTTTTCAATCTGGGGAAGCACTTCCAACAACGCTTCATCGACCGCCCCTTGCACCGTCTCCTTTCGAACCGGCGAGACCGCCTCAGAGAGGCCCCGCGCGAAGACGACGCCGAGCGGCCCTTTTGCGTTGCGGCAGGCGAGGAGAGCTTGCTCCCGATGGTCGGTCTGTAGCGCCTCCCGGACCGTGGCGAGGAGGGCGGTCCCATTGACCTTGGAGCGTTTGATGAAGAGGGTCCGTTCGATGACGATCGCCGTTCCGAAGACCAAAATAAAAAGGATGAGATAGATAAAGACCCCTCCCCCGCGCGCGATCGCCGTCAGCATGTCGATGATTTCCATTTCAATCTCCTTTGTTCAAGTCGCCTTCTTCCAGCCCTTCTCCACTGAGGAACAACGAATCGGGCTGGGTTAATTGTCGGAGGATCTCTTGGGAGAGGTCGGTCTCCTCTCCCTCTTCTCCCTCCCATGCCAGATGGGTCGAGAGGGCCGGACGCGCATCGGCGGGGCCTCCCCCGCCGCTTTCTTTGCCCGGAGCGCTCTCCCCCTTGATCCGCGATTCATCGAGAACAATCGTCTTCTCGGGCGGCGGGTCGGCCGCCCACGCGAGCCCCTGGGACCAGAGAGTGACGCAGGAGACGAGGACCGGAACTATTTTTTGGAGGAAGCGATCCTTTCTCATCGAAACAGGGCCTCCTGCGCCCCGGAGCGGGACGACTCGATCTGCTGGTGAATCTGCTGGAACCGCTCCCGGCTCTTCTCTACCCACTCGCTCTCGATCCCCGCCTTTTTCGCCCAATCGATATTTTGCCGATAGGCCTCCTCCGCCTTCTGAAGATAAGGAAGCGCCTGTTCGGTTAAAAGACGGTCATAGGCCTGCCGCTCTTCTTGTGAGAGCTTTCGCGGGCGCTCCGACTGCAGGAGCGCCCGGCTGAACTCCTCGAAGACCTCCCCGAGACGGTGGGTCGCCGCCAGGGCCAATACCGGAGATGGATAGCCGGAGGCCTCGCCGTAGTCATGGAGCAGCCGGTCGAAGAGCACTTTTTTCCGGTGAAGGTTTTTCTCAAGCGGGGCGACGAGGTTGATCTCTTCGTAGCGCTTGATCTCGATGTCGGCGAGGAGAAGGTGCGCCTTCGCCAGATAGAAAGAGGGGGCGTCTTGACCCGGGCGGGCCGACTTCTTCGGGGGGGTCCGTTGTGCGGAGAGCCGGATGGCGTCGCCCAACATCTTCTCGGCGGCCTTTTCGTCTCCGAGGTTCAATTTGGCCTCGGCCCCGCGCACCATCCCGTCGATCTGCCGCTCTTTATTTCCCTGAGAGCGCTCGACCCACTCGGAGGCGACGAGGGCGACCTTCTCCCACGCTTCCATTCTTTCATAGAGGGCCAACGCTTGATCGAGCGCTTGAAGGGAGAAGGCCGGATCGTTGCGCTGCCGCCCCGCCGCCTCATAAATTTCGGCGGCCTCCTCCGGCCGCTCGGTCTCTTCGTAAAGGGAGGCGAGTTGCAGCAGCGCCGGATGATAGAGGGCCGACTTGGGATAATCGGCCGTGAAAGCAGCAAACGCTTTCTCCGCCTTGGCCTGCTCCCCGCCGGCCTTCCAGAGCGAAGCCGCCTCGAAGAGCGCCAGCGGTGAGAGCTCGTTTTGATTGTTCTCGCGGTAGGAGTCGGAGAAGGAACCGGCCGCTTCCAGGAGACGACCCTGTTGTTTGAGCGACTCTCCCTGTTGGTAATACGAGAGGACCAAGAGGTTTTGGAGCGCCGTCGTCTCCTTTTCGGGGAGCGGCAATTCTTTCTCTGTGGAGCGATAGAGCAGCTCTTTGATCTGTTTAATCGCTTTAGGATATTCTTTCGCATTGAGATATCCCTGCACAATCAGCTTTTGTGCCGCAATCCAGACGATGCAGTCTCGCTGCGTCTCCTTCGCACAGTCGTGTGCCCCTTCCTCCATCGCGACCGCCTCCGCGAACTGCCGGCTTTTGTCGTAATCCCTTTCCTGAAATGCGCGTTCCGCCTGTTTCAGGTAAATCTGGGATATTCGGCTGTCGGATGGAAAGCCCTGGATGAAGCGGGCATACCCCTCCCAGAGATCGGGATCGGTGGAGTGAAAGAGCCGCTCTAGGATCAAGACCTCTCGATAGGCCGCCTCGGCCGCCAGCGGATGCGGCGGATCGACGTAGGCGCTTGCCCGATAGCGCGCCGCCGCGCGCCGCTCTTCTTTCATCTCGCCGAGGAGCTCCGCATAGAGAAAGTCGATCTCCCCGGTCTCCTTTTCCGCGGGAAAGAGTTGCAGATAGAGGTCATACCAGGGGAGGACCTTTTGATAGAGCGCCGCCCGTTGCGCTTTCTTCGCCTCCCCATGGAAGTGGGTCATTAGAAATCGGATCTGCTCTTTGAGGAGCGGCTTGACCGCTTCGATTCTCTCCGGGCTGTTCTCCTTGGCCCACGCGGCGTCAGGCCGGTAATTCTCGATGAACGAGATGCGGGCCTGGAGCGCTTCAGGGCTTGAAGCAAGCGACGGCTCATTGTAAAGGTCGATCAAGGTGCGATGAAGAAGCGGGGTTTCTGCATAGAGGGGATAGGCCGACACCCAGGCCTGGATCAATTGAAGCGCTTCCTTTTTCTCCCCTTCCGTTTTCTGATATATCGCCATGTCCGAGACGAGCGAGAAGGCGTTGGAGGACGCGTTTCCCCGGAGCCAGTGGATCAGCCGGGCCGCGCCGCCGTCCGACCGAAGGGCCAGTGCCAGGAGCCGGAGGTATTCCTGCCGCTCTTCGGGCGTCGTCGCCGATCGACAGGGGGTCTCTCCCAACTCTACCGGGGATTGGGAGGGGAGCCAGAGTTGGAGCGCCAGCGGGATGACCTCCTTCGGATGTCCCAGGCGGTAGTGGCTCCAGGCGGTTTTGTAGAGAGACCGGAGGTGAAGAGAGGATCCCGGCCGGTCGACCAGGGGCCGATAATAGGCGATCGCCTCGGCATACTTTCCCCGCTCAAAAGAAAATTCGCCAAGCCGATACGTCGCCTCTTCAGCGGTCGGACCGGTCGGGGCGGCGTCAAGAAGTTGTTTCAAGGCCGCCTCCGCTTCCTGTTTTTTCCCTTGAAGGGCAGCGGCACGGGCCTGCAAATAAAGCGGATCGGGGTTCTGGGATTCGGCGTTCGCCGCACTTTGAAGGGCCATGCAGCGGCGGGCCAATTCCGCCGTCAGCTTCTCTTCCTGCTTGCGCGCGGCTCGCGCCTCTTCCTGTAGGAGAAAGAGGGCCGTCTGGCGGAGCGAGAGATTGATCCGCTGCAGAAGCGGTGTCACCTCCTGCCGCTCCCCGACCTGCTGCTCTCGCTCGATTTGCTGTTTTAGGCGGAGCAGCGCCGCCTTCAAAAGAGATCCGGGGGGAAAGACGGGGGAGGGGAGGATCTCATCCCGGCGAATCCGGTCGGCCTTGTTCTCCAGCTGCGCGATCCGCCGTCGCAGTCCCGCTTTGGCCCGCTCGCCGGTCTCAATCGCTCCGGGGAGATCTCCTTGATGGAGCTGATAGCGGCTGAGGATCTCAAAAATCTGATCGGAGTGGCGGCTCTCGGTCCCGCCCTCTTCCACCCCTTCCAAAATGCTGAGAAGATTTTCAGGCGAGCCCATTTCGAAATAGGCCCAGCCGATTCCGAGCATCGCCAGGTCGGCGTATGCATTCTCGCTAAAAAGCTGGCCGAGGCTGGCGAAGGAGAGGTCGTACGATTTCTGAGCGAGCTGATGGTATCCATTTAATAGATGGGCGCGGGCCGACCAGGGGGATTCCGGGTGGGCCTCTCCCCATCGAACCCATCGTTCCATCACCGCTTGAAAGCCTGCTTTGTCGCCGAGGGCGAAAAGAGCGAGGGCCGAGAGATAAAAGCGGTGAGGGGCATATCGGCTTGACGCGGGAATCGGCTCCAGCAGCGTCAGGACATCGACGTATGCTTTTTGCTGAAGGGCGCCTTCGCCGGCGATCACTAAAAGCGCCGGGTCATTGAGGAAGGGGGAGGGGTCTTTCTTATAGGCGGCATAGACGAGGCCGAAACGTCCCTGTCTGGCATACAGCTTCATTATCAGCGGCCGTGCTTCTCGCTGCGGCGCGCCGGAGAGGAGCTGTTCGGCCGACGACCAGAGGCCGGCATCGAGATAAAAGCCGATCCGCTGTTCCAGGGAAGCGGCAGGGGCCAGCGCCGGATCAGAGGAGTAGCGCTTGAGTATCTGGAGCGTCTCCCCCTCCAATGCCGACCAAGAGACCGCATCGCTCGGTCCCTTGGCCCATCCAAAACGGACGAAAAAAAGCAAAAGGAAGGGAATAAAAGAGGCAAAAAGAAATGCTCTTCGAAACATCGTTCCTTACGGATAACAAAAGGGTTTTGAACTGATCAAAATTTATCATTTAATCCCACTTTGTCAAGAAAGTCTCATGTCGATCTGGTATTTGTACGACGCAGGAAGGGCGACGATTTTTTGAGCTTGAAACGTCCGAGGCTTTGTGGAATAATTCCTTCAAAAAACGGATCGGAGTCGGAGGGATGACCCCGCAGCGGAGAAAAATTGTTCTGGCCTTCTTTACGATGGCCTGCATCATCGGTGCGATCGCAGCCCTTTTCGTCGGATATCAGCTTTTTCAGACGCGGGTAAAGATCTTTTGGATTTTCAGCGCCTATATCATCGTCCTGACCGGGATCGTGATTTTCTTCGGCTTCCGGCTGATCGGGACCGAGGGCGACTGATCGTCCCGCTTTTTAAACGCACTCCGAGCCGCTTTGCCCCTTCCCTCATGAGAAGACGATGGCTCATTTCCTGATACGCCGACTTCTCTGGGCCTGTCCGGTTGTTCTTGGGGTTCTCACGCTCGTCTTTTTTCTAATCCATTTCATCCCGGGAGACCCGATCGACGTGCTGTTGGGGGAGCGCGCGGCGGAGGCCGACCGCGCCGCGTTGCGAACCGCCCTCCACTTAGACGAGCCGATCCTCACCCAGTACGGCCGTTTTCTCGGCGGGGTGGCTCAGGGTGATTTCGGCCAATCCCTCACCACCCACCGGCCGGTCGCCGGGATGATCCTCGCCCGCTACCCTGCCACCCTTCAGCTTGCCGCCGCCGCCCTGGCCCTTGCGTTGACGATTGCGCTTCCTCTGGGAATACTCTCCGCCCTGCGTCCCCGCTCCGCCGTCGACACGGGGGGTCTTCTTCTTGCTTTGATCGGAATCTCATTGCCGACCTTTTGGCTCGGTCCGCTGTTGATCCTGCTCTTCTCGCTGAAGCTCGATTGGCTTCCCGTTTCCGGTCGTCATGGCCTCTCCTCCTTGGTTTTGCCCGCCCTTACCCTTGGGATCGGCATGTCGGCGATCCTGCTCCGAATGACCCGTGCCACGCTGCTGGAGGTGATTCGCAAAGAGTTTGTCTTGGCGGCTCGGGCGAAGGGGCTTCCGGAGCATCGTGTGATCGTGAAGCATGCCTTTCGAAATGCGCTGATTCCGCTTTTGACCGTCGTCGGTCTCCAAATCGGCGCACTGTTGACCGGCTCGATCATCACCGAGACGATCTTTTCTTGGCCCGGCCTCGGGCGGCTGACAATTCAAGCGATCCAGAGCCGGGATTATCCGCTGGTCCAAGGATGCATTTTGGCAATTACCCTCTCCTACATTGCGGTGAATCTCCTCATCGATCTTCTCTATGCCGCGGTCGATCCGAGGGTCCAGTATGAATCCTAAGGGGATGGGATGAGAGACAAACGGATTGCAATCGGCGTCGGCATTCTGATCCTCTTCTTGAACGCCGCCCTCTTCGCCTCTCTGCTGGCGCCGAATGACCCGTTCGAGCTGCAGTTAAAAGAGGGGCTGGCCCCTCCCTCCGCGGCCCACCTGCTCGGGCAAGACAAACTCGGTCGGGATCTTCTCAGCCGCCTTCTTTACGGTGCGCGCATTTCGCTCATTGTCGGGATGACAACCGTCGTCCTCTCGCTTTCGATCGGCGCGCTGGTCGGGGCGCTCGCCGGTTTCTTCGGCGGCTGGGTCGATGAGCTGCTCATGCGGCTGGTCGATGTTTTCCTCGCCTTTCCCGGGATTCTCCTCGCCATCGCGTTGGCGGCGATCTTGGGGCCGAGCCTTCGGAATGTTGTGATTGCGCTGGCCGCGATGGGGTGGGTCGGCTATGCGCGGCTGGTCCGCGGACAGATCCTGGTGGTCCGTGAGACCGATTATGTCTCGGCGGCGCGGGCGTTGGGGGCGGGGTCCCTCCGGATTATCTTACGGCACCTTTTCCCGAATATCGCCGCCCCGCTTTTAATCGAAGCGACGTTCGGAATCGCCGGCGCGATCGTAACCGAGGCGAGCCTCTCTTTTTTAGGGCTGGGTGTGGCGCCGCCGACGCCGAGCTGGGGGGCGATGTTGAGCGACGGCCGATCTTTTCTGCTGCTCGCTCCCCACCTGACCGCGGTGCCGGGGCTGGCGATTCTCTTCGTGGTGTTGGGGTTGAATCTGTTGGGGGAGGCGCTGCGGGATCGGATGGATGTCAGAAGTCGATAAAGAGGGGATGGTAATGCTCTCGGCACGATTTCTATGTTTCTTTATAGAAAAGAGGCTTAGCTGAGTACTTCGATCGATGCAGCGGTTTTCTCCCCTTCGGAGGCGGCATACCGGATTCGGACCTTGTCCCCCATGCGCAATTCAGGAAAGGTGGCCGGCTTTCCTTCAATCGTAATCTCGGTCTGATCGCTGACCTTCAGCGCTCTGCTCCGGCCGAGTGTTTTCGGCCCGACATGGATCAGCTTGGAATCGGGCTCGATCTTCAGGATCTTCCCCTGGATCTCCTCCAACTCCTTTCGTTTCTGCGCCTTCGCCACCGCCGGCGTCGTCCCCTCTGCCGAAAGTCCAATCGTCGGAAAGAAGGGGAAAAGCATCGTGAGGGCGAGAAGCACCGCCATGTAAAACAGTCGAAGTGCCATTTTTCTTCCTCAATAGAACCTATATAATTGTAGCGAAAAGGAGAGAGGGGGATCAAGAGGTATCAGTTTAAGAAAAGTAATTGGGCTGGGAATTTGGGAAGGGTTGAAGTAAAGATGAAATAGCGAGAACGGCCGGGCCATTTCGGCCATGGACCTGGTCACGTCCTTCTATCTATTCTTAACCGGCCTTAACGGGTCGATATCCAGGTTTTAGGGTCGCCCACGACGCTATCGCGGCAATCCGGCCTCCCGGTCACCTTATCTATATTGAAGACAAGGGGCGATGTAATAAAGCTTATTCCATTTCAACCAAGGTGAGCCGATTGCCGTCGGGATCGTAGAGGGAGGCGAAATCGGCGCCGCCGGGGGCCGTCTCGATTTTGCTGCACCGGACCCGCTTCTTCTTCAAATCGGCGACGACCTTCTTGATATTTTTCACCCGGAGCATAATCCCCCAGCCGCCGTCGGACATCCGCCGGGAGCCGCTTTGCTTCGCCTCTTTTCCGATCGAGTGGAGGCCAAGCACCGTCCCGCCCGGAAGGTTCAGCTCGGCGTAAAAGGGGCGGGCCATCGCCGGTTTCAAACCGAGTTTTGCATAGAAAGCGACCGACTTCTTCATGTCGCGAACCCCCGCCATGACCCAGGAATCGGAAATGACTTTCGGCATCGGAACCTCCTCTAAAGTGAAGTGGCTACCATCCCTTTAACACCTTCCGGAGCTTTTCGACATCTTTTTCATCGCACCAAACATAGGCCGAGTAGCGCTCCTCAAACCCCATCGCATCGACGGCGTGGAGGTTGATCCCTTCCTGCGCGATTCGGTCGAGCGTGTCGGCCAGCGCCCCGGCCCGATCCTCGCCGGTCAGATGGAAGCAGCTTCCCTCCTTGGTGCTCCAGCCTGCCTCCCGCGCCGCCTTCTTGAAAACATGCGGATCGCGTGGAATGGCAATGATCTCGGCATTTCCGCGGCCGGTCCCGAAACACCAGACCCCGGCGAGATTGATCTCATCTTCCGACATTTTCTTCGAGAAGCGGGCGAGCTGCCCCGGACGATCTTCCGTTGCAATCACAAAATAAGTAGCCCGTTCAATATCCATCGTGAACTCCTTGTCGTTGATTGCGGCGTTCTATTCTAGACATCTCTCTAGACATCTCTCTAGACATCTCCCTAAACATCTCCAGACATCGAATGGATAAAAATCAGAAAGAGACCGATAGAGTCCGACGCTGAACGTTCAAACCTTTGAAAGATAGCGAAAGATAAGAAAAAACGCAAGCAAATATCCGCACCCTCCGGTCGGCTCCGCTCCATCCTACTCAAAATTGCATTTCTCGTTTGATTTGACTATGATACCCCTTATGAAAATTAAGCTCTACCATCCGACGCGTGAGGTCACGCTCAAAGGCCCCAAACAGGTGGCGATGCTCCTCAAGGAGCTCAATCTGGCCAAAGAGGCCCATCTGGTGATTCGCGGGGATGAGCTCGTGACGGAAGATATCGTCCTCTCCGATGACCAGATCGTCGAGATCCGCCCGGTCATCTCCGGAGGGAGCCGATGAAGTGTCGTCAGTGCGAGACCCCCGCCGTCATCAAGATGCCGCGGCACAACATCGCCCTCTGTCCCCGCTGTTTTGACATCTATGTCCGCGGCCAGGTCGAGAAGGCGATTCACGATGGAAAGATGTTCCGGCGCGATGAGCCGGTGATGGTGGCGGTCTCGGGGGGAAAAGATTCACTCGCCCTTTGGGACCTTCTGATCAAGCTTGGCTACCGGACCGCCGGCCTGCACTTAAACCTCGGCATCGGCGACTACTCGGCCCTCTCGCAAAAGAAGGTCGAGGACTTCGCTCAGGTGCGCGGCGCCGAGCTGATCATCCATGCCTACCAAGAGGCGTATGGCCTCGGCGTGATCGAAATCGCGGAGGAGACGGCCCGCCCCGCCTGCTCCGCCTGTGGGACGATGAAGCGTTATCACTTCAACCGGATTGCGATGGAGCGGGGCTTCCCCGTGGTCGCCACCGGCCATAATCTCGACGACGAAGCCTCTCGCCTTCTCGGCAATGTCCTTCAGTGGCAGGAGAGCTATCTTGAGAAGCAGTCGCCGGTGCTCTCCGACGAGGGGGGAACCTGGGCGAGGAAGGTAAAGCCGCTCTATCGGCTCGCCGAGCGGGAGCTGGCCGCCTATGCGGTCGTCCACCGGATCGATTACATCGTCGAGGAGTGCCCGATGTCGAAGGGGGCGAAGACCCTCCTTTATAAAGAGGTCCTCAACAAGCTCGAAGAGGCCTCCCCCGGGACGAAGCATCGGTTCTATCTTGGCTTTTTAGGGCGGGAGCGAGCCGCCGCGACCGCCCCGCCGGAGGGAAGCCCTCAAGCGTGCCGAAGCTGCGGCCAGCCGACGCAGGGAGCGGTCTGCAGTTTTTGTCGATTGATGGAGCGGGTGGCGCCATGAGACCGTTGGCCTCCGGAGAGCGAATTCATCTGATCAATAAAAAGGGCGATCCTTATCCGTTGCTCCTGAAGGCGGGGGCACTCTTTCAGTTCAGCGGCGAGACGATTGCGCACGATGCGATCATCGGACTCGACGAGGGGAGCGAAATCACCCTCTCGCGCGGAACCCGTTTTTTTATCCTCCGTCCGACCCTCGCCGAATATATCCTTCACATGCCGCGCGGCGCCCAGATCCTCTATCCGAAAGACTTGGCGCTGATCTGCATGTGGGCCGACATCTATCCCGGCGCCACCGTTCTGGAGGCGGGGATCGGCTCGGGGGCATTGACGATCGCCCTCTTAAACGCCGTTGGGGAGAAGGGGCGGGTCGTCAGCTATGAGCTACGCGAAGACTTCGCCCGCCGGGCGGTCGCGAACATCGAAGCCTACCTCGGCCAATCGATCATGGCCGACCGCCTGCTCGTCCGCCAGCAAGATGTCTACGAAGGGATCGAGGAGGCGGAGATCGACCGGGTCGTTCTCGATCTGCCGGAGCCGCAGCGGGTGGTGCCGCACGCCGCCGCCAAGCTTCGCCCCGGCGGGATCTTCCTCTCGTTCGTCCCGACCGTTCCGCAGATCGAGCTCGTCGTCGCGGCGCTGCGGCGAGAAGGCTTCGCCTATATCGAAACGTTCGAGACGCTGCTGCGGGGGTGGAACATCGACGGCCGCAGCGTCCGTCCCGATCTTCGGATGGTCGCCCATTCGGGCTTTATCACCACGGCCCGACGGCTCAAGCGGCATGCCTCCGGCGAGGCGACCCCGCCGCCGGAGCCGGCGACCTGAACGACCAACCGCTCCGCAACAGCGCGTGCATAAACCTTTCTGTAATGGGATCGAACTGAATGAGGATATCTCTCCTTTTTATTTTCTTATTTCTTCTAACCCTCCTTCCGGCGCAGTTTCTATCGGCGAAGGAGAAATCTCCGAAAACAAAGGCTCCGACGGAGCATGCCGAGCAGATTGGCCAGGCCGAATTTCCGATCACCTGTAAAAAAACCGTTCAGAAAACGTTCGACCGGGGGGTGGCGTTGCTCCACTCCTTCTGGTATCCCGAGGCGGAGCAGGCCTTTACCTCGGTGATCCAGACCGACCCGAACTGTGCGATGGGATATTGGGGGATTGCGATGGCGCACTATCATCCGCTTTGGGAGCCGCCATCCGCGCATGACTTGAGAAGGGGGTGGACCTTCGCGGTCCGGGCGAAAAAGCTCGGGAGCAAGAGCGAGCGGGAGCGGGCCTACCTCGCCGCCATCGAGACCTTCTACCACGATTCGGATCGGGTCGATCACCAGACCCGCGCCGAATCGTACAAAAACGCGATGGAGGCGCTTCACACGAAATACCCCGACGATCGGGAAGGGACGCTCTTCTACTCCCTCTCGCTCCTGGCGACCGCGCCGCGAACCGATCAGGAGCATGCAAACCAGAAAAAGGCGGTGGCGCTCCTCCGTCCGATCTTCGCCGAGGCTCCTGACCACCCGGGGGTGATCCATTACCTGATCCACGCCACCGACTCTCCGGAGCTTGCCCCGCAGGGGCTCGAGGTCGCGCGGCGCTACGCGAAGATCGCCCCGTCGGTTCCCCATGCGCTTCATATGCCGTCGCATATCTTCACCCGTTTGGGGCTCTGGGACGAGTCGATCGAATCAAACCGCGCCTCCGAGGCGGCCGCCCACCAGAAGATGAAGGGGAGCCCCGACGCGCGGCTTCACGCGATGGATTATCTCGTCTATGCCTATCTGCAGAAAGGACAAGATCAGAAAGTTCAGGCGATCCTCAATGAGCTCCGTTCGATTCCGCGCTCGAAGGAGGAGAGCCTCACCGCCGCCTATGCTCTCTCGGCGATCCCCGTCCGCTATCTGATCGAGCGCCGCCGCTGGTCCGAAGCGATCGCGCTTCCGGCGCAGCCGAGCCGCTATCCCTATGCGGAGGCGATCATCTATTTCGCCCGTTCCGTCGGCGCGGCCCGAAGCCATCGCCTGATCGAAGGACAAGGGGAGCTGGAAGTGTTGAAGTCGGTCCGAGATCGCCTGCTGGAGGCGAAAGAGCGCTATTGGGCCGACCAGGTGGAGGTGCTCCTTCAAGAGGCGGCGGCCTGGAATGAATATGCCGACGGCAAACATGACCGCGCCTTGGTTCACATGCGGGCGGCGGTCGACCTGGAGGGGTCGCTGGAGAAACATCCGATGACCCCCGGTCCGATCCTCCCGGCGCGCGAGATGCTGGGGGACCTCCTTATGGAGGTCGGCGATCTGGAGCCGGCGCTGGCCGAATTCGAGAAATCGCTCCAGGTTGCGCCGAACCGATTTAACAGCCTCTACGGCGCCGCCCGCGCCGCCGAGCGTGCGGAGAAGCTTGAGCAGGCGAGAGGCTATTACGAAAAGCTCGTTGCGTTGGCCGGACAGGCGGACGGGAACCGGACCGCTTTGGTCGAGGCAAAGGTCTTTCTGGAGAAGGCGCCCGCCGCCCAAACGGGGGAGCGTCCCTCGGAGAAAGAGCCGACCCCCGACGTGAATTAACAGAGATTAAAGATTGAACGGAGATTAAAAGAAATGTCTGAACATCAGGTTGCCATCGATTGGGAGCGGGAGACCGAAGCCTTCTCCTACCAGGAATACAGCCGGGATCACCTCTGGACGTTTGCCGGGGGGGTAAAACTCTCGGCGTCGGCGGCGCCGGACTACCTTGGCAATCCGAACTATGTGAATCCGGAGGAGGCGCTGGTCGCGGCCTTGTCGAGCTGCCACATGCTGACCTTCCTTGCGATCGCCGCGCGAAAGCGGTTTGTAATCGATGCCTATCATGACGACGCGGTCGGCGTGTTGGAGAAAAACGCCCAGGGACGATTTGCAATCACCCGGGTGACCCTCCGGCCGAAGATCGCCTTCTCGGGGGAAAAGCAGCCGACACCCGAGGAGCTGAAAGCGCTGCACGATCAGGCCCATCACGGCTGTTTTGTCGCCAATTCGGTTACCACCGAGGTGACGGTCGATATTCGATCAGGAGGATGAAAATGGATCAAGCCAGGACGGTCAAGACGGTCGTTACCCCGGAGCCGACGATGGAAGGGGCCGGGGTGCGGCTGAAGCGGAGCATCGCCACCCGGACCTTGAGCGAGCTCGATCCTTTTTTGCTGTTCGATCACTTCGGATCGGACGATCCGGACGACTACCTGGCCGGCTTCCCGATGCATCCCCATCGAGGCATTGAGACGGTCACCTACATGCTCGCCGGAACGGTGCGGCACCGCGATACGCTCGGCAATTCTGGAATGATCGGGCCGGGCGACCTCCAATGGATGACGTCGGGGCGGGGGATCCTGCACGAAGAGATGCCGCAGCGGAGCGCGCGGCTCGACGGATTTCAGCTCTGGGTCAACCTCCCGGCCCGGCTCAAGATGACGGCCCCCCGCTATCAAGATATCTCGGCGGCGAAGATTCCAATTTGGAATGGAGAGAACGCCGTGACGATCCGGGTCGTCGCCGGCGAGGTCGGTCCGGTCCGGGGGGCGGTCACCGACATCGCCGCCGCCACCACCTATCTCGATGTGTCGGTTCCGTCGGAGGGGACGTTCACCCATCCGATCCCGCGGGGACATGCCGCCTTTGCCTACCTTTTTGAAGGGGAGGCGACGTTCGGCGTTACTCCTGAGGCGGGGGGAACCGCGGCCCGTGCGCCTAAAATGTTAATCCTCGACGACGGGGATCACCTGACCGTTCGGACCGGCCCGGCGCCGGCCCGCTTCCTGATCGTCTCCGGACAGCCGTTGAACGAGCCGATCGCCCGCTACGGACCGTTCGTCATGAACACCCGGGAAGAGATTGAGCAGACCCTTCGCGAGCTGCGTGAGGGGACCTTTATCCGTTGAGGAGGGCGATGAGACGAGTTCATTTTTCAAAACAGAGCCCGCGGCGCATCGCCGCGGCGCTGATGGCGCCGATCTTCTCTTTCTTTCTCCTCGGCGCCGCGCCGACGTCGCTCCCCAAGCAGTCACGTCTTCCGCTCGATCTTGCGGTGAAGGTCGCCGGCGCCGCCTTGAAAAAGTGCTTGGAGGATGGATACCGCGTCAGCGTCGCCGTCGTCGATCGGGAAGGGGTGACCCAGTCGCTCCTGCGGGCCGACGGCGCCGGGCCGCACACCATTCAGAGCAGCACGAAGAAAGCCTACACCGCCGCCAGCCTGGGGCGGCCGACCTCCGACCTGGCAAACACCCTCAAAGACAAGCCGGAGCTGCAAGGGCTGCGCGACATGGATGAAAAAATTTTAATTCTCGCCGGAGGCTTGCCGATCGTCGTCGAAGGAGAGCTGGTCGGCGGCATCGGCGTCGGCGGCGCCCCGGGAGGCCACCTCGACGAAGCGTGCGCCAAGGCGGGGCTGGAAACCTTCTCCGAAAAATAACCCTCTCTCTGAGCGTCAGGCGTTTTCTCTTTTACAGTCCATCCCGACTCGGCAACGCCGTTTCCCTTCCCCACCCTTCAATCAGATGGGAACAAAGTCCGGCAGATTCTGGTGAACCTCCTCTCCAACGCGATTAAGTTTACCCCCGAGGGAGGAATTAAAATTCGGACGGAAGATCGGCCCGAAAAAAGCGAGGTGGAGATCCGGATTCAAGACACCGGCATCGGGATCAAACCGGAAGACCTTCCCAAAATATTTGAGGCGTTCTATCAAGTTGATGGGACTGCGACCCGAAAATTTGAAGGGAGCGGCCTCGGTCTGACGATCGTGAAGCAGCTGGTCGACCTGTTGAAGGGGGAGATCCGCGTCGAGAGTGCGCCGGGGAAAGGGTCTCTTTTTATCCTCTCGCTTCCTTATCGAATCGATTAAGTATGAGAATCAACTCCAACCACTGCATTTCATTCTTCTGAGTCGGATGTTCAGGCGTGCGGCGTCGATCGCTGCTTCGATCCAAAACGATTAATGCGCCGGCATTCCCCCTGCCTGTGCCTTGGGTCTTCTCATCAGGAGGAGAAAAGGGACCACCGCCAGAAAGATGATCCCCATCAGCTGGAACAGCTCATTAAAAGAGAGCATCGCCGCCTGGCGCTGCACCATCCCGAAGAGAATCCCATAGGCCTGCCGCTCGGCCGTCAGGGGATCCGACCCCCCCATCGCGAGCCTCCCCTGCAGCCCCTGCACCGTCATCTGGGATTGAAGGTTGTACGGATTCACATGGCCGCCGAGGAGGTTAATATAAAGCTGCTCCCGGCGGGCGAGAATCGTCGTTGCAAGGGAGATCCCGACGCTGCCGCCGATGTTGCGCATGAGATTAAAAATGCTGGTGGCATTGCCCATCTGCTCCCGCGCAATCGGATCCATCGTAATCGTCGTCAGCGGGACAAAGAGGAGTCCAAAAGCGATTCCTTGAATAAACTGCGGCCAGAAGATGTCCCAGTAGCCGGCGTTCAGGTTCAATCGCGACAGCCAGAAGAGGGTCCCGCTGGCGGAGAGCAACCCCACCCCTAACAGTTTTCTCGGGTCGAACCGCGACATAATTATCCCGATAATCGGCATGGCGATAAAGGAACCGACGCCGCGGGGGGCCATGGCGATGCCGGCCTGCAGCGCCGGATACCCGAGCAGGGTCTGAAGGAAGAGCGGAAGGAGGACCAAGCTCCCATAAAGGACGAAGCCGAGCATCGTCATCAGAAAAACGCCGGTTGAATAGGTCGGGAGCTTGAAGACCCGCAGGTTGACCACCGGCGATCGGACCCGAAGCTCATAAATTAGAAAAACGAGCAGCGCCGCGGCGGAGATGATGCTGAGCGTCGTAATGGAGTGAGAGGCAAACCAGTCGTCTTCCTGTCCTTTATCGAGAACGATCTGCAGCGCGCCGATTCCGACCGCCAGCAGGCCGATCCCCCCGTAGTCGATTCGGGCCGATCCCCTTCGAATATACGCCGGATCGAAGATGAAGAGCCGCGTCATTAAAATAGAGACAATGCCGACCGGAAGATTGATGTAGAAGACCCAGCGCCAGCTGTAGTTGTCGGTCAGCCACCCGCCGAGGACCGGTCCGAGGATCGGCGCGGTTACGACCCCCAATCCCCAGAATCCCATCGCCTTCCCGCGGCCCTCCGGGGGGAACGCTTCGAGCAGAATCGCCTGCGAGAGCGGCTGCAGGGCGCCGCCGGCCGCCCCCTGAATGATCCGGAAGAGGATCAGCGTCTGTAAATTCGGGGCAAGCCCGCAGAGGAAAGAGGCCGCCGTGAATCCGGCGACGGCGGCGATGAGAAACCGTTTTCGGCCGAAGAAATTCGCCAGCCATCCAGTGAGGGGAAGAATGATGGCGTTGGCGACCAGATACGAGGTCAGGACCCAGGTCGACTCATCGACCGTGGCGGAGAGATTCCCGGCAATATGCGGGAGCGAGACGTTGACCACCGTGGTGTCGAGGATCTCCATGAACGTGCTCGACATGACGGTGATGGCGATCACCCAGGGATTGATTGAAGGGTGCGGCGTTCTTGCTGGATCGGCCATGATCGGCAGGACCTCCATAAAGGCCGGCGTTGGTGTGGGTCATCTGAGTGATTTTACGCTTTGATTGGGGGGAGGGACAATGAGTCTCATTACGAATGGAGGGGGTTTCGGGGGATGCACTCGAGGGTGTTCTTGCGAGCTGGGAGGAGGGTGAAGGGGAGCGCGCGGCCCGATTCCTTGGTAGGACCTTCGAAGATTTCGGCCTTACCCTTTTTTTAAAAATGCTTCGACCGCTTGAATATATCTTGGATAAAGGGCTTCGGTCAGGCCGACCGCTTCCAAGATGCGGGCGTCATCGAGGTCGTCGTATCGATGGACGAGGCGATTGCGAAGGCCGGCGGAGGGGGCGAGCTGTTCGGCCAGATCCTTTTGAAGGATCTCGAGTTCGCCGAGCTTGATAAAACTTTGGTAATAATCTTCGGGAGCGTCATTCCCGCCCTGGATAATAAGATGGGTATTGATGTCGATGGCCGCTTCGATCAGCTCTTGAAGAAGGCGCTCCGTCGCTTTTCTCCGAAAGAGTTCTTTTCGATACTCAGACAGCGAGAGTCCCTCGATTGGACGGAGGGCCTGTAGATTGTCGATGATCGTTCCGAGCTTTCGTTGAAGGATCTCAGGCCGGATCGGCGTCATGCGAGGCCCCTTTGCTCCAGGAAGCGTTCGATCGCATCCTTCCGGGCATCGCGCAGCTTTTGGGTATCGATGTAACGGCGGACCGCCAAAGAAGAAAAATCAAGGTAGGCACCGGGCCGTTTTTCATAGAGAAGTTTTCCCTTTCGGACCACTTCCCTCTTCAGAAGCGGGCTGGCCCGGTAAAGATCGACCAGATCGACCCGGGATGTTTTGAGGAGGCGGATGGCCTCCGCCGTGAGGGGAGTCAAATCGAGCGGCCCCTCTCCCAAAATGGCCAGATCGATATCGCTCTCGCTCCGCGCCTCACCGCTCGCTTGCGATCCAAAAAGGATGACCAACTGCAGCTCCGCCCGCTGAGATAAAGGACGCAGTCGCTCGGAGATCTCTCCGACAGCATCCGTATTCTCGCCCATTTAATTCCACCTTTGGATGTGAACCGCTTTATCTAAATACACGAGAAGAGGCCTGTCAAGCCGAAACGCTCTTTGAAGACGGGACCGACCCGTGCTGCTTACAGCTGCAACTGCGCCTCGAAAAGGCTCGCATAGACGCCGTTGCGGCGGATCAACTCCTCGTGCGTGCCGCTTTCGACGATCCGGCCCTGCTCGATCACCAGGATCCGGTCGGCGGTCCGGAGCGACGAGAGACGATGGGCGACGATCAACGTCGTCCGGTGGGCGAAGAGGTTTTCCATCGCCTCCTGGATGCTCCCTTCGGTCTCGGCATCGACCGCGGAGGTCCCCTCGTCGAAGATAATGATCGGCGGATTCTTCAGAAAGGCCCGCGCGATGGCGAGCCGCTGCTTCTGGCCGATCGAGAGCTTCACCCCCCGCTCCCCGATCCAGGTGTCATATCCTTGCGGCAGCTGCCGAATGAAATCGCCGGCGCAGGCGGCGGTCGCGGCGGCGATGATTTGATCGTCCGTCGCGGTCAGGTCGCCATAGGCGAGGTTTTCGCGGACCGTCCCATTGAAGAGAAACGGCTCTTGTCGCACCAACCCGATCTGGTCGCGCAGCGCGGCGAGCGACATCGCCCGGACGTCGAAGCCGTCGATCGTGATATGGCCGCTCTGCACGTCATAGAAGCGCATCAGCAGCGAGACGATCGTCGTCTTTCCACTTCCGGTGGCGCCGACGAGGGCGACCGTCTCGCCGGGGGAGGCTTCGAAGTCGATCTGCTTTAAGACCGAAAGATCGGAGACATACTGGAACGAGATGTTGTCGAACCGGACGAAGCCCTGCAGCCGGGCCGGAAGAACGATCGGGATTTCGGGCTCCGGTACTTCCTGCTTGGTGTCGATCAGCTCGAAGACCCGCTCCCCCGCCGCGATCGCATGCTGGAGCATATGGTTGATCGAATGGATTTGGTTAATCGGCGCATAGAAGAGCGCCGCGTAGGCAAAAAAGGCGACGAGCTCCCCGACCGTCATCGTGCCGGTCGCGACTTTGTACGAGCCGAATCCCAAAATCAGGACCGTTCCCATCGAGGCAAGGAAAGCCATCCCGGGGGAGTAGTACGACCAAAGGCGCGCCACCTCCAGGCTCCCCTCTTGGCAGGCGCGGCTCTTCTCCTGGAAGCGCTTCGCCTCATGCCCCTGGCGGTTGAAGATCATCGTCTCCCGGATGCCGGAGATGGAATCTTGCAGCAGCGCGTTGAGATCGCCCATCCGCTGGCGGACCGTTTTATAGCAGCCGTGGATCCGTCGGGTAAAGAGGACGGCGGAGAAGGCGAGGATCGGCAGCGGGATCATCGCCACCAGCGCCAGCTGCCATTGAATCTTGAAGAGGACCGCCGTAATGCCAATCAAGGTCAAAGCGGCGATCAAGAGGTGCTCGATCCCGTCGATGAAGATCCGCTCCATGTTTTCGACGTCGTTGTTGATCCGGGACATGATCTCGCCGGTGGAGCGATTCTCGAAATAGGAGATCGACAGCCGCTGCGTCGCCTGGTAGACGGTGTTCCGGATATCATAGATCACCCGCTGCTCGAAGGCGTTGTTCAGCCGGATGCGCGCCATGTTCGCCAACCCCTTCACCGCAAAGGCGATGATCATCGCCAGGGTCAAAAAGAAAATCAACCGGCCCTCCCCCGCGCGAACCCCTTCATCGATGACCATTTTGATGAGCCAGGGGGGAATGAGATCCATGACGGTGCTGACGATTGCGGCGCCGAGGGTCAATGCGGCCAGCCCTTTATACGGTTTAATAAAGGCCAAAACACGGAGAACAAATTTCACAATCACATCCTTTCTTAAAATTTTAACGAGGCGTGATACATGACAGAGAGGTGGCTGGATCGATCGGAGCTGATCGTGCGGAGCCGATCTTCGACCTCCGCTTCTAATATACCCTAAGCTTCTGGAGATTTAAAGAAGAGTCGCCGGATGAGGAAGAAGCCGGTCGCGGAGAGGGCGGCGGCGCCGCCAAAAATCGACCAGCGGGAGAAGAGCCACCGTCTCGCCCTGCCACTCATGGGGGTCTTGGCACGGGCCTGGAGGGCGAGGTTGCCGGGATGTTTTTCGGCGAGACGCTTCTCGCCGGGGCTCTTTCCCTCCGGGAGCGATCGCTCGATCTCAGAGTTAATTTCTCCTCCGATCAAGATCATCAGCCCGGTGAGATACATCCAGGTCAGCAAGATGATCACCGCGCCGATGGTTCCGTATGTTTTATTGTAGCTGCCGAAGTGGCCGACATAATAAGAGAAGGCAAGGGAGGTCAGAATCCATGAGAGAACGGCGATGACCGAGCCAGGGGTGACCCAGTGCCAGCTCTGCTCAACGTCGGGTCCGAAATAATAGAGGACGGCCAAAACGAACGTCATCGTGATCCCGGCGATCAGAAATCGCGCCACGTTCCAGCCGATTTGAAAGAGCGGGCCGAGCCCGATCTGATCGGCGAGCGCCTGCCCGATCGCCCCGCCGAAGATCATCAGGATCGCCGCGAGGATCGCAAAAATCGAGACGCCGAGGGTCAGGCCGATGGCGATCAGTTGTACTTTCCACCAGGGGCGGCTTTCTTCAACGTCATAGACCTTGTTGAGCCCGGAGCAGAGGGAGACGACCCCGCGGGAGGCGGCCCAGAGAGTGGCGAGCAGCCCGAAGGAGAGGAGGCCTCCCCGCTTCTGCTGTGTGATCGCGGCGATGTTGTCTTGGATCAAGACGAGCGCCTCTTGGGGGAGGAACCCGCTCAGCGAGGTTAAAATCTTTCCGAAGAGGTCGTCGATCGGGAGGTAGCCGATCAGGGTGACCAAAAAGAGAAGGAGGGGAAAGAGGGCGAAGAGAAAGGCATAGGCCAGCTCGGCGGCCGCACCGAAGACATCATCCTTGTTGGCCTCGCGCCAAACGCGCACCGCCAGCTCCTTCGGCGTCAACGTCCCGAGCGCCCATCGGCGAAGCCGGCTCTGCGCTTTCTCCTTACCTTCGGTCTCCTTTTTCTGCTCTTTTTCCTGATCCATCTAAACCTAACTTATCCCCACATCTCCTCCGGGATGGCGAGCCGCGTCACCGGACGGCCGTTCACGATATGCTGCTCCATAATCTCTGCGACGTCGGCCGGCTTGACCCCTTTGTACCAGGTCCCGTCGGGATAGACGACGACGTTCGGACCGATCGGACAGGGACCCAAACAG
Organism: Candidatus Manganitrophaceae bacterium; assembly: GCA_016200325.1. NCBI lineage: Bacteria > Pseudomonadati > Nitrospirota > Nitrospiria > Candidatus Troglogloeales > Candidatus Manganitrophaceae > Candidatus Manganitrophaceae bacterium. The sequence goes on from JACQEZ010000011.1 coordinate 471,848, forward strand.
CTCGACTCGGTCACCAAGATCTGTCCAAAGAGCTCCAGACGTTCCATTTCGGAGAAGAAACTGTTCAGCAACTCCCGGCTTCCTCGCTCCCCGCACGATCCGCGCGGATTTCCGGGAGGTCGGGTGGTCGTGCAGACGAGGATATGATATTTCGGTTTTGGCATTGGATCTCCTTTGCTGTGATTGAGGTGAGAAAAAAGCCCTCTCTTTTTATCACAGGGAGATGCACCTCTTCAACTTTAAACCGGTCTCACGGGCTCTTGGCCGCGCCGCCGTCGATCCGGACGGTCGACCCGGTCATCCAGGCGACATTGGGCGAAGCGAGAAAGGCGACCAGCCGGGCCACCTCCTCCGGGCTGCCGATCCCGAGCGGGATGGCGGCGTCGGTGTCGCGCTTCAGCCGTTTCTCCACCGCTTTGACCGATTCTCCCGTCCGCTCCGCCATCACCGACGCCTCCACCTCCCAAGAGGGGGTCCAGACCGCGCCGGGGCAGACGGTGTTGACAACGATCTTGTCTTTGGCGAATTCGACTGAAAGATACTTCCCCAGCGCAATCAGCGCCGCCTTGGCGATTCGATAGTCGGGAAACTTCTCCTCCATCTCGATCCCCGACATCGACGCGACGTTGATGATCCGCCCGCCTCCTTGCCGCTGCATCTGCGGGATCACCTCTCGGCAGGTCCGGACCGCCGCCATCAGATCAAGGGCGAGGGTTGCTTCCCAATCGTCGTCGGTCAAATCCAAAAACGGCTTGAAATGAAGCGGTCCGCCGAGATTGTTGATCAGTAGATCGACCCGGCCGTATGTCTCCGCCGCCTTCTGGATCAGCTTGCGCGCCTCACGGGGCCGTGTCAGATCGACTGAAACGGCGAGCGCCCGGCTTCCGATCTGTTCGACCTCGGCCTTCGCTTGCGCCAGCGCTTCTTTCCCGCGGGCGGCCAAGACGACCTCGGCCCCCTCAGCGGCGAGGGTGAGGGCGATCGCCCTTCCGATCCCCTTGCTTCCGCCGGTGACCACGGCGACCTTTCCTTTCAACCCGAGCTCCATGAGCGCTCCAAATATTGGATTACCTCTTATTCTAGGACAGATGAGGTCGGTCTGTCCAGGCGGCGGCCGATTTGACCTCTCCGCCCGAAAAAGAATAAAATAGTATATTGAATATCCTTATTGGGAAAAAATCGATGGTGACCAGTTACGATATTTGGCAGGTGGTAACGAACGCGATCCAGGAGACGAAGATCGTGATGTTGTCTTATCGGAAGCAAAATGGGGAGATTGTCAGCCATCAGGTCGTTCCGATCGATATTCTCGTCCGGATGCGGACCGATGGACGGCGGGTCGAATATCTCTTCGGGCATCGGCTCGACTTTCCTTTCCGCGAGCGGGGGGGCCGGACCGAGCGGTCGTTCCTCCTCGAGAAGATCCTCGCCATCCGGGCGACCGAGCACCGATTTCATCCCACGGAATACGTCGATCTGACATCGACCCAGCCCCGCTGGTTTATTCCGCGCAAGTGGGCCGAGCAGATCAAAAAGGTTGCATGAACCTGCCCTTCCGGAGTTTTCAATGACTTCGTCCCGAGAGAAGCGTGTTCGTTCTTTCTCCTTGCTTCTGGCCGTTTTGTTCTGGACCCTTCCCCTTTTCGGTGCGGTGAGCTGGGAGCAGCATGCGCCGGTCCCGCAGCCGCGTTCCGAGGTGGCGGCGGCCTCGCTTGACGGCCAGATCTATCTCATCGGTGGCTTTGCAAAAGAGGGGGTCACCCCGCGGGTCGATCGGTACGACTCGGCCACCGACCGGTGGGTCGAGCGCGCCGCGATGCCGGTTGCGCTCCATCACGCCGGGGCCGCCGCTTTAAACGGGAAGCTTTATGTAATCGGCGGCTTCGAAGGGGCAAAGTCGTGGAAACCGTCACGCGGCGTCTGGGAATATGATCCGACCACCGACCGCTGGAGCGCAAAACGGGAGATGCCGACGGCGCGCGGGGCGCTCGGGGTCGGCGTCTGGCAGGGGCGGGTCTATGCGATCGGGGGATTGGGGGCGACCGAGCCGGGACGTCTGTTGGAAAACACCGGCGCGAATGAAGTCTATGATCCGGCGGCCGATCGATGGGAGACGAAAGCGCCGCTTCCAAACCCGCGTGATCATCTCGCCGTGGCCGTGTTGGAAGGCGCCGTGCATGCGATCGGCGGCCGCTTCAACAGCGACTATGCGACGAACGTCGCACTACACCATATTTATGATCCCGCCGTCGACCGCTGGCGCCAAGCAGCCCCTCTCCCGAGGCGCCGGAGCGGCATCGCTGCAGCGGTGGTCAATGGAAAGATCTACGTTTTCGGCGGAGAGTCTCCGCAGGGAACGTTCTCCGACAACGACGTCTACAATCCGACCGCCGACCGGTGGCAGGGGGCGCCTCCGATGCCGACCGCACGCCACGGCCTCGGCGCCGCAGCGGTGGCCGACCGGATCTACGTCATCGCCGGCGGACCGCAGCCGGGCGGCTCATTGAGCAATGTGAATGAGATGTTCCGTCCCGAGTAATCGACAGAACCATCCGGCTTCCCTTCCCCTGCTCCATGTAAGATTTGTCCACTCCGACCTGCACCGCGTCCATTTGAGGTGATGGGCGTCCTCGCACACACTGTTCTTTTTGATTCCTCTATAGAATAAATAATTGACTTGGTGAGAACGCGTCTATAAAATAAACCCAGGCATCGAAGAAAGATATCTGCGAAGATCCTCTCATTCGGTAAGCCCTGCTGCCTTCCCGTCCCCCAACCATTTGCTATAATAGACAGCGTTCAGCAGCAACGCGACGACTGACACCTTATTAATCTTTAACACGCGTGGAGAATCCAATGTCTTTTCCTTCGCCCTTCTATCGATGGAGGCCGCACCCCTGGCACGGCCTCGACGTCGGTCCTAAACCGCCGACACTCGTTTACGCTTATATTGAAATCACCCCGTTCGATCCGGTCAAATATGAGCTCGACAAGGTGACCGGCTATCTCCATGTCGATCGACCGCAGCGGACCTCCGCGCTTCCGCCGACGTTATACGGCTTCGTTCCGCGCACCTACTGCGGACGGCGCGTCGGTGCGTTGATGTCGAACGCCAAGAAGGGGGACGGCGATCCGTTGGATATCTGTGTTCTCAGCGAGCGGCCGATTAACCGATCCGACGTGATCCTCAAAGCCCGGGTGGTCGGAGGGCTTCCGATGCTCGATGACGGCGAGGCCGACGACAAGATCATCGCCGTGCTCAACAACGATTATCTCTGGAGCAATGTCCAGGACATCTCCGAATTGCCGGGGGTGTTGGTGGAGCGGCTTCGGCACTACTTCGAGACCTACAAGCTCGTCCCCGGCAAGAGCTCCAATGTATCGATCGATGCCACGTACGACCGCAAACATGCAGAGCGGGTGATCCAGGCGGCGATGGAAGATTACCAAGAGGAGTACGGATCATAACGCCGGCCTGATCCGCTCCTGACCGCATCCCCGATGATCTTCAGCCTGTGGGCCGCCGATGTGGAGGTGACGCAGTCGGCCGCCGTGGGGCGGGGTTTACCGGGGGCCTGCCGAGATATGGCAATTCTTCAGCAACCTTGCCCAGCAGATTAAATCGAGCCTGGCGATTGAACGGTTCGATGCCGGAGAGGATGTCGTCGCGATCGGCCGGACGCAGGGGACAGCCAGGGTGACGGGGCGGCGCTTCGATCTGCCGATGGTGCACGGATGCAGATCCGGGCAGAAGCGGCGCTCCGCTTTCAGCCCTACATCGACCCTCCCGCCCTGCAGGCGGCCCTGTCTCCTTAGAATGCCGCCGCTGAATGCGTCGGTACTTCAACCACTCATTGTTCTTTCGTCGGGAGGCACCCAGATGCGAATCCGCACCCTCACCCCCGCCGATGCAACCTTCTATCAAACAACACGGCTGGATTCCATTCACCCGCTGTTTTACCATGAACAGGCCGCCGGCCAGGGTAGTCTTCCGTCGTTACTTAAGGAAACCCCTTCCGAGTCATTCGACGCGAGTTGATTTCTAAAGATCTGAATTGGTATAAGGGAAGATAGCCGTCGGATGAAGAGGGCCCGGCAACCGAGGTCCACTCCAAGCAGCTTCAACCCACCGACGGCCGCCTTCGGTCGCAGGAGGCAAGGCGATCCAATCAAGCAGAGAGTCGACCATGACAGAACAGCGATCCAAAAGCCGCGGCGCCCGATCACCGGAGCCGAATGACCATGACGAGGCGCCGATCCGCGCCCTTTATCAAGCGTTGTTAGAGTGTTGGAACCGGCGCGATGCCGCCGACTTTGCCGCGCTTTATGCGGAGAATGGAAATGTCGTCGGGTTCGACGGAAGTCAGATGAATGGGCGGGCCGAGATCGAAGCGGCGCTGCGCCAGGTCTTTGCCGGCCATCCGACCGCCGCTTATATTTCGATCATCAAAGAGGTCCGTTTTTTGGGTTCTGAGAGTGCAATCCTCCGTGCGGTCGCCGGGATGATGCCGCCGGGACAGTCGGACATCAATCCGGCCGTCAATGCCGTCCAGACCCTGGTCGTCTTAAAGGAGGAGGGCCGATGGCGCATTGCCCTCTTTCAAAATACGCCCGCCGCCTTTCATGGCCGGCCGGAGCTGAGTGAAAAATTGACGGAAGAGCTGCGGCAGATGCTTCGCACGATCTTACCCGATCGAAGGACGAGCAAGCGCGCCGGGGATGTTCCGAGCGAGTAAAGGAGCGGCTTTGCTCGATTCGCTTTCCGGCGAGGTTTATGCGGGATTTCGAACCCGAACATTTCCTGAAAGAGGCCACCTCACTGTGTGAGTCGGTCGAGTGAAAATTGAAGTGAGATTTGCGAGATTTGAAGGATGGAAAACCAGGGACATGTCATGCTGATCTGAGTCTGTCGGTAAACGAATCGCGGATCTAATCCTATATAAGGAGGCAGCGCCGATGAAGGTGAGCAGTCGTTCGATTCAAAACAACAAGCGGATTCCAACAACCTATGCGATGGGAGTTCCGGGGGAGAAGGGCCCGGTGCCGGGGCCGAATAAGAACCCGCACCTCGCCTGGTCGGACTTTCCGGCCAATACGAAATCGTTCGCCGTCATCGTCCACGACCCCGACGTGCCGTCGAAGCCGGATGACGTCAACCAGCCCGACCGGGTTGTTCCCTACAACCTGCCGCGGGTCGATTTTTTTCACTGGGTTCTGGTGAACATTCCGCCGAATGTCACGGAGTTGGCCGAAGGGCAAGATTCCGACGGGGTCACCCCCAAAGGAAAGAAGCCGGGAAAGGTCGCCTACGGCGTCCGCGGCATCAACACCTACAAGGAGTGGTTCGGCGGCGACCCCCAGATGGGGGGAGACTACGGCGGCTACGATGGACCCTGGCCTCCATTCAATGACGAGCGGCTTCATCATTATCACTTCACCGTCTATGCGCTCGATGTTCCGTCGTTGAAGCTGCCGGAAAAATTCAACGGGCCCGACGCGCTCAAAGCGATCGAGGGTCATGTCCTCGACAAGGCGACGCTCGTCGGGACCTATGCGCTCCATCCGAATCCTCGGGAGTAGTTTAGGTAGTTTAGAATGATGCGCCTCCGCTGGACCCAGGGTGGAGAGGAGGAGATCCGCATATTAAACGGCTGAGGTCCGGTGGTCCGACGCAGTCGTTTCCGCTGATGGACTTGGCGGCGAAGGCCGCGTAGCCCCTTTACGGAGCGGTGCGCTGATTATTTTATTATAGATATAGATCAAGGGAGATGGAATGGGGCGTTGCCCCAAACCCCACCGTGGGGGCGCCTCGTCGCGCCCCCTCCGGCTTCCCCAGACGCCGGGGGTAAAACCCCCTGGCCCCCCTGCGGCCGAACTCGGCGCGACCGCACAAAGAAGTGCGGACTGCGCCTCAGACAGGCGCCCTGTAAAGGTCGATGGAACGTTTGATCAAAAACGCAGCAGAGTAGCGGGCACGGGACGCCCATGCCGCGCAGGCGCTTACTCTTTTTCTTAGACTTAGGTTATCCTCTCGGTGGCGTGCTGTGTCGGAGCGCAAGGGCCCCACTGGGGATGGGGTGAAACCCCACGACCTTGAGGCGTCTCCCCCATAAGAAGACGACTTTGTGTAGGTATTAGAAAGCCGGCGAGAGTACCGGTGCAGGAGAAAAGATGGCGGCTGAACCCTCACTTCGGATTGACGTCTGGAGCGACTATGTCTGTCCGTTCTGCTACCTCGAGCTCCCGGTGCTGGATCGGCTGCAGGAGACATTCGGGGATGCCCTTCAAATTCGATGGCGCGCCTTCGAGCTGCGCCCCGAGCCGGTCCCGACCCTCGATCCGGCCGGGGACTATTTGCGTACGACCTGGGCCCGCTCGGTCTACCCCATGGCGGAGGAGCGCGGGCTGCGCCTCCGGCTGCCGCCGGTGCAGCCCCGCAGCCGAAAAGCGCTCGAAGCGGCGGCGCACGCGGCCGTTGAAGGCGCTTTCGATCCGATGCACCGCGCGATTTTCCGCGCTTTCTTCGATGAGGGGCGTGACATTGGACAGACCGAGGTCTTTCTCGACCTCGCCGACTCGGTCGGATTGAAGCGGGAGCCGCTTCGGAGCGCGCTGGAAGCGGGCCGCCATACCGACTCGGTCTTACAAGATCAAAAACGGGCGGAGGAACTCGGGATCGCTGCGGTGCCGACCCTTCTTATCCGGAGGGCCGAAGTGCCTTTACACGAGGCGATCCCGCTGAGAGGCGCCCTTGCATATCGGCAGGCGCATGCCGCCGTCGAATCGTTGCTGTAGAAAGAGGACCTTTCCTGAGAATCACCTGATCGATTTGTGTTATAGAAAAGGAGAGCCGATGGATTTGGGGCTTCGGGGAAAACGGGCCTTGGTAACCGGGTCAACCGCCGGGATCGGGTTTGCCGCGGCGCGTCTGCTCGCCGCGGAGGCGCTGCGGTGGTCGTGAACGGCCGGACCGCATCCCGCGTGCAGGCGGCGGTCCGGCAGATCCGAGAGGCAGCGCCCAAAGCCGACGTTCGAGGGATCGCCGCCGACCTCGGTACGGCGGCGGGATGTGAGACGCTGATTGTCCAGGCGCCGGAGCTCGACATCCTCGTCAACAATGTCGGGATCTTCGAGCCGAAGCCGTTTCCGGAGATCTCCGATGCCGATTGGCTTCGATTCTTCGAGACCAACGTCCTGAGCGGGGTCCGCCTCTCACGGCATTATCTCACCGGGATGCATGCGCGGAATTGGGGCCGGATCGTCTTCATCTCGAGCGAGTCGGCGGTTCAGATTCCGGCCGAGATGATCCATTACGGGATGACGAAGACCGCTCAGCTCGCCGTGGCGCGCGGGCTGGCCGAGACGACGGTCGGGACCGGCATCACCGTCAACAGCGTCCTCCCCGGCCCGACCGCCTCGGAAGGGGTCGGCACCTTCGTCACGCAGATGGCGGCGGCGCGCGGGGTCGACTTCAAAACGATGGAGCGGGAATTCTTCGAGAGCGCCCGCCCCTCCTCGCTTCTCAAACGGTTTGCCACCCCGGAGGAGGTCGCCGCGATGATCGTCTACGTCTGCAGCGTGCCGGCCTCCGCGACCAACGGCGCCGCGCTCCGGGTCGACGGCGGTGTCGTCCGATCGATCTTTTAAAGATTCCGCCGATCAGATCGGTGGAGGCCGTTAGGGTGTTTGTGCCGGAAGCTTACGTTTTCAGCAAGCCTCGGGTCGAAAGCGATCGCCGTTTTGCAGCGGAGGCCATTGCCGAAGGAATCGATGATATCACCCTCGGGTGAAAGCGAAGATGAATTGCGGATACGCTCTTTATCGTCATTCAACATGGAGAATGAAACATGGAAAACCGACCTCCTCTTCCCCCCTTTACGCTCGAGACCGCAACGGCCAAAGTGCAGGCCGCCGAAGACGGGTGGAACACGTGCGATCCGGAGCGGGTGGCGCTTGCCTACACCGAAGATTCGGCGTGGCGGAATCGGGCGGAGTTTTTCAGCGGCCGGGAAAATATAAAAGCGTTTCTGAAGCGAAAATGGGCGAAAGAACTCGACTATCGTCTAAAAAAAGAGCTCTGGAGTTTTTCCGGCAACCGAATTTCGGTTCGATTCGAATATGAATGGCACGACGACTCCGGCTTTTGGTACCGCTCTTACGGAAACGAGCAGTGGGAATTCGCCGAGAACGGCCTGATGCGAAGGCGCGAAGCGAGCATCAATGACCTTCCAATCAAAGAGAGCGAACGCAAGTTCCGGTGGGAGCGTCCACCCACCGGATAAAAACCGAATAAGGATGAGAGGTGGAAGAGAAGATGAAGGTCGTAATACAGGAAGAGACCACCGGTTGCGGTCTGGCCTGTGTGGCGACTTTGGCAAATCGAAGTTATGCGGAGGTCAAAGCGCTGGCGAACCGCATCGGGATCTTTGCCGAAGACCGACGTCTTTATTCCGACACCCATTATGTCAGGCGCCTGCTGACCGAATACCGGATTCGGATCGCGGAACAAGAGCGGCCGTTTACCTCTTGGCAGACGCTTCCGGACAAAGCCCTTCTTTCGATTAGGTATCACGTGGAACAGGGCCGGCCCTTTTGGCATTGGGTGGTCTTTGTTCGGGAAAACGGAACATCGGTTGTTCTCGATCCCGCAAAATATTTGTCGAATCATCAGAGAACCGATTTCGATCAGATGCAGCCGAAGTGGTTCATTGAGATCGAAGATCGATAGCCCTCGCCGCCGGAGACCCCGCCGCACAGGATTTCGAGAACGCCCTTCTCATTTGCAATTTTCCCTCCCTCTGAATTAAGATAACGCATTCATCAGGCTCATTTTCACAGAACAAACTGTTCTTTTAATGCGAATGCCCATATAAGGAGGGGTCTCAATGGCTGACAAAAAGATCATCGCAGTGGTCGGCGCCACCGGGGCGCAGGGGGGCGGGTTGGTCCGCGCCATTTTAAACGACAAGAGCGGCGCCTTTGCGGCGCGCGCGATCACCCGAAACGTCAATTCCGATAAGGCGAAAGCGTTGGCACAACAGGGGGTCGAGGTCGTCGCAGCCGATATCGACGATGTAGAGAGTCTCAAGAAGGCGTTCAACGGCGCCTATGGCGCCTTCTGCGTGACCAATTTCTGGGAGCACTTTTCGGCGGAAAAAGAGGTGACCCAGGCCAAGAACATGGCGGAGGCGGCGAAGCAGGCCGGCGTTCAACATGTGATCTGGTCGACCCTCGAAGACACCCGCAAGTGGGTGCCGCTCTCCGATAACCGGATGCCGACCCTCCATGGTAAATACAAAGTGCCTCACTTTGATGGCAAAGGGGAAGCCGATCCGCTCTTCTCCAAGGCCGGAGCGCCGACGACCCTGCTGCTGACGTCGTTCTACTGGGACAATCTGATCTACTTCGGGATGGGCCCGAAGAAAGGCCCGGACGGCAAGCTCGCCCTCACGATGCCGATGGGCGACAAGAAGCTTCCGGGGATCGCCGCTGAAGATATCGGCAAGTGCGCCCTCGGCATCTTCAAGAAAGGCCGGGAGTACATCGGCAAGACGGTCGGGATCGCCGGTGAGCATTTGACAGGCGCCCAGATGGCCGCTTCCCTCACCAAAGCGCTCGGCCAAGCGGTCCGCTATAACGATGTGCCGCCGGAAGTTTATCGAAGCTTCGGTTTCCCGGGGGCCGACGATCTCGGAAACATGTTCCAGTTCAAGCGCGATTTCAACGACGACTTCTGCCGCGCGCGCAACCTCGACGTCGCCCGTTCCCTGAACCCTTCGCTGCAAACATTCGACCAGTGGCTTGCGCAAAATAAGAGCCGCATTCCGTTGGAGTAAAGATCCTCCCCGGCCGCCCGCAAGGGCGGCCGGTCCTCTAAGAAACGCCGTCAAGAAAGGTGTTGATCGGCCGGATCGATCCCTTATCCCCGGCCTGTCTTAAAGCGCCTGGCGGTCGGGCTTAAAGAGACCGAGGGGTTTCACCCGCCGTTGGCCGAGCGTCCCAAGCGTGGCGGCGCTCGGTATTCTCCTCTCCGGGGAGCCGCGCGATGCCGGTCTAATCCCTCAATATTTTTTTGATGGTTGTCGGAATGATTGACCTCAAGCTAACCGCCGCCCGTGCAGGCCGCACGTCGTCATGCCGCTGAAGCATTCCATCGACCCGGCGCATTCGTCGTCCCCGAAGCGCCCTCTTGGTTCCTTACCGCTAAATCTTGTAAAATAGAATTAATGCGCTACTATGCCCTCGCGACCGACTATGATGGAACGCTTGCCACCGATGGCCGGGTGGACGAATCGACCTTGGACGCCCTCAAGCGGTTGCGGAACTCCGGCCGGCGGTTGATCCTCGTGACCGGCCGTGAATTAGAGGACCTCCTCCGCGCCTTTCCCCAGATCGACCTCTTTGAGCGGGTGGTGGCCGAGAACGGCGCCCTTCTCTATCGTCCCGCGACGCGCGAGACAAAACTGCTTGCCGCGCCCCCTCCGGAGCGGTTTGCCCAGACCCTTCGCGATCGCGGGGTGGCGCCCCTCTCCGTCGGACGGGTGGTCGTCGCGACCTGGACGCCGCATGAAAAAAGGGTCCTCGATGTGATCCGCGAGCTCGGGCTCGAACTCCAGGTGATCTTCAACAAAGGGGCGGTGATGGTCCTCCCCTCCGGGGTGAACAAGGCGACCGGATTTGCCGCGGCCCTCGACGAACTCGGATTGTCGCCGCACAACGCGGTGGGTGTGGGCGATGCCGAGAACGACCACGCTTTTTTAAATCTCTGCGAGTGTTCGGTGGCGGTCGCCAATGCCCTTCCGGCGTTGAAGGAGCAGGCCGACTGGATCACTTCGGGAAGCCGCGGCGCGGGGGTGACGGAGCTGATCGACCGACTCCTCGCCTCCGACCTGGCGGAGCTGCCGCTGCAGCGGCACGAGGTTGTTCTCGGCCGCCGGGTCGATGAAGCGGAGGTTCGCCTCAAGCCGTATGGCGCCAGTGTGCTCATCGCCGGCACCTCGGGCGGCGGGAAATCGACCCTGGCGACCGGTTTTCTCGAACGGCTCTCGGAGCAGGGATACCAATTTTGCATTATCGATCCGGAAGGAGATTATCAGAACTTCGAGAGGGCCGTGGTGTTGGGGAATCCTTCCCGGGCGCCCACCGTGGAAGAGGCGACGCAGCTCCTTGAGAAGCCGAATCAGAATGCGGTGATCAATCTTTTGGGAGTCGCGCGGGAGAGTCGGCCTTCCTACTTTGAAGGGCTTCTCGCCGCGATCATGGCGTTGAGGGCCCGGACCGGCCGGCCCCATTGGATTGTCATCGACGAAACCCACCACCTTCTCCCCTCCAGTTGGGCCCCTGCCCTCCTGACTGTTCCGAAGGAGCTCCAGGGATTTTTGCTGATCACCGTCCATCCGGACCATGTCGCGCCTGCTGTTCTTACCTCGGTCGATCTGGTCATCGCGATCGGATCGACGCCCCAGGAGACCTTCCGCGCCTTCAGCGAGACGCTCGGGGAGCGGACGCCGTCAGTCCCCTCGGCGCCCCTTCAGCGGGGCGAGGCGATCGCCTGGTGGCGGCGGACGACGTCCGAGCCGTTCTGGTTCCGCAGCATCCCTCCCCGGATGGAGCGGCTCCGCCATCTTCGGAAATATGCCGAGGGGGAGCTTCCCCCCGACCGCAGCTTTTACTTCCGGGGACCGAACGGCAAGTTGAATCTGCGCGCCCAGAATCTGATCTTCTTTCTGCAGTTGGCGGAAGGGATCGACGACGAGACCTGGCTTTATCACCTTCGACGGGGAGACTACTCGCGCTGGTTCCGCCAGATGATCAAGGATGATCAGCTCGCCGCCGATGCGGCGGGCGTTGAGGCCGCGGGCGACCTCACCGCAAAAGAGAGCCGCGCCCGCATTCGGGAGAAGGTCGAAGCGCGGTATACTCTCCCGGCATAGGTCGGCCCCGGCGGCCTGCATCGCGTCAATCTTAAAACTTAAAAACCGATTTACAGAGAGGGAACCATGGATCCCGCGCACGGTTGGAAAGCACTCCTTATTCCGGATGCCCCTCTCCTTGAAATGGTGGTCCGCGGCTCGGTGATGTATCTCGGGCTCTTTGTCCTCCTTCGGGTCGTTCTCAAACGGCAGACCGGCACGCTCGGGATGACCGATCTCCTATTGATCACGCTCCTGGCCGACGCATCCCAAAACGCCATGGCGGGAGAGTATCGATCCCTCCCCAATGGGCTGGTCTTGGTCTCGACGATCCTTTTTTGGAATTATTTCCTCGACTGGCTCTCCTTCCACTCGCCGCGGGTGCGCCGTTGGATCGAGCCGCCGCCCCTGCTGCTGATTCAAGACGGGAAACTCTTGCGGCACAACATGAAGCGCGAATTGATCTCTAAAGACGAGCTGATGGGCCAGCTCCGGGAGCAGGGAATCAGTGATTTAGTGAAGGTTAAGAAGGCCTACATTGAGGGAGATGGACGAATCAGCGTCATCCAGCAGGAGGAGGATCTGCAGGGGGCCCGGGAGAGGAAGCCGATCTGAGAGGGTCGGACGTAATCAGGGTCACATCCTCAACGCGGCGGTCTTGATATAGTGATCAGACGTTCCGTGCAGCGTCGGACCGTTCGCGATCAAGGGTGGATGACAGGTCTCCTATGTATAAATTGTATCGGCCAAAACGTTCTCAATGGCGGATCGACTTTATTCGATGGCCGATCGTCTTCATATTGTGCTTCACCCTCATCGGCTGCGCATCGCACCCGGCGAAGACGAAGCCCCATCCTTCCCAGCCCCTTCCGTCCGACCTCTCAAAGATGCGGATCGCGCTGGAGAAATATCAAGATCCAATCGTCGCGGTTCGCGACGGATATCTCTCGATGGTCGGCTGCATCGAGTCTCCCTCCGGCGGGGTCGGCGTCCGATTCCTCAACACCAGCCTCATGAGCAGCGCGGCCAACCCCGATTACCCGCCGATTCTGATTTATGAGCCGAAGGGAGAGCGCCTCGAGCTCGTTGCGGCGGAGTGGCTGATCCCGGTGGCGATGGGGATCGGCGAGCCGCCCAAGCTGTTGGGAAAGCCGCTCGACGGACCGATGGAGGGGCTGCATCCGCTGATGCCAAAGGAGATGGTCCACTACGATCTCCGGGTGTGGCTCTTCAAAGAAAATCCCGCCGGTCTCTACAGCCCGACGAACCCCGAAGTCACCTGTCCGCGAAAACTGGCTTATCGCTTCCAGGAAAAGCCCCCTCGGCGGGTCAACAAGCGCCCTTCCTAACCGCAACCGATCCACGCAAGGAATCCGATAGACCGGATATTGACTCCCTCTTGGAATTGGCATATACAAGAAGGCCAGGACGCCTTGGCTTCGGCTGTCCGATGCAGCGATCCAAGAGGCCGTGTGCACGGTCGGATGAAATTATAAGAGCGGCAAGCCGGATTCGTCGGATTCACCGCTCCGGCGCTTCCTTCTCTGCACGGCGAACGACCATTTAAAAAACCGAAATAAATAAAATATAGATCATGCCGATGATGGCACAGGAGAAAGATCAAAATGGCCGATTCAATCTATGACTTTCAAGCCCGTACGATTACCGGAGAGGAGATCTCGCTCGATCAGTATAAAAACAAGACCCTCTTAATCGTCAATACCGCCAGCGCATGCGGCTACACGCCGCAATATGCCGGGCTGGAGGCGCTCTATCGGAAATACCAAGAACGCGGTTTTGCGGTGCTCGGTTTTCCGTGTAATCAATTCGGCCAGCAGGAGCCGGGGACGGAGGGGGAGATTCAGACGTTCTGCCAACGAAATTACGGTGTCACCTTCCCGATGTTCGCCAAGATCGATGTAAACGGCGACCAGGCCCATCCCCTTTTCAACTACCTGAAGAGCGCGCTTCCGGGAATCCTCAACACCGAGCCGATTAAATGGAACTTCACGAAGTTCTTAATCGACAAGAATGGAAAACCGGTCGAGCGCTTCGCGCCGGGGACCAAACCCGAATCGATCGAAAAGACGGTGGAGAAACTTCTTTAATTAGAACGGAAGAAGCGGTTCAGAAACGAAGCCGCTCCGCAGAGGGGCGATGCCGCAGAGGAGCGAGATGAGAAAAACCATCATTGGGGTGATGGGTCCGGGAGAGCGGGCGCACGAAGAGGATATCCGGAATGCCTATGCGCTCGGACGGCTCATTGCGCAAGAGGGATGGGTCCTCCTGACGGGAGGGCGCAACTCCGGGGTGATGGACGCGGCCAACCGCGGGGCGAAAGAGGCCGACGGCTTGACGATTGGGATTCTGCCGACGCGAGACCGAACCATGATCTCCGCTGCAGTCGATATTCCGATTCTGACCGAAATGGGGAGCGCCCGGAACAATATTAACGTCCTGACCAGCGATCTGATCATCGCATGCGGAATGGGCACCGGAACCGCCTCCGAGGTGGCGCTGGCGCTCAAAGCGGGGAAGCCGGTCATTCTGATCACGAAGGATGAAGAAGCAAAACGGTTCTTCCTCCACCTCCGTCCTGAAAAGGTCTTCGTTGCGCAAGACCCCGCTGCCGCCCTGAAACAGGCGGTGCAGCTCCTCTCTTATTCCAAGCGATAACGAACGCTACTTTCCGCCATGAAGCGATCGGTGAGACGGTCCATTCTGTCGCGGCGCCGATGCATCGCGAGGGGGGATAGTTGGGCCCGGTCGAGAGGCCGGCACCTCGGTCCGGGGGGGGCGCTCCATATGGGAGATCGGATGTGGAGGAAGGGACCGATACTCGATCACTTCTCTTCGGCCCGAACGGACCGGTTGGCCCGGTGAGCCTGAATAGACCGGCCGCTGAAGCACGTCGGGCATCCGTTTGTTTGGAGGGGGCGCCGGGCGCCGTGTTCCCCCCTGCGGCGGCGCTGGAAGCGTCGGCGGGGTTTCTCCGATGAAAGGTCGGGTCGGCGTGACATGGATGGGGTGCGAAGGGGGCATTCCCCGCAGCGATCTTCCTTCAGGTCGGTTTGCCGGCGGAGCCGACTGAACCGGCGGCCGACCGAAATGGGCCCCCGGCCTGTCAAACGGATCCCCTCCCAAAGCGAGTCCGCGCGGCTCGCCTCTTAAGAAGCTGTTTCGTTGAACAACGATAATGGCGTTGTGAACATGAAGGTTGCGAAAGTTGCGATAGACCGGCCGGTCCGGATAGATTACGACATTCGTGATGTTGACGCTATACGGACCGAATTCTCCATAGCCGTAGTAGACCTCCCTTGGCGCCAACGGAACCCAGGCGACATAAGTGGGGGTGTGTACCCAGGCCACATATCCGGGTGCCCAGAAGACGGCGCCACGGGCGGGGGGGACCCAGCCCCAGCCGACCCGTTCCACGAAAGCCCATCGCCCGTAATGATACGGCGCCCAACCCCACGGCTCATTCGAGACCCAGACATAATCGTTGCCGATCAAGACCCACCGGCCGACCTGATAAGGCGACCAGTTGGAATAGCCGGCGGCGGCCGGAACCCAGACCGGGCCATACTCGCTCGTCTCCTGCCAGCGTCCATGTTCATCGAGATCGTGCGCATACCCGTCCATCTCGGGGGGTAAAAAATGAACCCGGTCGGTCCGTTCGTAGAGCGAACGATCTCGCATCAGGTTCCATCGCTCCCATTCATCCGAAGAAACAAAAGAGGTGAAGGTCGCCTCGCTCCCCGCCCGAACCAGCAGCGTTTGATGTTCGGCCACGGTGATTTTCCCGCTGATTCCATCGGCATCGACCCGGCCTTGATAAGTTGTAATCCGGGTATCGCCCGGCTCGGTGATGTCGATCCGAAACTGCGACGGGCCGTTCGCATCGATGGCCGCCGCCGGGGTGGTCCATTGAAGGGTATATCCCCGCTCGCCTCGAAAGTGAATGAACGCCTGTCCTGAGTCGAGCGAAAAGTGAAGCGCGTCGTTATCGGTCGTCACGATTTCGAACGCGCTGTTCTCGTTGAGACGGAGGGTGGTTCCATCGGTTAACTGAAGCTCAGCCCTTCCCCCCGCGCCGACCGAGAGGCGGTCTCCCTCCCGCATCGGAAAGTTGACCGAAGCGGGAGACCACGCCATCTGATCCTTCGTTTCAATCTGGACATCCCCTTCGATCAGACTGATCCGAAGCACCTCCAGTGAAGAAGCATGGGCCAGAGAAGCGACAAATGGGATCGATAGGAGAAAGAAGAGAAAACCAAAGACCCTCCCAGGCAGAAAGGGGAAACGGCCGTTGAACTTTTGCCGGGACCGATCTTTCCAATGCAGCGTCATCGTCCTCATTGCTCCAAGTGATTGACTCAATTGCCAAGGCTAAGAAGAGCAATTTTTAGACCAACAGCGTGATCGGGGGATTCTCAGATAAAATAGCGGAAGTTCCCTTCTTTTCTATTTCACATCGACTAGACGGTTTTATCTGACCCAAAGGGTCAATTCAATACCCCAAATCGGGTGGCCATGGACGTGAAGGAGCGGTTCCGGCGGAAGAAGAAAGGCCGGGCCAGGAGCGGGGGAGGGTTTTCGGCATTCATCGAGCGACTGGGTCTCAAGCGCCCAATCGCCCGACGATCCACCGTTACTTCTGAGACTCGACCTTGATCTCTTTCGACATCGCCTCTTTTGCCTTCGGCAATTCAATCGACAAAACACCATTTTTGACGGTGGCGCGAACCTGGTCTGCATTGACGGCCGAGGGGAGGGGGATATCGCGAGAGAAGGTTCCATAGACCCGTTCACTGAAAATGTAGTTTCGGTCTTCCTGCGACTCCTCTTGCCGCACCTCTCCCCGTAGGTGAAGGGTGTTGTCGGTGATCGAGATCCGGATGTCCTCTTTCTCGAGGCCGGGCGTCTCGACCTTCACCACATACTTGTCTTTTTCTTCAGCCATCTCGACCGTCGGAAAAGAGGAGGTCAATGCCAGCACCGATTGTGGATTCCAGGAAGCAAGATCCCTAAAATCTCTAAAAAAATCCTGAAAGATTCGCTCCATCTCGGTCCGGGGACTCCACTGGCTGACGGCGCGGGATCGTTGCTGTCGGGGCGCGACTTGCTGTTGTCCGGTTGCCATAAAACACCTCCCTCTTGAATGTGGGTTGCATTGATCAATACGAACTTTTGCAGGTTACCATTAAGTAGAAAGGAGATTCCGTGAGTGCCATGACCGTGAATACGCTTACGGCCAACTGAACCGCTTTTGCCAGGATGAGCCGGGGTGAGGCAAGGTGAGCAAGATGAGCAAGATGAGATGGATGATGAAATGGATGAGATGAAGGGGGTCGGCGTAAAGGGCTTGCCCCTACTCGGTTCCGCTTCGGAGCAAGAGCCCCTTTTCTTTGACGATCCGGAAGTTCCGATAAAAGAAGGCGAGGGCAAGAGAGAGATAGATCAGGTTGAGGAGGGCCGCCGTTCCCAACTCCCGTATTGGGAAGGCGCCGGTTTCGACGACCGACCGCATCCCCTCGAAGACATGGGAGGAAGGCATCATCCAGGCGATCGGCCGGACCCAGGCCGGCATCACCGACACCGGATAGAAAACGGCGGAGACCGGCTGGACCAGAAAGGCGAGTCCCCACGCCATCACCTCCGCCTCCTGGCCGTAGAGGAGGATCGACGCCATCGTGATGATCCCGATCGCCCACCCCATCACCGCCAGGTTGAGAACAAAGGGTATCAACGAAAGACCGAGGACAAAAACGTTGAAGGAATAGAACAGCCAGGCCAAAAAGGCGCTGGCGAGCCCGGCGGTGAGGAGCTTTGCGACGCTGATCGTCATCAGCGCCGCCAGGAACTCGCTCGGCCGCAACGGGGTGACGAAAAGATTCAGCAGGTTTTTCGACCAGACCTCTTCCAGGAAGGAGACCGAGATCCCCTGTTGAGCCCGATAGAGGATATCCCAGAGAATCAACGCCCCCAAGAAGAAAGTGACGAACTTCGGAAGGTTCGTCTGGAAGCGCTGCAGATAGAGGGTCACGAATCCCCATAACAAGAGATCGACCAGCGGCCAAAAGAAGACCTCGGTCATTCGCGGCAGGCTCCGTTGGTAGAGATAGAGATGCCGTTGGACCAGCGCCATGACCCGGTAGAGTTTCATGGCCGCATCTCCCCGTCTTCCATTAGATGATTTCCGCGCGCGACTTTGAGGAAGACATCTTCCAAATTCCGCTCCGCAAAAATCCGAAGAATTTCGGCGGGGGTTCCGCTGGCTAGGATGCGCCCTTGGTGTAAAAAAACAATCCGATCGGAGATCTCCTCCATCTCTTTCATGTTGTGAGAGGTGTAGAGGAGGGTCAATCGGCTTTGGTCTCGGATCGACCGGAGCAGCCTTCGGGTCTTGTCGGCGATGTCGGGGTCGAGGCTGGCGGTCGGCTCGTCGAGGAAGAGGACCTTCGGTCGGTTCAGAAGTGATTTGACCAAGGAGAGCCGGGTCATCTGACCGGAGGAGAGATGGCGGGTGATCGTATTCTTCAGCCGCTGGATCTCAAAGAGGTCGAGCAGCTCATCGATCCGGGTCTCCGGATGTCGAAGGCCGTAAAGCTTCGCGAAGACGGTCAAATTTTCTCGAAGGGTCAGCGAAGTCGGCATCGACACATAGGTCGATGAGAAATTCACCTGCGAGAGGATCGCTTCGCGGTGGCGCTTCAGGTCGAGCCCGAGGATGCGGATCTCGCCGGAGGTCGGTGTGATCAGCCCCAGCAGCATTTGGATCAGGGTGGTTTTGCCGGCGCCGTTGGGCCCGAGCAGGCCGAGAATCTCCCCCTCTTCGATGGAAAAAGAGAGATCATTGACGGCGACGAACCCGTTAAATGATTTCGTGAGGTGATCGACCTGTACGACCGGACGTCCCATGAAATGAAAGCGGAGAATCCTTTTTGGTTGTCTTTGATGTGATCTTTCTTTACTATAACACACTCACTGAGAGCGACGCGATGCAACGCTATTACAACGCTTACAGCCATTATCTGAAAGGCCGCTTTCCCTGGAGAGTCTACAAGCTGCCGCTCGATGCCGGCTTCAACTGTCCGAACCGGGACGGCCGGGTCGCTGTCGGCGGCTGCACTTTCTGCAGCAACGCGAGCTTCAGTCCTAACAGCGGCGGCCCGTTGAGATCGGTCCGCGATCAGGTCGACGAGGGGATCGCCGTTTACCGAAAGCGGCGGTTCGGCGGGGAGAAGTTCATCGCCTACTTCCAGGCGTTCACCAACACCGACGCCCCGGTCGATCGGTTGGCAGCCCTCTATGAAGAAGCGCTCTCCCATCCCGAGATCGTCGGGCTGGCGATCGCGACCCGTCCCGATTGTCTGCCCGAGCCGGTGCTCGATCTCTTGAGCACCCTTCAAAAAAGGACGGCGCTCTTTTTAGAGGTGGGATTGCAATCGAGCCATGATGAAACCCTGCGTCGTGTGAACCGCGGCCATACCTTTGCCGATTTCGTCGATGCGGTCGATCGGATTAAGCGAAGGGGCTTTTACCTCTCGACCCATCTCATTCTCGGACTCCCCGGCGAAGACCGGACGCGGATGCTGGAGACGGTCGAACGGGTCGCGCAGCTGCCGGTCGACGCCGTCAAGGTGACCCATCTCTATATCCCTCGACAGGCGCCGCTGGCCCAGGCCTATCGACGGGGCGAGCTCTCCCTCCTCACCCTGCCGGAGTATCTTCAGCTGGTATGCGATCTGCTGGAGCGGCTGCCTGCGCGGATGATTATTGAACGGTTGATGGGAGAGCTCGATGGCGAGGACATCCTCGCGCCCCGCTGGGGAAGACACAAGGGAGAGATCCTGGAGATGATCGCATCGGAGTTCGCGCGGCGGGGAACCTGCCAAGGGATCCTTTTTCGGGAGAAGCCTCAGGGAGACATCGGATGCGATCGGGCACAGGTGCAGCGGTGCATCCCCCCCATGACCGCCCCCATCACATCATAAAGATATTCCCGCTCCGCCGCATCGACCGTCGTCAGGTAAGATCGTTCCCAGCCTTTCAGATAAACGCTTTGTAAAAAGAGAAAAACCGGAGTTGACGGATCGATCCCTTCTTGCGCCATCTCCTTCTGAATCCAGGAGATCACCCCCGCGTGGGTCTTCATCGCGTCGGACTGAAGCGCATTGTCCGCATCGGTCAAGATCTTCGCAAACCTGTCAAAGTCTTCCGGGTGGGCATCCAGGTGACGCGTCGCCAGCGCTTCCAAGCCGAGGAGATTCATCCTCCGGTCCGGGATCGGCAGCCGATCATATTCCGGGCCCGAACGGCAGTCCGAGAGGAGCAGCAGAAGGATGAGAAGAAGCAGAGGTCTAAATGGAAGTCGATGCATTTCGATCCAAGGCGAGGGGTCGAACAGCGAGAATACCTCAGCCACGGCGCCAGCGCAACGCTCTCGCTACCGTGCCATCTTGCATGCCTCGATTTTAATATGTTAAGTTTTTGTTGCTGAACTTGCGTTCTGTGACATTCATCCTTTGTAGAGGAGGTTCAAGATGAAGCGACTCCAACTCGTGTTCCTATCGGTGTCCACATTGATTTTTACCACCACCTCGGCGCTCTTTGCGGCGCCGATCGGCGTGCCGGGAGCTACCGTCGGTGCCAATAAATCGGATATCAGTGCGGAAGCAAATTTTCTCTTCGACCGCGACATCACCGGGAACGCCGGAGGTGGGACGGCCGAAGGGACGCAAGCCTTCGCAAAAGGGACGGTCGGCTTGACCGATCGGGTCGACCTGGTCGTCCGGCTTGGATTCGGTGATTTTAAGGTGAAAGACCAATCGCCGAGCACATTGAACATCGATAGTGGTGTCGGCCCTGCCTTCGGGTTGGGATTAAAGGCGACCTGGGCGCAGATGCCCGATGCCAACCTGAAGATTGGAACCGTTCTTCAGACAACTCATCTTCGATCGAAAGATGGCGACTCCCGCTTCGGCTGGACCGAGTATGATGCGGCGATCGGCGCTTTTCTCGATTCCGGCTCCCGCTCCCTCCGCGCCGGGGATGCGGCCTTGATTCCCTATGGCGGCGTCGTTTGGTCCGGTCTTGATATCAATGGCGCGGCCCTGGAAGACAAAACGTTCGGCATTTTTGTCGGGGTGTTGGCCCGGTTTGCAGGGAATTTACATGTCGGCATCGAATTGCGCGTTCCGGATCAGACCGCACTCGGTGTGGAGGCCGGTTTTAGCTTCTAGGACGGCGCCTTTTTGATGGCAGCTGAGAGAGGATTTCAATCGAGGTGCCGACCGGGGGCCGTCCGAACGCCTCCCAGGCGTTTCCACCCCGGAGAAAGAGCTCCATCCATCGAACCAGATGGCCCTCTGCATTCCGCCAGCCGCTGCTGCCGGGGGCGAGGGCCATCTCTCCCACCGGGATCTCGAAGCTTGCATTCGCTACGGTCGCTTTTTGCGTGGCCCGGCCGATCCGAACCTCAAGCAGGGTGCCGGGGGCAAACGACACCTCCTCTGGCTCAAGGGTTGTCTTTATATTTCCATATCCATCGATATAGGCGATCTGCGCTTTCGGTACCGCCGGGATCTGAGTGCGGGGAACCTTTCCCAGGAGCGAAGACTCGCCCGCCGCAACCTGCGCGACGGCTGAAGGGAAGAGATCGCGTGAGCGGAATTGGGAGCCCTCTGCCGAAACAGAGACCCATCGGATCTCCTCGGAGGCATCGCGGATAAAGGAGAAGGTGTAACCGGCTAAGACGCCGATGACCCGGACGCCGGTGATGAGGCGGGCGAAGGCCAGACGCTCCCCGGCATTGCCGCTGCGGGCCCGTTTGTCATCCGAGCGGGGCGCGATGTTGTGATAGATCAGGGTGCCGGCGGGCGCCTCGTTTAATCCGAGCTGTGCAATGCAGAATCCGGCCGCCAGCGTCGCAAAGGGCGCGATTGGGGTGAGTACAACGTCTGCATCGGGAAGCGCTCGCTTGATCCGCTGCACCACCTCTGCGAAGGCGAGATCGCCCTGGCCATAATCGGCAAGGATATGAACGAGCATCGGACGGTCTCCTGCGACTCTCTCGTTTCTAAAGAGGGATCGATGCGATCGCGTTCGGATCCGGAAGGCTCTGATATGAAGGGGGGCAAAGCCCCCCCTGCTTAGGCGGGTGAGTTCGCTTCCCCAAAAACCTTCTTTAAAAGCGGTTCCATCTCCCCTTTCTTAGCCATCTCGTCGAGAATATCGGTGTCGCCGTAGAATTCTCCGCCGATGAACACTTTTGGGAGGGTCGGCCAGTTGGTCAACTTGGAGAGCGCTTCCCGTTTCTCCATGTTCCGCAAGACATCGACGACTTCAAAGGGATAACCGTATTTGTTGAAGAACTGGATCGTCTCCATGGTGAAGCCGCACATCGGCATCGACTTCGTCCCCTTCCCATAGATTAAGATCTTGTTTGTGTCGACCTCTTTTTTGATCTCTTCCTCAATTGGATTGCTCATTGTTCTCTCCTGGTTTCAAAATAAAGTAGGGACATTTAATGGCTCGAAGGGGTCTCTGCCGCTGCGGCCTCTTCGGGGGTGTACGATTTAATTTCCAACGCGTGGATCCGTCCGTCTTTCATCGGCTCATTCAGCGCTTGATAGACAAATCGTTGCCGGTCGAGAAGGTTCTTCCCGCGGAAGGCGTCCGACACGATCTGGACGCGAAAGTGATCCATCATGCCGGTCCGATCGGTCACGGTGACCTGCGCGTCGGGCATCGCTTTCTGAATGTAGTCGACCAATATCTCTTTGCTGATCATCGCTTGATCTGTCGTCCTCCAGATTTCAAAGATAATGTTTACGAGAGGATTATTATACCTCATTTCACATGGATCTTAAAGAAGAAAGAGGCGGCCGGCCCCTTCCAAAAAGGTCATCCCGATCTTTACTTGACATGCGGGAAAGCTTGGCATATAAACGGCTCGGCGGCGGCTGCCGCCGGGAGCTGATTTCGTAGCCAAAGGAGGGAAACGTTGGAGTATCTGCCGTTGCCTGAGGTCGATGAGGAGATTGCCCGGATCATCGTCTTTTTTGAATGGGACTATCTTGATCCCAAGCGGATCCGCACGGTTCGAAGCAGGGGGAGTCGAAGCCGCCGGATTCTGGCCCGCTGTCATGCCCTTCCGAAGGCGCTGCAGATTGGATTGGCATTGCAGGCACATTATGTCATCGAATTGGTCTCCGAGAATTACGATCGGCTCTCGGAGGAGGAGCAGACCAAGACCTTAATCCACGAGCTGCTCCATATCCCGGCGACCTTCGGGGGGGGCTTTCGCCACCATGACTTCGTTCATGGCCGCCGGGTGAACAAGCTTTATGAGCGCTATGCCAAACGACCGACGCCGACCTCCTCCCCCTCTTGGCCGACCGAAGCGGCGCAATCCGGTCTGACGTTCTGATCTGATCTTTAGTCGGGCGAATTCAGAGGAGCGCCTCGATCTTTCTACAGATGACCTCCGGGTCACGAATGCCGCGAAGCGACTCCCGCCGGTTTCCCTCTTTCAATAGGAGGACGACCGTTCCGATTCCAAAAAGGCGATCCATCGGACCTTGCTCTACGGCGACCGACCGGATGGTGCCGAGCGGACGGGACTTTTCTCCCTTCCCGAGAAACCCGGCGGTCCGTCGGACGGCGCCGCGGGTGAGGGTATAGCGGGTGGTCGCCCGGAGAAAGTGGGCCAGTCCGATAAAAAAGAGAGCGCCGAAAGAGTAAATGACTCCGGTTTCAAAATTGCGCGCATAAACGGCAATCAAGGCCCGGACCGCCGAGACCAAGGTGAAGAAAAGGAGAAAAAGATATTCGCTCCAGGCCGGGCGTCCTTGCCAGACCGGCGGCGGCTCCTCCACCCTGCGAGTCTCGGATTCGATCTTAAAGGTCAGGGGATTCATCATCCATCGGTGCCACAATGATAATAAGGAATAGCAAGAGAGCCAGGATAATAAGGATAAGAAGATAAGATAAAGGCCGTCGAAATTTCTCGGACGGCCTTTATCTTAGTTCTATTCTGAGATGAAATTCAAGACCGAGGCGATGCCGCGTCGGAGAGAGACAACCGGTTACGCTCCCCCCTCCGCCGTCCGCTGCTGGAATCGATCGATATCCAAATCAATTTCGCCCCCTTCGACCGCCGCTTTAAAAGTGTTCAGATCCTCTTCAATCTTTTGAGACGGCTCCTCGCCGAAAAAGCCGGCGATGGCCGCACCGATCTCTCCGCCGGGGAGAATGTATTCCATTGAAACCCGCAGCTCCGTCTGTCCCTCGGCCGCTTTGACAAAATAGACCGAACCTTCATTCGGCACATCGGCGTTGTCTAAGGCGCGCCAGGAGATCATCTCATTTTTCTTGTCCGCCGTAATTTCTGCATCCCATTCTATCGGAACGCCTCCCGGTCCCTTCGCAACCCAATGCGAGCGCTTCCCGCGCGTCGGCGTCACCGACTCGAGATAGCTCATCACCTGAGGGAGGTTTTCAAAATTTCTCCAAAAGGAGTAGAGCGCCTCCGGTGACTTATTGATGATAATACTTTGTTCCACCTGGATCGGTTCGGTTTCGCCTGTCGAGGTAAAACGTTCCTCAAGTTGGCTTCGGACCCCCTGGGCCCAATCCCTGGCCCGATCGGTGAGACCCTCAATTTCCTCGCGGAGGCGCTTGGCCCCCTCGGCGATATTGAGATTGACGTTCAGAGGACCTTGGTTGATCCCACGATAGATTAAGCTTCCGCCGGCGGCGACCAGCAGGGCGTCGGCCAGCGTCACCTTTCGAAGATAAAAAAGGAGGAGGGCCCCTCCCCCGACCACGGCCGCCAGCCGCTGAATATCATTTGCGCCCATGCCCGCTGTGGTGAGCTCTTCTGGTGAAACATCTTCCGTTTTCTGCTTGGTTGTATTTGATTTTTTCGATGCCATGGCTGATCTCCATTCATTGCGTTTTAGGTATCATTTTCGAGCGGATTTGGCCAGCACTTCCATCAATAAAGCGAATCAGGAAAGTGATGATGATATTTAGAATATCGTTTTACCTCTTGGAAAGTCCATGCAACTTAAGGAGTAGTCCAATCGGGCGAGCCCTCCCCGCATTCCGGCTATTGTTTGAAAGGCGTTGCTTTTCGTACGATAGTAATAGAGCTTTCATTAATCACTCACCGAAACAGGAGAAAAGCATGAAAGAAAAACAATCCAAGAAATCAGACTCGATCGTGCAAAATACGCAAAATACGATGGAGTGGGTCGGAGAGGTCTTTCGTGGATTTAAGGAGGATGTCCGTTCCGCATTCGTCTCCGAGGGGAAGATGAAGGCAACGGAGCTGTTGAAACAAGACCATGACAAAGTAAAGGGATTAATCGAGCAATTAAAATCGGCTCGAAAGAATAAAAGGGCATTGATTCGTCAAATTGAAGAAGAGATCAAGATCCACAGTCGATGTGAAGAGATGATCTTCTACCCCGAGATGAAGAAGGTGAACAGTGAGTTGATTGCAGAGTCGCTGGAAGAACACCATCAGGTCGATATGATTCTTGCCGAATTAAAAAAGATGACAGGGAAAGAAGGAGAGGCGTTTGATGCCAAGGTCATCGTATTCGAAGAGACCTTACAGCATCACATCGACGAAGAAGAGGGAGAGATGTTTCCGGAAGCGGAGAAGAAATTAAAAGACCAATTGGAATCGTTGGGTGAAGAGATAGTGTACTTTAAAGGCGAGTTAAAAGCGAAGCGCAAGAAAGCGGCATAAACGAAAGAAAAATAAATACCGGAAGTTCGCCTCAAGCCTTGGCTGAATTAAAGAAAATAAAGAGCCGCTGAGATTATTCTCAGCGGCTCTTTATTCAGCAGCCCTATTTCTTGATCCACCATGTTGCACCGACATACGTTTCTCGCAGCCCGGTGGTATGAACATCCTGCCCGTTTTCGGAAGTGGTCGGAAAGTTGGAAGGCCGATCGACATTCCATTCATTGTGAAGACCGATCAATAAAGTGACTCGCTCAAAGTGGTACTGTCCCTCCAGGCGCACCCCGAACTGCTCATTGCTCTCTCCCAGCCCCGGCGTGCCTCCGATCACATAGGTATGAAAGTTCAGCCAAAACCGCATCGGAAGCGGGGCCAAAATGCCGATACCTGACTGGTACCCTACCTGGCACACACAATCTCTTCGGATCAGAAGGGGTGTATTGGTGTAACGAGACCAATAGTAATTGAAGTAAAGCCGAACCTGAGCATCGGCCAGAGATGAGCTGTCCTCGGCCGTGGCCAAATCAGAACCGCTTAAGATGAGAAAGCCAAGGATTGCAATAAGGATTTTTTTAAGCAACATCGGTTTTCCTTCTGTAGATTATTCCCGCCGAACTCCAGCCGATTACTTCTTAAGCGCTTCCAATGGAACGCCTCGTTCTGAGTGAATCAAAACCACCAAGTGACCCCTGCATAGGTCTCGCGAAGGCCGCCGGTGCTGATATAGTTCCCATCTTTGGACCGAATTGGGAAGTCGGAGGACTGATAGATATTCCATTCGGCATGATGGCCGACCAGGAGGGTGACCCTTCTAAACCGGATTTGGCCTTCGACTCGCAAACCATATTGCTCCGGTATATGAGATAAATTCGGCTTCGCACCCAAGACATAGAGATGAAGGTTGAGCCACGTCCGCCAGAACATCCGATCTTGAAGTAGGACTCCGGTTTGGTATCCGAGCTCGCAATCGCAGTTTCTCCTAATGCCTAAAGGGGTATTGGTGTAGCTGGGGAGATAATAATTAAAGTAGAGTCCCACCCGCGTGTCCGACGCGGGCGCGCGTTCCTCGGCCGACGCGGAATGGGGCGTAAGAGATTGAGACATGAACCAGAAAAAGACGCCGGAAAAAAAGGTGATGGACCGGAAAATCTTCATAAATCTCATTAAAACAACCTTTGTATTGCGATCCGCCATCCGGGTCTCAAGCTTTCTTGTCATGGTAAGAATGGATACTCTATAGGTATAACGGCAGTCGGATCAATCCCCCCAAACGAGGGAATCATACAGGGTTGTCCGATATTTGAAAAAGATAATGAAAATCGGGCAGAAAGAGTGTTTTTTTCCGTAAATGGCGGGCCTCAAGAGAGGTCTTTCCACATTTGACAGATTTGTATCTCGCTGCTACCTTTTAGCGGTATTTATTTTTGCATGCAAGCCCGGCCGGGCAGCGGTCCGTTTCTGAATTCCGATCTGGCATTATTGCTCCTTGTCTTCGGGTCTATCGCATCTCAAGGAAAGGGTTCGATCAACCGATTGAAGCGCTGGAGTTTCTCTGCCCTTATCCGCCTCATTGTCGGATGGACCTTCTTGAGCCCCGGTTTCGTCCTCTCCGCCGAGCTCTCGCAGCGTGGAGATCAGATTACCGTTCAGGGGGAGCCGACTGCCGAAACGGGTCTACTCTCAGTGGCGTATGGGAAGCGGGTTCTCCGGGAGACCGGCGATATTCTCAGCTCCCCCGCGCGCTGGGAGAGAAGAGCGTGGCTCGTCTTCTCTCTGGAATCGGCCGCGGTGGGAGCGGCATTCACGCTCGATAGATCGATTCGAAATGCAGCGCAGCGGAGCCGAACTCAAACAACGGATGACATCGCCAAAATAGTGGAACCCTTTGGAGCGGAATATTCGCTTGTCATTTTAGGCGGCTTCTATTTGACGGGTCTGGTTCTGGACGATCCAAAAGCCCAAGCGGTCGCCCAAGATGGAGTGGCAGCGAGCCTCATTGCCTCCGGCTTGATCACATCGACCCTAAAGGAGGTGGTTGGAAGGAGTCGTCCCTCCCAGGGGGAACGAGTCTACCACTTCCAACCCTTCAGCGGGAGCCACTCTTTTCCTTCGGGCCATACCACGGAGGCCTTTGTCATGGCTTCTGTCCTCTCGGCCCATTACGATTCGCCCTCGGTGAAAACGATTTCCTATGGGCTCGCCACCCTGGTCGGTTTTGCTCGGATTGAACACAACGCCCATTTTGCCTCGGATGTGATGGCCGGCGCGTTGATCGGTGCTTCTGTAGGAAATGCAACCGTACATTTCAATGAAAAACAGGAATCCCAGATCTCTTTCAGGCCCTGGATCGATCAAAATGAGCGCGGGATGATCTTCACCGTTCGTTTCTGATCCGCGGTGATGTTCCTACTGTGTTTCGGAAACGATCTTTTTTCATTCAAGGAGGCAGATATTTCTCATTATTTTGCTTTTGCGACTTTCCTTATTTTAATTGCCTCCCCGTCTTTTTCTTTTCCTTTCATTCCGGAGATCGATCATCGCCTTGAAATTACGTCGGGGATGGTTTCTCTGGAGAAGCAGGAGCATCGTCTCCGCGAGAACCATTTCGGCGAGGAATGGCACGACGGACTCAATGTGGAGACATCCCTCTGGAGCCGTCTTTCGTTTGGAGATCATCTCTCCTTGGTGGCGGAGCCGGTCTTCGTGACCCCCCGCAAAGGAAGCGACCTCTATATACGCCAGGGATATCTCCGACTTGTGCTCTCCAATATCGCCCTAAAGGTGGGACGGGATTCGCTTTGGTGGGGGCCGGGCCGTCATGGCGCCCTTCTCCTCTCCAACAATGCGTTTCCATTCGATCTCGTCCAGGTTGGAACCGCTTCTCCCTTTTCACTCCCGGGCTTCCTCTCCCAGTTGGGCCGCTTCGAGTTCGACGGCTTTTTGACCCGCCTGGAAGCGCATCGCGACTTTCCTCATGCCCGCTTGGCCGGGCTTCGCCTGGTTTATCATCCGCGAGAGGAAATTGCCATCGGATTCTCCCGCATCACGATGTTCGGCGGTGACGGTCGGCCGGGCCTCACGCTGGTCGACTTCGGCAGATTGTATCTGAACAAGCCGAACGAATCGGGTAAGTTCGAAGTGAATGAGCTCGCCGGCATCGATCTGCGCCTCCGCCCGCCGATCGACCGCTTCTTGCCCGGTCATTTTATAGAGCTCTATGGGGAGTATGGGGGAGAGGATGAATCTAATTTTATTCCGACCAAAAGAGGAATTCTGGCCGGACTGGAGTGGCGGTATCAAGCGCGCCGCCTCATTCTGGAATATGCGAGCAACCATGACCCCGGTTTCCCTGATGTCTGGTATCACCATTCGACCTATACCTCCGGCTATACCTTTCATGGACAGATCATCGGACATCACATGGGGAGCGATGCCGACGATTTCTATTTTAGATTGGCCTCGCCCCTGATTGAACGGTGGAGTGGAGGGGTCGACTTCGAGCGAGAGCGGCATCACCTCTCGAATCCCGTCCCTGAAACGATGTTCCGAGGGGGAGGCGATCTCACCTTCTTTCAGCACGCCGACCTTTCTTATCTATTCCGAGTTGAATACGAACGGATCGAGAATCTAAATCTTCAAAGTGAAAACGCGAGAAATATGTATGGCATCGTCAGTGCCGTCTGGACGTTCTAATTCAAATCGATTCAAAACACCGCTCCTCTCAGCCGCTCGATCCCGACGTTCAGAGTGAATAAACTCTGTATGGAGAGACCGATCCATCCGTTCCTGCGGGAGAGGTCCGGAAATGAGGATAAGTATACTTATTATGTCGAATAGAATGATTCAGATTAGTTTCACAAAACTTGACAAATGACAAACCTGGGCTATACTTTTTTTACCTCATCAATCTGGTATATCCCAGGGGCTGGTACATCGGCCCACTTTACAAAAGTAAAAGTAGACTCAAAAAGATTTTGATGGTTTTTAGTATCACACCCGCTCGTTTAAAAAGATCCGCTTCACTAACAGGCCGCCCTTATTATGATGGATAAATCAATCGCTCCAAAAATCAATTACATTTCCAATTTAATATCCAGAGGATTACTTGCCTTCGGTCTTGCTGCGCAGGTGATCCTCTATTTTTCGATTTCTTTTGCTCAAGATTTTCCCTCATTGCCCCAAAATCCGGGCATGCCTTCCATTTCTCCTGAATCATTCAGTCTCGATCAGATCAAACGGGGGAAGGAAGCGTTACAGCAGCCCGTTGCCGACAAGATCCAGGAAAATCAGTTTGAAAAGCCGGCCAAGATGGAATCGATCCAACCGGCCGATAAAAAATTGTCCGCCTTTGAAGAATATGTTCAGCAGAAGGGTTCCGAATTTGAGGAATCCGGCCAGAAAAAAAGCGCCGACAAGACGCCAATCCAAATCACACAGTTTGGTTATGATCTTTTCCAGCAATCTTCTAATACATTCGCCCCCGTTGATATTGTTCCGGTCGCTCCCAACTATCTTTTAGGACCCGGAGATGAGATCCGGATCACATTGTGGGGAAAAGTGAACGCGGAACACCCCACGATGATCGACCGGGACGGCAAGATCAGCCTCCCCCAAATCGGGATTCTCCACTTGGCCGGTCTCACCTTTTCAGAGGCCAAAAGCTTCTTAGAGACGGAACTCAGCCGCTATTATAAAGCCTCCGAAGTGAAGATGAATGTCAGCATGGGCCGGCTCCGATCGATCCGCGTTTTTATCGTCGGTAAAGCGCAAAGACCGGGCAGTTATACCCTCTCGTCAATGTCTACGCTTATTAATGCCCTTTTTGCCGCAGGGGGGGTCAGCAAAACGGGGACGATGCGGGATATTCAGCTGAAGAGAAACGGGGAAACGCTGGTCCATTTTGATATGTATGACTTTCTCCTCCAGGGAGACAAAACCAAAGACATCCGGTTGATGCCGGAAGATGTGATCTTTATCCCGACGATCGGTCCTCTCGCCGCGGTTGTGGGAGATGTTCGGTCCCCGGCGATTTACGAGTTAAAAGGGGAGATTGGGCTTCAGAGTTTTATCGAAATGGCCGGGGGCTTAAACGAAATTGCTTTTAAAGGTCGGATACAAATCGGTCGGATCGTCGATAACAGTCAACAAGTTACATTCGAGTCGAATCTGGAAGAGATCAAAACAAAGGATATTAAGGTCCAAGCGGGAGATTTCGTAAAAGTCTTCTCGGTGATCCAAGACAAGAAGATTGTCAGACTGTCCGGCGCCGTGCAGAGAGAGGGGGAGTACGCTGCCAGCCCCGGGATGAACGTCAAAGATTTAATCGCAATGGCCGGCGGATTAAAGGACTATGCCTATTCGACCGAGGCGGAACTGACGCGGATCACTCCCACTTTAGAGGGGCCGAAATTAGAAAAAATAATGATTGGCCTTCAAAAAGCTTTGGCCGGCACTTCGGGCGAGAATATTCCGCTTAAAGAGAATGACTATTTATTTGTACGGGCCGTTCCCGAGTGGGGGATGTATAAGACGGTGGAGATCACCGGAGAGGTGCGATTTCCCGGAAGCTACACGATTAAAAAAGGGGAGCGGCTTTCAAGTCTGATCGAGAGAGCCGGTGGATATACAGACAAGGCTTATTTAAAAGGAGCGCTGTTTACGAGAGAGTCGGTGCGGAAGCTCCAACAGGCTCAATTGAATGAATCGATTGAACGCCTTCAACGGCAGATTCTTTCTAAATCAGCGACCGCCACTCAGGCGGCATTATCTCCGGAAGATGCGATACAGCAGAAGGGAGCGCTGGAGCAGAGGAATGCCCTTATCGAAAAAATGAAGATCGCCAAAGCGAAGGGAAGGGTCACCATCAGCCTAAACAGACTTGATGAACTGAGGGGATCTCCTTCGGATCTGTTTTTAGAGGAAGGCGATACCTTGGTTATTCCGGAAAGACCTCAGCACATCCAGGTGCTCGGCTCGGTCTACAATCAAACGGCCTTCATCTACAATCCGAAATCGACCGTTGATGAATACCTAAAAAGTGCCGGTGGAATGACCGATGAGGCCGAAGAGGGCGAGCTGTATGTTCTGAAGGTCGACGGGTCGGCCGTCTCCCAAAAAGTAGAGAAGGGATTTTTCAGCAGAGGGCTGTTGTCTTCAAACCTCAATCCCGGAGATACGGTTGTGGTCCCGGAAAAGATCGAACGCGTTTCGTGGTTGAAGGAGATTAAGGATATTACCCAGATTCTCTTTCAGATCGCGGCAACCGCAGGAATCGTCATCAAAGTATTTTAGGGGACTGGGTAAACTCCCCCGCCCGGAATCGGATTGTTCAATTTGACGTCACCTCACCTGAAGGAAGCAATGAACGAAGATACCATAAACCTCCTGGACTGTTGGAAGGCGTTGGTCAAACGAAAATGGCTGATTGGATTCATCGTCGGAGCCGCTGCGATTGCATCGGTCATTCTGAGTCTCCTCCTTCCGAAAATTTATGCCGCCACCACCAGCATTCTACCTCCGCAGCAGGAGGGCTCCGTGGGAATGACAGGAATGGGCGCCTCTCAACTCCCGGGCGGTATCGGCGGCCTGGCGGGCGGCTTCCTGGGGCTTAAATCTCCGGCGGACTTATGGGTGGGAATTTTAAAAAGCCAGACCGTCCGGGATGGAATCATCCAGCGGTTTGATCTGATGAATGCTTTTAAAGCGCAAACGATCGAAGATGCCAGAGGCGCTCTCAATGCGATGGTCGTCATCACGAAATCGAAGGAAGATATTATCTCGATTACGGTCGAAGACAAAGATCCCCAACAGGCCGCTCTCCTCGCCAATGCGTTTGTCGAAGAACTAGACAAAGTGAATAAGCGGGTGGTAATGAGCTCCGGCGGACGAATGAGGGTTTTCCTCGAAAAAAGACTCAACGACGGTAAAGTAGAACTTGTAAAAATTGAGGAGGCGGTCAAGGCGTTTCAAGAAAGAAACGGCGCGATCAAGCTCGATGATCAATCCAAGGCAATCATCGATACCATCGGAAAGGTCAAAGGCCAGCTCATGGCGAAAGAGGTCGAGCTTCAGACCTTTCTCTCCTACGCGACCCCGAACAACCCACAGGCTGAGATATTAAAGTCCCAGATAGAGGAATTGAGGGGAAGCATGCAGGAGTTGGAAGAAGGGAAGCTGGGCGATCGACGTGCCTCCAAGGGGCTTTTTATACCGACCGCCAAGATGCCGGACCTTGCGCTCCAATACGCGCGCCTTTTAAGGGATATGAAGGTCCAGGAGACGTTGGATACCCTATTGACCCAGCAATATGAAATCTCGCGCATTCAAGAAGCCAAAGACAGCCCCACCGTGCAGGTGCTCGATATGGCCAAGGTGCCGGGAAAAAAAGTAAAACCGAAAAGAGCCCAAATCGTTCTCCTATCGGTTTTCTCTGCAACGTTTGCCGCGGTCCTCTTGGCATTGTTTATGGAATTTGTCGGACAAACGAAAACGCGACAGCCGGCTGATAAGCGTGATCTTGCGCTTAAAGTGGGTTGAGGAAAGGCCGGCGCATTCAGAACGGATACCGGTGGGAAGAAATAAAGAGGAATTCTTTTGCTTGTCGACGAAGGTCATCCGCGGGAGGCGAGATATCGATGGAATCCAGGGAAAATAAAATACTGAAGGGAAGGTCGATCCTGATTACCGGCGGGACCGGTTCATTTGCGAAGAAGTTCGTTGAAACCATCTTGCTGAAGCACCCGGAAATCGAGCGTCTGGTGATCTACTCACGCGACGAGCAGAAACAGTATGAGATGGCCCAACAATGGCCGGAGAGCGTTTATCGTCAGATCCGTTTCTTCATCGGCGACGTGCGCGATAAGGAGCGGTTGTCCCGGTCGATGGAAGGAATCGATATCGTCATCCATGCGGCCGCGCTGAAGCAGGTTCCCGCAGCGGAATATAATCCTTTTGAAGCGATCAAGACCAACGTCTTCGGCGCGCAAAACGTGATCGATGCCTGCATCGAGAAGGGGGTCAAGCACGTTGTCGCCCTGAGCACCGACAAGGCCGCGGCGCCGATCAACCTTTACGGCGCGACGAAGCTCTGCTCCGACAAGCTCTTCGTCGCAGCAAATAACTTCAAAGGAAAACACGATATCAAGTTTTCGGTGGTTCGTTATGGGAACGTGATGGGAAGCCGTGGGAGTGTCATCCCTTTCTTCTTGGAAAAACGGAAGGACAGCATCCTGCCGATCACCGACGACCGGATGACCCGGTTCAATATCGTCCTTGAAGAAGGGGTCAAGCTGGTTCTCTACGCGCTTCAAAATATGTGGGGAGGAGAGATCTTCGTTCCTAAAATACCGAGCTATCGGATTACCGACGTTGCGGAAGCGATCGCTCCAGACGCCGAAAAAAGAATGACGGGGATCCGGCCGGGAGAAAAACTTCATGAGGAAATGATTACCGAATACGACGCTTTGAATACCATTGAGTTCGACAAATATTTTGTCATCCTTCCCTCTCTCCCCTTATGGAATATCAATGATTTCATGCGGAAGTTTGGTGGGAAACCCTGTCCGCCCGGTTTCAGATATCAGAGCGGAACCAATCCGGAGTGGTTGACCGTCGAGCAGATCCGAACACTGATCAGATCGCATGTCGATTCCAGCTTTACCGTTTAAGGGAGGAAGCGTGCGTTCAATTTCAATCTCCTATGGACGACAGTCAATCTCCGAAGAGGATATTCAATCGGTCGTCGACGTATTGAAATCCGATTTCCTGACGCAGGGACCCGCCGTGGAGCGCTTCGAGAAAGCGGTCGCTGATTATTGCGGAGCGCCCTATGCCGTCGCCGTCAACAGCGCAACCAGCGCCCTGCACATTGCCTGCCTGGCGTTGGGGGTCGGGCCGGGAGACCGGGTCTGGACGAGCCCAATCACCTTTGTGGCCAGCGCCAATTGCGCACTTTACTGTGGCGCTCAGGTCGATTTCGTCGATATCGATCCGGACACATACAATTTGAGCGTCGATCGCCTGGCAAAAAAATTGGCCGAAGCCGAACAAGAAGGCCGGCTCCCTAAAGTGGTAATCCCGGTGCATCTCTGCGGCCAGCCATGCGATATGGCCGGCATTCACACGCTGAGCCGGCGATACGGCTTCAAGATCATCGAAGATGCCTCGCACGCCATCGGCGGAAAATACCGGGGCGAGCCGAT
This sequence comes from Candidatus Manganitrophaceae bacterium, assembly GCA_016200325.1. Lineage (NCBI taxonomy): Bacteria > Pseudomonadati > Nitrospirota > Nitrospiria > Candidatus Troglogloeales > Candidatus Manganitrophaceae > Candidatus Manganitrophaceae bacterium. The sequence continues at coordinate 506,722 of JACQEZ010000011.1, forward strand.
CGGCAATGGCCGCTACAGCGACATCACCGTTTTTAGTTTTCACCCGGTCAAGATCATTACCACCGGTGAAGGAGGGATGGCTGTAACCGGGGATGGGGAACTGGCCAAACGGATGCAGCGGCTGCGCAGCCACGGCATCACCCGCAACGAAGTGGAAATGACCCGCCCGCCGGACGGGCCGTGGTATTACCAGCAGATCGACCTCGGCTTCAACTATCGGATGACCGATCTACAGGCGGCGCTCGGTCTCAGCCAGATGGAGCGGCTCGATGCATTCGTCGCCCGGCGGCATCTCCTCGCCCGCAGGTATCACCCATTGCTGGCCGGCCTGCCGGTCCGCACCCCCTGGCAGCATCCGGACGGTTACTCCGGAATGCACCTTTATGTGATCCGGCTCAAGCTCGGTGAAATCGGCCAGACCCATCGCGCAGTCTTCGAAGCCCTCCGCGCCGCAGGGATCGGCGTGAACCTGCATTACATTCCGGTCCACCTGCAGCCCTATTATGAGCGGCTCGGTTTCAAGCCGGGAGAGTATCCCGCCGCGGAAGAATATTACACAGAAGCAATCAGTCTGCCGATGTACCCCGGCTTGACCGAGGAAGAGCAAGATCACGTCGTGCGGGAATTGGAGAAGGCGGTTAAATGAGGAGACTCGCGCTCGGCACCGCCCAATTTGGCATGACCTATGGTATTGCCAATCAAACGGGTCAAGTCAGCCGATCGGTGGCAAAGGCGATGTTGCGGCTGGCCGCGGCAAACCGGATCGACACGCTCGACACCGCCATCGCTTACGGCGAGAGCGAGACGTGCCTCGGTGAAGCGGGCATCCCAGGCTTCAAGCTGGTGACGAAACTGCCGGTCGTGCCCGACGGTTGCGCGAACATCGGCGATTGGGTTCAGGAACAAATGTCCGCATCGCTCTCCCGTCTCGGCGTGGGCGCCATCTATGGCCTGCTCCTCCATCGCCCGCAGCAACTGCTCGGGGCGGAGGGCAAAGCAATCTATCAGAGTTTGCAGGGGCTGAAAGAAAGGGGGCAGATACAAAAACTCGGGGTCTCCGTCTATGCCCCAAGCGAGTTGGAGCTGCTCGTCCCGCGATATCGCTTCGATCTGGTTCAGGCTCCGTTCAATCTCGTCGACCGCCGTCTCCACGCCACCGGCTGGCTGCAGCGGTTGAAGGATGGAGGGGTTGAAATTCATACCCGTTCGGCCTTTCTACAAGGCTTGCTCTTAATGTCCCCGGCGATCATTCCCGATCAATTTGCATCATGGTCTCACCTCTGGAGCAAATGGCACAGCTGGCTCGCGCGCAATACCACCTCCGCCGTCCAGGGGTGCCTGGCCTACCCACTCTCTTTCCCCGAGATCGACCGTGTCGTCGTCGGCGCGGATAGCGTGAGCCAGTTAGAGCAGATTATTGATGCAGCAAACAGGGTCGCGCCGGTCGAGTTGCCCGACCTGCATTGCGACGCAGAAAACCTGATTAACCCGGCCGATTGGTGTCGCTCATGAAAGTCGTCGCGCTCGTTCAAGCCCGGATGGGTTCCACCCGTTTACCGGATAAGGTGATGAAGCCGGTCGGCGGCATCCCGATGATCGAGCTGTTGCTCTCGCGTCTCTCGCGGGCAAAAGAGATCGATCAGATCGTTGTCGCCACCTCGGTCGATCCGCGCAATCGGCCGCTGAGCGATCATGTGCGCAAGCTCGGCTATTCGTGCGAGCAGGGGAGCGAGAACGACGTCCTCGACCGGTATGTCGAAGCGGCCGGGAAGCACCGGGCCGATGTGGTCGTTCGGATCACCGGCGATTGTCCGTTGGTCGACCCCGGATTGGTGGATGAAGTGGTCCGCGGCTTCAAAGCGGCGAAGGTCGATTACTTCAGCAACATCGATCCGCCGACCTACCCGGACGGGCTCGACATCGAAGTATGCACATTCAAGGCGCTGGAGCGGGCGAGACGGGAAACAAGCAGACCGCATGATCGGGAGCATGTCACCCCCTACCTGCGCGAGTCGGGACGTTTCAAGACCGCCTCGATGAAATACAACCAGGACCTTTCGGGGCTCCGCTGGACGGTCGATGAGCCGGCCGATTTTGCAGTCATTGAAAAGGTCTTTGGGCATTTCCATCCCCGGATCGATTTCACCTGGGGCGAAGTGCTCGGCCTGCAGCGCCGGCAGCCGGAGACCTTCAGCCTCAACCAAAATCTGATTCGCAACGAAGGAGCGACGATGGGGACCGGACAAAAACTTTGGAAGCGGGCGAAGCGGGTCATCCCCGGCGGCAGCATGCTTCTTTCCAAGCGGGCCGAGATGTTCCTGCCGGACCAGTGGCCCGCCTACTTCAGCAAAAGCAAAGGGTGCAAGGTCTGGGACCTCGACGGCCGCGAATATACCGACCTGTCGATTATGGGGATCGGCACCAACATCCTCGGATACGGCCATCCGGAAGTCGATGACGCCGTCCGGAAGACGATCGACGCCGGCAACATGTCGACCCTCAATTGCCCGGAAGAAGTTTATCTCGCCGAAAAGCTGGTCGAGCTCCACCCCTGGGCCGGGATGGTCCGCCTGGCCCGCTCCGGCGGAGAGGCGAATGCGATCGCCATCCGGATCGCCCGGGCGGCGTCGGGGAAAGACAAAGTCGCGATCTGCGGCTACCACGGCTGGCACGACTGGTACCTCTCGGCCAACCTCGGCGACGACAAAAATCTCGCCGGCCACCTGCTGCCGGGCCTGGCGCCGAACGGCGTTCCGCAAAACCTCCGGGGCACCGTCTTTCCCTTCAACTACAATAATTTTTCCGAGCTGGAGACGCTGGTCAACACCCACGACATCGGCGTGATCAAGATGGAGGTGGTCCGCAATCAGGGCCCGCAGGACAACTTTCTCCAGAAGGTACGGCAACTCGCCACCGACCGCCGTATCGTTCTCATTTTCGATGAATGCACCTCCGGCTTTCGCCAGACCTTCGGCGGCCTCCACAAGCTCTATGGGGTCGAGCCCGACATGGCGATGTTCGGAAAGGCGCTCGGCAACGGCTACGGCATCACCGCCACGATCGGGAAACGCGAAATCATGGAGGCGGCGCAGACCACCTTCATCAGCAGCACCTTCTGGACCGAGCGGATCGGACCGACCGCCGCGCTCAAAACGCTGGAGGTGATGGCGCGCGAGAAGTCGTGGGAGCAGATCACGGAGACCGGCAGGGACATTACGGCCCGATGGAAAGCGCTCGCCGAAAAATACGGCCTGTCGATTACCACCAACGGCTTGCCGGCGCTGACCGGGTTCTCATTCAACAGCCCGAACGCGCTCGCCTATAAAACCCTCATCACCCAGGAGATGCTCGCCAAGGGATACCTCGCCGGGACGAGCGTCTATGTCTGCACCGAGCATACGCCGGAGGTGGTCGCTCAATTTTTCGAGACGCTCGATCCGATCTTTGCGTTGATCAAAGAGTGCGAAGAGGGTCGCGATGTCATGACGCTGCTGAAAGGGCCGGTCTGCCACGCCGGCTTTAAGAGGCTGAATTGAGGATGCAGTCGATCCTTGTGGTCGCGGCCCATCCGGATGATGAACTCCTCGGCTGCGGCGGAACGATCGCCAAGCTGGCCGACGAAGGAGCGATCATTCATGTCGCCTTTCTGGCCGACGGGGTCTTCTCACGGGCGGGAGAAAAAACGAAACAGCAGGAAGCGTTGCGCTCCCGCCGCGCGGCGGCGCAGACGGCCTGCGATATTCTGAGGGTGAAGTCGATCTCCTTCGGTGACTTTCCCGACAATCGGATGGACACGATGGCATTGATCGAAATCACGCAGGCGGTGGAGCGGTCGGTCGCCGAGCACCGGCCCGACACGGTTTTCACCCACCATGCGGGCGACCTGAATGTCGACCATCGGCTGGCCCATCAAGCCGTGGCGACGGCCTGCCGGCCGCAGAGCGGGCATCCGGTCAAGACGATCCTCTCTTTTGAAGTGCCGTCGAGCACCGAGTGGCCGCTCCCCGGCAGCGCGCCGGCCTTTGCGCCGAACTGGTTTGTCGATATTTCCGGGACGCTCGACCGCAAGCTGGCGGCGCTCGATGCCTACGCCGCCGAGCTCCGCCCCTGGCCGCATCCCCGTTCCCGGCAAGGGGTCGAACATCTGGCCCGCTGGCGCGGCGCGACCGTCGGGGCCGGGGCCGCCGAAGCATTCATGCTGGGGAGGCGACTCGCATGAACGTCGTCTTTCGCGTCGATGCATCGGTCCAGATAGGCACCGGCCACCTGATGCGCTGCCTGACCTTGGCAGAGGCGCTTCGCGAACGCGGCGCGCAGACGCAATTCATCTGTCGGGAGCAGACGGGACATCTCATCCCGCTGCTGCAGCAAAAGGCGATTCCGGTGACCGTGCTGCCGGCCCCTTTGAAGAGCGATATTCCGCTCGGTGAAGAGTATGCCGCATGGTTGGGGGTGACGCAGGCCGAGGATGCCGGACAGACCATTGAAGTACTCGGCGGCGAAAGACCCGACTGGCTGGTGGTCGATCATTATGGACTTGATATCGAATGGGAGAACCGGCTGCGACCTCATACCGGAAAGATCATGGTCATCGATGACCTTGCCAACCGCCCTCACGACTGCGATCTGCTTTTGGATCAAAACTATTCCGCCGAGGGGGAAGGCCGCTACCAAGCAATGGTTCCTGAGACCTGCCGGCGACTCGCGGGGCCCCGTTACGCGCTGCTTCGCCCCGAATATGCGCTTTATCGGCGAACCCGGCCGGCCCGTGATGGAGAGGTGAGGAGGGTGTTGGTTTTTTTCGGCGGCTCCGATCCGCATAACATGACGGGGCTGACGATTGAAGCCTTGTCGCAGCCGGCCTTGCGCCATCTGGCCGTCGATGTGGTGGTCGGTGCCAATAATCCACACCGCCCGATGATTGAAAAGGGTGCGGCCAAAAGGCCTTGCACCCGAATTTACGAGCCACGCCCACATCTCGCAGCGTTGATGTCTGAAGCCGATCTGGCGATCGGCGCCGGCGGGGCGACGACCTGGGAGCGGATGTGCCTTGGCCTGCCGGCCGTCGTCATTTCAATCGCCGAGAATCAGCGCCCCGCTTCGGAGGCGCTTCAGAAGGTAGCGCTCCTCGACTATGCCGGCCATTTTCCCGACGTCACCGCGAATCATATCGCCTCATTGCTTCGACAGCGATGTGACAACCCCAAAGGGCTCGTCGAGCGAAGCCTGCGCAGCCGACTGGAGGTCGACGGGCTCGGCGCGTTGCGCGTCGTAGAATTGCTCTCCCCGAGTCACAGCAGCGCGATCCGGCTTCGGCCCGCCGCTGAAGACGATGTCGCTCTCTATTATGACTGGCGCAATGATCGGGCGACAAGCAACGGGACGGAAGAGGCGTCTTCCCTTTCTTGGGATCGGCACCAGGCCTGGTTTACGGATAAATTACATGATTCAAACAGCCCCCTGTTCGTCGCCGAGGTTTCCGGCCTGCCGGTGGGACAGATCCGCTTCGAGACGGAAAAATCCGAAGCGTTGATCGATTATTCTCTCGACCCAATCGTGCAGGGAAGAGGTTGGGAGCCGCACCTGGTTGCTTTAGGGGGAACGCATCTGCGGCAGATCCCGCCGGTCAGGCTGCACGCCGCGCCGCAAAAAGAAGCCCCTCTTTTTTTGAGGATGAGTCGTCCTGGAATGTCCATCGTCTCGGACGCGAAGGCTACTTTTTCAATCGCCGTTCTGTCCGATCGGTCGAGCTGGCTGAACGGCTTCATCCAACGACTGTCGTTCGACTGGCTCTCGATCGGCCACCGCGTTCTGTGGGTCCATCACAAAGCAGACCTGCGCCCCGCTGATTTCTGCTTCTACTTAAGCTGCGGTCAAATCGTGCCTCAGAAGATCCTCTCTCAGTATCGACACAATTTAGTCGTCCACGAAAGCGATCTGCCGAAAGGGAGAGGTTGGTCGCCGCTGACATGGCAAATCCTCGATGGGAAGAACCGGATCCCGGTCACGTTATTCGAGGCGGCGGAAAAAGTAGACAGCGGCGTTATCTATGCGCAGGAGTGGATTGCGTTCGAGGGGCATGAGCTGATCGACGAACTCCGCCATGCCCAGGCGGAGGCGACCCTGACATTGTGCAAACGGTTCGTTGAACACTATCCGCAGATTCTGAACGAGGCGCGGGAGCAGGCCGGGGAGGCCGATTCTTATCCGCGGCGTCGGCCGGAGGACAGCCTCATCGATCCCGAAAAATCGATTTCCGAGCTCTTCCCGAAGCTGCGGGTGGCCGATCCCGTTCGGTACCCCAGTTTCTTTATGAAGTTTGGCCGGCTCTACAAAATCGTTCTGGAGAAGTACGCAAAGTGAAAAAATCAAACCGATTCATCGATCAGATGCCAGGCTCCGCGACCGGTTCGGGAGGGTCGCCGAAGCGAAAAGATCAGAATAAAAAGAGCTATATTTTAGCGACGAGCCGTTCCTGGAACGAAGGGATGGCCGCGCGCCTCGCCGCGCGGACCGGGCAAGAGTTTGTCCTGATGACTTCTAAAGAAGACCTTACAATAGAAAACCTGACAACGATTCGTCCCGAGCTCATTTTTTTCCCGCATTGGTCATACCGCATCGACGCGAGCGTTTTCAACCGCTTTCCTTCCGTGGTTTTTCATATGACCGATCTTCCTTTCGGCCGGGGTGGAAGTCCTCTGCAGAATCTGATCGTCCGTGGTATTTACGAAACGAAGATCTCCGCGCTCCGCTGTGTGGAAGAGATGGACGGCGGTCCGATCTACCTCAAAAGGCCGCTCACCCTTCATGGCTCGGCGGAGGAGATCTTTCTGAGGGCTTCCAAAATTATTGAAGAGATGATCGTCGAGATTCTGGAAAAGAACCCGAAACCGGTCGCGCAGGAGGGAGCGCCGACCCTGTTCAAGCGCCGCAGACCGGAGGAGGGCAACCTGGCATCGGCCTCGTCACTCGACCAGCTCTTCGACATGATCCGAATGCTCGATGCGGAAGGCTATCCAAACGCCTTTCTGGAGTTCGGCCCCTTTCGCCTTGAATTTACGCGTGCCGCACGGAAAGAGGATCAGGTGATCGCGGATGTCCGGATCACCGCGGCGAAACAGACGAAGGAGGGTGGCCATGATTGAGATTTCGGGTCGGAAAATCGGTCAAGACCATCCTCCTTTCATCATCGCCGAGATGTCGGGGAACCACAATCAATCGCTCGATCGGGCGCTGGAGATCGTCGACGCGGCCGCCAAGTCGGGGGCGCATGCGCTGAAAATCCAGACCTATACCCCCGACACCATGACGATCGACCTGAACGAACGGGAGTTCCATATCAGCGACCCGAAGAGTCTCTGGGCCGGCAAATCGCTTTATCATCTCTATGGCGAGGCCTACACGCCGTGGGGATGGCACCAGCCGATTTTCGACCGCGCGCGCCGGCTCGGGATGATTCCCTTCAGCACGCCGTTTGACGATACGGCGGTCGACTTCCTCGAGAAACTCGATGTCCCCTGCTACAAGATCGCCTCTTTTGAGAACACCGACCTGCCGCTGATCCGCCGCGTGGCCGCGACCGGCAAGCCGATGATCATCTCCACCGGGATGGCGACGGTCGCAGATCTCGATGAATCCGTCCGCGCCGCGCGCGAGGCGGGCAACAAGGAGCTGATCCTGCTGAAATGTACCAGCAGCTATCCGGCGACGCCCCGGAATACCAATATCATGACCATCCCGCATTTACGGTCGCTGTTCGGCTGTGAGGTCGGCCTGTCGGACCACACCCTGGGCGTCGGCGTTTCGGTCGCCAGTGTCGCCTTGGGCGCGACGGTCGTCGAAAAGCACTTCACCCTCCGGCGCGCGGACGGAGGGGTCGACAGCGCCTTCTCCATGGAGCCGGCCGAGATGGCGCAGCTGGTCGCGGAGACCGAGCGGGCCTGGCAGGCGCTCGGCCGCGTGAGCTATGGAACGACGGAGGCCGAGAAAAAATCGATTCAGTTCCGCCGCTCGCTTTATATCGTGCAGGACCTGAAGGCCGGAGAGGTGCTGACGCGGGAGAATGTCCGGGCGATCCGGCCGGGACTCGGACTCCCGACGAAGTTTCTCGATCAGGTGCTCGGCCAGACCGTGAAGCAGGATGTCAAGCGCGGAACGGCGCTCGGCTGGGGAATGATCGGATCCGTCTAACTTTCTTTTAAGAAAGATCAAATGAGCCGTACTCAAGCGGATGGAAATAAAAAGGTGTTTCTTGCGTTAACCGCGTTGGAAGCGTTTTGGGACACCACGCGACCGATCGTTTTTTTGGGAGAATGGTGTCTGCTCCACGGCCGTCGCTCGTTTTGGGAGCCGCTCAACGGTCAGCTGTTGGAGACGCCGTTCAATACCGCGGAAGCGGCCCATGCCGCCTACGTTTATCTCCATGCGCTTTACGAGCGGGCTTTGCCAATCGTCGGGAAGGTCCTGAATACGTTTCATGGAAAACAATATAGTGACCGCTATTGGAGGATTGTCCTCGGTCCCTGGCTGCGGCTTTATCTCTCGGTGTGTTATGACCGCTACAGCCATTTAAAACAGGCGCTGGAACAATACCCCGATTGCGACACCCTCGTCCTCCCGGAGGCCTCCTTCATTGTTCCATCCGACACCCTTGATTTTGCCTGGCTTGTGAAGGAGGATTCCTTCAATCTTCAGATCTACACAAAGATGCTTGCCGCAGAGGGAAGGACTTTCCCCTGTGGCGCTCCGATCGTGCATGCCTCCGCTCACGCCAACTTCATCGATCGGTCCTGGAAGGAGAACGCACTGAACGCCATCGCGAAAATCATCGTCGGTCTCGTCGCAAAGAAGGAGCAGTCTATCTTTCTGAGAAATTCTTACTTTCCGAAGTCCTTTGAAATCCGGCTATCCGTAAAAACGGCAGGCCGCGTGTTGCCGATCCTCCGTCCTCTGACGAAGCCATCTCTGCCTCCGGAGAATCGAGATCTCCGAAGAAACTTGCCAAAAATTGAGATTGGCCAGGGTGAGTTTGAGCGATGTTTATCGGCCCTCCTCCTTTCCGATCTCCCTCGGAGTGTTTTGGAAGGGTACTCCAGTATCAATCAAGATGCCAGCCAGGTTTATCCCAAAAGCCCCAAGGCGATATTGAGCGCGAACGCCTGGCATTGCGAAGAAACCTTCAAGCAATGGGCTGCGACCTCTGCCGAGAAGGGAACGCTCCTGATGGGAACCCCGCATGGAGGAAACTATGGCGGGCCGGCCAATATGTTTTTTGAAGACCACGAAACGGCGATCGTCGATCGTTATTATTCGTGGGGGTGGGAGCGAAAAGATTGCGCTGCGGAAGTCATCCCTTTCCCGGCGACCAAATTGGTAAGTAGAAAAAAGATCGGCGCCAGCAATCAGAAGAGCGGCATTTTATGGGCGACCACTTCAGAGCCACGGTACCTGATCCAATTTTCTCTCCCGCCGAAATTTTTTCATGAATACCTTCGCTGGCAAAGCCGCTTTGCAAAAGCACTCCATCCGAACATCGTCTCCGCGCTCCGGCTACGCCCGCATCGCGAGGATCAGGGTTGGTCTATCGCTCAGCGGATTGCCGAATGTATTCCGGGTGTCGCGATTGAAACCTGGGATCTCCCTTTTCAAGAAAGCTTGGTCAATTGTCGGCTTTATATCTGCGATCATCTGTCGACGACGTTCGCCGAGGCGCTCGCGGCAGACAAGCCGACCCTTTTGTTTTGGAATCCCGAAGCAAATCGGCTCAGACCGGAAGCCCAACCCTATTATGACCTGCTGAAAAAAAGCGGCATTCTTTTCGATACGCCGGAAAGCGCCGCGGCTGCCGCCGATCAAATCTATCCGGACGTTGAAGCTTGGTGGAATGATCCGGATCGACAAAACGCGGTCAAGATATTTTGCGAGCGGTTCGCCCGGAATGCTTCGGGTGCCATTGAATTGTGGACCGCCGAATTCAGACGAATTGCAGCGATGCCGGGACCGAAGGTAAGTCGCAAAGGGTAGGTTATCAAGCCATGCTCCACGCCACATCATTGAAAACCAGGTTCTTGGTGTCTGTGGGTTCAAATGGGATCCGCAGCATTATTAGTTTCGTTTCCGGGTTGCTTATCGCCCGGGGGCTGAATCCATCCGGTTATGGCGATTTCATGTTTCTCTTGGGCACCTTTGTTGCCATCCGGTCATTGCTGGATATGGGAAGTTCAAGCGCGTTTTATACCTTCCTTTCCCGGCAGGCCCAAGGACTAAGATTCTATCTGTCCTATTTTACCTGGATGACATTGCAATTTTTGATCACGCTATCGTTTGTCGCCTTAATCATTCCTTCCACTATTTTTCAAAGGGTCTGGTTGGGACATAACCGTGAAATTGTCGTAATCACTTTTTTTGCGGCATTCATGCAGCAGCAGGTTTGGCAAACGGTGAGTCAAATCGGTGAAAGCAGGCGGAAGACAATAATGGTGCAACTCATGAACGTCGTCATTGCCCTTACCTATCTGGCAATGATTTCACTGTTATTGGTTTTTGGCTATATGTCGGTAAAAAATATATTATTTTTAATCATCATCCAATATGCGGCGGCTACCATTTTAGCCTACTGGCTCCTGAAAGAGGATCAAGCTCGGCCTGTTGAAAATAATAGATCACTCAAACAGGTATCACGAGAGTATTGGGTCTACTGTAAGCCCTTGATGATTCTCTCTCTGGTTAATTTTTTATATGACTTCGCCGATAAATGGATGCTTCAAAAATTCGGAGGGCCGACACAACAAGGCTATTTTCAGATCGCGAGCCAATTTGCAAATGTAAGCCTGTTGGCGACAACTTCAATCCTAAGTATTTTTTGGAAGGAAATCGCGGATGCTTGGGCGAAACAGAACCACACAAGGGTCGAAATGCTTTACCGGAAAGTCAGTCGGGGGCTTGTAATGCTGGGAGCAATCATTACCGGCATACTGCTTCCTTGGTCAAAACAAATCGTAATGATTTTTCTGGGACCGGCGTATTCACAAGCCTGGCCGGTGCTGGCGATGATGCTGCTCTATCCAATCCATCAATCGATGGGTCAAATCGGCGGGACCATGTTTCTCGCGAGCGGCAATACCCATAAATTCATGCTTGTCGGCATGGGGATGATGTTGATTTCCATACCTTTTTCATATCTTGCACTCGCCCCAACGACAGGGGGGTTGATTCCAGGATTGGATCTGGGAGCAATGGGGATTGCGACCAAGATGGTGTTACTCGGCATCATCTCTGTAAATATTCAGGCGTGGGTCATCGCGAGGTACAGCGGATGGCGATTCGATTGGATGTTCCAATTGGTTGGAATACCACTGATGATTGGACTCGGGTATCTGGTCAACAAGCTCGTTGGATTGATGTGGAATCTGGAGGATATCAGCAAGGCTGACCTCATGGTTCCAATGGTACTCTCAGGAGTTATTTACGCTCTTTTCGTCACCCTGACAATTTGGATTTTTCCATGGCTGATCGGCGTCGAAAAAGAGGAAATAAACGACCTGTTCAAGAAGCCTGTTTACTCGTTACTCTATAAGAGCGAGCCGATCAAACGATGCTAATAATTTTTAGCTGCTCCCATTCAAAATGAAAATTATTTTTTTTACGGAAAACCATTATCGGGGAGGCCTCGATACGTTTCTCACCACGCTGATTAATCATTGGCCCTATCCGGAGGATGACTTGGCATTGATCTGCAATCGCAGTCATCCCGGGCTTGATTGGATTAAATCAAAACTGGCCCGTCAGTGCGAAATTACGCCGCACCGATTACCGGGGCAGTCTGAATGGTACAGGGGGAATAGTCAAAGAAAATTCCTATCGAATCGTTTGGCGAAGGGTTGTTTATCTCTCCTGCGTAAAACACTCGCTTACCCATTTTTTATGGTTCACGTGATGGCGCTCATATTCAAGTTTAAGAAAATGCGTTATGACAGGCTCATGGTGGTAAATGGTGGATATCCCGCGAGCCTAAGCTGCCGTGCAGCGAGTATCGCCTGGAATCTGGCCGGTAAAAGGCCTCTTTCCATACACAACTTCCACAGCCTCGCACAAGCATCACCCGTTTGGTACAGATGGATAGAAAGCCTCATCGACAGAGGAGTATTAAATTCCAGCCGTGCAATGGTCTCCGTTTCTGATGCGTGCATCCATTCGCTTCATAAACTGAAGGTCTTTCGCGGTGCAACCAACAGTCGATTTATCTATAACGGTATTTCACCGGGAAAACAGCAATGCGGTTATAGAGAGGCAGCGCTGAGCGATCTGGGAATTCCGGAGGAAGCGCCATTATGCCTCATGCTTGCCACATATCATCCTTATAAAGGTCATGATTTTTTCTTCCGCGCATTCTCTGAGGTCATCCGGTCCGTTCCGAATGCGCGGGCGTTGATATGCGGAGATGGTCGCCCATCCGAAATATTCCGTGTGCGGTGCGCCATCTCGTCTCTTGGTCTGGATCAACAGGTCATTGTGCAAGGGCACCGAGCTGACGTGGATTTATTGCTCCAGAGGGCGCAAGTCCTGGTCGTCCCCTCACAGGCTTTTGAATCATTCAGTCTCGTCATCGTTGAGGCAATGGCCAGGAGGCTTCCAGTCGTTGCAACCCGGGTGGGTGGAATACCCGAAGTGATGCCCGACGGCATGGGCGGACTGCTATGCGACGTTAATGATGTTGAAGGCTTTGGACGTAACATCCTAAAAATACTTAGCGATCTAGATCTAGCAAAAAAGCTGGGTGAGATGGGATTTAGAAGATATTCCGATAAATTTACTGCGGATAAAATGGCGAAGGAGTACGCCGGCCTTGTTAGGCTGCATGATCATGCTTTCGAAAATCAGTCACATTTTAATATGGGGTGAGCGGTGGATATTTGGAATAAGCAGTACAAGAATATCGCGATCAAAGCGGATTATCGAGTTCACGATAAAATTCTTGAGCTTCTAAATAAAACCTCTTTACGCCACGGTGACTTGTTGGATATCGCATGCGGTGAAGGTGCTCTTGCACAAAGAATAATAGATGAAAATCCGGGTCTCAACGTAGACGTAAATGACATAAACCTAAGCTCTATCTTTTGCCAAGGGTATAAAAATAAGTACTCTGTTGATTTGAATAAACAAAACTTTGAATTTCCGAAACAATACGACGTCATTATCGCTGTTGAAATCATTGAACATATCGAGAACCCTTGGAACTTTATGCGTGCGGTCCGCCGCGCCCTTAAGCCTGGAGGGGTGATTTTACTTTCGACTCCAAATATTGATTCTATTTTTGATCGGATATTTTTTTTAATTTACGGTTACCATTTTTATTTTGGAGAACGAGGAATTGTGAATTCCGGAGGACATATTACGATGGTACCGATGTGGCTGATTAACCATATGTGTATGTCAAGCCGGATGAAAATCATACATCAATGTCATGTCGATACCAGCCCTCACCATGGACTCAGGTATAGACTCTTGAAATTATTTCTGAGCCAGATCCTGATGTTGGCAAAAAACAGAAATGATGCATCGATAAATATCTTGCAGATTAATTCGATAACCCAAGAAGGTGTTTAGATGAAAACGATCATCCTCTGCGGCGGCTACGGCACCCGTATCCGCGACGTCGCCGACAATCTGCCGAAGCCGATGATCCCCGTCGGCCGGTACCCGATCCTCTGGCACCTGATGAAGTACTACGCCAGCTTCGATCATAAAGATTTTGTCTTATGCCTGGGATACAAAGGCCAGGTGATCAAGGAGTTCTTCCTCAATTACGAAGCCCAGACGCGCGACTGCACGGTGACGCTCGGCGCAAGGAAGTCGATCGAGTTCCACACCAATCATGAAGAGATGGACTGGCGGGTCACGCTGGCCGAGACCGGCACCGAAGCGATGACCGGCGCGCGCCTCAGAAAAGTACGGCACTATATCGGCGCCGACGAACATTTCATGCTGACCTACGGCGACGGCCTGGGCAATGTCGATCTCGATCAGGTCCTCGCCTTCCACAAAAAGCATGGGCGTATTTTGACGGTGACCGGCGTCCGCCCGCCCGGCCGGTTCGGGGAGCTGATGAACTCTCCCGAAGGGTTGGTAACGGAGTTCAATGAGAAGCCCCAGGCGACAGGGGGCCGGATCTCCGGCGGGTTTTTCGTCTGCCGCCGGGAAATCTTCGACTACCTGGACGACCGCGAAAATTTGACCTTCGAGCAGGAGCCGATGCGCCGGCTGGTGAAAGATGCCGAGATGATGATGTACCCGCATGAAGGCTTCTGGCAGCCGATGGACACCTATCGCGATTACACCTACCTGAACAGCTTGGTCACCAAAGGCGAGGCGCCATGGATCCGATGGTAAACCAAAATTTATTCGACGACCTCTTTCGCGGCCGCCGGGTGCTGGTGACCGGCGACACCGGATTCAAAGGCTCCTGGCTCTCCCTCTGGCTCCATGAATTGGGAGCCGAGGTGCTCGGATTCGCGCTTCCCCCCGAACGGGAAAACGATCACTTCAACCTGCTGGGCCTGGAGAGTCTGATCGAGCATGTCAACGGCGATATCCGGGACGATCGGGCCATCCACAAGGCGGTCGACGGGTTCCAGCCTGAAATCCTTTTCCACCTGGCGGCCCAGCCGCTGGTGCGCCTTTCGTACTCGGAGCCGAAGCTGACCTTCGATACGAACGTGGCCGGATCGGTCAATGTCCTGGAAGCCGCCAGGCGGTGCGCGTCGCTCCAGGTGGTGGTCTATGTCACCTCCGACAAGTGCTACCGGAACAACGAATGGATCTGGGGGTACCGGGAGACCGATCCGCTCGGCGGGCACGATCCTTACAGCGCCTCCAAGGCGGCGGCGGAGCTGGTCTTCTCGGCCTATCAGGACTCCTACTTCAACGCGCGGGCCGGTTTCGGCGCGGCGACCGTTCGGGCAGGCAATGTCATCGGAGGAGGGGACTGGGCGGCGGACCGGCTGGTGCCTGACGCGATCCGCGCCCTGCAGGTGGAGAAGCCGATCCAGATCCGCAACCCCCACTCGACCCGGCCCTGGCAGCATGTCCTGGAGCCGTTGTCGGGTTATCTGCTGACGGCGGCCCGCCTCCTTCGCGAGCCGAAGCGTTTTGCCGGTCCGTGGAATTTCGGGCCCGACGCCGAATCGATCCGGACCGTCGGCGATCTGGTTAAGATGATCGTTGCCGAATGGGGAAGCGGAAAAGTTGAGACCGCTCCGGAAGCCGGTGCGCCGCATGAAGCGCGGCTACTCCAGCTGAACTGCGACAAGGCGAATCAGCTCCTCCATTGGCGGTCGAAGTGGAATGCGAAGCGTGCGGTGGCGGAAACTGTCCGATGGTACCGCGGTGTGTTCGAAGGACAAAGCGCCTTCGAGATTTCCCGCAAACAAATTTTGGAATACATGGAGACGAAATGATCGAGGGGGTCAAGATCACCCCGCTCAAGCAGATTTTGGACGAGCGGGGCAAGATCATGCACATGATGCGCTGCGACGCGGAGGGTTTTCCAGGCTTTGGGGAGATCTATTTCTCGTGCGTCCATCCGGGCGCGATCAAAGGCTGGCATATCCACAAAGAAATGATCCTGAACTACGCCGTTCCGCATGGCAACATCAAGTTTGTTCTCTATGATGATCGCCAGAACAGCTCGACGCGGGGCAAGTTGCAGGAGATATTCCTGGGCCCCGACAATTACTTCTTGGTGACGGTCCCTCCGGGAGTTTGGAACGGTTTCAAGGGAATCGGGCAAGAGATGGCGATCGTCGCCAACTGTGCTTCCATTCCCCACCGTGCCGACGAGATCGACCGCCTCGACCCCTTTGATCCTGCGATTCCTTACAATTGGGAGATCCAACACCGATGAGCAAACGGGTCCTGATCACGGGCGGGTTCGGCTATCTGGGAGGGCGGATCGCAATGGAGCTGGCAAGCTCCTCGAACTTGAAGATCCGGCTCGGGAGCCGGAAGGCGAAGCCGGCGCCGGTCTGGCTCCCGGCGGCGGAAACGGCGGCGATTGACGTAATGGAACCGGCTTCGCTTCCGGCGGCGCTGCGCGATGTCGAGGCGGTGGTCCACCTGGCGGCGATGAATGAAAACGACTGCATCGCCGACCCCGGGAGGGCGCTCCAGGTCAACACGCTCGGCACCCTGAATCTCCTCCGGGCGGCGATCGCTGCCGGCGCGGCGCGCTTCATCTACTTCTCGACGGCGCATGTTTACGGCGCGCCGCTGGTTGGCCATCTGACTGAAGCGACGCCGCCGAGGCCGATCCATCCCTATGCCATTACGCATCACGCCGCCGAAGATTTTGTCCTCGCCGCGCATGATGAGAAAAAGATCACCGGCATCGTGATCCGGCTTTCGAATGGATTCGGGGCACCGACCCATCCGGAAGTCGACCGTTGGACGCTGCTGGTGAACGATCTCTGCCGCCAGGCGGTCCAGACGCGTAAGATGGTTTTGAGGTCGAGCGGTCTGCAGCAGCGCGATTTTATTCCGGTGGAAGATGTGGGGCGCGCGGTCGGGCATCTGCTGGAGCTCACGCGGGAGGAATGCGGCGACGGTCTGTTCAACCTGGGAAGAGGAACGTCATGGAGCATCTGGGAGATGACGCAGTGGATCGCCACCCGCTGCAAAATCGTTTTGGGATTCCGGCCTGAAATTGTTCGTCCCGAACCGGCCTTACACGAGCAGTCTCCTTTCCTCCGGTACGACTGTGAAAAGCTTCGCAAAACAGGTTTCATCCCAAAGGGTGTCGTGGAGCAGGAGCTGGACGACACCCTCCAGCTCTGTTCGCAGGCGTGGGGCCGGATAAAATGATGAGCGAACCGTCGCTGAAAAGAGCGCCCCGAGTCTCGGTGATCATGACGATCTACAATGCGGGGCCCTATCTGAAAGAGGCGGTCGACAGCCTTCTCTTCCAGACCTTTGATAGCTGGGAGCTGATCGCGGTTGAAAACGGCTCGTCGGACGAATCGCCGGCCGTCTTAGCCGGTTATCGGGATGAACGGGTCCGAACGTTCGCGTTGCCCAAAAACATCGGCCGGACCCCGGCGCTGCGCTACGCCTTCGAGCGGGCGGAAGGGAAGTACATCGCCGTATTGGATGCGGACGATGTCTCCTATCCGGAGAGACTTAAAAGACAGGCCGACTATCTGGACCAGCACCCGGAGATCGGGCTGGTCGGCTCATGGGCGGATCAGATCAACGAACAGGGTGAGGTGACGGGGAAACACAAACCTTCGTCGGATAACCGTGAATTAAATGAGTCACTCGGGTGGTCCAACCCTTTTGTTCATTCATCGATCATGTATCGAACCGATTTAGCGAGAAAGACCGGCGGGTATCCGGAGAGTTATACCTATGCTCAAGACTATGCGCTCATCCTGAATATGGCGAAGGAAGCCCGGGTCGCCCTTCTGCCGGAGCCTCTCATTCAATGGCGGATTCTAAAAACCAGTATTACCCGGTCTCCGGAATATGCGGTAGTCGCCGCGAGAGAAGGCTTCCTCCTCTTTCAAATCGCGGGACAAAATGGCTCTCTTTCGAAATCCTCGTTGAAGCGGAAACAACTCAGCCAGGCGGTGTCACAGCTGAAATACGGATATTCCTTAATGAAGAATGAAAATTTTTTTGGGGGCCTTCGTTTGGCGGTCGGAGCGGTGCTTAAAAACCCGGCTTGCCTCATTATGAATGGACCAATCGTACGCCTCATTCAATCGATCAGGACGGCTCTCTGAATAATACCGTAAGATGACATTTTAGTTTCGGACGATGGAAGACCCTATGATTCAGCACAATCCGAAAGCAACCCGCACCCTATCGATACAGGCGGTGGTGATTTCGTTCATTACTTTATTCTTCCCCTTTACGAACATTTTGCCCCTTTTCTTCCCGATTCAGTTTCTGGGTAAAAACGCCTGGCTTGTCCTCCCCATTGTCGTCATTGCGGCAATGTTCGTCATATCACTTTTTACGGAGGGTAAATTCGTCGTCTTCCATACGGTCGATCTCGGGCTCCTCGTGATCGCGGTACTCGGCTGGCTCATTCATGCGGCAAGAGGGTTAGCGTACACGGAGTCCCGTTCGATTCTGGACTTAAGATATATTATCAGCTCGATCATCTTTTTATTGGCCTTTAAACGGATCGTTGAGGGGGCGGGAAATCTGGAGTCGATCACTTGGGCCGTGCTTTTGACATGTCTCATACAGGCCATCCTTGGAATACTTCATGCCCATTTTTTTTCTTATATTAATATTAATGTCGAAGACCTTGAATTCTTTTTTGACGCGGAAAGAACCCGTGAAGGGGGAACGCTGGGAGCGTCAATCTATGCAAATTTTATTGTCTGCGGGATGTTTCTGCTTGTGGCAAGAAAGTCCAACTTGTCATCCATCCGATATGCTGTCTTTGAAAATGTGGCGATTCTGGCAATGCTCTACGCAATTACACTCAGCGGATCCCGCTACCCGATGATCTGCGCTTTTTTGCTGACTTGCATTTTCCTTTCAAAATCGCTCTCCAATTGGCGACAAATGGCCGCCTTATTCGGTCTGGTCGCTGTGATTTCATATTTTTTTCTGGCTAACAAAGAAGGCCTTGAGTTTCATAGTATCCTGAGGTTCTCTGAAGACTCTGGCGGACGTCTTGATAAGCTCCTCCTGCCGTTGATGCTCCTTTCTGATCGCTTTATTCATTTCTTAATTGGCGCTCCGTCGGCATTGATTGAGGCCACCTTTTCCGAGGATGGTCTTGGAATATCGGATAATTCGTACATGCTGATGTCATTACAGTTCGGAACCGTTTTCGCAATCTGTTGGTTTACTTTTTTTATTCACCTTCTACGGCGTAATGCTCTGAATCGGTTTTCATTTTTATTTATGATTTATGTTCTGGTCGGGCTCGGGCTGACCAACGGCATTCTGTGGGAGCCGTGGGTTTTCGTCGCGATGCTCGTATCTACCATCATCTATCATGACGCTCCGGCATATCGAAAAATCCCTGCGACGCGGGTAGAGGCGGCGATTCATCTCCTTGAGGAAGTTCCGCAGAGGTTATTTTAAATGTGTGGCATCGCTGGAATCGTCGGCTCCGGTCAACATGAGAACATCGCGGTCGTTAAACAGATGACCCGGGCGATGGCGCTTCGAGGTCCGGATGGAGAAGGGATCTGGCATGAAGGGCCAGTTTTCCTAGGCCATCGGCGTCTATCGATCATCGATCTGGAAGGCGGCCATCAACCGATGATCGTAAGGCGCGATGGGAAAAACCACGTCATCGTATTTAATGGAGAAATTTATAACCATGCGGCAATCAGGCAAAGACTATTGCGGGGGGGAGTTCAATGCGAATCCCGCAGCGATACAGAGGCTTTGCTGCGGCTGCTGATGGAACGGGAGATACCGGACGCGCTCAACGAAACGACGGGTATGTTTGCCTTTGCAAGGTGGGATCCCGATCATCAACGCCTCGTGTTGGCACGTGATCGGATTGGGATTAAGCCGCTCTATTATCATCATGCTTCGGATGGGATACTCTCATTCAGCTCATCGCTTGACAGCCTCACCTGCAATCAAAACATCGAACGGGTGATGGATATGGAGGCGTTGGAGTATTTCTTGACGCTCGGTTACCCACCGGCTCCTTTGACGCTCTATAAAGGAATTTACGAGTTGCCGCCCGGATACTATCTGGTGTGGGAGAACGGTAAAATCGAAATTCAATGCTATTGGAAAGTGGATTGGAACCGGAAATTCAAAGGGACGGAAGATGAGGCCGCCGAGCAGTTAAACGGCCTACTTAATGAAGTCGTTCGAGATCATCTGGTGAGTGATGTGCCGGTCGGAGCATTCCTCAGCGGCGGCATCGATTCCAGCTCCGTGGTGGCCCGCGCCAGCAGACAGGCCGGAAAGGATTTCGAGACCTTTACAATCTCCTTCCCGGATCAACAATATGACGAAAGTTCCTCTGCACGCTTGGTTGCCGACCACCTCAAGGTTCGCCATTCGGTCATTCCGATGGCCAATCTGCCCGTCGACGAATCGGCCTGCCGTTTCACACTACAACAGATCGGCCAGCCCTTTGCAGATTCTTCCTGTTTGCCGACTTATCTGGTGTCACAGAGTGCATCAAAGAAAGTAAAGGTGGTCCTGTCGGGCGACGGCGGGGACGAGCTCTTTGCGGGCTATGAAGATTTCGATTGGGGAGCCCGGATTTGCCGGGCTCAGAGTATCCCGGTTTGGACCCGCCGGCTGATGGTGACGCTCTTCACCGGCATGACACCCCCTCCCTTCCTGCGTCATCGATCCCGGCAGGCGAAGAAAGGATTGTCATACAGCTTACTCTCTCGGGAGGAGATGCTGATCCGTTTAAAGTCTATTATCGATCCCGAGGAACTTTCGAACCTGACTTGGTTATTTGAGGCAGGAGGTCCTGAATTGTCGCGGCTTCGATCCTATTTAAACGAAGAGCGCTCGCTCGAATTCACCGCTGCCCTGAGTCGTTTTCTGACGGAAATCTGCCTGCCCGGCGACATGCTAAGAAAAGTGGACAGCATGAGCATGGCGGCATCAATTGAGGTCAGGGTCCCGCTCCTTGATCACCGTCTGGTTGAATTTGCCCAGAGCTTGCCCGTTTCAATGAAGGTGAAAGGAAAGGTTCGGAAAACCTTGTTGTGTCGGGCAGTAAAACCGGACCTGCCCGCAGAGATTTTCAGAAATCGGAAATGGGGCTTTTCCATTCCATTGCATAAGACGTTCGATCCGAGCTTTTTGAGTTTCTGCCGGAAAACCTTGACAGACCCGAACAGCTGCGTATTGCGCTTGTTTGGGAAGGCCAACATTGACCGGATCCTCAGCTGGAATGAAGCCGATACCAATCCGGTCGAGCACATTTGGAGTACTTACACGATCAGCCATGTCCTCTGGATGTTGATTCAACTTGAGATGTGGTGCCAAGAAAAAAGGATTGCATTGCCAGTTGAGAGCTTTTGTCGAGGGTAACCATTCAATGAGGAAATCTCCGAAGAAAATACTTTTACTCTCCCCTCTTCCTCCGCCCGCCGGGGGAATTGCGACGTGGACAAAAAAGGTTTTTGACTACGGGCTACCGGGATGGGATCCACCGGTTATTTTGAATACGAAGCTGCGGGGGAATCGTAAAGTTTTTCAGAAGGCACGTTTTTCGACTTCCGAAATATATCGGACCATTAATGTATTATGCCTGCTTTTATTTCATCTGATCAAAACTCGGCCCAAAGCAGTTCATATTAATTGCAGTGTTTCGCCACTTGGGGTTTTCCGGGACCTCTTATGTGCCATACTGGTGCGGATATTCGGATTTCCGTTGATTTGCCATTTTCGCGGTAATTTGGGGGACTTTCCCACTCAAAAACGTCTGAGCTTTTTCGCCTTGAAGAACTTGATTAAACTCTCAAAAGCAAATATTGTCCTTAATAAGCCCTCACTGGAATTTTTCTCAAGGATCTCACCGTCCCACTCCGCTCCCTTTCTGATTCCGAATTTTATTGATGACGGTATTTTTACAAAGCAAGTGATCGTTAGAGCCTCTCAGCGACGCCCGCGTGCCCTGTTTGTGGGTGGAATAACGAAAGCAAAAGGCGGATTGGAGATCGTTGAAACCGCAAGATCAATGAGCGGAATCGATTTTGTCATGATCGGCTCCGTGTTGAGTGATATGGAATCGGAGCTTAAAGATGCTCCGCCTAATCTTTTTTTATGTAAAGAGATGCACCATGCAGAGATCATCCAAGAGATGTGCCAAAGCGATCTCTTATTATTTCCATCTCACTCAGAAGGCTTCCCCAATGCGGTGTTGGAAGCGATGTCTGTCGGCCTGCCTGTTATCGCAACAAAGGTCGGTGCGATTCCTGAGATGATTGAGGAAGAAAAAGGTGGAATTCTTGTAGATGTCGGAGATCTTAAGGCGATCACTCGGGCTCTTGAAAAATTGATCGATGATTCCGAATTGAGAACTTCAATGGGGCGATTCAATAGAGAGAAGAGCCGGAATCATTATTCCTACTCTGTCGTTATAAAGAAATTAACTGCAGTTTATGACGCGATATCGTAGACGAATTGGAGGGAGCCTTCACTTCGGTCCTTCAGTTATCTGGATTTTGTGGAGAGACTAAGACGAATGTGCGGCATTGTTGGTTTCTCGGGAAATTTTTCAACGGATCGGCTTGAAGAGGCCGGCAGGTCGATCGCCCATCGCGGTCCGGATGCCGATGGAATCTGGCTCGATCACGGCGCCGGGATCGGCCTTGCCCACCGCCGTTTGTCGATCCTCGACCTCTCCCCTTCCGGAGCGCAGCCGATGGCCGGCGCGGATGGCGCGGTGGTGCTGGTGTTCAACGGCGAGATATACAACTTCCGCGAACTCCGTTTGGAGCTGGAATCAAAAGGGCATCGCTTTCGCGGGCATTCCGATACCGAGGTGTTGATCGAGCTTTATCTCGCCGAGGGCAAAGCGATGCTGCGCCGGCTAAATGGCATTTTTGCGTTCGCACTCTGGGATCGGCGCAACCGGTCGCTGTTCATCGCGCGGGACCCGCTGGGAGTGAAGCCGCTTTACTACACCGAGGCGGCCGGCGGCTTCGCCTTTGCAAGCGAGATCAAGGCGCTCCTCTGCCTGGCGCCGGAAAGCCGCGAGCTGGATATCCCGGCGCTTCACCGCTACTTGAGCTTTTTGTGGTGCCCGGGAGAGGGGACGCCGCTGCGCGGCGTGCGCAAGCTGCTGCCGGGAGAGGCGATGGTGATCGAGGCGGGAAGGATTTCCCGGCGCTGGATCTGGTATCAACTCCCCCCTTTCCGCGGAACGGTCGCCGATCTTTCCGAACCGGAAGCGGTGGCCGGCACAGCGGAGACCCTCCGCCGGGCGGTCCACCGGCAACTCGTCGCGGACGTGCCGGTCGGCGCTTTCCTTTCCGGAGGGCTCGATTCAAGCGCCGTGGTCGCTTTTGCCAGGGAGCAGGCGCCGGATATCCATTGTTTTAGCATTGAAATCGAGGGGGGGCAAGGGGACGGTTTCGTTGATGACCTTCCTTATGCCAGACGCGTCGCTCTGCATTTGGGGGTTCCGCTCGATGTGGTGCGCATCGATGCGGGTCGCATGGCCAATGACCTTGAGGGAATGGTGGCGCAGCTCGATGAGCCATTGGCCGATCCGGCCCCCTTGAATGTCCTCTACATCAGCCGGCTGGCCCGCGAACAGGGGATCAAAGTCCTCCTTTCGGGCGCCGGCGGGGATGATCTCTTCACCGGTTATCGGCGTCATGTCGCGGTGAATTATGAACACTATTGGAAATGGCTCCCGTTCGGCGTCCGCTCGGGGCTGGAACAGGCAACGGTCGGTCTCGATCAGCGCCGGCCGCTCTTTCGGCGTTTAACGAAACTCTTCTCCGGCGCCGGCCTGACTGGCGACGCGCGGCTGGCGAACTATTTTCTCTGGGCAAAAGAGTCGCAGCTCCTCGGCCTTTATACCCCCGAGTTTCGGGCCCGTCTGGGACAGGAAGAGGCTTCGGCTCCCATGCTGGCCTTCCTGAAGCCGCTTCCGGCCTCGGTGCCTCCCCTGGAGCGGATGCTGGCGCTGGAGCAGCGGTTCTTTCTGTCGGATCACAACCTGGCCTATACCGACAAGATGTCGATGGCAACCGGTGTGGAGGTCCGCGTCCCATTCCTCGATCTCGATCTGGTTGAACATGCGGCCCGGATCTCGATTGGTATCAAGCAGCGGGGTCAGGTCGGCAAATGGATTTTAAAGAAAGCAATGGAGCCCTATCTGCCTCATGATGTGATTTATCGGCCGAAGTCCGGCTTCGGTGCACCACTCCGCCAGTGGATGCGGCGCGAACTGCGTCCTTTGTTAGGTGACTTGCTGTCGGTGGAGAGTCTAACACGGCGCGGGTTGTTCGATCCGGAGGCGGTGCAGCGCCTGATGACACAGGATGACAGCGGTCAGATCGATGCTTCTTATACATTGTTGTCCTTGTTGAACATTGAAATCTGGTGCCGAACATATCTTGATGCGGCACCGATGAACCATCACTTTAGCCACTCTTGGGAGAAAAAAAGTGAAGCAAGTTCTTCAAAGTCTTAAATCAGGTGCCACCGAAGTGGCGGAGATTCCCTGCCCGGCAGTGAAGCAGGGCCAGCTGCTCATCCGTTCGAGTCGGACGTTGGTGTCGGCCGGGACCGAGCGGATGCTGGTGGAGTTCGGAAAGGCCGGCTGGATTGCGAAGGCCCGCCAACAGCCGGACAAGGTCCGGATGGTGCTCGACAAGATCAAAACCGACGGACTCATGCCGACGCTGGAAACGGTCTTCAACAAGCTGGAGCAGCCGCTCTCCCTCGGCTACTGCAACGTCGGTGTGGCGATGGAGGTCGGGGCCGGTGTTGCCGGTTTCACGGCGGGCGATCGGATCGCTTCCAATGGCAAACATGCCGAAGTGGTCAGCGTGCCGATGAATCTCTGTGCAAAGGTGCCGGAGACCGTAACGGATGACGAAGCGGCCTTCACCGTCATCGCCGCCGTTGCCTTGCAGGGAATTCGTCTAGCCCAGCCGACGTTGGGTGAGGCGGTGGTCGTCACTGGACTCGGATTGATCGGCTTGATCGCCGTGCAATTGCTGAGAGCGCACGGCTGCCGGGTGCTCGGCATCGATTTCGATCCCGAGAAACTGGCCCTAGCGCGGACGTTCGGCGCCGAGACGGTGAACCTTTCCGCAGGAGAAGACCCAGTCGCCGCCGCGATCGCGTTTTCCCGCGGCCGCGGGGTCGATGCCGTCCTGATCACCGCCTCCACGAAGAGCAGCGAGCCGGTGCATCAGGCCGCGCTGATCTGCCGCAAGCGGGGCCGTATTGTGCTGGTCGGAGTGACCGGGCTGGAGCTCTCCCGCGCCGATTTCTTCGAAAAAGAGCTTACCTTTCAGGTGTCGTGTTCCTATGGTCCCGGCCGGTACGACGCGAGCTATGAAGAAAAGGGGGTCGACTACCCGGTCGGCTTTGTCCGGTGGACGGAGCAGCGCAACTTCGAGGCGGTGCTCGACATGATGGCCGACGGGCGGCTGAATGTCCGACCGCTGATTTCACATCGCTTTGATATTCACGACGCGGAAGAGGCATACGCGCTGGTCGGCGGCTCAGGACCCTCGCTCGGAATTTTACTGCAGTATCCGACCGAAGCGCAGAAGCCCGAGAGGGCGCTCCGCCAGGCGACCGTGGAATTGGCCCCTCGCATCCGGCCCTCCGGGGAGAGAGGAGAGGAACAAGCGGTGGTCGGATTCATCGGTTCGGGCAACTATGCGACCGCGAAGCTGATTCCAGCCTTTAAGGAGGCGGGCGCCCGGTTGAAGACGGTCGCTTCGAGCGGCGGCGTCAGCGGCGTCCATGCCGGCCGCAAGTTCGGCTTTGAAGCGACCACCACCGATACGGAGAGCATTTTTTCCGACCCGGAGATCAACACGGTCGTCATTGCCACCCGGCATGACAGCCATGCGCAGCTGGTCTGTCGGGCGCTCGAAGCCGGCAAGCATCTGTTTGTAGAAAAACCGCTGGCGCTGACGCTGGCCGAGCTGGCGGCAATCGAGCGAACCTATGCGGCGGGATTGGAAGCCGGACGTATTCCCTTGGTGATGGTCGGCTTCAACCGCCGGTTTGCCCCTCAGGTCAGGAAAATGAAAACACTCCTATCCGGCGTGAGGCAACCGAAGGTCTTCGTCATGATGGTGAACGCAGGCGCCCTTCCGCCGGAACATTGGACCCAGGAGCGGATCGTCGGCGGCGGCCGGATCATCGGCGAGGCGTGTCATTTTATCGACCTCCTCCGGTTTTTGGCCGAGTCGCCCATCCGTCAATTTCAGGCGGTCTCGATCGACAGGGGAGAGGGCGGAGGCATCTCGGAGGACAAGGCGAGCATCACGCTGCACTTCGAAGACGGCTCGATCGGCACCATTCACTATCTGGCGAACGGTCACAAGTCGTTCCCGAAGGAGCGGCTGGAGGTTTTCGCCGCCGGGCGGATTCTGCAGTTGGATAACTACCGGAAGCTGATCGGCTTCGGTTGGCCGGGGTTCCGGACAATGAATCTTTGGCGTCAGGATAAGGGACAACAGGCGTGTGCCGCCGCTTTCGTGAGGGCCATCGAGCGAGGTGAGGAAGCGCCGATCCCCTTTGAGGTCTTAATGGAGGTGAGCCGGGTGTCGATCGAAGTGGCGGAAGCGCTGCGATGACTCAGTCGACAAGAATGGAACAGGTAAACCTCCCTCTGTTTTGAGAAATAATGACATTTCATATGCACCTATATCTATCATGTTCCAATAATAAATTTATTGGTTAATCGAATTATGGGTTTGCCCGGTTTTAGCTTAATGTTGGCAGTCACTGTTGTCGCCGGATTGCTCTCTTGGCATGTGATCGAGAGACCTGCATTTGGCCTAAAGAAGTATTCACTGTTGCCACAAAGTAATGCATGATGAATTATTAAATATGCCGCGCCCTTTTTTGCAGAATGCCCGCGCGATACCACAAAGCGGTCCGGAGACCCTGTCGTTCGAGGCAAACGAATTCATTGGAACTGATACATCGAAGCTGAAGCCGTCCATGCATAAGCCATTTTCGGAAAAATGTAAGGCCCGGCATGATTCCGTGGAAGCGGGATGACAGATTCGGCGAGCGGATCGTCGTCAAAACTCTAAATTCATTACTCTTTAAGAGGATTCAGTGACCGTCGTCTCTCAGGTGGCTCTCAAAGCGCGGACTGCTTATGCGCTGGGACTGCCAAACATCTTCCGCGTCACCGTTTATCGGCTCAGTTTATTTTTTGGTTTAAACGCGGTTCGACGCTTAAAGGCACGATCTCTCAAGGCTCCTTTTTTTAATCCGATGTTGGTTGCGACGAAGGCAATTCCACCGATCGCGTGGCAGGACCAGGCGTATCTCTTTGGCTGGTTTCCGGTGGTATGGACAGGAGAGGTTTGTCCTGACTGGCATAAAAATCAAATTTCCGGTAGTCGGGCCGCGGGACAGGATCGGCCCTGGTGGGAGATACCCGATTTTGATCCAAAGGTCGGGGATATCAAAGCGGTTTGGGAGGCGTCCCGGTTTGATTGGGTTCTGGCAATGGCCCAGCGGGCCGCAGCGGGCGAGGCAAGCGAGTGGGTTCGCCTCAACGCTTGGCTGGAGGACTGGTGTCAAGCCAATCCCACCTACCTTGGGCCGAACTGGAAGTGTGGACAGGAAGCATCGATCCGGGTGATGCATCTGGCGATGGCGGCGCTGATCTCCGATCAAGCAGAGAAGCCGTGTGAAAGCCTCCTGGACTTGGTTGAGGCCCACTTGCTGCGGATCGCCCCCACCGTGCGCTATGCCATGGCTCAAGATAATAATCATGGAACGTCGGAAGCGGCAGCCCTTTTTATCGGAGGAAGCTGGCTTGTCCGCTCTGGCAGATCCGGTGCGGAACATTGGGAAGAGCTTGGACGGTATTGGCTTGAAAACCGCGCCGGTCGGCTGATCGAGCCCGATGGTAGTTTTAGCCAGTACTCCGTCAATTATCATCGGTTCCTGCTCGATACGTTCAGCATGGTGGAAGTCTGGCGACGGCACGCCGTGTTGAAGCCCTTCTCTTCAATGTGGCAAGCCCGGGCCGCCGCCGCTGCACGTTGGCTGGCGGCCTTTGTAGATCTGGACTCCGGCGATGCTCCGAACCTGGGGGCCAATGACGGCGCCCGCTTGCTGCCGTTGACCGATACCGATTTTCGGGATTTCCGCCCTTCCGTTCAACTCGCCATGGTTCTGTTTACCGAGAGCCGCGTTTATCCGGCCGAGGGCATTTGGAATGTCCCTTTGCGGTGGTTGGGGGTGAGTCTGCCCGAAGCAGTGGCTGAAACGACCCCGAGTCGCCTGTTTAATGATGGCGGATATGCACGCTTGCGTCGGGGGCGAGCGATGGCGCTGTTACGTTATCCAAGATTTCGTTTCCGGCCCAGCCAGGCGGACGCACTGCATTTGGATCTTTGGGTTTCGGGTGAAAATCTTCTTAGAGATGCCGGAAGCTTTAGCTACAACACCGATGAACATTGGATAAACTATTTTTCAGGTACTTCTGGCCATAATACGGTACAGTTTGATGACCATGACCAGATGCCAAGGCTCAGTCTCTTCTTGTTCGGTGATTGGTTAGAGACGCGGGAATTGGTCCCCTTGGAGAAGACGGATCAAGCGGTTTCATGCGGCGCAGGTTACAGAGACCGATTTGGTGTGGCACACAGCAGAAAAGTCCGCCTTGAAAGCAACGCGCTGATCGTCCGTGATGAAATCTGCGGTTTTAAGCGAAAGGCCGTATTGCGCTGGCGTCTCAGGCCCGGTTCATGGAAGGTTGAAGGAAATGTCGCGACCGATGGAAAGCATGCCATTTCGGTGAAAGCGAACGTTCCGATGATTCACTTCAACCTGATTCAAGGCTGGGAGTCCCGTTATTATTTACAAAAAGCACCCGTTCCTGTGCTGGAGGTGGAAGTGAGTGAACCGGGCGTTTTAACCACAGAATATCGTTGGCTGTCATGAGGATCCTTTATTTTCATCAGCATTTTTCGACTCCGGAAGGGACGACCGGCATCCGTTCCTATGAAATGGCCCGACGGCTTATTGCGCGCGGGCATGAAGTTACAATGGTGTGTGGTCGCTATCGAGGAGGACAAACGGGGCTCAGATCCCCCTTTATGCGCGGTTGTCGCCGAGGGCGAGTGGACGGCATCGATATCGTTGAGTTTGATCTGGCTTATTCGAACAGCGATCGATTTATAACGCGCACATTGACATTTATAAAGTTTGCACTCAGAAGCATCGCTCTGGCGCTGACGGAGCACTATGACGTCGTATTTGCCACGACCACGCCACTGACGGCGGGGATTCCGGGGATTTTTGCCCGCTGGTTTCGGGGGAAGCCTTTTGTCTTTGAAGTGCGGGACTTGTGGCCGGAGTTGCCCAAGGCCATGAGAGTGATCCGCAACCCCTTGGTGCTCGGGGCGATGTCTCTGCTTGAATGGATCTCCTATCACTCCGCGCAGCGGTTGGTTGGGCTTTCGCCCGGGATTGTGGAGGGAATCGCCCGGCGGGGGATTTCCAGAAATAAGATTTCACTGGTGCCGAACGGCTGCGATTTTGATATTTTTGCGGCTCCAGTGGCCCCCTGGCGGCCGGAGGGGATGAATGAAAAAGATCTGCTGGCCGTGTTTACCGGAACCCACGGTGTTGCCAATGGACTGGATGCCATTCTCGATGCCGCGGTCGAACTCAAGCGGCGCGGACGAAAAGATATTTATCTACTACTCATCGGAGAAGGAAGGCTCAAGCCCTCATTACAGGCTCGTGCTGAACGCGAAGGGTTAGACAATGTCCTGTTCTATCCTCCCGTTAACAAGACCCGTCTTGCAGGCCTGATGGCGAGTGCAGATTTGGGACTGCAGATTCTTGGAAACGTGCCTGCTTTCTATTATGGGACATCGCCCAACAAGTTTTTTGATTACATCGCTTCAGGACTCCCCGTGCTTAATAACTATCCCGGTTGGCTTGCAGAGATGATTTCCAAAGCGGAGTGTGGCTTTGCCATACCGCCGGATGATCCAAAGGCCTTCGCAGATGCGCTTGAACAGGCGGCGGAGGATCGTGATGCATTAAAAGAAAAAGGGCGGCGGGCGTTTATCCTGGCTCAATCAAAGTTCAACCGGAGAGAGCTTGCGGATCACTTTGTTGACTGGGTTGCGGGAGCGGCCGGGGGATGAAGCGACTCGTCGATATCTTCGCGGCAGGATTGGGCCTGTTTTTTTTATCGCCTATCTTCTTGATTGTGGCTTGGCTGATTCGTAGAAAACTGGGCCGTCCGGTGTTTTTTCACCAGACCCGCCCCGGCCTCAACGGCAAGCCGTTTCAGATGGTTAAATTCCGTACCATGACAGACAGAAAAGATTCGTCCGGGAAACTGCTGCCGGATGAAGTTCGTATCACTCCTTTCGGCCGGACCTTAAGGGCTTGGAGCCTCGACGAATTGCCGGAGTTGTGGAATGTGCTCAAAGGCGACATGAGCCTCGTCGGGCCGCGGCCTTTGCTAATGGAGTACCTTCCTCTTTATACGTCGGAGCAAGCGCGACGGCATGAGGTCCGTCCGGGAATCACCGGTTGGGCGCAGGTGAACGGGCGCAATGCGCTCAAATGGGAAGAGAAATTCAATTTAGACGTATGGTACGTCGATCACCAATGTTTCGCGTTGGACATGGAAATTCTTTGGATGACCCTTTCACCTGTTCTCTGCAGGTCGGGCATTAATCAGAAGGGAGAGACGCCCATGGAAAAGTTTCGCGGCAATAAGACTCAGGAGGTGCATTAGTGGGGGGGGTGCTTCTGATTGCCGGAGCCGGCGGACATGGGAAGGTGGTGGCGGATGCGGCGTTATCAACCGGCAAGTGGGATGAGGTCATGTTTTTGGATGATGCCTGGCCGGGGAAAAAAGGGAATGGCCGGTGGGGTATTTGTGGAAAGATCGAGAATCTTCCCGAGTGGCGGCTCCGTTGCAAAGAGGCCGTTGTTGCTATCGGTAATAATCGGCTGCGTCTGATATTCCAGCAGCGGCTTGCCGATGCCGGGTTTGAAATTGCTTCTGTGGTTCACCCATCGGCTCGAATCAGTCCGTTTTCCCAAGTCGGCGCCGGAAGCGTCGTTTTTGCCAATGCGGTGGTCAATGTAGACGCCATCATCGGAGAAGGAGCCATTATCAATACGGCCGCCACAATCGATCACGATTGCCGACTGGGAAGGGGGGTTCATATTTCACCCGGCGCCCATTTGTCGGGCGGCGTTTCGGTGGGTGAGTTTTCATGGATCGGGATCGGCGGCGTGGTGCGTGAATTGATTTCAATTGGGTCGGACGTCACCGTCGCGGCGGGAGCGGCGGTTGTTGCTGATATACCGGACGGCATTACAGTGATGGGTGTTCCGGCGCGTCCGATGAATAAGAATAAATAGGATTAATTATGTTGAATACCCCTTTTCCCCCTTGGCCGTCATTTACCGAAGAAGAATCCGAGGCGGTTCGTCAAGTTTTGCTTTCCAATAAGGTGAATTATTGGACCGGCAATGAAGGACGCGCTTTTGAGAAAGAGTTCGCGGAACGGCTCGGCTGCAATTACGCGATCGCGCTGGCGAACGGCACGGTGGCCCTGGATCTAGCATTGAAAGTACTTGGCATTGGATCGGGCGATGAGGTGATCGTCACACCCCGTACATTTCTCGCCTCGGCAAGTTGTATCGTGAACGCGGGAGCGACCCCCGTGTTTGCGGACATTGACGCCGATTCTCAGAACATTACAGCAGAGACAATTCGACAGGTCCTGACGCCGCGCACCCGGGCTATTATTTGTGTTCATTTGGCGGGGTGGCCGTGCGAAATGGACAAAATCATGGCATTGGCGAAGGAACGGGGGCTTTATGTGATTGAGGACTGTGCCCAGGCACATGGGGCCAAATATAAAGGGCGCGCAGTTGGGACGATTGGGCACATTGGGGCGTGGTCCTTCTGTCAGGATAAGATCATGAGCACGGGAGGGGAAGGGGGCATGTTGACCACAAACGATGAGGCTTTATGGTCAAAGGCGTGGTCATTTAAGGACCATGGTAAATCTTGGGATGCCGTCTACAATAAACAGCATCCGCCCGGCTTTCGTTGGTTACATGATTCTTTTGGAACGAATTGGCGTTTAACGGAAATGCAATCGGCCATCGGTAGAATTCAGCTCCGCAGGCTAAGCCAGTGGGTGGAAGATAGAAGGCAGAACGCATCCTCATTAACCCAATGTTTTTCTCGTATTCCAGCTCTGCGCGTGGCGCATCCGCCTCCTGAAATAGAACATTCTT
This sequence comes from Candidatus Manganitrophaceae bacterium, assembly GCA_016200325.1. Classification (NCBI taxonomy): domain Bacteria; kingdom Pseudomonadati; phylum Nitrospirota; class Nitrospiria; order Candidatus Troglogloeales; family Candidatus Manganitrophaceae; species Candidatus Manganitrophaceae bacterium. The sequence continues at coordinate 538,687 of JACQEZ010000011.1, forward strand.
ATTATAAGTATTATGTTTTTGTTCGCCCGGAAATTCTTAAGAGTGATTGGAATCGCGATAGAGTATTGGAAGCAATCAATGCAGAGGGTATCCCCTGTTTCACCGGAAGTTGCAGCGAAATTTATTTAGAAAAGGCTTTTGATAATAGAATACGACCCAAACAACGATTAAAAGTGGCTAAAGAGCTTGGCGAAACCGCTCTAATGTTTCTGGTCCATCCTACACTGAATGATACGAACATTTTAAACACCTGCCGTGTCGTCGAAAAGGTGATGTTGAGTGCGACCCACACTTCTTATCACCTTACTTCGGTCTGAGCATCGTGGCACAAGATGATTTTGAGTGTGAACGGGGGCCGGATTGCCCTCGTAACTCTTGTGATGGCTAAAGAGTGATTCTCATGGTTCAAAGGTGAATCGAAATAAGTGGAAAGTCGGTTCTGCGGCCCTGATTTTAGGCTTGTTGCTCTATGCCGCTCATCCCTTGTACTTGGCGGGGATCGGTCATTTTTTTATTGTATCCGATGCTCCTACTAAAGCAGATGTCATCCTTGTATTAGCTGGAGGCAATGCGCGAGATGAACGACTCCTTCATGCGATCAAGCTCTGGCACGAGGGATATGCCCCTCAAATCGCATTAAGTGCCGTGTTAGCGGATTGGCAGAATGACGAAGATTTTCCGGCCTGGCGACATGCAATGAAATTAAACATTCTTCCTAAGGAGTCACTCTTTGTTTTAGGGCATAAAGCCGATTCAACCCGCGAGGAGGCGGAGGTTCTTCTTCCTCTGGTCCAAAATTATGGCTTTAAGCGTGTCATCATTGTCACCTCAAATTATCACACCCGGCGTTCGAAGAAAGTTTTCCAGAAACAATGGGCCGGAAGCGGCATCCATGTCGACGTTTCGGCGGCTCCTGACGATCATTTCCATCCAGACGATTGGTGGAAGCATCGTGGAGATAGTAGAACGTTGTTCTTGGAGGCGACTAAAACGTTCTGGTATGCCTTGTTCGAATAGCAGAGTGAAGGTAAGAGGCTCCAGCGGCAATCTTAAAGCAGAAACTCTTATCGATTCATTTTCAAAGGCTGCACTTTTTGTTTCTAGGATGAGGGTTTCATATCGTAAATATCTTAGGTGATCCCACTCGTGCTATCCCCTTTAATATGCTTTTAATTCCGCCTCGTCCAAAAACATCTCTTTATTTGACGTAAATTCCATTCAAGGATATACTCGTCTCGTATTACTAATAGAAATCATAATAAGTATACTTATATAAATTAAGCGCACATTCTGCTGAGTTTGGATCTCAATGGGTTTACGCAGTCTGCTGATGTCTCTTTGCGCCGATGCAAAACAGCCGCATCTGATGGAGGGGAAATATGTCGCTGGCATTTGAGTGCTTCTTAAAAAAAGCCCGGATAAAAGTACGGGTCAAAAGAGCATTTAACTTGGCGCTCTCCATAATAGCGCTCCTTTTGCTGGTTCCTTTATTTCTCCTCACCGCCGTCCTCATCAAATTAACTTCCAAAGGACCCATCTTCTTCAAACAAGAGCGAATCGGAAGGAAATTTCGGCCCTTCCAGATTTATAAATTCCGGACCGTCGAGATTCAAGCCGACGAAGAGGGTCAACCTCGTCTTCAGATTACCCGGGTCGGGCGATTCCTCCGTTCTTGCAAGCTCGATCGGCTTCCTCAGTTACTAAACGTCTTGAAGGGAGAGATGAGCCTGGTCGGCCCGCGGCCCGAGCTCAAAAAGCATGTCGACCTGTTCCGACAAGATTATGAAACCATTTTGACGGTTCGCCCCGGAATGACCGACTTCGCGACCTTTGAAATTCGGGATGTCTCGCTGCTTCTCTCGCAGGCGGAAGACCCCGAAGCCTATTATATCGGGACGGTTTTACCCAAAAAGATCAAATTGGCCAAGCTCTATGTTCTCCAGCGCAGCTTGGCGCTCGATCTGAAGATTCTCTTTACCAGTATCATGACCCTCTTCCTCGGTCTTCCCTTTCCATTCTCGAAAAAAAGGGGAACGCAAAAGAAAACGTTCAAGGAGGTTGCTGAAAAGTACCGGCGGGGAATTATCCTTTCCATCCATGCGGCCGCGATCCTGCTCTCAAGTACCTTGGCCTTCTTGCTCCGCTTTGATGGCGCCATTCCCCAAGAGGAGATGAAGGTGCTCCTGACGACCATTCCGCTGATCCTTTTCTTCCGACTGGCGGCGCTTCAATATTTTGGATTGAATCGAGGGCTCTGGCGCTATGCCAGCATTCAAGATTTAATCGATCTAGGCGGGGCCATTTTCGCCAGCTCGGCCGCGATTTGGGGAACGATGGCGCTCCTTCAAATAAACGGATATCCCCAATCTGTCTTTCTGATCGATGCGATTTTCCTTCTTTTGGCGTTGGCCAGTCTCCGAATCACAAAGCGGGTCTATTCGATTCTCACGCAGATTGAGATCGGAGCGCGACGGGTCTTGATTATCGGGGCCGGTAATGCCGCGGAGATGGTCGCCCGCGACATGATTCAGAATCCCTCCTACAATCGCCAGCCGGTCGCTTTTATCGACGATGATCCTAAGAAAAGGCTCTCGAAAATTCACAACATTCCTGTGATGGGAAACAGCCAAGAGCTTGAGAGGGTGATCGAAAAGGTCCATCCGGACGAGCTCCTGATCGCCATTCCCTCTGCAAGCCAGAAGCGGATTAAAAAAATTATTCAGCAATGCAAGTCGGTCGGGCTTCCAATTAAGATTCTCCCGAGCTTGACCGGGATGCTCGGAGGACGGGTTTCCATCAGCGACATTCGAAATCTCGACATCGAGGATTTAATCGGAAGATCTGAAATTGAAATCTATGATCCCCAGGTCGAGGTGAAGATCAAAGGGAGAAGAATCCTGGTAACGGGGGCCGGCGGCTCAATCGGGTCCGAGCTGTGTCGCCAGGTGGCCGCTTTCCAGCCGGAGCTTCTGATTCTCTTTGAGCAAAGCGAGAATAATTTACACCACATTCAAATCGAGCTTTTGGAGAAATTTCCAGGCATCGCTCTCAAAGTCATTTTGGGAGACATTCTCGATGAGGGGAAGCTTCAACAGGTTTTCTCCCTGCACCGGCCCCATGTGATTTTCCACGCCGCCGCGTACAAACATGTTCCGATGATGGAGAGCAACCCATTGGGGGCGGTCCAGAACAACATCCTTGGAACCTACAACGTTATCACCATGGCCGACCGGTATAGCGCAGAAGATTTTGTGTTGATCTCCACCGACAAGGCGGTTTATCCAACGAGTGTGATGGGGGCGACCAAGCGTATTGCTGAAATGCTCGTTCAGCATTTTAATCGACGCAGCCAAACGCGGTTGGTCTCGGTCCGTTTCGGCAATGTGCTCGAGAGCAATGGGAGCGTCGTCCCGCTGTTCCGGGCCCAGATTAAAAAAGGGGGGCCGGTCACGGTCACCCATCCCGAGGTCAAACGATATTTTATTACGATTCAAGAGGCGGTCCAATTGGTATTGCACGCGGCAGTGCTTGGAGAGGGAGGCGAAACGTTCGTGCTCGATATGGGGGATCCGATCAAAGTGATCGATCTGGCGCGGACGATGATCATCCTCTCGGGGTTTTCTCCGGACGAAGAAATTCCGATCCGGATTGTCGGCTTGCGGCCGGCGGAAAAATTGGTCGAAGGACTCTTCGAGGAGGGGGAGCGGGTCGCTCAGACCCGTCATGAAAAGATCCGCCTGGCGCAGAGTGAGAAGACAACAGAAGATGTGATGGCCTACATTAAAAGGTTTTCGGCGATGGACCACAAGACCGGCGCAAGACAAATCAAGATGACCTTGCGTGAATTGATTCCCACCTACGCGTCCGATGACGTGGTCCAGCTCGCCCTGATGCCGCCGGAAACCGCCGCTGAAGAGGAGAAGCTCCCCGCGTCGATGGAATTCCACCCTTATAAAGTTCCATCCACCGGCTGACCGTATAATTTCGACAGAAGCGCTGAAAGAGCCGCCGGGATTGCCTCCGGCGGCTCTTTTTTTTACATGTGAAACGCCCGGGGGATGGTTCTAATCTTTTCACCAGGACGCCACCCTGAATGGAAAATACAAACTGGTACAACTTGTTACCTCCATGAAAAACATATTGATTAAAAGTTTAGTATCATCAACTCAGGTAGAAGCGAGAGGAGAGACGACAAGGGAACCCCTTTTCAATTATTTAGAGATAGATAGATCCGACTGAGGTTTAATATCGTCCTGAGGTTCACGCCGGCAGATTTTGGAATGAGACAGGAATAAGGCTTGTGAGGGGAGGTGGTTAAATGACCGGGATCGATCATCGCATCACCAAAATAATTCGGCGAGAATCCCGTTACTCATTTAGCTTAAGTCGATATTTAATGAATCGGGTCTAACAGCACCATTTTGGGGCCGGAATGACTGAGTCCCCGATGTCATTCGGTTCAAAAAGGCGCTCCTTCCGCTGGCCTTGATTTTGCTCAACTAAAATAGTCAGATCGACAGAAAGAGACCGAGCCCCTTCCCGATCATCGTTGTCCGCAGGCGCACTGTCCTTTAAATTACGAAGAGCGCTAATACAGATTGATACAATTTGTTACCCCGGCGCAAAGCATCTCTCTGCGATTTTTGTTAACCTGGACTTGTACATGGGAAGAGTCGAAATCGATTCGATGAGGATTGAAGATGACAGGAGAGGATAGAGAGATTTATCTTGTATTGACCGTCAGAACCGATCAGTTGACCGGCAAAGAAATTTTAGAGATTGCCGAATGTGTAAAAAAAACCGATTCCAGTGTCGAGATCCTGCTTGGATTTTCTCAACTCTTATTGAGCCTTCCGAAGAGTGCAAGAAAAAAGATTCAGAAATCGCTTTCGGAAAAAGGGTATGAGTGTCTCCGATTTCTCGACAGTGCCGATCAGAAACCGACCTATTCTCTCCGGGTGGGGGTGCATATGGAGGAACAGAGAACCTCTCTTTAACGTCAACGTCGAAGCCCTTTGGGAAGGGCGGCTTCAGTCTGGGAACAAGACCGGGTGCAGTGTTGAGAGAGACTGTCAGCGCAGATTTTTTGAGCAGGCCCTTTAAAAGGAGAGGGTCTGCAATTATTTTGAATGAAGAGCGGTCTAGCGGGTTTGAGGTTTGCTGACGGACCGGTCCAATCAAGGAGGATTCCAATGGGAAATTTATGGGAAGTCGGGGCGTTGATTGTCGGCCCCCTTGCGATCGTCGGTCTGATTGCCCAATCGATGCATTCAATTGATCGGAACCTCAGGGCTCGGCAGACCCGCATGAAAGAGAGGAAGTCGCTTTAAATCGTATCCGATCGCCTTCAATTGCCCCCTGAAAAGGAGCTTTCCGTCATTTGTCTGAAACCGGCCAAAACGAAAGACAGGTTTCATCGGCGCCCTCCAGTAGAGCCTGTTCTCCTTCAAGACCGGCGGAGATTCGTTCCCGAAAGGTCAGCGCGGCGGGTGAGCCTCAATCAAGATCTTTCTCGCGGGCCAGCAGCGCCCGTTTGCGCTCCACCCCCCATCGGTATCCGGAGAGCGCGCCGTCGTTGCGGACCACCCGATGGCAGGGGATCGCGACGGCGATGGGATTCGACGCACAGGCCTGGGCCACCGCACGGACCGCTTTGGGTGAGCCGATCCGCGCTGCGATTTCGGTGTAGCTGGCCGTATCACCGGCTCGAATTTCCCGCAACGCCTGCCACACCCGCTGCTGAAAAGCGGTCCCTCGGACATCGAGCGGGAGATCGAGTCCGATCGCCGGCGCTTCCACGAAGGCGACCACTTTTGCAACCGATTGTTCAAAGTCGGCATCGCCGCCGATCAGCGCTGCTTTGGGAAAGCGGTCCTGAAGATCGTGCAGCAGCAGATTGGGATCGTCCCCGAGCAGAATGGCGCAGATTCCCTGGGGGGTCGCCGCGACCAAAATCGCGCCGAGAGAGCATTCTCCAACGGCAAAACGGATCGATGCCCCGATCCCTCCGGCGCGGAAGTCGGAGGGAGCCATCCCAAGCATCTCCGACGACTGCGCGTAGAACCGCCCACTGGAATGAAAGCCCGCTTCAAAAATCGCTTCGGTAATAGTGCCGCTCTGGGACAATCCTTCCCGCACCCACTCCGCCCGGCGGCCGGTGGCGTAGGCTTTCGGCGTGACGCCGGTGATCGTCTTGAAGATGCGATGAAAGTGAAAACGGCTCAATCCGGCCGCCTCCGCGAGCGCATCGAGCTCCGGCAGCTCCTCGGCCGTTTCGATCATCCGGCACGCGCTGGCCACCGCCGCCGCATGCCGTTCGGCGAGCGCCGGCCCGTCCGGCCGACACCGCTTGCACGGCCGGAAGCCGGCCTGGACCGCCTCTTCCTGTGTTCGATGGAAGCGGACGTTTTCTCGGCGTGCCAAACGCGCCGGGCAGGAGGGCCGGCAATAGATTCCCGTCGTTCGGACGGAAAAATAAAAATGGCCGTCGGCGCTCCGGTCACGGCGGACCACCGCCGCCCAACACTCCGCTTCGCTCAAGAATACCTTCTCATTGGTCGTCCATACAGGGTCCATGATTCTCCTCTTCGATTTTAACAAGCGGAATGGCCTGTTTCAATCATATTAGGAGAAAAGGGGCTCGCAAGCACCCTGTTTTTTGCTTTCAAATTCATTCAACCGTCCCCCTCTCTGAGTTCGGAAACGGAGAGGGTCCGGTCGGGAACCGGAATCGGGCGCGCGGCAGACAGCGGCTGTTCTCCAGGTCCGCCGGCCCGAGGCCTGTCCAGGCCCGGTTCCCCAAATGCGTCTATCCATTTTGTCCGATCGGCTCGGCGGCTTAGCTCATGTACCCGCCGCCATTGATGTTGAGGGTCTGGCCGGTGATAAAGCCGTTGCGGGCGAGCATCACCGCCACCTCCGCAACTTCATCCGGTTTCCCAAAACGTCCCACCGGAAGGCGGTCGGGGCGAAAGCGGCTGTTTCCTTTCACCATCTCGGTCTCGATTAGGGCCGGCGCGAGGGCATTGACGGTGATCCCCTCCGCCGCCAGCAGGGAGGCGTATGAATGGGTCAAGCCGAGAAGGCCGGCTTTGGAAGCGGCGTAATGCGGACCGATGACGCCCCCTGTTTGAGCCGCGATGGACGAGAGGTTGATGATGCGCCCCCAGCGTTGTGCGCGCATACCGGGCACAATCGCCTGGGTGACCAGGAAGATCGATTTCAGGTTAATCTGCAGCACCTCCTCCCAGTCCCGCTCCGTGATCTGCTCGACAGCCTGGGGCCGGGCAATCCCGGCATTGTTGATCAGGATCGACACGGCCCCGAATTCCTTTTGGATGCGGTCGACCATCCGCGTGACGTCTGCACTCTGGGAGACATCGGCGCGAATGGAAAGAGCGCGGCGCTGATGGGCGTTGATCCGTTTACAGGTCTCTTCCGCTTCTTTTTCATCCGATCGATAATTCACGACCAGATCCGCACCGGCGGCGGCCAGTGCCACGGCGATCTCCCGTCCGATGCCGCGGCCCGCACCGGTCACCAACGCAATTCGATTTGAAAGTTGATCCACCGATCTGACTCCGTCGAGGTAAATCGATTGGCTCTTTTTATCAAACGTGCGATCTAAGCCGCTTTTCTTCCATCGGAAAGTTCTTTCTTCAGGTTGCTCAACTCCGACCCAAGTTAAGTGAGCCGATCTTTCAGCTCTGCTTCGACTTTTGGAAAGAGGTCTCCCTCTTCCTCGGAGATATGCTCGGTGACCTCCTGCTCAAGCTCTCTCACTCTCTGATCAAACTCTTCATCTTCGGCCGTCAAGTCCTCCAGATCGACCAAGACCTCTTCTACATCGTGATGCGCCTCCTGAAATCGGATGATTTCATCGGCATCGACCGATTTCACTGCGGGATAGAAGATCTTTTCTTCCAAGTCGGAATGAATCCGGAGCTCCTCTGTGAGGATGGCGAGAATCTCTTCTTTCCGATCGTTGCCGGCCGATTTTATTTCTTTAAATAAATCTTTGACCCTCTCATGGTCTTTTTTGAGCAGCTCTGTCGCTTTCATGGCCTTTCTCCTGATCTTAATGACTTTCTATCGTAAGGAAAGAAAGCGCGAAGAACAATCATCCTGAAGAAGGGGCCTGGCGTGATCCGGAAGAGGGAGAGCGGAATGAAGCTTTTTGGCGCAACCGGAAATATAATATGCCTATCTGCTCAGATCAGCGGCCCAACAGAGCGGAGACTTTGGCTGGCACGACTTTGCAAAATGCGGATGAAGTAGCGCCGGACCTTCGAAGGGACGCAACGTAAATTAATTAGAACGGGCAGCGCTGAACGCGGGCGACCGGCCGGCTTCGGCTGGGGTGCCGACCCTGGTTTTTTTATTGATTAAGAGGACGATCCCCGCAGCGAAGAGGCAGAGGAGACCGGCGGAGATGAAGGCTGCGTTATATTGCCCAGTTTGTGTTCGGATCATTCCGGCGGTCCAGGTGGCGAACGCCGCGCCGATTTAAGGAGATGAACCGATATAAGCGTTCTAATAAGCGGTTCTATTTTCGTTCTGAAAGGAAGCCGGTGTCCTCGAGGCCTTTCGCGGTCCAGGTGACATTTCTGGTGACGGTGATCCCTTGATAGATAAATCGCATCTCTGCATGAAGCGGCTCGCTCCATTGCGCCATTTCAACCGCTGTTTTCAGCCCGATATTCAGACAGGCCTCCGCGCCGAGATCGAGGTCTCCTTTCCATAAAGTTCCTCCGCCGAGGTTTTGAACTTCGGGCGGCAAGAAAACCGATATCTGAATATTTTTAATCGCTGTTTCATCCGCATGAAGACAAATTAAAAAACCGAATAACGCCCCGCTTCCTACTTTTTTTGACTCCTCCACGCCTAAGAGGTCGATGGTTGCACTAAAGGGGAGATCTTCTTTGCGCATCTGTGCATTCGCCAGCAGCGTCACCAGGCAGAGGCCGATAATAAACCCGATCAGAGATCCTCTTATCATTACCTTACTGGGTCGCAAAGAAAGGGTTCTGTTGAATCGACCATTCGATTTTTCCTGCATCATACTCCGATAGGGGTCACTTTGAACATGGACGATAACAGCGCTTTCTATTCATGGCAGGAGCAGCCCTCGGCAGGTCACAATCGGTTGCTATTGAAATTGGTGATGCCGGTTCGTTTCGCGCAAATCGGCCATATTGAGTTTAAAGTTGGGGCACCACCAGATTCCCTGGCTGAGGGCGGTTGCCTGGAGTTGATCGGCGGAAGGGGCGGCATCCTTATCGCTCGGATCGATAACGAGCCTTTTGCATGGAGAACCGACAGGCTTGGAGGAGATCGCCTCGTCTTCTCTCAGCCTTTCTTCAATCAAGGGGTTTTCGTTTTGAACGGAGTCGGCCCCCGGCGAGCAGTACGTCTTCTGGTCATCGGCCATCCGACTTTTTAAATAGCATTCCATCGTCAAGGAGGTATAAAACGGATTCAGCTCTAATCCTTCGAATGAAACGGTGGTTCCCTTTGAGCTTCGGACCAGGTAGAGAAGTTTGTAGGCGATCGGGAGTTGATCCATCGTGAAGATCGCCGTGTGCTGGGTCGTCCGACCCTCTGCCAAAGTGGTCAATTCCGAAGCCTTCATTGCGAGTCCCAACGACTGGGCATAGAGCGGAGAAGATGATTTTATAAAGATGATTTCGAGGGTGTCAGGCAAGGTTCTCCTTTATCGTAAGTTTTTTGCTCTGAGTCGGAGCGCATCAAGCTATTACAGAGAGTATATCCTAACTTAACCCAATTTCCTTCCGCTGGCGTTAGATTAAGAGACCACTGAGCATTTTAAATGAACACGATTTATGATCCGATCCCGGGGCTGGGTCGGGTGGGGGGTGACATTTTATCATCTATTCGGTGGAGGGAAGGAAAGGGTGATCTAAGCCGGCGAGTAAAGAGGGTATTATGCCGCTTCGGCGTCGGCGCGTGCTTTCCGTTCTTGTTCCGCTTGCTGCGCCCTTTTGTACAAGTCGACAAAACCGGACACCTTCGATTTTAGAATATCGATATCAAAGGGTTTGCTGAGATAATCGATGACCCCTAACGAGTGGCCCGTGGCTTGATCTTGATCGAGGGCGGTAATAAAAATAATGGGGATCTGCCGAGACTGGCGGCGTTGCCTAATCAGCCTGGCCGTCTCAAATCCATTCAGGTCGGGCATCATGATATCCAATAAAATGACGGCAAAATTGATTTTGAGGATATGTCGGAGCGCTTCCTTTCCAGAATAGGCTTTAACCAAATGATATTCAGGCGACTGCAAGATATCTTCTAATAAAATAAGATTATTCGGCTGATCGTCCACCAGTAAAATATTTATTTTTTCTTCGGCGCTCATTTTTCTCGTTTTGTTAAAAAGGGATAGAAAGATCAGGACTATTTTTACTCATCATATCATAATGCGGCGTCCGATCGCCAGATGAGTTTGAATTTACCTTCGGATCCAAGGTGACTGAATGAGTCTATATCATCCGAGAGATTCTCGATGAATTTAAGCATGCGAGAACAGATCGAGACCGACCCCGCCCTCTATCGGGATATACCTCCAGGTTATTCAGGAAGGGGAACCGCTCCGGCGCAAAGGAATCATCAACATCGGCTTCTCTGGTTTGGTCTTTGGCCCCGTTGAGTAGACCGGGTGAAGAATCGATCGGCCGCCGTTTTGCTTTGATCGGCTCAGGCGGCCGTATCGACAATTTCGATCCAGACCGCCTCTCCTTGGACGCGGACCGGATAGGTTCGGACTTTCTCCTCGGGATTCGCAAGGCAGCGACCGGAGGAGAGGTCAAAGGTGTTTCCGTGCCAAGGGCAGAGGAGCTGGCCGTCGATGACTTCACCTTGGACCAACGGCGCGCGCTGATGGGCACAGAGGCTATCTAAGGCATAAAAACTTCCATCGATATGAAAGAGAGCGATCTCCCTCGCCGCTATTTTTAATATTTTCCCTTTTCCCTCCGGAAGCTCGGAAAGATGATCGATCACCTGATATTGCATCGAGACCTCCTCCCTGAGAATTCGATTGCTCAAATGGATCACTCATTCCTCGGACTGATTTAAAACCCCGGGCGTGCCGATCGAACCGATTTCTAAGGTGCGACTTTCTTTTAAGAGAAGGTATCCCTTGATCTTCTGGATCAGCTCGCCCGGATTAAACGGTTTGGTGAGATATTCATCGGCCCCGACGGTCTCCGCCTTTTGGCGGGTGAGCGGGTCCGACTTCGCAGTGAGAATCAGGATCGGAATCTCTTTGGTTTTGGGATTCTCTTTGAGAGTCCGGCAGACCTCCAACCCGCTTCTCTTCGGAAGGGTCAGATCAAGCAGAATTAAGGCCGGCTGTTCTCGCTCTGCGCGGTGGATGGCTTGCAGGCCGTCCACCGCAATCATCACGCCGCAGCCTTCCACTTCAAGCAGCCCGGAGAGGATGAGAATCGTGTCGGCATTGTCGTCGACGATTAATATCTTATGCGCCGCATCTCCTTCCATCCTCATTATTTCGCCGAACTCAGCGGCGTGGCCACTTTAAGATTGTTCTCCACACTCTTCACCCCGGCGGTTGCGGCAGCGAGCCGCTCGGCCTCCCGTTTCTGCTCGTCTGTGGCAACGGTGCCGTGGAGTCTCACCACCCCTTTTTGGCTCTGCACGTCGATGGTCGCGAGACGGGTCACCGAATTAGTAACCAGGGCCGTATTTAACTTCGCAATGATCGACTTATCCAGAATCACCTCTTCGGTTAAGCTGATCTGATTATTGACCCGTCGCAGCTCCCCGACGATGTCTCGCGACAGCTCTTCCGCCCGACGGCGCTGCTCTTCTTTATCGACCAGTCCCGTGAGTGTTACCGCCGTCGCATCGACCTTCGGGTTAATCTCCCAAGCGGCGGTCAATGGATCGCTTTTGAGCTTGGTGCGAATCTGGGCTTCGACCGCCTTATCGGTCTGCTTTGCCGCTGTTTTTTCCTTCTGTTTATGGGTCGTACTGCAGCCCGCTACCATTAATGGAATGAGTAAAACTATAAGAATGAGCCGTTTCATTAATATCTCTCCTTTGGAAAAAGGGTTCCTTCCTGGATCCCAAATTGGATAAAGGAGAGAAACGCAAGAAGCAGACCAATGTAAGACAGGCTTCAGTAGGCGTCGGATGCCATTTTATAATAGAGATGAACGGGGTAAATCAAGAGACAGGGTCCTGCAGAATCAGCGGCTGCATCTCTGCCTTATCTTTTAGTCATGCATAAACTTATGTAGAACTGTAGTAAATATACTAATCATAATTATTCAAATTTACCGATAAATGGATTGAAAGCTTTAGGTCGATCGAATTTACTGTGATGAGCCGGGGAATTTCATTCGCTCATCTTTTGCAAAAAGATGTAATGCTGGATACGTTTCTGCGCGAAATGTGCAATATATTTCTGAGTTCTAAAAGTAGGAAAAATCAAAGGGAAAAATCAAAGGATAGTTAAGAAGGGAGGATGATCTGTTTGAAAGCTTGGTTTAAACCCGGCATTCGTAACCGTAAAGCTCTCTATACAAAGCGAAAAGAGCAGTCCGCCCTTTGGCTCATCAGTAGTGTTCATCCTGAAGAAGCCCTTTACCCTTAATCAGCTAAAAGCGGTTCGAAGACATTTCTTTCAAGAAAATACGCTCAAGTCATCCTGGTAATCGCTGAGCTGATTAGCGCATTCCCCCGATCACTCGGACAGCGCGGGTCTGAGTGCCTGCGCCAATGTTTCCGATAGGAATCAACTGACCGGTATCTGAATTGATCTGGTACTCCGAGAGATTGTTAGAGTCTAAGTTGGCGACATAAACGAATTTGCCCGATGGGTCCACACTCACCGATCGTGGCCCCCAATGCTCTGATCGGTTGATCTCCCCACCCACGGTCCCCAGTGCGGTCAACGCACCGCTCTCCGGGTCAATTCGATACATTGAAATATCATTGCTGCCCGAATTGGCCACATAAGCGAATTTTCCAGAAAGGTCGATTGCGATCGAAAAGGGTTTTTCCCCGGCTCCGATCTCTCCCATTTTGGTGAGCGCGCCGGTGTTTGGATCCACCTGATACCACCAAACATCGTTGGAGAGATAATTGGCCACATAGGCCCATCGTCCGGCGGGGTGAACCGCAACCGAATTGGCACCCGCTCCGGCAGCGGCCTCAGTGATAGGGTTCAGCAGACCGGTTGCCGCGTTGAGGGTGTATACCGAGATATTGTTGCTGCTCGTATTGGCGACATAGACAAAGCGGCCGAGCGGGTCGACCGTCACGCAGATGGCGCTGGTTCCGGCGTTGACTTGACCCTGCGGGGTCAGCACGCCGGCGGTCGGATCGATTTTGTAAATCCAGACTTCCGGGGAAGAGTTCTCATTGGCGACATAGGCATATTTTCCGGCAGGGTCGACCGCGATGGAGTAGGGTCCCGTTCCAGTCTCTACGGTGCCCGTTGAGGTCAGAAGACCGGTTGCAGCGTCTACGGTATACATCGAGATATTGTTTGATCCGAAATTCCCCGCATAGACAAATCGCCCGGAGGGATCGGCTGTAACGGTGTATGGCTGATCGCCGGCGGCCATGGATCCAACCTTCGTGAGAAGGCCTGTTGTCGGATCCACCGTATAGATCGACACGTCATTCGAAATCGAATTCACCGCATATGCAAATCGCGGTGCCATTGCAAGCGGCACCACTGTAATCGTGGCGGTGACACTTTGAGTTGGATCGGAGACCAACGTCGCAATGAGATGATAGGTTCCGGCGGATCCAGGTGCGGTATAACTTCCATCCGACTGTATCGATCCTCCGGCGGGACCTTCTGCGATATTCCAGACGACGTTCGCCTCGGCGCTCTCCGAAACTTGCGCGATGAAGTGCTGGCTCTCCCCCGGATGCAGGCGGGCCGTCGTCGGCTTTACAGAGAGCGATGCCGGCGCACCGTTGCCTAAGTTCGGCCGATCTCTTCCACTTCCGCAATTACTAAAACAAAGGAAAAGAATGGAAAGAAGAACGATAAATGTGAATCTCGATCGCTTCAGCAAATAAGAGCCCCGGTTATTCCAATATAATGTAATCAAGCCTGGTATAGCACAATATGTGCCAGTCTATCTTTCACCGAATTTTGATTCAATTGATATCGATATTGCTAGAAACAGAAGCCAAAGGTGACTGTGCTGGCTTAAAAGAATCTTGTTTTCATGAGACTTGGATATTCTAATGCATAATTTGGAACTTTTATTTCCATATTTTTAAATTGGGGTATATACGAAAAACGTGATATGGATCACACGGGAAGCACTCTTCTGTCTTCCTTCAGGCCGGATTTTTAGACGGCAATACCGTTGCGGGAGACTGACTCTAATACGGGTCCCCCGTCCGGAGCGCCGCATCAGGAGCGCTTTCGCGACTAAGTTTTAAATTTTATTAAGCCATGCCGATCATCGTCCGGACGGCCCATCCTACTATAGTGAATAGGCAGTGATGGCGTGACTACACGGGCCGGGCTTTTGAGCAGCGCGCGGGGTGGATGTGGATGGCAGCTAGAATTTCGATTTCAACTTCTCACCGGAAGACGGCTGACTGTCTTCCACAAGATGCTGAATGTCTCTGATAATCGCTTCTAAATCCAGCATTTGCTCTCTGATCCATTTGAGCTTCTCATCGGACAGGCTTTCATCAGAGCGCTTTTTCATGAGCTGTTTTAATCTCTTCTCGATCTCTTCTGCCGCTCTCAGTAGATCGGCGATATCCCGGTCGGTAAACCTCATAATCGGCCACATCCAATTGAGTTGCCAATATATATTAATACCCTTTTGGAATCAACAGAAAAAGTCATACAATGATTGTAAAGTACGATCTGTTGCCATAGCCGATTGTTCACGAATCTATTTAATGAAGCCGGTTGCAGGTTTGAACGTTCCGATTGGAAGGAGCGTGATGGCAGGGATAGAGAAGGTCACTAAAACACTGGTTAAAACGGAATCCATATGCACTCCATTGAACGCCAAGTCGCCTTGGCTTACTTCTTCGATGCCCGATTTGGAGCCTTCATCCCATACGACGAATGCGAATGTCAAAACCGGACATTCATTCTTCTCCGAGGCGGTCAGACCTCAGCAAACAGGCCGGAGCTGTCGAATTATCTTGAAAATAAAACCGGAAATCTGTAACCGTATTCGTATGGATCGCAGGGCGTTTTAGGAGCGCTCTTTTGTCGAAGGGTCGTTCACCTGCAGGATGCGTGAACCGGATTGTTTTTCGATGACGTCGAAAGGAACGCGGCAGGGCGCTCAAGGAGGTCGAGCGGATTACGATCGGTCCGGGCGCGGTGTATCATTTGGCACCGCCGGCTGCACTGGGATCGCTTTATGACGCTCAACCGTGAGAGCACACAGGAGAAGTGATGACTGTAACACAGAGCGACAAGGCCACCCGCTTCAAGACGTTACACCAGGGGCCTGCCTTTGTGATTCCCAACCCATGGGATGCGGGCTCCGCGCGTATTCTCGCCGGGCTCGGTTTCCATGCGCTGGCCACGTCAAGCGGCGCCTCCGCCGGCGTTCTCGGCCGCCGCGATGGGAAGGTCACCCGCGATGAAGCGCTGGCGCTGGCGCAAGCGATCGTCACGGCGACCGACCTCCCTGTCTCGGCCGATCTGGAGAGAGGCTTTGGAGATATGCCGGCCGTTGTTGCGGAAACGATCCGTCTCGCCGCAGGGGTGGGGCTGGTCGGTGGTTCGATTGAGGATGCGACGGGCGATCCGGAAAACCCTCTCTACGACATCGTCCAGGCGACCGAATGGATCGCGGCAGCGGCGCAGGCGGCGCGGGCGCTCCCCTTCCCGTTTACTTTGACCGCCCGCGCGCAGAATTTTTTGCGTGGCAAGCCCGATCTAGAGGAGACGATTCGGCGTTTGCAGGCGTTCGAGAAGGCGGGCGCGGATGTATTATTCGCACCGGGACTCCCCGATCTCGCATCGGTGCGCGCGGTTTGCGCCGCCGTGTCGAAGCCGGTCAACTTTATGGTCGGTATCAGGGGCAAGTCATTCACCCTCGCCGAGCTGGCGGAGGCGGGTGTCCGGCGGATCAGCCTTGCCTCCTCGCTTTATCGGTCGGCGATGGGTGGATTGCTCGACGCGGCGCGGGAGATCAAGGAAAAGGGAACATTCGGCTATCTCGATCGCTCCTTAACCATACCGGAATTGAATGACTTCATGCAAAGCTAAGGGGCTGAGCCGCGATATTATGTCGAACCGGTGATGAGTCGAAATAATTTATGCGGAAAGAAAAGTTCCCAGCGGAGTGGGTTATGGGATTATCCGCTTTGAACCGGACGATCCGACCGGAAGAGAGGAATCAAACCGACATCCTTCCATTGCGAGTCAGAGCATCATCGTATCAACACGAATTGCTTCTTAAAAGTTAGCCCGCTGTGAGACTTCCTTTAAGGATAAGGCCGCCCATCATAATAGATATCGGCGGTTCCCAAACTATCATCGGCCCACGTGGAATAAACCTGAGTCACATTATTAATTTTACGTGAGGTGATATCAAAAAAATCTCCAAATCCAAGAGGGTCACCATCTTCATTATTGTCATTGCCGGGGGCGGCGGCATTACTGACCCGAAAATTCGGACTCCAATTTATAAAACCGTCAGACCGATATGCAGCCCACAGGGGAGTGGCCGTATTTACTGTCTCTCGGCTATCCATCCAGACGACGTGAAAACCGGTTTCATCGCCCGTTATTGCAGGAAAGAAATGGAAACCCGGTGGATCGTCATTGATGATCTTGGGTAGACTAAACGACTCTCCTTTATCCAGAGTAACCTCAAAACAGATATCCACGCCATTTCGAGTGCTTCCACTGACACTTTTGGCATCACACGGCCATACAATGCCGATGATTCCATTATTGTTGTGGCCAGGGCCGGGTAGCGCTGCAATACTCGCCATATTGATTCGTCTGTTCGGCATCCCCGTGGCGGCATTGTCGGTCAGGATAGCTTTTACATTGGGGACCTCACGAAAAAAAGGAAATGTATTTCCACCGTCATCGCTTCTGGTTAAATAAACGTGATGCTCCTTTATTGTGAGCGCCGCCGCGCAATTATTCGACAGATCGAAAATAAAGCAATTAATTACCACATAAATCTCACCATTCGGACCGATTGCCATCGGTGCCGAGGAACATCGATAATTATTCGATGCGATCGGAGCGGTTAATATTGTTTCTGGTTCCGGATGGGCCGGATCAGAATTCTCTGCCGGTAGGAAAGGACGCCAGGTTACGCCTAGATCGAGACTTTTTCTAAAATAGATATCTGCTTTCAAAGCGGACTGTGAGCATACAGGTGGATTAGGTGGGAAAGAATATCCTGCATATGTGAGATACACCGCATCGGCAGGGCCTATTTTGATCCATGGCCGATCGGCATATTGATTTGATACAACCTTCCCCTGTGCAAGCCCAGCAAATTCATTGTCGGAACGGACAATCCCAATGGTACTGTTTAACCAAGCTAAATAAAGGCGCCCCTGAGAATCGACGGCCATAGACGGATCAACGCCATCGATGCCCGTAGGAAATCGGTCTTCCCAATTAACGCCGCCATTAATCGACTTCCCAATGTGTATTCGATTTTGCATGGTATCGATATAAGCAATGAAGATATGCTCCAACTGATTCACCGCAATGCTCGGCTCACGTTGCCCTCCGCCATCGGGCGGAGGTATGCGGTCTGCGGCCCATGCGTTTGCTGATAGAGCTAAAAATAGAAAGGTCATCCATAGCATTTTCATATCGCACCTCACAGGCTTGACGCGGAATTTCTCGATCCAGGGTTGAAAAAGGGGGAATGTAATTGAATAGTATGGATCAGTTCGAGGAAGGAAAGCAAATTTATTGTGACCGGCTAAAAGCAGCTGCGGTTCGAATCGCTGCTCTTCGTGACGGTATAAGCGGATTTTTTGTTTCCTGTTTTTCGGAGCCACCGGAATGGCGCTCAAGATCAAGAAGGTGTGCTTTTACCTTCAATCCTCCGGCAAAGCCGGTCAATCCGCCCGATGCGCCGATGACGCGGTGGCAGGGAGCGATGATCGAGATTGGATTTTTCCCATTGGCTGCGCCGACGGCCCGCATCGCTTTCGGGCGATTTAATTCTTTTGCAATCTGCCCGTAGCTTTTTGTTTCTCCGTAAGGAATCCGGATCAACGCCGTCCAGACCTCTTTTTGAAATTCAGTTCCTTTAAAGTCGAGCGGTAAATCAAAGGAGCGCCGTTTTCCGGCGAAGTATTCTTTCAGTTGCCGTTCTGTTTCGACGAGAAAAGGATTTTCACGATCCAGGATTTGAGGCGTGAGCCGCACCCGCTTCGGATTGTCATTTTTCCAGAGAATGGCGGCCAGTCCCTGATCGCTGGCGACGAGCCTCAGCTCGCCGACCGGCGATGCCATTGTTTTATACGCGTAAGTCATGTCGGTTCCTTTCCTAACATTCTACTTTGTTCCAAAGGTACTTCTTCAAGTCGATCCGTCTATTATTGAGAATGACCCCTTCTTTTTCAAGCAATCTTTTTTGAAGCGACCAGGCGCTGCTCCATTCCGGAAAAGGCAAATGCCCTCCGGCTTTAATCACCCGCTGCCAGGGAAGTTTGCGGCTTCGCGTGCTGGAGTGAAGAAGCCAGCCGACCCCGCGCGCCCCGTGGGGTTTTCCGGCGAGCTTCGCGATCTGTCCGTAAGTCGCGACCTTTCCCTTTGGAATGGCCGCGATGAGCTTCATGACCTGTTTCGAAAAGTCAGTGCGGCTGTCCATTCAAAAACGCGCGTGATCTTGAATGATGGTCGGCACGAAATAGAGCAACGGAACGACGAGAAAACAGGCCAGGGATAAATAAACATTCACAAACGCGAACAGAATCGATAACGCATAGATTGCAATGGCAGGGATACTGTGTCTTGGCCCCAGCGCTTTTGAATTTTCCTCTTTAAAGAGCTTTGCATGGCTTGCGTAGCGCCTCAACGCGTAAAAAGTCAGTGCCGCGAGAAGAGAGTTGACGCCATACAGAAGGATCGGAAAGGGGTCGGTTGGGTGATCCCCCAGCATCGCCGTTGGAAAAGGGAGGAAACAGAGCCAGAGCAAGAGAAGATTATTCAACCAGACGAGTCCGATCGTGACGCGGCCGATATGACTGAAAAAATACTGATGACTGACCCAATGAATGCAGATCATGACAAAAGTCAGGATGAAGCTGACCACTTTCGGAATCAGCGGCGCCATCGCCGCGGCATACTGACCGAAACTCGAATGATTTGCAACCTCCGGGACGCGCAATTCGAGGACGAGCAAGGTCAATATGATTGCAAAAACCCCGTCACTGAAGGCTTCAAGCCGAGCTTTTGACATAGGTCATAACGATTTTGTTAATCTGCGCAGCCGGCGTTTGTGATAAACCCGACTTATGGCTGTTTCATTTTATTCGGCCGATCATGAGGCCTGGTATTGTGCGTCGCTGACCTTTTCCATCCAGTGGACCACCTTCCCATCGAGCTGCTCCTGAATGGCGATGTGGGTCATGGCCGTGGTCGGCGTGGCGCCGTGCCAATGCTTTTCATTCGGCGGGCACCAGACCACGTCTCCCGGCCGAATTTCCTGTTTCGGCCCCCCCTCGCTTTGCACCCACCCGTACCCGGACGTCACGATCAGGGTCTGCCCGAGCGGATGGGTGTGCCATGCAGAGCGGGCGCCGGGCTCGAACGTGACACTCGCGACACGCACGCGTCCCGGATCGGGCGCCTCGAACAGCGGATCAACGCGTACATTGCCGGTAAAATAGTCGGCCGGTCCTTTGCCGGAAGGCTGTGAGCCGTTTCTTTTGATCTCCATCGTTCACTCCTTGCTGTAACGGTATCTTGTATCGGTCTCGCGCGGCATCTCCTTGCCTTGATTCACGGCCGCAGCAGTGTCTTGATCGCGCGGCGCTCATCCATCGCGCGGTAGCCCTCCGCTACCTGCTCCAGCGGCAGGGTCAGGTCGAAGACCTTGCCGGGGTCGATCTTCCGGTTCCAGACCCGGTCGATCAGTCTGGGCAGAAAGCGGCGGACCGGGGCGGGACCGCCGTGGAGGTGAACGTGGGAGAAGAAGAGCGCTTGGCCGTCAAGCGCGACCCCGTGCGGGACGCCGACGTAGCCCACATATCCACCCGGGCGGGTGGAGCGGATCGCCTGCATCATCGATTCCTGGGTGCCGACGCACTCCAGCACCGAATCCGCGCCGATTCCTTGGGTCAGTTCCTTGATGCGCGCCACCCCCTCGTCACCGCGCTCGGTCACGATGTCGGTCGCGCCGAACGCGCGGGCGAGCTTCTGCCGCGACGGGTGACGGCTCATCGCGATGATCCGCTCGGCGCCCATCTCCCGGGCGGAGAGGACACCGAGGAGGCCGACCGCGCCGTCGCCGACGACCGCGACTGTCCGGCCCGGCTTCACCTGGGCCGCGTCGGCGGCGAACCAGCCGGTGCCCATGACGTCGGAGAGCGCCAGCAGGCTCGGGATCAGGTCGTCGGAGGGGACCTCCGGGGCGGCCACCAGGGTGCCGTCCGCAAGCGGGACGCGCAGCCGCGGCGCCTGCGCGCCGATCACGGGCTCCTTGTGCAGGCACGCCGTCTGATAGCCGTCCCGGCAGAGGGGGCAGCTGTTGTCGGAGGCGAAGAAGGAGCCGATGACGAACTGACCCGGTTTGATCGACGTGACCGCACGGCCGACCCCCTCGACGATGCCGCAGTACTCGTGCCCCATCGGGGTCGGCTGCGTGACCGGCTGAATGCCGCGGTAGGGCCACAGGTCCGACCCGCAGACGCAGGTGGCCGATATGCTGATGACGGCATCGGTCGGTTTAATGATCTTCGGGGGGTCGCGCTCCTCGAAACGGACATCGCGCGGCCCGTAAAGAATGGCTCCTCGCATGATGGATCTCCTTTCTTTCATCGTGCCCGGCCTTTCGCCGCAGCCCTGTTGGCCGCAAGCTACGGAATGCAACCGGAGAACCCCTTTCGCTCAGCGGTCATTTGCTCCAAGGTTTCCGGATACCGGGCCCCTTCCACTTTGTCGATGATTCTATCGTACTCCGGATAGAGCGTGTGCAGCAATCAGGCCGTGGAATGTCGAAGGGTGAGGTCGCGTTTTAGCTGCTTGCCGAGCCGAACGATATTTCGAGGTCTGGTTTTGTGATTCTCCTCCTTCCACCTCTCTGCTCCTCCACCCACTCCTCCGACCGACGGTCGATCGGAATGGCGCCCGAACGGGATCTAGGCGATTTGACACTCTCATTGAATGCGCTAAAATTTTATCCATAATCGCTACAAGTGATCATCAGGATTCAAATACACTCCCGATACGGTATTCCTTTGTTAAACCGGAAAAAACGGGTTTTCTCAAATAGGTCCAGTACGGGTGGAATCGATATCATAAGGTAGGTTTTACAAGGAGAAAATGAATGGGCGTTGAGAAGAAAAACAGGAACGACATCCTTTACCGAATGGCCGCCGATCTCTTTGTGAAATCTAAGGAAGGCGAAGAGCTGTCATCCAAAATCGATTGTCTCCGCAATGGAATAAAAAAAGTATTCGAAAATGAGAATTCAATATTTATAAAATTCCGTGAACTTGTGGAATCGTTTGAGGAAATTATTCCGGAGGAGAAACAGCGTTATCACGCCGCGATCAAAGCGTTGTCGACGACTTCGAAGCTAAGCCGGCAAGAGATCGTCAAAGCCGTCAACAATCAGCTTGAGGAGCTTAAAACGCTCGAGAAGGGCTTAATCCCAGCCCTCCCCGGCTGGCGCGACGAATTTAAGGTCATGAAAGCCAAATCGCTTGAGATTAAAGATGAGATATCGAAACTGCGCGAAAAAATAGGTCGGCTTGAGAGCGAAGAAAAAGGGATCATTAATGATATGGTGGCGCGGGAAAGGGAAATGGAACTCGTCGAAAAGGCCGTGGGGGATCTCTTCGCGGAGATCGGGGCGGAGATAACCTATATCAAAAAGAAGGTGGAGGAATTTACTTCTGAAAGCGCGGCCGCTCAGCCCATCCCGCCCAGAGCTTCTATTCTTAAAAGCGATCTTCCCAGCGAGGAAAAGGGGGGCGGCGACCAGAAAGTCGAAATCCCTGAGTCTTCCGCGCCGCAGGAGACGGAATGGGAGAAAAAGTGCCCGATGTGCGGAGGTCAAATGAGCTTCCTCACAAGGGATCAAATGTGGCAGTGTTATACCTGCGCACACGAAGAATCAAAAAAAGATGAGGTTCGAAATAAAAGCGAAGAGAAAAGTGAACCTCCGAACGCGCCTAAACCCACTCCCGCTTCGAAGCCGATTTTCGATCCATCCCTGCCCCTTGCCGCCCCTTTGTCATCCCCGTCTTCCAACGAAACCCAAAAACAAAAAAAGGGATTATCACCGTCCAATAACCCGCCATCGGGCAAAAAAAAGACCTGCCCGGCCTGCCGTGAGAAAATGGATTGGTACCAGGCGGAGAAGTCCTGGCGCTGCTCTTTCTGCGGATACTCGAGAAGTATTTAAATAAACGTGACTTTAAGCCGCAAGTACAATGTCAATCCTTCGGTCACCCCTCGTTGAGGATGCAATATCAAATCTAAAGCTGGGAACCGATTTCTTCACGGTCGAGGTCTGGACACTAAACGGTCTTGTCACGTTCTATCTCCTTTTTTTCATTCGGGTCAGCAGTCGGGAGATTCATATCGCAGGAATCACCTCTCATCCGAAAAACGAGTCAGTCTTGATTTTTTGACTTGTGCGGAGGGGAGGAAGGGCTTTTATTAATAATAAATGTTTTCTTCGTCACTCATTCTGGGTCGGTTCGACAATAGGCTTTGCACCAGAAGTCAAAAGTCAAAAAGTCAAGACTGACATCAATTCTGCCAATTCTCCTCCAATTCTCCACTGAGAAGTCAAAGACCGACACCCCATCCTCCATACCGTTTCTGGGATCAGAGACTCCAGAATCGCCCATTGCTCGTCTGTGAGTTCTTCTTTTTTGGCATGCAAAATTTAACATGGCGCAAAAGAAGTTAACAGATCCTATTTATGAAATGAGTTCCAGTGAAGGACGCGGTGTAATATCCCATACTGTGAGAGGCGAGAGCCATGTTATAGAATTTCCGGTATCGTTCGAAATAACAGAAGGGAAAGAGGGCAGACCGCTCTCAACTGTTCGATCCCTTTTCGTCTAAGGCACGCCACCACATGGATGGTGTGATGGTCTCCGACCACTATAGCATCTGCGCATCGAAAGATATTATCGCCGATACCTTTGACAGTTTAAGAAGGAAGCGTTCGGTCCCGCCGGGGCGGCTTGTATTAATCGGCTTCCTCGCTTGGATCGGTTTGTCGGTCTGGTCTGCCTTTGTCGCCGCGGAAGGGTATGCACAAGAACTCGAGCCGAGAACCTATGCGAACACGCCGGTTGACCTGAATTTTCTGATCGCCGGCGATGGCTACTTGAAGGGAAGTGTTCTAACGGATCCCTCCCTGCCGTTAGAAGACGCCAAAGTACACGCCCAGGTGCCGATCTTTGCCTACGCGAGATCGCTCGATCTGTGGGGCAAGTCAGGGAAGGTGGACGCGATCTTCCCCTATGCCTGCGCTTCCGGGGCGGCGGAGTTTAAAGAAGTCCCCGTGGCGCGCGACGTCTGCGGATGGGGTGACCCCAGAATCAGACTTTCGATGAATTTTTACGGCGCTCCCGCTTTGTCGTTGAAGGAGTTCGCTGGCTACAAACCGGATTTAATCGTCGGAGCCAGTTTGCAGATCGGAATCCCCCTCGGTCGATACGACGCCGATCGGCTCTTGAACATTGGTACGCATCGCTGGTCGATCAAACCCGAATTCGGTCTATCGAAGGCGATCGGCCCGGTGACGCTGGAACTGGTGATGGGGGTCGCCTTTTTCACCGACAACAACGCCTTTCTGGGGGACAAGAGGCGCGAGCAGGATCCGATTCTTTCCGTTCAGGGCCATCTCATTTATGGTTTCCGGTCCGGGATATGGTTCGCGTTGGATGCGACCGGCTATCGGGGAGGCCGCACCACGATAGACGGTATTCGAAGCGATGATCTCCAGCAGAATACACGCTTGGGTGCGACCTTATCTCTGCCGGTGAACCGGTACAACGCGGTTAAGTTAAACGCCAGTTTGGGTCTCCTGACCCGCAGCGGAGGCAACTTCAAAATGATCGGTATCGCCTGGCAATACCGATGGGGAGGCGGGCTCTAGATAAAATGTGCGCCGAATAAACTGGATTAAAAAAGGAGGCGGACCGATGACAACACCAAAACAGAGTGTAATCGCTTCAATTGATGTGGCTAAGATTCATTTGGAGCAGGCGTTGGAGCAGATGGAGCATTTACCCTCATTCGATCCGGGGGCGTTTCGATTCGCCGCGCATGCCATGGGCAATTATTTGGCAGTGGTGCAAGGCTCTGTTCAATTGCTGTCACGCGAGTTGGAAAATCATTCGAGTGTGAAGGTGCACAAGTGGCTTCATGGGATACAACATGCAAACAATTTGATGACCCAGATGATCGGCCAGTTGATCCAGTCTTCGGCGGCGACCGACCTAAAATTGGTTTTCTCGAAATTTGATTTGGCAACGTTGGTGCGGAATGCAGGCCAGATTTATCAACGCATTGCTTCGGAGAAAAATATCTCGGTCATTGTTGAATCAGATTTGAAAGAGGCCGATGTGTGGGCGGACGGGGTGGCCCTTGCGGCCGTTCTCGACAATCTGTTGTCGAATGCCGTCAAGTACTCACCGCCGGGGAAGCAGATCTTCATCCGACTTCTCTCCGAAGCGGATGATCTCGTTTGCAGTGTGATCGATGAAGGACCGGGACTGAGCAGGGAAGATCAGGCCAAGTTGTTCCAGCGGGGAGTTCGATTGAGTGCCGTGCCGACAGGGGGTGAACCCTCCAGCGGATACGGTCTGTCGGTGGCGAAAGAATTGACGAGTAAAATGGGAGGCGAGATCTGGTGTGAGAGCCAATTCGGCCGGGGTGCGCAATTCAGTTTTCGTTTGCGGGTTTTTAAGGAGAAAAGAGAAAACGCCTCGTGCTGAAAGAGCGATTCACAAGCTCCGTTTCGAGGGTCCGTTGACAGCGCCCTCGAATGAAATTTCCGAGCTGTCCGTCGTCCGACGGCTCTTTTTTTCGCTTCGGTTAGGTTTTCTGTTTGCCCGACTTCGATTGAGAGTAATGGAGATGACTCACTTTTATTAGCTAACGCAAACAGGGTCTGAGGGTTCTTGTTTATACTCATTCGAACGGGTGTATTGTGTTCTTTCTCTGTCTTTAAATAGAATGACTATCAGGCAGGGGATGACCCTCTACCCTTCGCCTCCGATCCAACCGCTCCTGATATCCAGACTATCCAGCGTTCCTCCGTTTCCGTATTTCCACGTTTACCTCTTTACACCTTTTTTAAACCATGAGCCTCCCTCGGCGATGAATGCGCCGAGGCAAAGCGAATCTTTATTCGGCAGCAACAGGACCACCTTTACGCTCCGCCGCCGCTGGTCTCCGCCAAATTCGTCATCCCTTACCCGCCCGGCTTTCCAATCATGGTGCCGGGCCAGGTGATTACGAAGGAGACGATCAGGTTCATGCGGAAGTTGGACGTCAAAGAAATTCATGGTTTCAACGCCGTCAAGGGTCTCGAACTGCTGAAGGCCCATGCACTGACGAGACACAAGACGAAGAACGGTCGTCTTTAAAAAGGGTTTTCCCAGGCCCTGATGGATCAAGGGGCCCGGGTGCGGAAAGGAGCGATATGCATTGGTTGGTTGAGACGTTCAGACATTACCCGGAACTGGCGATTTTTCTCACGCTGGCCCTGGGATATTGGGTCGGAAAGTTTAAATTCGGCAGCTTTACGCTCGGCGCGGTCACCGGAACGCTGCTGGTCGGCGTGCTCATCGGGCAGATGAAGATCGCGATCTCGCCGAATGTGAAATCGGTCTTCTTCCTTATGTTTCTCTTTGCCGTCGGCTACGGGGTCGGCCCGCAGTTCGTCCGCGGCCTGAAGAGCGACGGTGTCCCGCAGGCGCTCTTCGCCGTTCTTCAGTGCCTGGTCTCCTTGTTAACCGTCTTCGTCGTTGCGAAGTTCCTCGGGTTCAACGCCGGACTGGCGGCCGGGCTTCTCTCCGGCTCTCAGACCATCTCGGCGGTGCTCGGCGTCGCCACCGACGCGATCAACCGGCTGGGGACCTCGCCGGAAGAGAAGGAGGCGCTGATCAATGCCATGCCGGTCGCCTATGCCGTGACCTATCTCTTCGGCACCGCCGGATCGGCGTGGCTCCTCGCTTCGATCGGACCCAAAATCTTGAGGGTCGATCTTCCGGCCGAATGCAAAAAGCTCGAAGCGAAGATGGGGGGATGGGGGGATGCCGAAGCGGGGGTGGCATCGGCGGCCAAAAAGTTTGATGTCCGTGCCTACCGGGTGACAAACGAACGGTTCAACAACAAGACCGTCGCGGAGCTGGAAGCCAATGCCCTGAAGCAGGAACTCCGCGTCTTTATCGAACGAATCCGGCATGACGGCCGGATCAGCGATGCCGAGCCGGGCTCCGTCGTCCATCTGGGGGACACGGTTGCCGTCCTGGCGCGAATCGAACTCTTCATACAAAGAGGCCATGAAATCGGGGAAGAGGTCGATGACAAAGAACTTCTCGACTTTCCCGGAGAGGTGCTCGATATCGTGATCACCAACAAGTGGGTCGACGGCAAAACGCTGAAGCAACTGGCCGAGTCCGAGATCGGCAGCGCCAAGGGACGGGGGGTCTTTCTCCGGAAGCTGACGCGAGTCGGCCTGGAGATGCCGTTCACCCCGGCGACGGTGATCAATCGCGGCGACGTTCTTCAGGTCATCGGTCCGAAGCGAGGGGTCGAGCGTGTGGCCGCGGAACTCGGTTATGCCGATCGCCAAACGAATATGACCGACATGGTTTTTGTCGGCATCGGGATTGTCCTGGGAGGCCTGGTCGGCGCCGTGGCGATCAACATCGGCGGGATCCCCATCAGCCTCAGCACCAGCGCCGGAACGCTCATCGCGGGGCTGATCTTCGGATGGCTCCGGTCGGTCTATCGCACCTTCGGCCGCGTCCCCGAGCCGGCCCTCTGGATGATGAATTCGGTGGGGCTCAACACCTTCATCGCGGTGGTCGGAATCACCTCCGGACCGGCGTTCATCACGGGGCTTCAGAAATCGGGGCTGAGTCTATTCCTCTCCGGGATCGTGGCGACCACCGTCCCGCTTCTGATCGGCATTCTGCTCGGAAAATATGTTTTCAAATTTCATCCGGCCATCACGCTCGGCGCCGCCGCCGGCGCACGGACCACCACCGCCGCGCTCGGTCTCATTCAAGACGCGGCGAAGAGCAAGACGCCGGCCCTCGGCTATACCGTCACCTACGCCGTCGGCAATACACTGCTCATTCTCTGGGGTCTGGTGATCGTTCTGTTGATGACATAAGTTGATGACATAAAAAGATGCGGGATCGGAAATGATCAAAAAACAGAGGCGCAATCATCGGCAGTCACGCGTCCGAACTTTCAGGGCCAGGTGGACTTGGCTTGTGATTCTGATCGTCATGGCGGCGATCACGTGGAGCATGAGTTCGACTCGCGATATGAGGGCGACCGCAGCGTCCGAGCCGGTGCCGGCAACGTTTTTGCCGACGATTCCGAACACGGTTCCTTCCCCCGGCCCCGCGCCGAAAGGGATGGTCTGGATTCCCGGTGGGGAGTTTTCGATGGGAGCGGCCGATCCCGTCGAGAGGGACATGAACAACGTGGGGATGAATGCTACGAACGACTCTCGGCCGATCCATCGGGTTTACATGGACGGTTTCTGGATGGATGAGACCGACGTCACGAACGAACAGTTTGAGAAATTTGTAAGTGAGACCGGCTACATCACCGTGGCCGAGCGGACGCCGCGTCCCGAGGATTTTCCCGGCGCGCCGCCGGAGAATCTGGTGGCCGGCTCTGTTGTCTTCTCCCCGCCCGATCACCCTGTTCCGCTCGACAATCATTTCCGGTGGTGGAGTTATGTCAAAGGGGCAAACTGGCGCCATCCAATCGGTCCGAAGAGTTCGATCAAAGGGAAAGAAAAATATCCGGTGGTGCAGGTCGCCTACGAGGACGCACTGGCCTATGCGAAATGGGCCGGGAAGCGGCTGCCGACCGAGGTGGAATGGGAGTTTGCAGCGCGCGGCGGGTTGACGGGAAAAGCCTACGTCTGGGGGGATCAATTCCATCCGGACGGAAAATGGATGGCAAACACCCATCAGGGCCACTTCCCCGATCAGGATAAGGGAGAGGATGGATTCGTCGGCATCGCGCCGGTCGCGCAGTTTCAGTCGAACGGGTACGGATTGTATGACATGGCCGGCGACGTCTGGCAATGGACGAGCGACTGGTACCGGCCGGACTATTACGCCCAACTGGCTCGGCTCGACGGCGTTGCGCGCAATCCAAAAGGACCCGAGTCGGCGTACGATCCATCCGAGCCCGGCGAGAAAAAGCGTGTCCTTCGCGGCGGATCGTTTCTCTGTACGGAACAATACTGCTCGCGTTATATGGTCGGGACACGGGGGAAAGGGGAAGTCAGCACCGGCACCAATCATCTCGGATTCCGGTGTGTGCAGGATGCAAAGGGGGCGCCATCAAAACTGTAAGGAGTGTCAGATGCAGATGAAGGATCATTCATTTTATCGCCAGATGTGCAGGCATGCGCTTTCGGCCCTGGCGGTCGGATTGGTTGCACTCAGCGCAGCAAATGCGCTGGCGCAGCAAGCAGGCGCTAGGAAGCCCAACATCATCGTCATCATGGGCGACGACATCGGCTGGTTCAACATCGGCGCCTACAACCAGGGGATTATGGCTGGAAGAACGCCGAACCTCGACAAGATGGCCGCCGAAGGGATGCGCTTCACCGACTACTACGCCGAGGCGAGTTGCACCGCCGGACGCGCCAACTTTATCACCGGTGAGCTTCCCATCCGCACCGGGATGACCACGGTCGGACAAGCCGGATCCAAGGTCGGCCTCCCCGACCAAGCGGTCACGATCGCCACTGCGCTGAAAGCCATGGGCTACGAAACCGGTCAGTTCGGCAAGAACCACCTTGGAGATCGCAACGAATATCTGCCGACCGTACATGGCTTTGATGAGTTCTGGGGTTACCTCTACCACCTCGACGCCATGGAGGATCCCTTCCATTCCAACTATCCGCAGTCGCTGAAAGACAAAGTCGGTCCGCGTAATCTGCTGCATTCCTTGGCGACGAACGTAGACGACCCAACCGTCGATCCACGCTGGGGCAAAGTCGGCAAACAGAAGATCGTGGACGAAGGCCCGCTTCCACCGCATCCCATGCCGGGCATTAAGTACAACATGGAAACCGTCGATGAGGTGATTCGCGATCACGCACTGCAATTCATCGATAAAGCCAAGGCGGATGGCAAGCCCTTTTTCGTGTGGCTGAACCCGACGCGCATGCACGTCGTGACACATCTGTCACCGAAATATGAAGCCATGCGCACCCCGGAGAACGGTTGGACGATCCAGGAAGCCGGCATGGCGCAGATCGACGATATCGTCGGCTCGGTCATGCAGAGACTGAAAGATGCCGGCCTTGACGGCAACACCATCGTCGTCTTCACCACCGACAACGGCGCCGAGAACTTCACCTGGCCCGATGGTGGTCAGACGCCATTTGCCGGCGGCAAGGGAACGGTCCTCGAAGGCGGCTTTCGTGTCCCCTGCATCATTCGGTGGCCTGGCCATGTGCCCGCGGGCAAAGTGGAAAGTGGAATCATCTCTGGACTGGACTGGTTTCCCACTTTCCTTGCCGCCGCCGGTGATCCGAATATCGCCGAGGAGTTGAAAAGCGGCAAGCAGATCGGTGATCGGACTTACAAGGTCCATCTCGATGGTTACAACCAGATGGACCTGATTACCGGCAAAGGGCCGTCCGCACGGCATGAGGTCTTCTACTTCGCGGAGGGGACTCTGGGATCTGTGCGTGTCAACGATTTTAAGTACCGCTTTATCGACCAGCCGGCTGGCTGGCTGGGCAACACGGTGAAAGTCGATTGGCCGATTCTGGTAAACCTGCGCCTCGATCCGTTAGAGCGCACGAGTTTGCCAACGCAGTCGATGGAACAGTTTTCGTGGCTTGCCTACGAGATCTGGCGTTTCGTGTTGGTGCAACAGGTTGTTGGACAATATGCACAAACCTTCATCGACTTTCCGCCGATGCAGAAAGGCGCCAGCTTCAATCTCGAACAAGTGAAGGAGGAGCTAATGAAGAAAACACAGTCCCAAGCACCGCAGTGAGCCGGATTGCGAGATAAATCGCCATGACCGACATGGCTCGTGAAGTGAGCGTGGAGAGGCACATATCTGCGGGCGTAACCCGCTAGAGTTAAGAACCGTCACTGGATCTTTGATCTCATCAACGATCCGAAGGAGGAACACGGGGCGACCGCGAACGGGCTGGGTCGGGGGACCGGTGATGAAGATCGTGGGAGATTTTGAAGAATGCTCGAAAAGATTTCCGCCGATACAACCCGGCACCCCGGATCCCTCTATACTGCATTAGCGGATCATCCGGGGGCGGGTCGTCGTTTTATTAATGACATCACGATAGAGAGAAGGAGATCCCACCCATGGCCGCCAAAACGTCATTCGCAACCACTCCCCGCGACGAACAAAAAGCGCTCCTCAAACTCAGTCCCTTTGAGCTCAAGGACACGCTCATTTCGCTCGCCGCCGAGAACGAAAAAGAAAGCGACATTCAGATGCTGAATGCCGGACGCGGCAATCCGAACTGGATCTGTACCACGCCGCGGGAGGCCTTCGGGACCTTGCTCCAATTCGGAATCGAAGAGTCGCGGCGCGATCTCAACCTGCCCGATGCCGGCCGGATGCCGCAAAAGAAGGGGGCCGCGACGCGCTTCGCCTGGTTTCTCGAAACCCATCAAGAAGCCCCCGGCGCCACGCTTCTTCGCGACGCGTTCAACTATGGGATCAAAACGCTGAAGTTCGATCCCGACACCTTCGCGCATGAATTGTCCGAAGGGATCATCGGCTGCATGTATCCGGTGCCGGATCGGATGCTGCGCTGTACCGAGCGGATCGTGCACGCGTACCTCGTCCGGGAGCTCTGCGCCGGAAAGCCCCCTGCGGGACGGTACGACCTTTTCGCGGTCGAGGGGGGGACGGCGGCGATGTGTTACATTTTCGATTCGCTCATGCTCAATCACCTGCTGCACCGCGGCGACACGATCGCGCTCGGGACGCCGACCTTCACCCCGTACATCGAGATCCCGCATTTCGACCGCTACTCCTTCAACGTCGTGAACATCGACGCCGGCGTGGAAAGACGTCCCGACGGCACGCATACGTGGCAGTATGCCGACGCGGAGATCGATCAGCTCGCCGACAAGCGGATCAAGGCCTTTTTCCTGGTCAACCCGAGCAACCCCCCTTCCTATGCCATGCGCCCAAGCAGCGTGAATCGCCTCGTCAAGCTGGTGAAGCGCAAACGACCCGATCTGATCATCATCACCGACGATGTTTATGCCACCTTCGTGCCGGGGTTCCGGTCGTTGATGGCCGAGTTGCCTCAAAATACCATCGGCGTCTATTCCTATTCGAAGCATTTCGGCGCCACCGGCTGGCGGCTCGGGGTCATCGCCATTCACCAGAACAACCTCTTCGACCGGATGCTGGCGAAACTGCCGGCCAAGGAGCGCGCCGCGCTGAACCGACGCTACGGCAGCATCACGCTGACGCCGGAGAAACTGAAGTTCATCGACCGGATGGTCGCCGACAGCCGCCAGGTCGCCCTGAACCACACCGCCGGCCTGTCGCTCCCCCAGCAAACCCAGATGGCCCTCTTCTCCCTCTTCGCGCTCCTCGACACGGCCGACAGCTACAAAACGCTCTGCCAGCTGGTCGTGCGCCGGCGGTACAAGGCGCTCTGGGACGGCGTCGGTCTTTCACCCCCCCCCGATGAGAACCGGGCTTCTTATTACGCCGAACTCGACCTCATGGTCTGGGCCGAGAAGGAATACGGCCCCGACTTCGTGAAATTTCTTCGGAAGAACTACGAATGCGTCGATGTCCTCTTCCGCCTGGCGGAAAAGTCGGGGGTGGTGCTGCTGCACGGCGGCGGCTTCGCAGGGCCCGACTGGTCGGTCCGCGTCTCGCTCGCCAACCTCCCGGAGGAGACCTATCCGAAGATCGGCCAGTTCCTCCGGGAGACGGCCGAGGCCTACGTGAGGGAGTGGAAGGGATCGCAAAAAGGGAAAGAGATGAAAGGAACCAAAAAAGGGAACCACCATCGACGGGCCGGAGAATTACGGCCTGTTCAAAAGAGGAGGAGAACCCCATGAGACATCATACCCGTCCAATCAAATTATTCCTGCCGATCATGGCATTGCTTCTGGCGCTGGCGCCCGCGGCCTACGCCAAGCCGAAGATCGTCCTGCTGGCGACCGGGGGGACCATTGCCGGTGTGCAACCGAAAGAGGGCGAACCCGGCTACAAGTCCGGCGAGGTCTCAGTCGACCAGCTCATCGAGGCGGTCCCGAAGATCAAGGAGATCGCCGATCTCACCGGCGAGCAGGTGGCGAACATCGGCAGCCAGACGATGACGAACGACGTTTGGGTGAAGCTTGCGCAGCGGGCCAACGAGGTGCTGAAGGGGGATGCGGCGGGGGTGGTCATCACCCATGGCACCGATACCATGGAAGAGACCGGCTACTTTCTCAATCTCGTGGTGAAGAGCGAAAAGCCGGTGGTGCTGGTCGGCTCCATGCGGCCGGCGACGGCGATCAGCGCGGACGGTCCGGCCAATTTGTACGAGGCGGTCGCGCTTGCCGCAGACCCGGAGGCGAAGGGACGCGGGCCGATGATCGTCATCAATGACGAAATCCACTATGCGCGCGAGGCTCAAAAAATCAATACCACCAAACTCGAGGCATTCAAATCCCCCAACGCAGGCCCTGCCGGGATCTTCATCGGAAACAAGGCCCATTTCTTACTTCCAAACGATGAGCCCCACACCACGAAGAGCCCATTTTCCGTCGACGGCGTGAAGGCCGAGAATCTCCCCCGGGTCGAGGTGGTCTACTCCTACGCCAACTTCGGCCGCGACACGATCGATTTCCTGGTGCAAAAGGGGGTGAAGGGAATTGTCCTGGCCGGCGTGGGGGATGGGAATACGACCGATGAGGCGTTGAAGGGTCTGGCCGACGCCGCGAAGAAAGGGGTGGCCGTGGTTCGATCGACCCGCACCGGCAGCGGAATCGTGGCGCGCAACATGGAGGTCGAGGACGACAAGCTCGGTCTGATCGCGTCGAATGAATTAAATCCGCAGAAGGCACGGGTCCTGTTGATGTTGGCGTTGACGCAGACCAAAGACCCGAAGAAACTTCAGGAAATTTTCAACACCTATTAATAGAGACGTAATCGATGGCGTTGCATTTACTGTAAGGGCAGGCCCCTGTGCCTGCCCTGGGCGGCCATGGGGCCGCCCCGACCCAACCGATGTCACATTTTTATTTCTGCATGAGTCGAAAGGACGGGGTCCCATGATCGAATGGTTTGTTTCAGCGTTGCGCGGAAATCCGGAGATCGCCCTCTTCCTTGCGCTCGGTCTGGGGTTCTGGATCGGATCGTGGAAGTTCGGCAGTTTCAGTCTGGGAGGGGTCACCGGATCGCTGATTGCGGCGCTGCTGATCGGCCAGGTGCATGTCGAGGTGCCGGGTCTGGTCAAGACGGTCCTCTTCATGCTCTTCCTGTTCGGGACCGGTTATTCCGTCGGGCCGCAGTTTTTCCGTTCTTTGAAGGGGGACGGCCTCCGTTCGCTCGCCTTCACGGCGGTACATTCCGGCGTGGGGCTCGCCATCGCCTATGCGGTGGCGCGACGGCTTCAACTCGATCTCGGCCTGTCGGCCGGCTTGCTCTCGGGCGGGCTGACCCAATCGGCCGCGATGGGAACCGCAAGCGATGCGATCATGGCGTTGCCGCTGCCGGAGGCCGAACGGCAGCTGCTGGTCGCCCATATCGCTGTGGCCGATGCGCTGACCTATCTCTTCGGCGTGATCGCGCCGATTGTCTTCCTCACGACCCTTGCGCCCCGCTTGATGGGGATCGACCTGAAGGCCGAGGCGGCGGCGCTCGAAGCGAAACTCGGGATCAAACGGGCCGCCCCCAACATTATCTCGGCCTACCAGCGGTTCGCCTTCCGCGCCCACCGGGTCGAAAATGCCGATTTTATCGGAAAGCCCGCCAACGAGGTTGAGGTGATCCTGCCGACCGGAAGGATGTTCGTCGAGCGGCTCCGCCGCGGCGACCGAATCCTTCCGCTCGATTCGAACACGCGGATGGAGCGCGGCGACATCCTGGTCCTTTATGGACGCCGGGAGCTCGTCCTCGAGTTTGGGCCCCGCCTCGGTCCCGAAGTCCACGACCCGGAGCTGCTCGATTTTCCGATCCAGGTCGCCCGGGTCATCGTGACCAATAAGGACATTACGGGACGGAGTTTCGGCGAGCTGGCAAGCTGGCCGGCGGGCCGCGGGGTGGGGGTCCGAACGCTCCTGCGCGGCGGCCAAGCGATCCCGATCTCTCCCGAGACGGTCCTCGATCGCGGGGACGAGATCGAACTGATCGGGCCGCAGCCCTCCGTGGAGCATGTCGCGCGCGAGATCGGCCAGATCGAAGTCCCCACGGCGAGCACCAACCTCATGCTGGTCGCCACCGCCATTGTCCTCGGGGCCTTCATCGGTCTTCCATCCCTCATGCTCGGAACGTTGAAACTGTCGCTGACGACCAGCGTCGGCGTTTTGATCGCCGGTCTGGTCTTCGGCTGGCTGCACGCGGTGAGGCCGGCGATGGGAAAGATCCCCGACGCCGCGGTCAACCTGATGACGCAGCTCGGCCTGGCCGGATTCGTCGCGGTGGTCGGTCTGCATGCCGGGCCGATCTTCATCGAGGCGATCAAAGCGACCGGTCCGCGGCTGCTGCTCGGCGGGGCGGCGGTCACACTGACGCCGATGCTCGTCGCCTTCTGGTTCGGCCGATACGTCTTGCGGATGCACCCCATCCTTCTGGTCGGCGCCATCGCCGGCACCCAGACCGTCGCTCCGGCGCTGATCGCGTTGCAGGAGAAGGCTGACAGCCCGACGCCGGTCCTTGGCTACACCGTGCCGTATGCGCTGGCCAATATCCTGCTCACCATGTGGGGCACGTTCATCGTATTGTTGCGTTCGCAGTTTGGATAAAAATGAAACAGAGGAGAGGTCCATGAAAAGTCAAAGATCGTTACGATGCTGTACTCATGATGTTCACGGCAGCGGTGTTGCTGATGTCGCCGTTCCGGGCGATGGCCCGGGAGGTCTCCACCGATTCGGCGACCCTCAAACGCCTCGTGCAGGAGGCCCAAAGTGATTGAGTATATCACCGCGCATCTCGGCGCGAACGTATTCGGCAGCGGCCAATAACCCTCAACCGGTATTCATGACGGCCTAAAGAAGGAGCGGGACATGAGAAAACAAATCGCAATGATGATCGCATTAACGGTCAGTCTATTCGGCATCGGGCTCACTTTCTCCGGCGTAGAAGCGGCCGAAGGGCCACAGTTAGAGATTTATGGTTTTACTCAGTTGGATGCCATTTATGACTTCAAAAAGACCGATCCTGATTGGGAGGCGACCCTCCGTCCCTCCAAGATCCCGGTCGAATGCGCGGGTCTCACTGCTGACCCAGGATGCGGTTTAAAGAACGGGAATACCCTCTTTAGTGTCCGGCAGTCGCGCTTCGGCGCCAAGGCCGACTTTCCGACGGATGCGGGACAGATACAGACAAAATTCGAATTCGACCTCTTCGGCGTCGGCGCGGATCAAGGTCAAACGACGATCCGCCTGCGCCACGCGTACGGAGAGTGGGGGCCCTTCCTGGCCGGCCAGACCAACAGCCTCTTCATGGACGGGGACGTCTTCCCCAACATCGTCGATTACTGGGGGCCGGGCGGCATGGTCTTCTTCCGCAATATCCAGTTCCGCTGGACGCCGCTGAAAACCGAGCAGCAGAAATTCGCGGTGGCCCTTGAGAACCCCGGGTCCGCACTCGACGTAGGGAACGCAGCCACGCCGGAAGGCTGGAAATCATGGAATCGCTATCCGGATGTGACCGCACAGTACCGCGTCGACCCGGCCTGGGGCCATGCGCAGCTGGCCGGCATCGGCCGTTGGCTCGGCTATCAGAATCCAACCATCCCGACCGGAAGAAATTCCGGACACGTATTCGGCGGCGGGGCCAACCTGAGCGGAAGCCTCAAGACCATCGGCAAGGACAAGCTTCTGGCGCAGGTGGCCTACGGCAGAGGGATTGCCGCCTACTTTAACGACTACTGCACCGATCTCGCCCCCAACGGGGCTCTGACAGAGGCCGAGGCCGTCCCCCTGCTGGGATGGCTTGTTTATTATGATCATTACTGGAGTGAGAGGTGGAGCAGCACCATCGGTTACAGCACACAACGCCAAAACAATACCGGCGGGCAGTCCGACAATGCCTTCAAGGATGGGGCCTACGCCTCGGGAAACCTGCTGTGGTACCCGACGAAGGAGGTCTTGATGGGGGTGGAGGTGCTTTGGGGCCAGCGCGAAAATAAGAATGGAGATAAGGGAGATGACACGCGCATGCAGTTCTCGGCAAAATACAACTTCTAATGTAGGCTCAAGGGGCTGTTCCAAGCAACTTCCCGGTCGGTTGCCCAGCTCTTTTTTTCGCTTCGGTTAGGTTTTCTGTTTGCCCGACTTCGATTGAGAGTAATGGAGATGACTCACTTCTATTAGCTAACACAAACAGGGTCTGAGGGTTCTTGTTTATACTCATTCGAATGGGTGTATTGTGTTCTTTCTCTGTCTTTAAATAGAATGACCATCAGGCACGGATGACCCTCAACCGTTCGCCTCCGATCCAACCGCTCCTGATATCCAGAATATCCAACGTTCCTCCGTTTCCGTATTTCCACGTTTACCTCTTTACACCTTTTTAAACCATGAGCCTCCCTCGGCGATGAATGCGCCGAGGCAAAAGCGAATCTTGATTCAGCAGCAACGGGACCACCTTTATGCTCCGCCTGTTTACTGCGTGCATCAATACAAAGCAGACCGGCGCCTATGGCCATTCTCGGTCCAACGCGACAGAGCGCCTTCGAGATCGATCACAGCAGAGATGAGTTGGAGGAGAGAGTATGCCATCACGGATTGAAGATTACGGCTTTATCGGAGACAGGTACGGCTCGGCGTTGGTGTCGCGCGAGGGATCGATCGATTGGCTCTGTGTCCCACGATTTGATTCGGACGCCTGCATGGCGGCGCTGCTCGGCCGAGATGAGCATGGCTGTTGGCTCATTCATCCGGGCGTCGACGTGCGCCGCAACGCGCGTCGTTATCGGCCGGGGACGCTGATCCTGGAGACCGACTTCGAGTGCGACGGCGGCGCGGTTCGGATGATCGATTTTATGCCGATCGGTCTCTATGCCCAGTCGGTGATCCGGATTATCGAAGGGCTTGAAGGAAGCGTCCCGGTTTTTTCGTGGCTTGGCGCGCGCTTCGGGTATGGCCGGAACAAACCCTGGATCGAAAAAACCGAAGACGGGATTCGGCTCACGGTCGCCCCCGACTCGCTGATTCTCAGAACCCCGGCCGCCGTTGAATGCACCGAGCACAATGTGCGCGGCCAGTTCACGGTGAAAAAGGGAGAGCGCGTCCCGTTTGTGCTGTCGTGGCAGGCGGCGCATCTTCCGCCCCCCGACCCGCTCGACCCGATCTCGGCCCTCTCCGAAACGGAGCGATGGTGGAAGGAGTGGTCGGGGCGATCCCGGTATCGAGGTCCATACAAAGAGGTCGTCGACCGCTCGCTCATCGTTCTCAAGGCGATGAGCTATGCCCCGACCGGGGGGATCATCGCCGCCCCGACGACCAGTCTTCCCGAAGAGGTCGGCGGCGTTCGCAACTGGGACTATCGTTTCTGTTGGCTGCGTGACGCGACCCTCACCCTCCGGGCGCTCATGGCCGGCGGCTATGTCGACGAGGCGACCGACTGGCGCAACTGGCTGTTGCGAGCGGTCGCGGGGGCGCCCGAAGAAATGCAGATCATGTATGGGGTGTTGGGAGAGCGCCGATTGACGGAGTTCGAGGCGCTGTGGCTCCCCGGCTATGAAGAGTCGCGTCCGGTTCGGATCGGCAACGCCGCAAGCGATCAGTTCCAGCTCGACGTCTATGGCGAGGTGATCGAAGCGATGTATGAGGCGCGCCGCATGGGGATGTCGGAGGGGGCCGGGCGCGGGCAGTTGCGTGCTTTAATGGAGTTCCTCTCCACCGCGTGGCAGCGACCCGACGACGGCATCTGGGAGGTCCGCGGCGGACGACAACACTTTGTCTACTCCAAATTAATGGCCTGGGTGGCGATCGATCGGCTTGTGCGTTATATCGAAGAGTTCCTCAAACCGGAGGATGAGCTTCACGCAATGCTGTCGTCGATCCGCGCCCTGCGAGATCGGATTCGTCGGGATATTCTCGAGCATGGTTTCAATCCGAAGCTCAATGCATTTACACAGGCCTACAACAGCGAAGCGCTCGATGCGACGGCACTCCTCATTCCAGAGATCGGTTTTTTACCGGGCAGCGATCCCCGCGTGCAAGGGACAATCCAGGCGATCGAAAAAAACCTTCTGCGAGACGGCTTCGTCCTCCGCTACAACACGGAGCATACGAACGACGGTCTTCCCGGCACCGAAGGGGCGTTTCTGGCATGCAGCTTCTGGCTCGTCGACGCCTATGCTTACTCAAACCGACGGAGTGAGGCGGAGGGGCTGTTCAACCGATTGCTATCGCTGCGCAACGACCTCGGTCTCTTGTCCGAGGAGTACGAGCCGAGAACGGGTCGTCTGATTGGAAACTTCCCGCAGGCGTTCTCGCACCTGGCGCTGATCCAATCGGCGCGCGTTCTCGGCACTGAAAACAGATAACGAATGGGAACCGATCATTGGGAGCGGTCAAGGGGAGCGGTCAAGAACGAGAGCAGATCGGCGTGATGAAACGGAGTTGGACGGTAACAGAAAGGAAGGAGGAATTCATGAATGCGGAAGAGTTGGAGAAATGGATGGAGCGGGTGCCGAAGGGAAAAAAGAAAATGCCGGCGCTGAAGGGGGTTCGGGGACGGGTGAAGTTCGAGGCGGAAGGGGGCGGGGCCTACCTCCTTCAGGTCGACGACGGCGAAGTGGAATTGAGGGGCGGCGGAGACAGTGCGGAGGCGGTCGTGATCTGCGAATCCAAGGCGGAGATCGCCCGGCTGCTGCGCGGCGAAGCGCACCCCGTCGTGGAGGCGCTGCAGGGGCGGGCCGCCGCGGGGCAAGGCGACCGGGAGCTGGCATTGAGGGTCGTCCTCGAGCTTCGGGGGGGCTCTCCCTTTATCGAAGGGAAAGAGGCGCGAAAGAAGGAGGGAGCGAAATGAGTCAGACAATCAGCATTCTCGATGGGAACACCTTTGCCGTCAGCGATATTCGCGGCGACATGGAGGCGACGCCGGCCGATACCTATGGGCTGTTTCTCAACGATACCCGGTTCCTTTCCCGCTGGGTTCTCACGGTGGACGGACGCCGGCCGAATGTCCTTTCGACCGACACCCTCCACTATTTCCGGGCGCAGTTCTACACCACCCTGTCGACCGGGACGATCTACGTCGACTCGGACATGTCGCTTGTGCGGCGGCGCGCGGTCGGAGACGGATTCATGGAGGAAATTATCATCGTCAATCACGGAAAAGAGCCGAAGAGGCTGCAGGTACGCATCGAGGCCGGCTCAGACTTCGCCGATCTCTTCGAGGTCAAAGATAAGCTGGCGAAGAAGGGGGAGTTCTATCACCGGCTGGACGCCGACAAGTTGGTGCTGGGATACCGGCGCGACCGCTTCGTCCGGGAGACCTGGATTCAAAGCAGCGCCCCCGCCACGCGGGAGGAAGGCGCGCTCAACTTCATCGCCGAAGTGCCCGCGCACGGCATGTGGACGACGACGATCGAGGTCGTGGCGGTGATCAACCCGGGGCGCCAGGTGAAGCCGCGGGTCAAGTACACTCCCAAAGACATCGAGCCGCGGCCCGAGCTCGGCGAGGGTCTGGAAGAGTGGATGGCGTCGGCGCCGCGCCTCAACGCTTCCTGGGAGCCGCTCAGCCGCATCTATGAGAGAAGCCTGCTCGATCTGGCGGCGCTCCGGTTCAGCTCTCCCGTCATTCCCGAGCCGGTTCCGGCGGCCGGCCTTCCCTGGTTCATGTCGCTTTTCGGACGGGACAGCCTAATCGTCAGCTTCCAGGCGCTCCCCTTCACCCCCGAGCTTGCCGCGGCGACCCTTCGTCTCCTGGCGCTTTTTCACGGCCGCGTCAACGATCCGTTTCGGGATGAAGAGCCGGGAAAAATATTGCACGAGCTGCGCCTCGGCGAGAAGACCGCCTTCGAGGAGCGCCCCCACTCGCCCTATTTCGGCTCTGCCGACGCGACGCCGCTCTTTCTCATTTTGCTGGAGGAGTACGAACGGTGGTCGGGAGACCGGAAACTGGTCGCCGCGCTGGAGCGTGAAGCACGCGGGGCGATCGAGTGGATCGATCGCTTTGGCGATCGCGATGGCGACGGCTATGTCGAATATGAGCGGCGCAACAAGGAGACCGGCCTGGAAAACCAATGCTGGAAAGATTCGTGGGATTCGATCGCGTTCGCCGACGGGACCCTGGCCCCCCTCCCCCGCGCCACCTGCGAGATCCAGGGCTATGTCTATGACGCCAAAATGCGAACCGCGCGCCTGGCCAGAGAGGTCTGGGGCGATCCCGCCTGGGCCGATCGCCTCGAACAGGATGCGAAGGCGTTGAAGGAGCGGTTCAACCGGGACTTCTGGATCCCCGAGCGGGGCTTCTTCGCCTTGGCGCTCGATGGACAAAAGAGGAAGGTCGACTCGCTCACATCGAACATCGGACATCTCCTCTGGAGCGGGATCGCCGACCAAGACAAAGCCGATCAGTGCGTCCGCCACCTGATGGGGGATGCGCTCTTCTCCGGTTGGGGGGTGCGGACGATGGCGCGGGGGGAGGGCTCCTTCAATCCGATCGGATACCACGTCGGCACCGTCTGGCCCCACGACAATTCAATCATCGCCTGGGGACTGCGACGCTACGGCTACAAGGCCGAAGCGGCGCGCCTATCGCTCGGGATCTTGGAAGCGGCGGTTTATTTTCACCATCGCCTCCCCGAAGCCTTCGCCGGTTATCCGCGCGAGATGACGCAATTTCCGGTGGAGTATCCGACCGCCTGCAGTCCGCAGGCCTGGGCCACCGGCGCGCCGCTCCTCCTCATCCGTACCCTTCTGGGGCTTGAATCGGACGGGCAGCACCTAATCGTCGATCCGGCGATTCCGCCTCCGATCGACCGGCTGGAGCTTCTGGATGTGCCGGGCCGGTGGGGTCGGATGGATGCCTTTGGTCGGGCGCGGCTGGCTGCAGCCGCCTAATCACCCAGATCGTGCGCGGTGAATGCAATTGGAAGGGAATGTAAAAGGAACGGATCATGAGGTCATTGATGTGGATGGGACCGTTATTTTTGATCGGTATGCTGATCGGATGCGCCGCCCATCCAACAGACATTATTCAAGATGAGGGTTTTCTCTCCGCCGGCGGTTTCAGGGTCATTCGTGCCGATGATTCTGAGAAACGACGGAATCTCGCGACCCTTCCCGCACACCGGCTGGTCACCGAGACCAAAGGGGGTGCTGTCTATTATGTTTATGCCGATTCGACCGTCTGCGGGTGTATCTACTTTGGGGATGAGGAGACCTATCAGGAATACCGACGCCTTGCCCTTAACAGACACCTGACCCATCGGGAAGCGATGAAGGCCAAACCGGATCAGCGGATTGCGCTCGATTGGGCGGTGTGGGGAAATCCCGGTTGGTGGCTGGGATAAGGAGGCACCATGCAAAGGGAAAATCATCTTCAAGATAATCGCGGGTCCCAATTCAGGATGAGAGGCGGAATGGTCGTTGCGCTCCTTCTGGCGATCTTGTCCCTCCCGATCGAATCGTGCAGCACCCTCGATGCGCACTCGATTCAATACGCCGGGGCGTCCCGCTTTCCAGCGAGCAATCCGGCCAGGGTAAAAATCTTGCGCGGGGAGCCGACAGATCGGAGTCAGAGGCTCGGCGAGATTGTTGTCGACGCGTCGGTCGATCCTGCGCCGTCTGTGTCGAAGGTGGAGGAGAGATTGCGTATGGAGGCAGGGAAGTTGGGGGCGGATGCGGTGGTGGTTGTGTATGACAGCATTCAGGCGATCGGTGTTTATCTCCTCGGCCCTTGGTGGAATGGAACCGTGCCTCTCAAAGGAGAACGACAGCTGATTGGGGTGGCGATTAAATATCTGAATCCGGCAATCAACGGACCCGGTTGATACACGTCTCGCGTCATCAGCATCCGTCCTTATCCCCTGTAAGTGCCTTGCATTCAGCGTCGGGAAAGGGGATGGAGAAAATAAGGCTGCAACACAGAAAAAGCATGTCCAGACGATAGAAGAAATTTCATTGAGCGGGAGATCCGGCTTTACAATTATCCATTTTATAAGAGGAGACGATGAAAACCATCAGAAGAACAAAGATCATCGGGGTTGTCCTCATTGGGCTGACACTCGGACGGGGTGGGGCTTCCCTGAGCGCCGATCAGGGGGGACGCGCTTCCCCGCTGAAAATCACGGAATCATCCGAGCAAAATGTCATTCATGAGGCCACTCACTTAGTAGGAGGAGAGACAATGAAGTCGATC
Source organism: Candidatus Manganitrophaceae bacterium (assembly GCA_016200325.1). Taxonomy (NCBI): domain Bacteria; kingdom Pseudomonadati; phylum Nitrospirota; class Nitrospiria; order Candidatus Troglogloeales; family Candidatus Manganitrophaceae; species Candidatus Manganitrophaceae bacterium. Next base: position 581,663 of record JACQEZ010000011.1, read on the forward strand.
GACAGAGCAGAAATCGTTTCAATGGCCCTGATTGGGCTGTTATTCGGTCTGGGAGATGTTTCCCTTGCCGCCGATCAGGGGACGGCCGCCGGTCCGGGAAATGTGGTAAGCGTCGAGAAAACCAGAGTGACGGCCCAGGTTAAGGCAATCGACAAGGCCAACCGATTGGTGACGCTTCAAACCCCCGACGGTGAGACCAGAACCATCGAGGTCCCAGAAGAGGCCAGAAACTTCGACCAGATCAAGGTCGGAGACAAGGTGACAATCGATTACCTTCAGACCGTCGCGGTGGCGATTAGAAAAGCCGGAGAACCAAAGCCGCCGTCCGACAGGGCGACGGTCGAGGTAGCGCCCAAAGGCGAAAAACCATCCGGGAGGATTGTGAAAACCCACGAGATGACGGCCAATGTTGAAGCCGTCGATCCGGCCAAGCACACCGTGACACTGAAGGGCCCTGAGGGAAACTCGCAGACCTTTTCAGTCGATCCGCAGGTGAAGCTGGAGAAAATCAATGTCGGCGATAAAGTCGATGTTCAGTACACCGAGGCACTCGCACTCAAGGTAACGAGCCCTTCCTAATTGCCATGCCGGGCGTCGGGGAGCGCGTGCGCTTCAGCCTTCTTCGACGTACCGGTACAGTTAGGCTGAATTGTTCCGGATAAGGAAAGAGGGGGCTTTTCTACAATACCGTATAGGAATGTTAGCCCGAATCTTCGTCGCGGTGGGAGCGCCTGTAGCGGACGGCGATCACTCACGACGGCGGAGGGTCTGACAAGAAAGGAAGAGCGCCTGAATGCCACGGGAGCCAGCCGTTGTGAGCCGCTCCGATAAATCCGGACAAAGGCACACTATGTTGTTCCGAATTGGCCGATCCCGCAGGCTCAATAAGTTCGAACCGGGTTTCCGTGGGCGGCCGGTGACGGTCGGCCCAGAACGACCGAACGGCCTGGCACGGTGACTGGTTTAACGCGGCGGGTAGAAGAAGATAGAAGGAGGCTTCGATGAAAGGAATCGCAGGACTGACGGCGGCAATCTTGTTGGGAGGGGTATTCGGCCTCTCCGTTGTTGCTGCGGAGGAAAAGGTCGTGCAGGCGACCTCCCCGTGGCAGGCCCGGGGATATGCATTCCCGGTGAGCGATGACGAGGTCTATTTGGTCAGCGTTTTCACCGGGACGATGTTCGTCACCAATGATAGAGGGGCGCTAAACTCGCTGTCGATTGTCTGTCCGGGAACGATGAATGGAAATTTGAAGACAAATACAAAAAGCGGGCAAGGCCGCTGCATCCTCAGCGACGTGGATGGTGACCGGGTGTATGCCCACTTTACCTGCACCGGAGATCCGCAGAGCTGCCGCGGGCCGTTTGAATTGAACGGAGGCACCGGGAAATTCATCGGCATCACCGGCCGGGGAGAAATGATCTCCCAAATGCAGGTCCATCAGACAGGAACGGTGGCGGGATATGAAACATCCCAGCTTTTGAGCGAAGGGGTCGCGGTTTGGCCGAAGTTGACCTACAACATCCCGGCGAAGTGAATGAGCGCGGGGAAATGGAGGGACCATGAAGATTCATTTGATCATCGCTCTTTGGTTTTTGTTGGGTTTGGCCGTCATGAATGAAGTGCACGCTGAAATCTTTGTCTATCCCGAAAAAGGCCAAACCCAACAGCAGCAGGAGCAGGATGAATTTGCCTGCTACAGCTGGGCCAAGCAGCAAACCGGCGTCGATCCGAATCAAGTATCACAACAGCCGGCCGGCACGCCGCCCCCCAGCGGGGGGGCCGCCGGTGGGGCGGTAAGGGGAGCGGTTGCTGGGACGGTGGTGGGAGCCATTGCGGGCGATGCCGGAAAAGGAGCCGCGATCGGCGCCGGCGCCGGCGCGGTGGGAGGCGCTGCGAAACAGCGGAACCAAGCGGAGCAGCAACAACAAACGCAGCAACAGGCGACGGCCCAGCAACAGCAGGCAAATCAAAGCTATAACCGCGCGTACAGCACCTGTTTGCAGGGGAAGGGCTATCGGGTCGGATAGAACTCGACGAGAGATGATAACAGGCACAGATAGGTCCGCTGAAAGGAGCGATCTTTGAATGCAGTCAAGGGGATTCTATGCATCACCATGTTGCTGATCGCAGTATTGGAAATGCCTTCTTTTGCAGAAGAGACAGGAAACAATGAATGGGAGTGGACGATCGTTCCCTATGTCTGGATCCCCTCAATGAAAGGTCATCTGATCATTGGTCACGAGGTTCCGAGCAGAGATGTCGGAGTCGATGAAATTATCGATACTCCCGCCCTTGATGGCATGCTGCACCTGGAAGCGAGAAAGGGGGCATTCGGCCTCTTTCTGCAATCGAACTATTTTAAGTTCGACAATGATCAAGGAATTCGTGGGGTGAACGTAGATATCAACGTCATGGGATGGATGTTCGAATTCGGCGGATTTTATCGGCTCGGGGAGTGGGGAAACAAGCGGCCAGGAGTTCTCGATCTGATTATTGGGGGAAGGCACTGGAGCGCGACAACAGAAGTCACTGCAAATTCCCCTGTCCCTGGAGTGAGACTCGAATCCACCCAGGGCAACCATGTGCTCGATCCCCTTGTGGGCCTTCGTTTTGGGGCTTATGTGACGGACCGACTTGCTTTCACAATATGGGGAGATATCGGCGGGTTCGGGGTGAACAATACAAACTTCGAGGCCATACGGAGCTGGCAGACGCTCGGTTTTTTAGAATATGACTTTAATGACATGATCAGTTTGCAGGTCGGATATCGAGCCCTTGCGCTCAACGTCCGGGATAAAAATTTGAGCTCGAATAATGAGATGAAAATTACCGCCCAAGGGCCGGTCGTCGGATTGTCCTTCCGATTCTGATCGAAGGGAAATCCGACGAAGTGGAGGTGGACTGAGCGCACCTCATCCATATCAATCAGGAGGAATCTATGAGCGCCATAAAAAGAATTCTGTTCATTGCGACATTGCTTCTCATCGTCGTGCCCGGAACACGCTCCTTCGCAGAAGACGATAAATTTGAATTTACGATTGTTCCCTATTATTGGTCTCCCACTGTTCACGGCCATGTGACTATCGGAGAACAGACCCTAGGTGGGAATGCTGGGGTCGATCAGCTCTTGGACAAGACCGATTCGGCTGTGATGGTGCAGATGGAAGCCAGATTCGGGCGCTTCGGTCTCTTTGTCCAGCCGAACTATCTTAAAGTAGAAGACACGCAGACTGTTCTGAACACGAACGTCGATACCACGCTTAAAGCCTGGATGACCGAGTTCGGCGGGTTCTTTCGTATCGCCGAATTAGGGGCCGGAACTCCGCACAGGACCTCTTTCGATCTGCTGATCGGAGGAAGGTATTGGGGACTCGAGACAGACACGACAGCGAGCGCTCCGATTGTCAATGTGACACTCAACAATCACAATAACACCGATGTCGTCGAGCCATTCGTTGGGCTACGTCTTCTAACCCACTTGACGGAACATATCATATTCGGCGGGCGAGGAGATATCGGCGGCTTCGGTATCAGCACAAATGACGTCAAATCAAAACTGACCTGGCAAGCGATCACCTTTTTGGGATACGAATTCAACAAGGTCATCGGAGTTGAAGCCGGATACCGCTGGTTGTCGATCGATATGGAGGATAAAAACCTCTCCGTGAACAATGAAACCAAACTTACTTTTAATGGATGGATCGCCGGGGTATCGTTCCGATTCTAAATGACGTGCTGAACGATCGGGAGAGGTCCGATGGATCAACGCATACGATATCCCACGCTCTATCAGATCAATACGCCGATTTACTTGACCCAGCTTTCACGAAACCATCGGCGCCCCGCTACCCTAGACGACATCGCCGACTCGGATTTAAACGCGCTGGTGGCGTGGGGCTTCGACTGGGTCTGGCTTCTCGGAATTTGGCAGACCGGTCCGATGGGGCGGGAGGTCTCCCGCTCCATTCCCGAGTGGCGCCGGGAATATGAAGCACTTCTGCCGGATTTCTCCGAAGAGGATATCACCGGCTCCTTTTTCTCCGTGGCCGATTATTCGGTCCATTCAAATTTCGGCGGAGACCCGGCGCTGGCCCGTTTGCGCGAACGGCTGAAAGCCAGAGGGCTCAAATTGATGCTCGATTTCGTCCCGAACCATACGGCACGCGACCACCGATGGGTGCGGCAACACCCCGACTATTATGTGACGGGAAACGAAGCCGATCTCGCGCGGGAGCCCTGGAACTACACCCGCGTCGGCCGATCGGAAGATCGCGCCGACCGCGCCGATCGCATTATGGCCTACGGCCGGGATCCCTATTTCCCGGGATGGCCCGACACATTCCAGCTCAATTACGGCCACCCTGCCGTGCAGGAGGCGATGATTGCAGAGCTCCTGAAGGTCGCCGCCCGTTGCGACGGCGTCCGCTGCGACATGGCGATGCTTCTGCTCCCGGAGGTCTTCGAGCGAACCTGGGGAATCAAGGCGGCGCCGTTCTGGCGAAAGGCCATCGACGCGGTTCGAGAGCAATATCCCGAATTTCTCTTTATGGCCGAAGTCTACTGGGACTTGGAGTGGGCCCTGCAGCATCAAGGATTCGATTACTGTTACGACAAGCGGCTCTACGATCGATTGAGGGAGGGACAGGCCCGGCCGGTGCGGGAGCATCTCCGGGCCGGCTTGGATTTCCAAGATCGGCTGGCCCGCTTTCTGGAGAACCACGACGAGCCGCGTGCCGCCGCCGTTTTTCCGCCCGAAATACATCGTGCCGCCGCGGTGATCACCTTTCTTTCACCCGGCCTCCGCTTCTTTCACCAGGGAGAGCTCGAAGGGAAGCAGAAGCGGGTTCCGGTCCATTTGCGCCGGGGGCCGGAAGAGCCGGTCGATGAAGCGATGTTGAAATTCTACGATCTCTTACTCGCCTGCTTGAGGGAAGAGCCGTTCCGGCAGGGGAACTGGCGGCTCTTGGAGGCGGCCGCCGCCTGGGAGGGCAACGGGACCTTCGACCATTTTATTGCCTATGGATGGTCGGGACCCAACGCCGCACAACGGCTGGTAGCGGTGAACTTCAGTTCCACCCAGGGCCAATGCTACGTGCGGCTTCCTTTCCCGAAGCTGGCGGGCCGCACTTGGCGTCTGCAAGATCGGATGGGGTCGGCCGTTTATGACCGAAACGGCGATGACCTCCTGAGCAGAGGTCTTTATCTCGACATGCCGGCATGGGGTTACCATCTTTTTTCAGTCGAAGCGCAGGTGGAGTCTGATGAGTCGATTCCGACACTTCTTTCCGAGGCGATCCGTTCTAACTAGAGGAGTCCTAAGATGGGAAATAATAAAACCGAAGAGCAGAAAAGATTAGAGGAAGCGTCCTCCCCACGGGGCCCGTGGAGAAAGTGGGGCCCTTATCTGAGTGAGCGGCAGTGGGGGACGGTGCGGGAAGATTACAGTGAATCGGGTGATGCCTGGAGCTACTTGTCACACGACCAGGCTCGATCCCGCGCCTACCAGTGGGGAGAGGACGGAATCGCGGGGATCTCCGACGACAAGCAACGGCTCTGTTTCGCCCTTGCCTTCTGGAATGGTCAAGACGCGATCCTTAAAGAGCGGCTCTTCGGCTTGACCAATGCCGAGGGGAACCATGGCGAGGATGTCAAAGAATATTATTTCTACATCGACAATATGCCGACGCACTCCTATATGAAATATCTCTACAAGTACCCGCAGGCTCCCTTTCCTTACACCGACCTCGTCTCCACGAATCAAGGAAGAAACCGAGGCGACTTCGAATACGAGCTGCTCGATACGGGGGTTTTCAAGGAGGACCGCTACTTTGATATTTTCGTCGAGTATGCCAAGGCTTCGCCCGAAGAGATTCTGATCAAAATCACCGCCCACAACCGCGGTCCCGAGCCGGCGTCGCTCCATCTGCTGCCGACCCTCTGGTACCGCAATACCTGGTCGTGGGGGGACGTCGTCCTCAAACCGCAACTTCAGCAGATCAATCCCGGCGAGGGGTGGGGGGCGAGCGTGATCGAGGCATTCCATCCCGACCTCGGCCTGCGCTACCTTTATTGCGCCGGATCGCCTCCGCTCCTCTTCACCGAAAATGAAACGAACAACCAGCGGCTCTTCGGCGGGCGGAACGCTTCTCCCTATGTCAAAGACGGGATCAACGATTCGGTCGTGAACGGCCGGGGAGACGCGGTCAACCCGGGGAAGAAGGGGACAAAGGCCTCGGCCCATTATCAGATGGAGATCGGTCCCGGCCAAGAGGCGGCGGTTCAACTCCGCCTGATGAGGGTCGCGCCGGCCGATGTCCGCAACCACCTCTTCGGAATTCCTTTCGAAGAGATCGTGGAGACCCGGCAGCGGGAGGCGAATGAATTTTACCGTTCAATTACACCCGCCTCGGTCGGAGAGGAAGAGGCGCGGGTGATGCGCCAGGGGCTTGCCGGGATGCTCTGGTCGAAACAGTATTACCGATATGATCTGAGTCAATGGCTCGATCAGCATGACGCCGGGCCGAGGCATGGCATGCGGCGGCCGATCCGGAACCAGGATTGGTTCCACATGATCAATGAGCAGGTCATTTCGATGCCGGACAAATGGGAATACCCCTGGTATGCCGCCTGGGACCTCGCCTTTCACGCGGTGGCGCTCTCCGCCGTCGATGTCGATTTTGCCCAGGAGCAGCTCGATCTGATGTTGCGCGAATACTATCTTCATCCGAGCGGCCAGATCCCGGCCTATGAGTGGAACTTCAGCGACGTGAACCCGCCGGTGCATGCCTGGGCGACGCTCTTCGTTTATCAGACTCAAAAAAGACTGCGCGGAAAGGGGGATATCGCTTTTCTGAAACGCGCTTTCAATAAGCTGATGGCCAATTTCACCTGGTGGGTGAACCGGAAAGACCGGGAAGGGCGGAACATCTTCGAAGGAGGCTTCCTCGGCCTCGACAACATCGGCGTCTTCGACCGGAGCGCGGCGCTCCCGACCGGCGGACATCTGGAGCAGGCCGACGGCACCGCCTGGATGGCGATGTACTGCCAGAACATGCTGGAGATGGCGGCGGAGCTCGCCGTCGAGGATCCGGTCTACGACGATCTCGCCCCCAAATTCGCCGACCACTTCCTGTTGATCGCGTCGGCGATGAACCGGATGGGGGGCGGGGCGACCGGACTTTGGGATGAAGAAGACGGTTTCTATTATGATGTCCTCCGGTTGCCGGACGGCCGTGCCGTGCCGCTCCGGGTCCGGTCGATGGTCGGCCTCCTTCCGCTCTGCGCGACCACGGTGGTGGAGCCGTATCAACGCGAACGTCTCCCCCATCTTTTAGAGCATGCGTCCCGGCGGATGAAGCAGATGCGTCAGGCCTCGGCGATCCATCCGACCGGACCGGGGCGCCTCGGCGTCAACGGCCGCGGGATTCTGGCGCTGGTGAATCCGCACCGGCTGGTCCACATCTTGTCCCGCATGCTCGACGAGAATGAATTTTTGAGTCCCTATGGTTTGCGCTCCCTCTCCCGTTATCATGAGGAGCATCCCTACACTTTTTATGTCGACGGCCGGGCCTACCGGGTCGATTATCGACCGGCCGAATCGGACTCCGGGATGTTCGGCGGCAACTCCAACTGGCGCGGCCCGATCTGGTTCCCGGTGAACGTGCTGATCATCCGGGCCCTGCTCCAGTTCTATCTCTATTATGGAGACGACTTCAAAGTGGAATGCCCGACCGGCTCGGGAAACCGGATGAACCTCTTCGAAGTCGCCCGGGAAATCACGGCCCGCCTCACCCGCATTTTCCTTCCCGATGCGCAGGGCCGACGGCCGGTCTTCGGCGGGACGGAGAAGTTTCAGGCCGACCCGAATTGGCGGAACAATCTTTTGTTTTATGAATATTTTCACGGCGACAACGGCGCCGGTCTCGGCGCCAGCCATCAAACCGGTTGGACGGGAATGGTGGCCCCGTTGATCCAAATCTTCAACACGATCGATGCAAAGAGTTATCTCGAAGCGGGAAAGAAGTTCGGCGTGACCGATGTCGCGGCGGCCGCTTAAACGGATAAGGGAGGAGGGGAAAATGCGGTTCAGAATGATTTTCGTTTTGCTGGGGCTGACGCTCGGCGTCGCGGTTTCCGGATGGGCTGAAAGTGAAAGCGACAATGGACTCGATCCAACCAATCCAATCTCCCGGACTGACTTGCGATATCAATATCAAAATCTCCCCCCGTCAAACCATGACCGCTTTCACAGCCTCGCACTCAGGGGAGACCAGCTTTATATAATGAGCCAAGAATGGGCGTGGGCGACCCGGCTTGATCTCCCACTCGTGATCACCAATCAGGCCAGTTCGGACAATCCGAGCGGTGATACCAAGCTCGGATTCGGCGATGTTCTGCTCCAGGCAATCGTGATCAACAGACCGAGCAGCACCTTTGCCTGGATGGCCGGCAGTCAGTTTATCTTGCCGACGGCAAGTCAGGATCAAATGGGCGCAGGCAAATATCAGATCATTCCAAGTGCGGCAGCGCGGTGGACGCTCACCGGTCAAAGAGAGGGGAGTTGGTTCGCCCCATTGGTCCGCTACGCGGTCGATGTGGCCGGAGAGGATAATCGCAATCGGATACGGGAATTCCAGTTTGCCCCCAGCTTGAATCTCACACTGACGGAAGGATGGTTCCTGAATTTCTATCCAAGCAGCGATATCCGATACAACTTTGAGGCCCAAAGGCCGGGCGACTCGGGGAAATGGTTTATCCCGTTCGATTTTTTGGTGGGAAGAAAGTGGAGTCCAACGACCATCGGAACCCTGGAGGTCTCTTTTCCCCTCGTGCAGCAATATCAAGTTTATGACTTTAAAATAGAAGCGAACATCTACTTTTTATATTTCTAGCGAGGAAGGATCTTCCGGGTCATGAAGCGCATATTAAAAATACCGACCTGGTGAAAGGAAGGATGAAATGGAAAAGGAAAATTTAAACGAAAAAGAAAACAGATCGAGACTGACGACCTATGTTCTTGTCGCTGCCGCCATCGCCGCGATCGGCGGGATTCTCTTCGGTTTCGATACGGGGGTCATCTCAGGCGCCATCCTCTTTATCGTGAAGCAGTGGAACCTTACGCACAAGCAGGCGGAGCTCGCGACCAGCTCGGTCCTGATCGGCGCGATCTTAGGGGCGCTCGCGGGAGGGGCCATGGGGGATCGCCTGGGCCGCCGTCTCTCCATCATCTATGCCACCCTTCTCTTTCTGGCGGGGACGGTGATCGTTTCAATCGCCGGCGGGATGACCTCTTTTCTGATCGGCCGGGTGCTGATCGGCGCGGCGATCGGGGTTGCCTCGTTTATGGTGCCCCTTTACATTTCCGAATTGGCCCCGGCGCAGATTCGGGGAAGCATGGTCTCGCTGAATCAGTTTGCGGTGACGGTCGGCATCCTCGTCTCATACGGCGTCAATTATTACTATGCTCCCGCCCAAAACTGGCGCGCGATGTTCGCGGTCGGCGCGCTTCCCGGTCTCATCCTCCTCTTTGGGATGTATGCCTTGCCCGACAGCCCCCGATGGCTCGTCTCCGCCGGGCGCCGGGAGACGGCGGAAAAAGTATTGCCGAAAATCCGGGGGACGCCGCAGGTGACCGAGGAACTCGCCGAGATCGATGAGGCGATCCGTTCGGAGAGCGGCGGGAAGGTCTCGGATCTGCTCGCCCCGCCGGTCCGGTTGGCGCTGATCATCGGCGTGGGGCTGGCGATCCTCCAGCAGGTGACCGGGGTCAACACCGTCATCTACTATGCTCCGGCGATCTTCAAAGGGGCCGGCTTACAGTCGGATAGCGCCGCGATCGCCGCGACAAGCGGCATCGGCGTCGTGAACGTCCTCTTCACGGCGGTTTCCCTCTGGCTGATCGACCGGGTCGGCCGCCGACCGCTTCTGTTGTGGGGCGTTGCAGGGATGACCGCGGCGCTGATCCTGCTCGGATTGGGATTCGCGCTCCGGGGCGACCAGGCCGAGGCGGGAGGAGGAGGGTTGGGTCTGATCACCGCGATCTCCCTGATGATCTACATCGCTTTTTTCGCCATTGGATTGGGGCCGATTTTCTGGCTTCTGATCGCCGAGATTTACCCGCTCAAGTTACGCGCGCAGGGAATGGCCATTGCCACGGTTGCGAATTGGGGGGCGAACTTCTTGGTGGCCTACACATTTCTAACCTTGGCGGCTGTCTTAGGTAAAGCGGGTGTCTTCTGGTTTTACGCTCTCATGGGGGTGATCACCTGGTTCTTCGTCAAGCGGTTGGTGCCGGAGACCAAGGGGAAGACGCTGGAGGAAATCGAAGCGTATTTTATTGCCCGCGGGGGGAGAGGGGAGACGTCGGAGCAACGCCGGTTTCGGGGGGCGGCCTGATGAAGAAAAATCAAAAAGGGCCCGCCCGCTCCACCCGGGGTGTCTCTTCCCCCGTTGTGCGCTCCGGCCTTTTCTTTTGGATCTTTGCCATCATTCTGATGTCGTCGATTCGGGCCTTTGCAGCGGAATCCGAAGGGCACGCTTTTGAAGACACCCTCGCCGACATTCTCACCTGGGTGGTACTGATCGTGGCGCCGATTGTGGCAATTGCGGTTTTTCTGATGGTGCACATCCTTCCGGAGAAATTCGCCGAAAAACGCAGGCACCCTCAGCTTGCCGCGATTAAGACCCTCTGCATTCTGTCGCTCTTTTTCGGAGGGTTGCTCTGGCCACTCGCCTGGCTCTGGGCCGCCACCAAACCGGTGATGTACAAAAGGGCTTATGGCACCGATGTGGCCGAACCGGAAGCGCCGTCGGAGCCGCAGGAACCGGAACGGAAGGCTGCATGAGAAGATGAGGTAACGTATGGAAATCTTGCTTCTGCTGATCTATTCCTTTTTCGTCTGGCTCATTTTCTTTAAGTTCAAATGGCTGCCGTGGAACTTTGTTTCCCAGGCGATCGTCATCACCTTCCCTTTTGTCATACTGGCACTGCTCATTTTCGTCCTGAACATTGTGGCGCCGTCGTCCCACGATGTGCGGGTGATCAACTACGTCGTGCAGATCCTGCCCCAGGTGCGGGGGCGCGTGATCGACGTACCGGTCGAACCCAACAGTGCGGTCAAAAAGGGAGACGTTCTGTTCCGGGTCGACCCCACCCCTTTCGAGCTCGATGTCAAACGGATCCAAGCCCAACTTGCGCTCGCCGAGACGCGCCTGAAACAATCGGCTGCGTTGGTGAAGACCGGCGCCGCCAGCCAGATTGATGTCGATCGCGACCGGAGCGATGCTCGGCAACTGCGCGCGCAGCTCGATTCGGCCCGCTGGAATCTCTCTGAAACAACCGTCCTCGCCCCCGGGAGCGGCAAAGTGATCAACTTGCAGCTTCGGGTCGGTTCGTTCGTGGTGCCGTTCCCGATCACGCCGGCGATGAGTTTTGTCGAAGATGAACAGTGGGTCATCGCCCTTTTTGAACAGAACGAGCTGCGCAAGGTCAAGTCGGGCGATCAGGCCGAGATCATCCTGGAAACCTATCCCGGGCAGATTATCAAATGCCGGGTCGATTCCATCGTTTGGGCAACGGGGCAGGGCCAATTGCCGATCGGCGGCACTTTGCCGCAGGTGGGAGAAGCGCCGTCGCAGCGGTTCGCCGTGAAGCTGATGCTCGACGGCAAAGACAAGGATCTATTCCTCGCGCCGGGCGCGCGCGGCGCCGCCGCGATTTATACCGAGCAGTTGGCGCCGATTCATCTGCTTCGTAAGATCCTGCTCCGGGTGAGCGCCAAGCTCAATTGGTTCATCCTGAAGCTTCATTAGCGGGGTGATGAAACTCTTTGTCCGTCATTCCCGAATGTTTAATCGGGAATCCAGTTTATTTGAAGTTATGACCTTCTGGATTCCCGCGTTCGCGGGAATGACGGCTACTCAACCTTTATAGAAAAGAAAGAGCCGTATGCCATGAAGAGATTCCGCCGTGCGAAACGGACGGCGCTCATCGCAACAGCGGTCATGATTGCGCTGCTTTCCAGTTGCAGCCTGAAACGGCCGCCGGGACAAGAGGCGCTCAGAAGGGAAGCGCTCCCCCACGCAACCATTCCGGAGCACTGGAAGGTGAGCGGGAGCGCCGAGGGGGCGGTTCCGGCCGATTGGGTCGTCACATTCGGTGATGATCTCCTGAGTCATCTGGTCGAGGAGGCGTTGACCTACAATGCCGATCTGCAGGCCGGGGCGGCGCGCGTGCAACAGGCGGCGGGCTACATGAAGGCGGCGGGGGGAGCCCTTTATCCGGCGGTCTCGGTGATCGGCAAGGGGAGTCGAGGAATGGGCGAGGGAACCGGGATCAATTTCATCACCGCCTTGGCTTCGTGGGAGATCGACGTCTGGGGACGGGTGCGCGCCGGTAGGGCCGCAGCGGAGGAACAGTTCGTCTCTGCGGAGGCCGATTATGCCTCCGCGCGCCTTTCACTCGCCGCTTTGGTCGCGCGGAGTTGGTTTCTGGCCGTGCAAGGTGTTTTGCAGGAGCGGACCGCCCGCCAGATGTTGGAATCGAGCGAACAGTTGTTGGAGCTGACGAAGAGCAAACGGAAGGTGGGCGCGGCGGGTGATCAGGATGTGGCGCTCGCCCGGGCCGACGCGGGAAGCCTTCGCGATAGTCTGCTGAAGCTTGAGCAGGCGAATGCGCAATCCCGGGGAGCGTTAGAAGTATTGGTCGGTCGATATCCTTCCGGGGAAATCAAGGTGGCCGAAGCGCTGGCCCGCATCACGACGCCGGTTCCGGCGGGGCTTCCTTCGGATCTGCTCGAACGTCGACCCGATATCTTCGCGGCGGAGCGCCGGGTTTCGTCGGCTTTCTTTCAAGTCGAGCAGGCGAAGGCGGCGATGCTTCCCCAATTCAGCCTGACCGCCTCACTCGGCCTGATCAGCAGCGAGGTATTCAGTAAACGGTCCAGCTTCAGCAACCCGACCGGGGGAGTCGGAGGAAGCCTCCTCGCCCCCATCTTCCGGGGAGGGGAGCTTCGCGCGCAGGTCCAGATCAAAAACGCGGAGCAGCAGGAAGCGGTGATGCAATATGCGGCCGCGGTCCTCAACGCGTTTCAAGAGGTGGAGAACGCGCTGAATGCCGAGCAGACGCTGCGCCAGCGACAGGAGGTGCTTGCACAAGTCGTGAACGACTACGAACGGGTCGTTGAGATCTCAGAGAGCCAGTATAAAGTGGGCAAAACCGATCTCCTCTCTGTGCTTCAACAGCGGCTGCGGCTCTACTCTGCACAAAGCACCAGTCTCAGCGTGCAGGGGGAGCGCTTGGTGCAGCGCGTGAACCTCTATCTGGCCCTCGGCGGAGGGTGGACGAAGAAGGAACCCAAAGCGGTGCCCCTGGGCGAAACCGGTGCCCCTTCGGAGGAGGCTTCTTCATCGCTGAAACACCAGGCCTCCGTCACGGCACCGGGCCGTCCGTGACCGAAGCCGGCCTCCCAGGCGGCACCATCCTTCCTGCGGCGACCCGAACCTAATGCAGGAAAATCGTCTCAGGGCCGGGATGCCAGAGACAATGATGAGGAAAACAAAATGAAAAAAATATGGATCCTATCACTCCTCCTCTTGGCCACCGCTGTTTCCGCTTATGCCGAGGAGAAAGAGGCGACCCTGGAGTTCGAAGGTCGTTACTGGTTCGCGGAATGGAGAGGCCATCTGGAGGCGAATGGGGAGGTCCGCGGGAGCGATGTCAGCTTGCAACGCGATCTCGATCTGGGCAACAACAACTTCCCGGAGGGAAGAATCACCTGGTATACGGGACCGAAGAGTCGGTTGTTTCTCGATGCGGTCTGGTCGAGCAACAGCGGAGAAAGAACGCTCGACCGGACGATTACGGTCCGGGATCGAACTTTTACGGTCGGGGCGCGGGTCTCTTCGGAGCTGAAGGTTCAAGAGTATCACTTCGCATGGATCTGGGAATTTATCAACATCGGCGACGGCCTGTTTAAATTCGGCACCATGCTCGATCTGCGTGCGGTCTATGCCTCCCTCTCGGTCGAGGGACAGCTGAACAACCTTTCTCAACGCGCGGAGGCAAGCCAAACCTTCCCCGTTCCATCGCTCGGCCTGGCGCTCGATCTCAATCCGTTGAAGTGGATGAATCTCTATGTTCAAGGTTCCGGCGTTCCGGGCGGCCCTTATGGTTACTTCATCAATGGGGAGACCGGCATCAAAATCATTCCGTTTAAGAACTTCAGCCTCGTCGGCGGATATCGATATGAGGATTTCAATGCCAAAAGTACGAGTAACGACATTCAGGGAAGCTTCCGTCTGATCGGCCCGTTTGCAGGGTTATCGCTTCGATTTTAACGGCGGATGAGCGTGGGGAAGAGGGGTAAAGGAGTCATTGATTCTTGAAGATACTGATCAGCGTCGAAAGGGCCGCCGAGTTGACGTTCGCTGCGGCGCGTGAATGGACGATGGATCGGTGTGATGGATTGTCCGCCGCCTTGTCGTTCAATCTGCTTCTTACGGTCACCCCTTTTTTGGCGTTTGTCCTGCTGATCGCAGGAAGCTTATTTGGAGAAGCCTGGACCCGAGCCCATTTCCTTCCTGTCATGGTCGGTTGGGTGGGACCGCATATTGCCGCGCTCGTGCGGCTCCTCCTGGTAGAGCGAGAGCACGTGGAACCGAGAGCGCTCCTCTCGCTGGGGATCGTCGGTGGGATTGCGCTGGTGGTCGGCGCATCGGGATATTTTACCCAGTTGCACGATTCGCTTCAGACCATTTGGGATGTGCGCCGCGCGGTGCCCGGCTTCCGGGCGCAGCTAAAAAGGCGGTTTTTGGGCATCCTCTTTGCGTTCATTTCCGCGCTCATCGCACTGGCGGGTTTCCTGGCAGGCGCCCTGGTTCTGGGACCGGGTTCCGCTTTGACCGATGCGACACGACGGGCGGCCGGGACCCTCATTGCCTTTCTGACCTTCTGGTCCTTGATGATCCTCTGGTTCAAAATCTTGCTTCCGGTTCGCCTGACCTGGCGACAGATCATCCCTTGGGCGGCGTTGATCGCTCTCTTTCATTTGCTTGGGAAGTTAATTGTCGCTTGGGGAAGGAATAGACCCGATACCCCTTCGAACATCGAGTTCGCCGCATCACTGATCCTTGTGATGTTCTGGTTCTACTATGCGAATGGAATTTTTTTATACGGGGCCGAGTTGATGCGGATTTCTCTTCAACGGTCCGGTAAGCTCTCACGCAAGGAGTCCCGGGGCAAACCGCCCCGAATGCAAATCGGGGGGTAAGAAGAGGTGCGCTCTGACTGGACCCTCTCTCGGGAAAATATACGAACAGAGCGGGTCGTGGGACGCGTGGGCGGCTTTACGGCGATTCCCCGCGCCATCGCGACCGCCGTCAATCCGATACATGAGCTGAATGCCGTTATCGCCTGCCCCATTCTCGGCGCCCCGACGACGAATTCGGTCTTGCGGATCGTGAATTCCGGCGCCCAAACACACTGGCTCGCACTGTTCGTTGTCTGTTGTTGTTTCTTGGGAACCGTCCATGCCGAAGAGACGGTATCGAACCGATTGGAGTTTTTACCGCAGCGACTCGATTATCAGACTTATATCGCCGACCCAAGGCAGCCTCGCTTTTCTGCGATTCTGCTCAGCGGCACCGGAGGAGCCGTCCAGAATGAGATTGCATTTGGAGGCGCCTTCCCCTTGTTGAACATGAATCACGAAGCAGCATCGACAGAGAGATTCCAACTGGCGGGAATGGCCGGGGTATGGTCTCGGTTCGATCTTCATCACACGTTGGATATGGTTGGGACGGATTACCGCGCCGGTATCTCAATCAGCGGAACCGGTAGGCTGTCGGCATGGCGTCTTCAGTATTCCCATGAGAGCGATCATCTCGGAGATGAGCTGATCCTGCGGGAAAATCTGAGCACGCGTATTGCGTACCGCCGCGAGGAGATCGCTTTCGGGACAGCGTACCTGCCTTCCGCGGCGCTTCGTTTCTATACCGAGGCAGGGTATGCTTTTATCCTGGGTGATGGGAACCGGCCGTGGCGCCTTCAGGCGGGGGCGGAGTGGGAGGGCGGGCCGAGCCTTCCGCTGGGAGCCCGCGGGTTTGCCGCGGCCGATCTTCAAAGCCGACAAGAGGTCGGCTGGAACGTCAGTTGGACAATCGAGGCAGGGGTCGTCAAATGGAACGAATCGCATACCCGCTCGATGAGGCTTTTCGTCAACTATCATTATGGTCATGATCCCTTGGGTGAATTCTTCCGTGAGCGGTTAAATTATGCTTCAATCGGGTTGGCGTTTAACTTTTGAGAAGGGGTCCTCCGAACGCGGGAAGTGAGTCCTGGAACCCGGCGGAGTTATTCGCTTCATGCTGCTCGATCTTCTAATGTTATTTCCTAAAGACCCGTGTTTATATCAGACCAGGTGTCATTTGTGTTTATTGTTAACGTAAGATGGGTTCGAATCCGATCTGGGATGATGGAGGATGTTTTGTGAACGCCAGAACGCGCGTTGAGATTTTTCTGTAAAAACAAAAGGAGGGGAGCCGTTTAATAATCGCAAACGGCTCCCCTCGAAGCTCCCCGGGCCGGATTCGAACCAGCGACACGACGGTTAACAGCCGTCTGCTCTGCCAGCTGAGCTACCGGGGAATAAAGGAAAGAATGATGAAAGCGGGGAGTATTTTATCTGCCCCCACGCAGAAAGTCAATCTCTTTGACGAGCTGACCACAGGCGGTTTGTGTCACCCGGCTGATTTTCTCATCGTCATTCCGCGCCGCAAGCCGCTCGGCTTGCGGCTGGATACGGGAGAATTCCAAAAGGACCGGCCCCTTATTTCGTGCAGGGTTCTTTGAGGGGGATGACTTCAAGGGCCGAAGAGGGAATCGGTTCGAACGGGCCGGGAAAGGGGACGGCTGCCTGCTCGAACGCCGCCTGCATCTGTTGATTCAGAGAATCGATTGCATGGTTTAGCCCTTGGGCCGGCATGGGAAGAGAGTAGAGGAGGAGATCGTAGCCGGGGATTAAGCGAAGGGCCGAATAAATTGCGTTCTGAAAGGCGACCCGCGTGATCTCCGAAAGGTCTTCCGACAACTGGTCTGAAAAGGATTCAAGCTCCCGCTCCTGGACCAAAACAATCATTGGAAAAATGCCAAGACGGGGTGACCGCTCCAGCGGTTCTTCTTCCGTCACGGGACCCATCGGGAGGACGCCTGCGCCGGAAAACATCTCCGCCAAGCGGGAAGGCCTCGATTTGAAACCCCATGAGAGGTACTCGGCGAGCGACAGCGGTCGATCGGCTAAAATCAGTGTTTGGCCGAGGTGGCGCTGGAGCACCTCGCGGATTTCGGAGATCTGTTCCAGCGGTTGACGAAAATCTTTCCCTTCCCGACGGGGTCCATATAACGCGGTGAAGACCATCGCCATCGGAACGGCGTACGTTGCCTTCGGCCCCTTTTGAATCTTTTTTTTGATCTTCTTGATCATGTCCCCTCCCGGATCGATCCGCCGTCCGGTCGCGGCGTGATGAATCCAATAAAGCGCACTTTGAGCAGGTTTATTTTGCCGCTTCAACGGAGGGACTCGCTGCAGGGCTGAGTTGGGAGGAGTAAGGGTCGTGTGGATCGAGGGCGACCATCGTCCCGTTGCTGAAGACAATCATTCGAAGCGAGGGATAGAGGTGGTTCTGCGGATTGAGGTCTTTGAGGTGATACACCCAGACCTCTCGGAGCTCCTCCGGAGACATCTGGCGCCGATTGATCTCGGCGGGTTCTCCGACGAGCTCCTTGACCGCCTCCCGCGACAATCCCGGTTTTAACTTGCCGAACCAGGTGGCTTTATAAAATCGATAAGAGGGCCCGCCGCAGCCGACCATAAAGAGGAGGAGAAGGCCAATCACGGCCGAAGCGTGTCCGATTTTCCTCCATTCGGTTTTCTGCCGCCGGTCATTCATGACAGGCATTGTAGCCAGAGAGGCGCTGTTTTTCAACCAAAATATGCCGACGGCGCTTCGTCGTCATCCTTGACGAAAGAAAGGAAAAAATGTTACAACCGAACCTGTTTCGTGCTCAAGCGCCGGAGTGGCGGAATTGGTAGACGCAAGGGACTTAAAATCCCTCGTCCCGCAAGGGACGTGCCGGTTCGATTCCGGCCTCCGGTACCAAGAAAATTTGGGTCGCTTCCTCTTTCCTGATTCGCTCTTCTTCTTCATCATCCCTATCGACGCAGCCGCGTGATTGCCAAACGGACTGAATCGACTCCGGCTTCATTCTTTGATAAAGCAGCGGTCGATCTCGGATTACAATTTGTTACAACTTGTTACGTTTGAGCAAAGCATCTTTTTGAAAACTTTGATACTTATTCTATAATCGAATTATTCCGATGTCTCCTCCGCTTAAGCGGCTTTGGATTTTGGCCAAAGCCGAAGGCCTGCTTTGCTCCCTCGGACAAGCGCGCGGCTGAGGCGGTCACTAGAAAGCAACCAGAAATGGAGGAAGTATGACCCAGAATATCCTCAGCAGTGCCTTCTTATTAGTTTCCCTGCTGGTTCTTCCACCCCTCTCCCTCGCCGACGATGAGAGCCCGGCCAAGCCGGTCCCTTCGGCCGAAGCGATTCTCAAGGCATCGAACAAACGGATCTATGAGCTGAAAGACCAGACCTCTCAGGTCACCTTCCGGTTGGTTA
The DNA here is from genome assembly GCA_016200325.1 of Candidatus Manganitrophaceae bacterium. Lineage (NCBI taxonomy): Bacteria > Pseudomonadati > Nitrospirota > Nitrospiria > Candidatus Troglogloeales > Candidatus Manganitrophaceae > Candidatus Manganitrophaceae bacterium. Next base: position 600,342 of record JACQEZ010000011.1, read on the forward strand.
ACACCGATGGAACCGAGAAGAAAACCGTGATGCGGCTCTATTGGAAGAACTATTTCGGCAAGGACAACATCAACAGCAAAACCCTCCTGGTGACCGAGTCGCCGGCCCATGATAAAGGAGAGAAATATCTCCTCTGGGAACGGCCTGAAGAGAAACAGGCCGACATTTGGCTCTATCTCCCGGAGCTGCGCCAGGTCCGCCGGCTTCAGTCGGGAGGCCACCACCACCATGACAAAGAGGACGATTCGGAGCTCGTTTTTGAAGACATGCATCAGCGGCCCCTTGAGCGGGATGAGCACAAGCTGCTCGCCGATGAGGAGGTCCGGGGAGAGCCCTGCTATGTCATTGAGACCCACTTCAAAGATCATCCGCTCTATAGCAAGAAGACCTCCTACATTTCCAAAAAGGAGGGGACGGTTCGGAGGATCGATTATTTCTCCGATGAGGGAAAACTGCTGAAGACGCAATGGATCGAATGGCAGCAGGTCGGCGAGAGTTTGGTCTGGAAGGGGTCCGAAGTCGTCAATGCGCAGACCTCCCGCAAAACCTTCGTTGAGCTGAGCAATGTCAAGGTGAACGTCGGTTTGTCGGAAGATCAATTCTCCGAGCGGGCGCTCCGTCAATAAGCGCTGTTGGGAAAAGGATGGATGCTCGTTGTGAATATTCCGAGAAGGCCGCGGATTGAGAGGATCGGCCTCAATGCGTTCAAGCGAAAGCGGGGTGCGAGTACATCTTGTTACAACTTGTTACTCCCGTGCAAAGCATCTCTCTTGGAATTTTGATACGATTGGATCAGGTGATCCGATTCCTGTCTGACGCGGGATCGTTTCCATAAGGCAGGCCCCATTCACCTCCCTTGTGAGGGTAAGGAAATGAAAGCAAATATACTGATCATTGATGATGACGCCAAGCTGAATCAGCTCCTGATCGGTTTTTTGACCGAATTTGATTTCAAGGTCGTCGCCGCGACCCACCCCGAGGAGGGGCTAAAAAAGTTGAAACAGGAAACCCCCGACCTGGTCATTTTGGATGTGATGCTTCCCGGAATGAACGGGTTTGAGGTCTGCAAAAAAATTCGTGAGTTCCAGACGGTTCCGATCATCATGCTGACCGCAAGGGGAGAGGTCACCGATAAAATCGTCGGCTTGGAGCTCGGCGCGGACGACTACCTTCCCAAACCGTTCGAGCCGAGGGAGTTGGTCGCCCGCATTCAGTCGGTGCTTCGAAGGGCGCGGGGACTCGACCAGATGCAGATCAAACGGTTCGGCCGGTTGGAGATCGACTTTCCCAAACGGACGGCTCGGTTGGACGGCGCCGTCCTCGATTTAACGACGAACGAGTTTGCCGCCTTGGCGCTGCTGGTCAGAAACCCGAGAAAAGTGCTGAACCGAGACCAAATCCTGGAGGAGCTCGGCGGGGTGGAGTGGAATGCTTTCAATCGCACCGTCGATATCACCATGAGCCGACTGCGGCACAAATTAAATGATGATCCGAAAACCCCCTCGTTTATAAAAACAGTCTGGGGGATCGGATATATTTTCATCGAAGCGGAAGATCCGGAACAGGTCGATCGATGAAGAGAATTTTAAACTCGGTTTTTACAAAGCTGCTCTTGATTCTCCTCGTCGCAGGGGTCTGCATCAATCTCTCGGTCACCGGCTTTATGCAGCAGATGGTGAAAAAAAACGAGCCGGCCAGGCAAAAGAATATCATTCACCATCTGATGTATATTGTCCAGGAAATCGGCAACCCGCCCGACTTCGATCGGGCCAAGAGGGTCTCGCAGCAACTGACCTTTAATATCCGATATGAGAGCCCGGCCCAGAGCTGGTCGACGTCCGAATCGCTCTCTCCGCCGCCCCCGCTGAAATTGCAAACCTCAAACGAATACCCGAACTTCCAAATGGGGGAGGATCGGGGGCATCGGTTTTTTATATTAAATCAAGGAGAGGGCCGTTTTATTTTTGAGCTGGGGCGCGGCTTCGAATGGGATGTCCTCGATGTCGGCGCGGTGGTCCGTTTGGTGACCCTGTTGTCGCTGATCTTGGCGGGGGCCTATCTGTTGATTCGCTCGGTGCTCAGCCCCGTGCGGGCGTTGAAGGAGGGGGTCCGGGAGGTGAGCAAAGGGAACCTCGATTATCGTCTCTCGCTCAAACGGTCGGATGAGCTGGGTGAATTGGCAAAAGCATTCAACGCCATGACCGACCGGATCCGGACCATGCTTCGAGCCAAAGAGCAGTTGATGCTCGACGTCAGCCATGAGCTTCGCTCTCCCCTCACCCGGATGAAGGTGGCGCTCGAATCTCTTCCCGACGGCCATACCCAAAGAAGTATTAAAGAAGATGTTGCCGAGATGGAAGAGATGGTCTCGGAAGTACTCAAAACCGCTCGGTCGCATTATATGCACGCCCAGCTCAACCTGCAGCAGATCGACATCGTCGAGTTGTTATCCGGCGTTCTCGGAACATTTAAAGGACAGCATCCAGGGGTAGAAGCGATCAAGCTGCCCGATCGGATTGAGTTGACCGTCGACCCCGACCGGGTAAAGAGTGTTTTAAAGAATATCTTGGATAATGCAATCAAATATTCTTTCGACAGCAACGTGCCGGTAAAAGTGTTCATGGAGGATCGGGGGCCGTATCTGATCATCCGTGTCCAGGATCGGGGGATGGGGATTCCGGAGGATGAACTTCCCTTTATTTTCGAGCCGTTTTATCGGGTCGATAAATCGCGATCCAAAGATACGGGTGGATACGGGCTCGGGTTGAGCCTTTGTAAGACGATTATGGAGGGGCACCATGGAAAAATCGAAGTCGAGAGTGTGCCGGATGCAGGAACCATCGTCTCTCTTTTTTTCCCCCATTCAAAAAACGGAGGACCGGGGAACGGTGGATCATGATCGGAAGAAGGGAAATCTCTGCCGGTTCCATCGGCCCGACGCTAAGAATCTAGGACCGGTTTAATTTTAATTTTAATATTGATGATAAAGATGCGGAGTCGACGATGGCTTGCCGACGATGCGGCATGATGGCGGTCGTCCCTTTCCCGAAGATCCGCGATCAACAGAGAGCGCCCCGCCGGATTAAAATGCTCTTTTGTGCAGGGAGCGCCTCGACGCCATGATTTTGAAGAATCGATCGGAAGAGAAAGCGCCTGTGCCGGTGCGGAAACCGTCTCATTCCAGATCGATCCGCACTTGATTCAGCCGATGACCTGTGTCATTTTTGGAAGAAAGGACAATAAAACGTGCTAAAAGAGCGGGACCCGCATGAGCGGGAAGAGGTCTCCTCCGGGAAAGGTCGGGAGCTTTCCGGAGAGGCCGATCTTCCCAAATTGAACGGAACGAGTCGGAGATCGACTGGGGTGAGGGGTAAAAAGGGACTCATTTTTATTCTTCTCGCGGTCGCAATGATCGCCGCCGTGATCGCCGCGCGCCTGCGTGCCGCCCCCGACGCCGGCCGATCGGCCCAAGGTCCTGGGAGCGGCGGCCCCGCCGCGCGTGCCGTTCCGGTCATCGCCGCCCCGGTGGTGGAGCGGGATATGCCGATCTACCTTGAAGGGCTCGGCAACGTCGCTGCATATAAAAGCGTCACGGTCAAGTCGCAGGTCGACGGACGGCTCAATGAGGTCTCCTTTCGAGAAGGGCAAGAGGTGCGCCGCGGAGAGTTGCTCGCCCAGATCGATCCCCGTCCTTTTCTGATTCAGCTCCGCCAGGCGGAAGGGGCGCTCGCCCGCGACAGTGCGCTGCTGCAGAGCGGAAAGCTGAATCTCGAGCGGTTCGCCACCCTTCGCGAGCAGAAGTTGATTGCCCAACAGCAGGTGGATGACCAGCGGGCGGCGGTCGGGCAATTGGAAGGGGCGGTCCGGGTCGATGAGGCAGTGATCGAGAGCGCTAAGCTGAATCTCGAATATGCGCGGATTATCTCACCGATCGACGGGGTTACCGGGGTCCGTCAGGTCGATCCGGGCAACCTCATCCGTGCCACCGATCAGAACGGCATCGTCCTGATCACCCAGCTCGATCCGATCTCGGTCCTCTTTACCCTCCCGGCCGAGAACCTGACCCGGGTGGCCGAGCAGATGCGGGGAGGGGCGCTCCGGGTCGACGCCTACAGCCAAGACGGCGAGACCCTCTTGGCGACCGGAAAACTGGAGCTGATTGACAATCAGATCAACGTCAACACCGCGACGATGCGGCTCAAGGCGGTCTTCCCCAATCCGAAGCGGCTTCTCTGGCCAAACCAATTTGTGAAGACCCGGCTGCTTCTGACCACAAACAAAAATGCGATGGTGGTCCCCTCCCCCGCCGTTCAGCGCGGTCCCAAGGGGCTCTTCGTCTACGTGATCAAATCCGATCAGACGGTCGAGGCGCGCCCGGTCGAGGTCGCGTTGACGCAAGGCGATCTCACCGTCATCCGGAGCGGATTGAAAGTGGGTGAGCAGGTTGTCACCGACGGACAAAATCAGCTCCGCCCCGACAGCAAGGTGCAACCCCGCAGCGGAGATCGGCCCGGCCCGCCCTCCGGCGCGGCCTCCGCTCCCGGCGTTCCATCCGCCTCGGGCGGCGCAACCCCTCCCTCCGGTACAACGCCCCCGGCGGGGGCCGGCTCGATGCCGGGGGGCTCGCCGGCGCCGGGTCCTGCGGGGAGCCGGTCGTGAGCATCTCCGAGCCGTTTATCCGGCGGCCGGTCGCGACGACCTTGCTGACGATCGGTCTGCTCTTGGCCGGGTTTGCGGGGTATCGGCAGCTTCCCGTCTCGGCCCTTCCGCAAGTCGAATATCCAACGATCGTCGTCTCGACGATCCTCCCCGGCGGCAGCGCCGACACGATGGCGTCGGCGGTGACGACGCCGCTGGAGCGGCAGTTCGGCCAGATGCCGTCGCTCACCCAGATGACGTCGGTCTCGAGCTTCGGCGCCTCCCAGATCACCCTTCAGTTTGACCTCGACCGGAATATCGACGCCGCGGAGCAAGATGTGCAGGCCGCCATCAACGCCGCGTCGAACCTCCTTCCCCGGACCCTCCCGGCGCCGCCGACCTACTCGAAGAGCAATCCGGCCGATGCGCCGATTCTGACCCTCGCAGTCCGCTCCGACCTGCTTCCGCTGAGCGAGGTGAACGACTATGCCGATTCGATCCTGGCCCAGAAGATGTCGCAGGTCTCCGGGGTCGGACTCGTCACGATCAACGGCAGTCAGAAGCCGGCCGTCCGGGTGCAGGTCGATCCGGCGGCGCTTGCCGGCACCGGGCTGAGTCTGGAAGATGTCCGGCAGGTGCTGGCGCAGGCCAACGTCAACCAACCGAAAGGAAACATCGACGGCCCCCGGCAGAATTTTACCCTCGCCACCAACGATCAGTTTTTGAAGGCGGCCTCTTTTCGGCCGCTGATCCTCGCCTATCGAAACGGCGCGCCGATTCGCTTAAGCGACGTCGGTGATGTAATCGACGGCGTCGAGAACACTCAGCTTGCCGGCTGGGCGAACGACCAGCGGGCGATCATCATCAACGTCCAACGGCAGCCGGGGGCGAACGTCATCCAGACCGCCGACCGGGTGAAGGCCCTTTTGCCGCAGCTTCGGGCGACGCTGCCGCAAGGGATCGACGTCTCGGTCCTGAGCGATCGGACCGAGACGGTCCGGGCCTCCGTGGAAGATGTCCAATTCACCTTGGTGCTGACCATCGTTTTGGTCGTTGCGGTCATGTATCTCTTTTTGCGAAGCCTCCGGGCGACCCTGATTCCCGGCGTTGCCGTTCCGCTCTCTTTGATCGGCACGTTCGGCTTGATGTACCTCGCCGGCTATAGCCTCAACAATTTAACGTTGATGGCGCTGACGATCTCCACCGGCTTCGTCGTCGACGATGCGATCGTGATGATCGAGAACATCGCCCGATATATCGAAGAGGGGGATCCCCCCTTTGAGGCGGCGCTCAAAGGGGCGGGCCAGATTGGCTTTACGATCGTGTCGCTCACCGTCTCGCTCGTCGCCGTGCTGATCCCGCTGCTCTTCATGGGGGGGATCATCGGCCGGCTCTTCCGCGAGTTTGCGATGACCCTCAGCATTGCCATTTTCGTTTCCGCCATCCTCTCGTTGACGCTGACGGCGATGATGTGCGCGCACATCCTTCGCCCGCACGAAACGCAACAGGGGCGCTTCCAGCGTGCGTTGGAGCGGTTCTTCGATCGGATGGTGCAGATTTATGATCGCGGGCTGAAGTGGGTCCTCGACCATCAGCCGCTCACACTGGCGGTGACGCTGGCGACGCTGGCGCTGACCCTGCTGCTCGCGGTGATGATTCCGAAAGGATTTTTTCCCCAACAAGATACCGGAATCCTGATCGGGATTTCCGAGGCGGCGCCCGATGTGTCGTTCACCCGGATGATGGACCGGCAGCGGGCGCTCTCGGAGGTCGTATTGACCGATCCGGATGTGGTCAGTCTCTCCTCTTTCATCGGCGCCGATGGAACCAACCCGACCCCCAACAGCGGGCGGATGTCGATTACCTTAAAACCGCGGTCGGCGCGCCGGGCGGGCGCCGAGGAAATCATCGCCCGTCTTCGGCCGAAGCTGTCCGAGGTGGAAGGGGTGACCCTTTACCTTCAGCCGGTGCAAGATCTGCAGATCGAAAATCGGGTCAGCAGCACGCAATTCCAGTACACCCTGGAAGATGCCGACGGCAATGAGCTCCGCGAGTGGGCGCCGAAGATGCTCCAGAAATTACGGACCCTCCCGGAGCTGCGGGATGCGGCGAGCGACCTGCAACTCGGCGGCCTACAGCTCGCCCTGACGATCGACCGCGATGCCGCCTCGCGACTCGGCATTCTGCCGCAGGCGATCGACGACACCCTTTACGACGCGTTCGGGCAACGGATCGTTTCGACCATCTTCACTCAGTTGAATCAATACCGGGTGATTTTGGAAGTGCAGCCGGCGTTTCAGAAGAATGTCGAGGCGCTTCACCAAATTTACGTCCGCTCTCAGACCGGCGAGCAGGTCCCACTCAGCGCCTTCGTTCACTTTGAGCCGACCTCCACCGCTCTGGCAATCAACCATCAGGGACAGTTTCCCGCCGTGACGCTGTCATTTAATCTGGCGTCGGGGACGTCGCTCGGCGAGGCGGTCGCGGCGATCCATCAGGCCGAAAAGGAGGTCAATCTTCCCCCCGGCCTCCATGCCGGTTTTGTCGGAACGGCGCAGGCGTTTCGCGAATCGCTCGCCAGCGAGCCGATCTTAATCGTGGCGGCGCTCTTGACCGTCTACATCGTCCTCGGCGTTCTTTATGAAAGTTATATCCATCCGATCACGATCCTCTCCACGCTCCCGTCGGCCGGGGTGGGGGCCTTTTTGGCGCTGATGCTCTGCGGAACCGAGTTCAGCATCATTGCGTTGATCGGGATTATCCTGCTGATTGGAATCGTGAAGAAGAATGCGATCATGATGATCGACTTTGCCCTGGAGGCGGAGCGGGAGCAGGGACTCTCGCCGCGCGAGTCGATCTACCAGGCCTGCCTGCTCCGGTTTCGGCCGATCATGATGACGACGATGGCGGCGCTCCTCGGCGGCCTGCCGTTGGCGCTCGGGAGCGGCACCGGCTCCGAGTTGCGCCGCCCGCTCGGGATCTCCATCGTCGGCGGCCTGATCCTCTCACAGCTGCTGACCCTTTATACCACCACGGTGATCTATCTTTATATGGAGCGGCTTCGGAGCTGGGCGCAGCGCCGGCGGCCCGCGCCGGTCGCCGTCTCGAGTGAAAAAGGATGAATCTCTCCCGTCCCTTCATCCAAAGGCCGGTGGCCACGGTGTTGTTTGCCGCCGCGCTGCTGCTGGCCGGCCTCTCCGGTTACCTCCGGCTCCCGGTGGCGCCGCTCCCCCGCGTCGACATGCCGACGATCTCGGTTTCGGCGAGCCTTCCCGGCGCGAGCCCCGAGACGATGGCGTCCGCCGTGGCGACCCCGCTGGAGCGGCGCTTCGGGCGGATCGCCGGTCTGACCGAGATGACCTCGAGCAGCTCGCTCGGGACGACCAACATCACTTTACAATTTGATCTCGACCGCGATGTCGATTCCGCCGCGCGCGACGTCCAAGCCGCCATCAATGCCGCCGGCGGCGATCTGCCGGCGAACCTTCCGACCCGCCCGAACTATCGGAAGGTCAATCCCGCCGATGCGCCGATCCTGATTTTATCGCTCACCTCGGACACCCTGCCGCTCGGCCAGATGTTCGACGCGGCCAATACCGTTTTAGCCCAAAAGATATCGCAGGTCTCCGGCGTCGGACAGGTCTTCGTCGGGGGAGGACAGCAGCCGGCGGTGCGTGTGCAGATCGATCCGGTGGCGTTGGCCGGCGTCGGCCTCGGCTTGGAGGATGTTCGGGCGGTATTGGCCCAGTCGACGGTGAACCAGCCGAAGGGGGCGCTCAACGGCGCCGAGCAGACCCATACGATCGCCGCGAACGACCAATTGCTTCGCGCCGACGGTTACCGGCCGCTCATCTTGGCCTACCGCGACGGGGCGCCGGTCCGGCTCGGCGATGTGGCGAAGGTCTTCGATGACGTGGAGAACAATCGGCTCGCCGCCTGGACCGACGGGAAACGGGCGGTACTCGTGATCATCCGCCGCCAGCCGGGCGCGAACATCATCGACGTCATCGACCGGATCAAAGGGATCCTCCCCCAGCTGAGCGAGTCGATCTCGCCGGCGATCAAGATCGATGTGGCGAGCGACCGGAGCCAGACGATCCGCGGCTCCGTTCAAGATGTCGAGCTCACCCTCCTCATCTCGATCGCGCTGGTCATCCTGGTGGTCTTTCTCTTCTTGCGCAGCGGCTGGGCCACCTCCATTCCGAGCGTCGCGGTTCCCCTCTCTCTCATCGCGACCTTCGGCGCGATGTATCTCTGCGGCTACAGTCTCGATAACCTGTCGTTGATGGCGCTGACCATTTCGACCGGGTTCGTCGTTGACGATGCGATTGTCGTGACGGAGAACATCACCCGCTATATCGAGCGGGGCCGGCCCCCGATGGAGGCGGCGCTCATCGGCGCCAAACAGATCGGCTTCACCATCGTCTCGATCAGCGTGTCGCTGTTGGCGGTGTTTATCCCGATCCTCCTCATGGGCGGGGTGGTCGGACGGCTCTTCCGGGAATTTGCGGTCACCCTCAGCATCGCAATTACGATTTCCGCGGTTCTCTCCCTTACCCTGACCCCGATGATGTGCTCCCGTCTTTTACGCCGCCGCGAGACGGAGGAGCACGGCCGCTTTTATCGGGTGTCGGAGCGCTTCTTCGATGGGATGCTCCATCTCTACGACCGCGGGCTGCGCTGGGTCTTGAACCATCATACCTTGATGTTGATCCTCACCCTCGGAACATTGGCCTTGACCGTTTATCTCTATGTCATCATCCCGAAGGGGCTCTTTCCGCAGCAGGACACGGGACAATTGAACGGAATTTCCGACGCGCCGCAAGATATCTCCTTTACCGCCATGCGAACGCGTCAAGAGGCGCTCAACGCGGTGGTCATGGCCGACCCCGGCGTGGCGCACATGGTCTCAAACATCGGCGGCGGCGGGGGCTCGTCGCTGAATACCGGCTCGATGTTTATTGAGCTCAAGCCGCTGTCGGAACGAAAGGCGACTGTCGAGCAGATCATCACACGCCTTCGTCCGAAGCTGGCGCAGGTGGAAGGGATCAATCTCTACCTGCAAGCGGTGCAGGATGTCCGGATCGGTGGACGCTTGGGCCGGACCCAATATCAATATACGCTTCAGGACGCCGACCTCGACGAGTTGAAACGGTGGGCCCCCCGCGTGCTGGAGAAGATGCGCGGGCTGCCGCAGCTCAGAGACGTCGCAACCGACCAGCAGACCAATGCGCTCCAGCTCGATGTGAACATCGACCGCGACACCGCCTCCCGGCTTGGGATTCTGCCGCAGGCGGTGGATGATACCTTGTATGACGCGCTCGGCCAACGGCAGGTGGCGACGCTGTTCACCCAGCTCAATCAATACCGGGTGGTGTTGGAGGTCAAACCGGAGTTCCGGCAGCATCCCGATGCGCTCAGCCATATTTATGTGAAATCTCAAACGGGAGTGCCGGTGCCGCTCGGCACCTTCGCGCGCTTCTCGCCGTCGGCGACATCGCTCTCGATCAACCATCAAGGACAGTTCCCCTCGGTCACCCTGTCGTTCAACATGGCCCCCGGCGTCGCCCTCGGAGAGGGGATCGATGCGATTCATCGGATCGAGCGGGAGATGGGCCTTCCCGCCAGCATTCATGCCTCCTTTCAAGGGACGGCGCAGGCCTTCAGTGAGTCGCTGGCGAGCCAGCCGATCCTGGTCCTGGCGGCGCTCTTTGCGGTATATATCGTCTTGGGAGTCCTTTATGAAAGCTACATCCACCCGATCACCATCTTGTCGACGCTGCCGTCGGCCGGCGTCGGCGCGCTGTTGGCCCTGATGTTTTTTAATACCGAGTTCAGTATTATCGCTCTGATCGGAATTCTTCTTTTAATCGGGATCGTGAAGAAAAATGCGATCATGATGATCGACTTTGCCCTGGAGGCGGAACGGGAGCAGGGGCTCAGCACCCGAGAAGCGATTTATCAGGCCTGTCTCTTGCGCTTTCGCCCAATCATGATGACGACGATGGCGGCGATGCTCGGCGGGTTGCCGCTGGCGCTCGGCCACGGCATCGGCGCGGAGCTGCGGCGGCCGCTCGGAATCACGATCGTCGGCGGACTGCTCCTCTCTCAGCTTCTCACGCTTTACACGACCCCGGTCATCTATCTGACGCTCGATCGCTTTTCCAAACACCGTCGCCGGGAGGGATCTTTCCAAACGACCGGGGCGGCGCAGGAAGGGCTCATGCGGGTCAGCGAGCCCGGCGGCGAGAAACATTCATAGGAGGGTTATGCCGAAAAGAGACGCCATCATCCGATTTACCATCACGCTTCTGCTCCTCTCAACGCCGGCGTGGGGGGAGACCTCTCCCCCCCGAACCCTTTCCCTGGGAGAGGCGCTTCAGACTGCCCGGACAAACCAACCTCAACTCCGCCAAGCCCGCGCCGGTACGGAAGCGGCCCGCGCCCGCGCCGATGAGGCGCGCGCGCCCCTCTTGCCGCAGGTAAGTGCAAACGCCAACTATCAACGGGCCACGGCCAATCGGGTCATTCGTCCCGGCGCGACGACCTTCTCCACGATCAACCCCTTGTCCCGGTTCGACACCTTTGACTTTTACAGCTTCGGCCTTGGCGCGAGCCAGCTCGTCTATGACTTTGGTCAAACGACGGGGCGATGGAAGGCCGCCAAGGCGATTGCGCAAGCGCAGGCCGAGACCGAGCGGGCTACCCTTCTTGAGATCGACCTCAACCTCCGGATCGCCTACTTTAATGCGCGCGCCGCGAAAGAGTTGCTTCAGGTCGCGCAGGAGACGCTGGCGAACCAGGAGCGGCACTTTGTTCAGGTCCAAGGATTTGTCCAGGTCGGCACCCAACCGGAAATCGATCTGGCACAGGCCCGGACCAACCTGGCGAATGCCCGTGTGCAGCTGATCAACGCTCAGAACGGGTATGAGACCGGCAAGGCCCAGTTGAATCAGGCAATGGGAATCGAAGGTCCGACGAATTATGACGTCGTCGATGAGACCCTTCCTCCGCTCGAGAATGAGAACAGTCCGATTGACCCGCTGCTGGAGGAGGCGCTGAAAGCCCGGCCGGAATTCGCCGCCTTCGCAAACCAGGTCCGCGCGCAGGAGTTGACGATGCGATCGATTAAGGGGGCCTATTGGCCGACCCTGAGCGTGTCGACCGACCTGACCAAGGCGGGAACCGGACTCGGAGATCTCGCGTGGAATTGGGATGCCAATGTCCTTCTCTCCTGGCCGTTGTTCCAAGGGGGATTGACCCGGGCACAAAGCAGAGAGGCCCGCGCCAATCTGACCAATCTCAACGCCCAGGTCGATACATTTCGGCAGGAGGTGCGCCTCGTCGTCGACCAAGCGCGCCTGGCGGTCCTGGCCGCTCAGGCGGCCATCGGGGCGGCGGGCGAAGCGGTGCTCAACGCGAAAGAGCAGCTCCGGCTGGCGGAGAAGCGGTACGAAACGGGGGTCGGCAATATTATCGAGCTGTCGGATGCGCAGCTTGCCTTGACCAACGCCGAGGCGCAGAAGGTGCAGGCCGACTACAATCTCGCCTCCGCGCGGGCGCGTCTGCTGCAGGCGCTCGGACGGACTTCATAAGGAGGATCGGGCGATGGCTCGGTGGCTTTAGAAACGCGTTAAGTTCACTCATAGGTGAAGCGAAATAGCTTAAATAAAGATGAGCAGAGAGGCTGTTATCCCAACCATGGATTTGAAGCGATCGATATCAAGGAGGGCTGCCGGGAGGATGCGATGGGGAGAGGCTCAATACAAACGAGACGTTGAATTACGGCGTGACGGTCAACGTGCCGCGCATTTCCATGTGAATGGCGCAAAAGAAGTCGTAGGTGCCGGGCTTATCAAATTGCATTTGAAAGGTCTCGCCGGGGGGAAGGAGATGGTGAATCAAAAGATCATCGACGACATGCGCCGGCTCTTTCCGGTTCGGATCGGCGGCGGTCAGAAAGTGGGTTCGCTTGTCTTCATTAATCCAGGTGACCTGGCTCCCCATTTTGATCTGTTGTGTTTTGGGTGAAAACTCGGTCCGGCCTTCCGGAATTTTGAATTCGATCTTATTGGCTGCATCGGCCCCCTGCAAATTCAGCAGGGCGACCCAGAGGATGATGAGGAGCAGACCGACTCGAAAAAGGGACGACTTTTTTTTATTCATACTTACGCCCTCGTTCATGATAATAAATTTTCGTTGGAACATCTCTTAAATTAATTGTAGCGGACAGTGCAGGATAAAGCAATCATACCACAGGCCAAGCCCAACGTCAGGGGCAAGTCAGGGGGAGGACGATTCGAGCCGTTTTCAAAACAAAAAAGCCCCGCCGGAGGAAAAATCCGGCGGGGCGATTCGATCAGAAAAAATCCCTTTAGGAAATTAATCTGACATTGGTGGCTTGAGGACCTTTCTGCCCTTGCGTGACATCGAATTCGACTTTGTTGCCTTCTTCAAGGGACTTGTAGCCGTCACCGACAATGGCCGAAAAGTGAACAAACACATCGGCTCCCCCATCCTCACGGGTAATAAATCCATAGCCTTTGCTGCCGTTGAACCACTTTACTGTTCCTTTGATCATTGGGTGTTTCTCCTCTTTTTTATCAGCTCTCGCTGATGGCAACGTCCATTGTTCTAAGTTAAAAAAAAAGCTGCAGCGAGTTGTAATAGCTGCAGCCGATCCGGTTTTCTCCTCTTCAACTTTTACAATGGACTCCCCTCACTTGTACCATGATTTTTTATAAAAAATCAACGAAATTAATTTCTCTTTTGTCAAGGGGATTCACACGGGGGAGTCGGTTCTCCGACCTCCCTTATTTTATTGAGGCGGTGTATAATCGCTGACGGCCGGCGCCTCCGCGGCGCGCCCTCTTTTCTGGAGGAAGATGTCACTCCCGATTGATGAAGTCATCCCCCCACTGCGGCAGCGTTTGTCCGCTCATTCTGCCGTGGTTTTACAGGCGCCTCCCGGCGCCGGCAAGACGACCCGCATTCCGCAGGCTCTGCTGCGAGAGCCGTGGCTGAGAGATCGGTCGATTCTGATGCTGGAGCCGCGCCGGCTGGCGGCACGGGCGGCGGCGGCGCGGATTGCGGCGCTGTTGGGAGAATCGGTCGGCGAGACGGTCGGCTATCGGATTCGCTTCGAAACAAAGGTTTCAAAGAAGACCCGGATCGAAGTGCTGACCGAGGGAATTCTGACCCGTCGCTTGCAGTCCGATCCGGCATTGGAAGGGGTCGGTCTCGTGATCTTCGATGAGTTTCATGAACGGCATCTCCATGGCGATCTCGCCCTCGCCCTCTGTCTCGACAGTCAACGGGTCTTGCGCGACGATTTAAAGCTCCTCGTCATGTCGGCGACGCTGGAGGGAGCCGCCGTGGCCTCCCTCCTCGGCGACGCACCGGTGATCACGAGTCAGGGGCGACAATTTCCGGTCGACATCCGTTACGCTTCCCGCGATCCTGAAGGCCGACTGCCGCAGGTCGTCCATCAAGCAGTCCTCCAGGCGCTCGACCGGGACCCAGGAGACCTCCTCGTCTTTCTTCCGGGGTCGTCCGAGATACGCCGGACGCAGGCGCTGCTCACGCCGCTGTTGAGTCCGCGCCGGATCGAACTCTTTCCATTGTATGGCGACCTGCCTTGGGAGGCACAAGATCGTGCCCTCCGACCGACGACGGGGGGGCGCAAGGTGGTGCTCGCGACGCCGATTGCGGAGACGAGTTTGACCATCGAGGGGGTCGGCGTGGTGATCGATGCCGGATTTGTCCGGGTTCCCGAATTTGATCCGGCCCGCGGATTGACCCGGCTGACGACCAAGCGGATTTCCCGCGCTTCGGCCGAACAGCGGGCGGGCCGCGCCGGACGGCTCGGTCCCGGCATCTGCTACCGGCTCTGGAGTGAGGCGACGCAGCGGGGGTTGATGGCCCAGCCGATTCCCGAAATCCGCACCGCTGATCTGACGCCGCTGGCGCTCGAGCTTGCGCAGTGGGGGGTGCGCGAGGCCGACACCCTCTCCTGGCTCGACCCCCCTCCGCAGGCGGCCCTCGCCCAAGCACGCCGCTTGCTGACGGAACTCGACGCGTTGGACGAAGCGGGATCGATCACCCCGTCGGGCCGGGCGATGGTCGCCTTCCCCTTGCATCCCCGTTTGGCGCACATGTTGTCCCGGGCCGAGGCGCGCGGATTCGGCCGTCTCGCCTGCGACCTTGCCGCGTTGTTGTCGGAGCGAGAGATCCTCGTTGGGGATCGGCGGCGCTCTTGCAATCTGATCGATCGGCTGGAGGCGCTGCGCGCCTTTCGGGAGGAGGGGAGAGCGGGAGCAGCGTCGCACGGCGCCGATCCGAGCGCCTGCCAGCGGGTCGAACAGGCGGCGCATCAGTATCAGCGGCTCCTGCGCGGCCAAAAAACGGACGCCGGACGGGATCTGGAGCAGGCCGGTCTCCTCCTCGCGTTCGCCTATCCCGACCGGGTCGCACAGCAGCGCGCTCCCGGAGAGGTTCGCTACCTTCTCGCTTCCGGCCGCGGCGCCCGCCTGCCGGAGCAGGAACAGCGGCTACGCCAGCCGACGCTGGTGGTGGCGAGTCTGGACGCAGGCGAAATAGAGGGGGCGATCTATTTGGCGGCCGCCGTTGAGATCGATCAATTACGGCAAGAGCTGGCCGCGCACGTTCGGACCGAAGCGGTCATCCGGTGGGACACGCGCCAGCAGCGGGTGATTGCGTTGAAGGAAGAACGGCTCGGTGAATTGGTCATCGACAGCGTGCCCCTTTCCACCCCCGATCGGGAGCGGCTTCGCGGTGCGATGCTGGAGGGGGTTCGGCAGTTGGGTGTCGCCGCGCTGCCTTGGGGCGATGAGGCGCGCGATTGGCAGGCGCGGGTTTTGTCGCTGCGTCACTGGTTTCCGGAGGAGGGTTGGCCCGATCTCTCCGATGTTGCGCTGGGGGAGACGTTGGAAGAATGGCTCGCCCCCTTTCTCGATCGGTTCACCCGCCGCGAGCAGCTGAAGCAGCTCGACCTGCTCGCCGCCTTAAAAGCCCGGCTCGACTGGAATCAAGGCCGGCGATTGGAAGAGGGTGCGCCAAGCCATCTGACGGTCCCCAGCGGATCGCGACTCCGGCTGGAATACCGGCCTGGAGAGCCGCCGGTGCTCGCCGTCAAACTGCAAGAGATGTTCGGGCTTGCCGAAACGCCCCGGGTCGCCTGGGGGAAGGTGCCGGTCACGCTCCATCTTCTCTCCCCGGCGCGTCGTCCCATCCAAGTGACCCAAGATCTGCGCGGCTTCTGGGAACGGACCTATGCTGAGGTCAAGAAAGAGTTAAAGGGACGCTATCCGAAACATCCGTGGCCCGATGACCCGTGGAATGCGGTGCCGACCCGACGCTTGAGGCCGCGCTCTCCTTAAGCGCCGTTTATTTTGGGACAAATTTCAACGCGGCCGAATTGATACAGTACCGAAGCCGCGTCGGCGGGGGACCGTCATCAAAGAGGTGTCCTTGATGGCCTCCGCATCGGCGGCAATGGACCTCGGTCCGGGGGTAGAGGAGCTTCCAGTCGGTTTTCGTACGGACCGCCGTCGGCTCGATCGGTTTCCAGAAGCTCGGCCAGCCGGTGTGGCTGTCATATTTGGTCTCGGAGGAGAAAAGGGGGAGGTCGCATCCGGCACAGCTGTAGAGGCCCGGTTTTTTGTTGTTGAAATAGGGATTTTTGAAGGGAGGCTCCGTCGCCTCTTTTCGGAGGACATTAAATTGCTCCGAGGTCAGGACCGCCCGCCACTCCTCTTCCGTTTTTTTAATCTCGAAGGCCTCTTCAGGCGCTTCAGCGCGTACCGGCCAAAGGTCCATAAAATAGGCGATTGTCCCCAGCATTCCGATTTTTAATGCGTCTCTCCGGTTCATGGCGCCTCCTTTCCATTGCCGATGTCGTCATTACACCCCTACCTTCATCTTACTCCGTTTTTTACTTTCTCTTCCTATTGGTCGCGTAACCGATCCCTTCCTTACATCGCTATCGACCGCGGTTTTTGAGCGATGGCGCCATTTCCTGGAAAGCGAGAACCGGCAAGAGCGATCCGCTTTTGCAATTGATTGTGGTCGGTGACTGTGATAAAAAATAATCATACCTGTTACCGAGCGGTCTCTTACATACAAAACATCTCTCGGCAGGGGAGGAAACCATGTCCTCGATGTCAGAGGAAATCGTTCCAGCTCGCCAATCCGTTCCGGCCGACATTATTTTTTTGGGCGTTCTGATGATTCTCTCGGGGGTCATGGATACCTATATTATTATCGCGAACCCAGCGTACGGGCTTCCTGTTTTTGGAATGAAGCTGACCGGACCGGCGGGATGGTTTTTTAAATTCCTTTCTCCCGTGCTTCATTTTGCCTCCGGTTATGGCGCCATCCTCGGCCGCCGGTGGGCGTATCCTCTTTTCATCTTTTATTCTCTCTATGGTTTGGCCAGCGCAACGGTCAGCCGTCTGGTCCTCCCTCCTCCGCATCGGATTCGGATGATTTTTATCCTGATCCTCCTGATCTTGTTGCCTTATCTTTATGCCCGAAGGAAAGCCTTTCGAAACTGAGGCAAATCGGCGTAACGATTAAGGGGTTTTCCCGGAAGCCTTGGATGGCCGAAAGCGTATTCGTGCCGAGGGCCTATAAAGTGAGAGGAATATATGATGATGCGATCCAGGATTACGGAGAGCGAAAAACTGAAGAGGAGAGCAGCCGGAGAGATCTCGGCAGCGCTTATGTTCAATTCGATATGAGCGGAAATGATAAGAGACGCTTCTGGATCTTTAAAGCAAAAAGATCGCCCCGGCCGATCCGATCGGGGCACGGGGCGATCTTTCAACAAGATTAATGGACTTCGACGGTGATGCTTCTCGGTTTGGTCTCTTCGCGTTTGGGGAGGGTCAGGGTGAGGACACCCTTTTCATATTTCGCCTTGATTTTCTCCTGATCGACCGTTCCGGGAAGCCGGAAGGAGCGGGCAAATCGGCCGAACACCCGTTCTATCCGATAGTAGTGCTCTTTTTTATCTTCCTTCTCGATCTTTTTTTCTCCCTTAATTTCCAGGAGATTGTTCGCCACTTTGACCTCAATTTCTTTCATCTCCATACCGGGGAGCTCCGCGTGGAGCTGAATCGCATCGGCGTCCTCATAAATGTCGACCGCAGGGATCCAGTCTTGAACGGTCCGTCCGTTTTCGGTCTCATACGTGTTTAGGGTATCCGACAAGAATTGATTCATCCGATCCTGCAATGTGACCAGGTCTTTCAGGGGTTCCCATTTTGCGATTGCCATAGATTCCTCCTTTCAATAATCCGCCTGCAGGGCGGGTCAATTAAATCGTTCTTCTCCTTTCCATTTCAGAAGCGGGCTCATCCAAACTTATTACAAATTGATGAACCACACGTTTTTAACATAAGTCGCCTTTCCTCCAGGTCAAGGGGGGACCATTTCCTCCCAGTATCTTTTTTATCGATCTGTTTTTTGTTATACTTCCCCTTCGTTTTACATTGGATTCGAAAATGGAAGAGTCGGACATCGAAGATATAGAGGAAGAGCTAGAGCCGGGGCCGGAAGCAGAGCCGGGAGCAGAGATAGATCAGACGGACGGAGTAGGGCTGATCCCAGAAATCGACGGCGAGCCGGAGGAGCAGGGGCTCACGATTTATGATCCCCTTCAGCGATTCCTGGCCGAAGTTCGAAAATATCCGTTTCTAAGCCGAGAGGAGGAAAAACGGCTTGCGATTAAATTTAAAGAAGAGGGGGATCTTCAGGCGGTCACGCAGCTGGTCCTCTCCCATCTTCGCCTCGTCGTCTCAATCGCCATGGAGTATAAGAATCTCCCCTTCAACACCATGGATCTGATTCAAGAGGGGAATGTCGGCTTAATGCAAGGGATCAAAAAGTTTGATCCGTATAAAGACATCCGTGTATCGACTTACGCGACCTGGTGGATTCGGGCCTATATTTTAAAATACATCCTTCAGAATTGGCGGCTGGTCCGGATCGGCACCACCGAGGCGCAACGAAAACTCTTCTTCCGGCTTTCTAAGGAGCGGGAGCGGTTGGAGAAGATGGGTTACGAAGCCGGCCCCAAACTTCTGGCAGACCGACTCGATGTGAAAGAAAAAGAGGTTATTGAGATGGAGCAGCGGCTCGGAGGAAGGGAGCATTCTCTGGATGAGCCGGTCGGCGCCGAGTCGGATGAAACGCTGGCGAACATTCTCCCATCGGATCAGGAGCCGGCCGATGAGCGACTGGCGAACGATGAGCTCCGGGATCTCTTTCAGGCGAAGCTGAAGGAATTTTCAAAAACGCTGAAGCCGCGGGAGTTGGAGATCCTTCAAGATCGCATCTTATCGGAGCACCCCAAGACGCTCGATGTGTTCGGTAAAAAATACAGTATCTCAAAGGAGCGGGTTCGCCAGCTCGAAGAAAATCTGATCAAGAAGCTGAAGCAGTTTATGAAAGAGAATATTAAAGATTTTAAAGATATCGGCCCGCTCTGACCGGCGTTTACATTTGCCGGTCGGTATGTTATAACCCGGCTGAATCGGGGGACCCATGTTTTATCATCTCTTCGTCTGTACCGGGCCGACCTGCAGCCAGCAGGGGGCGGAAGAAACACTGCAAACCCTTCAGACCAGCTTAGAAAAGCACCACCTTCGCAGAAGTGTCCGGGTGACCCTCTGTCGCTGCCTCGGCCAATGCGGCAACGGCCCGAATCTCGTTGTCTATCCGGAAGGGACCTGGTACGGCCATGTCGAGGAAAAAGAAGCCGACCGGCTCGTCCGAGAGCATCTCATCGAGGGAAAGCCGCTCTCCCACCTGATCCAGCTCCCCGTCGATTAATTAGAGAGAGCGCCGAAAATTGTGAATGGAATGTGTGGCTGCCGCTATCAGTCTTCCAGGAAGCAGGCTTCCTGAAAACCCGGATCCAAAAACAACAAAGGCGAGCAGCCGGCTTTGCCGGTGCGAGCCGCGGGGTGTGGGGGCATCGGAGGACCCTTTCTTTATCACTTGCCGGACGGGCCCCCACAGATAAATGGACAAACTGATTATCCATCAAATAGAGTTTCACGGCCACTGCGGGGTGACGCAAGAAGAGCGGACCATCGGCCAGCGTCTGTCGGTCGACGTGGAGATGCGCTGCGATTTAAAGCGGGCCGCCGAGGCGGATCGCCTTGAAGCGACGATCGACTACGATCGGCTCTCCGGAGAGATCGCACGGATCGGACGGGAGAGCCAAGTTCACCTGATCGAGACCCTCGCCGAGCGGATTGCCGCGAAAGTGTTAAAAGATCCCCGGGTGGCCTCGGTGACCGTTCGTGTGAAGAAATGCCTCCCTCCCCGCGAAGAGATCAAGGGAGGGGTCGTCGTAGAAATCGTTCGGAGTGCGGAATGAAGATAAATAGATGAAGGCCGTTTTCACTCCGCACGCCGAATTCCACACTTTCTTTTAGAGCGCCGCATCCCCGCTCTCGCCCGTTCGGATGCGAACCGCCACCTCCAGATCGGTCACGAAGACCTTCCCGTCGCCGATGCTTCCGGTTTTAGCGGAGGCAAGAATCGTCGCCACCGCCTTGTCGACATCTTTTTCCGGGAGGGCGATCTCGATCTTCAGCTTCGGAACGAATTCAATCGTATATTCCGCGCCGCGGTAGAGCTCCTTGTGTCCCTTTTGTCGGCCGTAGCCTTTGACCTCCGTGACCGTCATGCCGAGAATCCCCACGTCATTCAACGCCTTCTTCACCTCTTCCAACTTGAACGGCTTGATAATCGCTTCGATCTTCTTCATCTCTCCATCTCCTTAGATGAGAAAAAGGCTATTATAAACGAAAGAAATTAAAGATTGTAACTGGTCTCCCCATGCTCCGACATGTCGAGCCCGGTGATCTCGTCCTCCCGCGTGACGCGCAGTCCGATGGTTGCATCGACTATTTTAAGGAGGATCATCGTCATGACGAAGGCGAAGACCCAGGTGGCCGCCACCGTGATTCCCTGAATCATCAGCTGCTTGGGGTTTCCGAAGAAGAGCCCGTCGGCACCGGCGGCATTGATCGCTTTTGTGGCAAAGAGCCCGGTGGCCAACGCGCCGAAGGTGCCGCCGAGTCCATGGACGCCGAAGGCATCGAGGGAGTCGTCATAGCCGAGTTTGTTCTTCAGGATCACCGCACCGAAATAGCAGACCGCCCCGCCGCCGATCCCGATAAAAATAGAAGAGATCGGACCGACAAAGCCGGACGCCGGTGTGATGGCGACCAATCCGGCCACCGCGCCGCTGACGGCGCCGAGCACGGTCGGCTTGCCGCGATGCGACCACTCCACGATCATCCAGGTGAGGGCCGCGGCTGCCGCCGCGGTATTCGTCACGACAAAGGCGGAGGTTGCGAGAGACCCGGAGGCGACGGCGCTTCCGGCGTTAAAGCCGAACCAACCGAACCAGAGAATCCCGGCGCCGAGGACCGTCATCGGCAGGTTATGCGGCGGCATCGGATCTTTTCCATAGCCGACCCGCTTCCCCATATAGAGGGCCGCGGCCAGCGCAGAGACGCCGGAGCTGATGTGAACGACGGTGCCGCCGGCGAAATCAAGCGCACCCATGTTGCGCATCCACCCGCCGACCCCCCACACCCAGTGCGCCAGCGGATCATAAACCAAGGTCGCCCAGAGAAGCGAGAAGACCAAAAAGGCGGAGAACTTCATCCGCTCGGCGATGGCGCCGGTGATCAGCGCAGGCGTAATAATGGCGAACATCGCCTGGAAGATCATGAAGGCCTGGTGCGGCACGGTCGCGCCGTAATCAGGATTCGGCTCCAGCCCCACCCCATTGAGCCCCAGCCAGGCCAGGCTCCCGATGACCCCTCCTTGGTCGGGGCCGAAGGAGAGAGAATAACCCCAGAGCACCCACTGGATGCTGATTACACAGATCAAGATGAAGCTCTGCATGAACGTCCCCAACACATTTTTGGTCCGGACCATCCCGCCGTAGAAGAGGGCGAGCCCGGGGGTCATCAGAAGAACCAGCGCCGAAGAGGCGAGGAGCCAGGCAGTGTCGCCGGTATCGACTTTCGGGGGCGCGGCGGCGTCCGGAGCGGCCGGTGTAGAGGAAGGCGGTGCCGGGGTCGCCGCCGGAGGTGCGGGCGCCTCTTCGGCGGAAGAGAAGGCCGGAGTGAACCCGATTAAAGTGATTAAAAAAAATAAAACGAGAAGTCCTTGAATTCCCTTTTTTTGATCGATTGCCATCATTCCTCCTCTGGGTTTGACGCTTAGTTACTTTCCTTCCTTAATTGAAAAAACCTGCTCGATCTCCAGCGTGAGTTGCTCTTTCACCGCATGGATTTGCTCCGGGTCGGTGATCTTCCCATGATCGGGACCTTGTACGTAAAATACGTCGACGATCTGATCGAGTCGGGTGGCGATCTTCGCCGAGTGGACCGAGAGCTCCAGGTCGAAGAGGGTCTTGGCGATGGCATAAAGAAGGCCCCTCCGGTCGGGGGCAAAAATATCGATGATGGTAAAGTGATGCGAGCTGTCGTTGTCGAGCTCCACCCGCACCGACACGGCCGGCGGCCGGCTCTTCTGCAGGCGAAATCGCTCCCCTCGGGCAAAGAGCTTTGCAATCGTCTCCTTGCCGGTCAGGACGTTGCGGACCTCCTGTGAGATCGTCTCGACCCGCTCGGGCGGCACCGCTCCGGTATAGTCCGGGTCGATCACTTGAAAGGTGTCGACGACAAAGCCGTTGGTCTGTGTGAAGACCTGCGCCGCCATAATCTGGAGCCCTTTTGCGGCCAAGACCCCGGTCATCTTGGAGAAGAGGCCCGGCGTGATCTGGTCATAGGTATAGAGGGTATACTCCGTCATCCCCAGCTCGGGCAGAGGGCGCGCCCCGACATGGATCGGATCGATCAGCAGGTGAAAAAAAGCGGAGAGATCGACCAAAACTTTTTCAAACGGCGTCGCCAGAAGATAGCGGGGGGTCAAGGCGGCGAGCGTCTCCTCCAGCCAGACCTCCGGATATTTTCCTTTTGCCTCCTGGCGGAGCCGGGTCAAGATGGCGGCGGTTTTTTGATCTTCCGGATCGGACGCCTCGCCAGCCAGGATCGAGATCGCCTCTTGGTAGAGTTTCAGCAGCAGCTCTCCCTTCCAGGTGGTCCAGGTGCCGGGGCCGACCGCCCGGATGTCGGCGCAGGTCAAGATAAAGAGCTTCTTCAGCGTCTCCGGTCGGGCCACCTCTTTGGCAAATTGCAAAAGAATCGGTTCATTGGAAAAATCGCGATAGAGGGCCACCTCGGAGAGAATCAGGTGACGGCGGACCAAAAAGATCAGCAGGGATCGATCATCTTCGGTATAACCGAGCTGTGTGCCGACCGCCTCGGCGATTGTCGCCCCGATTTCACTATGATCTTCCGGCCGCCCCTTGCCGACATCGTGCAAAAGAAGGCCGAGGTGGAGGAGATCTTTCCGCTGAATTCCGGCGTAGATCTTCCCGATCGGTCCGCTCTCGGCGGCCAGCCGCTCCGCCTCTTCCACAGCACGGAAGCTGTGCTCATCGACGGTGAAGAAATGGGATCGGCTCTCCTGGACCAGGCGGTTGATCCGGCCGAACTCCGGGATGATCCGCCAGAGAACATGCGTCCGGTGCATCAGACGCAGCGTGTCGGCGATTCCGCCCGGCCTGGCAAGAATGCTTCGGAAGCGTTGGGCCCCTTCGGGCGAGACCGGCCGGTCCCGCTCCTGTTCGGCCACCTGGTGCAGCACTTCGAGGATCGGGCCGGGGATTCGGGCATGATGCTCTTTGGCGAGGAGGAAAATCTGAAAGAGGTTTTCATCCTTCGCGAAAAATTGAAAGAGGTTCTCCGCCTGCGGGACGATCTCCTCGGAGACGAGCTGAAAGCCGGGGGCGACCTGGCGGGTCTGCCAGGTCCGACGCCATTTATTCCACCGGCTGGCCGGAAAGGCGTCCCGGATAAACCGGTCGGAAATTTCGATCACCCATCCGGTCAGGATGTAATATTGCCGCATCAGATCGCGTCGGTTTTCGAAATGAAAGAACGGGGCGAGCTCTTCCTGCAGTTCCATCGTCAAATGATCCGAGGCTTTTCCCGCCTGAAAGTGAAGCTGATTTCGAATGCGCCAGAGGAAGTCGAGCGCGGTGGTCAGGCTCGAATATTCCGCATTGGAGAGGAGCCCCCACTGAAAGAGCTGTGCAAGCGAATTGGTCCGGTACCGGGCGAGCGCCACCCAGCGAAGGTGGTGAATGTCCCGCAGCCCGCCGGGGCTTTGTTTTAAGTTCGGCTCCAACAGATAGGGGGTCGCGCCGAACTCCTTCCGACCGGCCTCTCTTCCCTCATTGAGGGCGGCCAGAAATCCCTTTAAATTTTTTCCGACCACCTTGGAGAAGAACGCTTCATGAAACTGTTGGAAGAGCGCCCGGTCGCCGGTGAGAAGGCGCGATTCCAGAAGCGAGGTGGCGATGAGAGGGTCCTGTTTCGCGGCGGCGATGCACTCTTCTACGTTCCGAACGCTGTGGCCGATTTTATATCCGAGATCCCAAAAAAAGGGGAGGAGCTCGGAGGCGAGCTTTCCTGCCTGCAGCGGCCGGCCTTCCGGGAAGAGGAACATCAGATCGATGTCGGAGGCCGGCGAGAGCTCTCGGCGGCCGTAACCGCCGATCGGCACCATCGCCCCTCCCCACTCCTGGACGAGCGTCGGATTGATCGTTTGGAAGCCTCTTAACAGAAGATGATCCGCCAAATCGGAGAGGGCTTCGACCACCCGCAGACCGGCCCCGCCTTGATTGTGAAAGGCGCGGATCTCCTTCTGTTTTTCTAGAAAATGGCTCCGAAGATCATTGAGTATATTGGGGGACGGATCCATCTCTCCTTTCAACCGTTCTCTTCTTAATGTGGGAAACAAATGTGGAATCGGTTCAACTCAGACGCCTCGAAAGAAGAGAATCCAGATGAAGAGATATAGGGGAACCAAGATCGGGAAGGCATAGCGAACCATATATCCCATGAAGGTCGGCGGAATCATTCCGGCCTGTTCCGCAACCGATTTTACCATGAAATTGGGTCCATTGCCTATGTAAGTGTTCGCACCAAAAAAAACCGATCCGACGGAGATCGCTTGAATGAAAATCCCGTTGGAGACGAGGAGGGCCTCCAGCGTGGAGGTCGGGTGGCGCCCCGAAATGATGGTAAAGAAATTAAGATAGGTCGGGGCATTGTCCAGGACCGAAGAGAGGAGACCGCTCCCCCAGAAAAAATGGCCCGGCTGCACCAGACCCAACTCGCCGGAATGGGCGGAGAGCCACTCCAGCGCCGGCGCCATGGTGGTGAAGATGGCGAAGAAGAGAATGGCGACCTCCTTGAGGGGGGCGAAGGAAAACTGGTTTCCTTCGTAGGCCTGGTTCGAGGCGGTCGAGTATGACAGAGCGGCGGCGGCCAGAATGATCCCTTCTCGAATCGGGCTCTCCAGGAAGATCGCTCCGATGATGATCGCCAAGAGTAAAAATTGGTGTTTCCCGACGACCTCGATCCGAAGCGGTTCCGTCACTCGGGTTTCCGGTACGAGACCGAGGCGGGCGGCCCGGCGCGCGGCGGTCAAATCGATCAGGAAGAAGAGGGTGAGGAGGAACCCGATTGCCCAGAGCCAGATCGGCCAAACGGCCCGGACCACCCAGAAAAAGGGAATCCCTTTGAGATAGCCGAGAAAGAGCGGAGGGTCTCCGATCGGGGTGAGGAGGCCGCCGATGTTGCTGACGATGAAAATAAAAAAGGCGAGGTGGTAGCCGTGCAGGCGTCCCCGGTTGATCGAGAGGTAGGGACGGATCAGGAGCATCGACGCGCCGGTCGTCCCGAGCAGATTCGACAAGAGCGCGCCGGAGAGAAGGAGGAGGGTGTTGAGGAGCGGGGTTGCCGGACGATTGATCTGAATCCAGATGCCGCTGCTGATCACAAAGAGCGCGCCGATCAGAATGATGAAGGAGAGATAGTCGGAGGCGGCGTGCAGCAGCGGACGCGCCCCGTCCGGAGAGGGAAGGTAAAATAAAACGACGAGGCCGACCAATGCAAAGGAGAAGGCATGATAATATTTTCCCCACCATCGCTGTCCCACCGTCGGGCCAAGCGCGATCGCGGCCAGCAGAAGAACGAACGGCAGCGCCATCCAGAGCGGCGGGCCGCTCCCTTCGCCGCTCCCGGCGGCGAAAGCCGCCTGCGGGATCAAGATCATCGAGAGAATGAGAGCGAACCCAAAGACCATCTTTTATCCCGTCTTTACTATGCGACTCTGCGAAAGGGACGAAAGGGCGAAGGGGGTCGATCAATCCCTCCGCCCTTTCAGAATCTGAAGCATTCCCACCTGTCTGATCTTAAAGGGCGGCCTCGCCGGTTTCTCCCGTTCGAATCCGGACCGCCTCGCCCAAGGGGGTGACGAAGATCTTTCCATCGCCGATGGTTCCGGTTTTGGCGGCGGCCATGATCGTGGCGACCACCTTCTCCTCTTCGTCATCGGAGAGGGCAATCTCCACCTTAATCTTCGGGACGAATTCGATCGTATATTCGGCCCCCCGATATTGCTCTTTATGGCCCTTTTGACGGCCGAACCCTTTCACCTCTGTGATCGTCATTCCATAAATGCCGATATCCGAAAGGGCCTTCTTGACCTCTTCCAATTTGAAAGGTTTGATGATTGCCTCTACCTTTTTCATCGTCGTCTCCATCGATAAAAGACCATTTAATAGATCTGAACGAAGATCTCCTGGTCGGTCGTCTTGACCCGGTAGGTCCCAAGCTGAATATCTTTATTATCGAGACATTCGCCTGAAACAATATTGAATCGACATCCGTGTTGAGTGCAGATCACGGTTTGGCCTTGAATCTTCCCTTGGCCGAGATCGCCATCGCGATAGCGGCAATGATTGTCCAATACAAAAAGCCCAAGGCTCAGATGAAAGACAGCGAAGTCTTTCCCGTTCATCGAAACCTTTTTCCCGGTGCCCAACGGAAGCTCATTTAAGCTTGTCATCCGAACCCACTCTTGCATTGCATCCCCTCTTTTGATCCGGAGCTGATGATGTCAGATGGCAAAGGGCAATGGGAGGAGAAAACCTAAACCTCCCATCGCCCTGATACCGTTCTACCACTCTGGCGATGAACGCTTTACCGCAATACTTCCTCCTTCTTCATCGGTTTTTTCGTAATAGAAGGCTCCGACGGAGGAGCGGAAGCGGAGAGGTGCGATAAGCTGAACTCGGGATAACCAACCACCCCCATTTCCGGAATATCGAGTCCTTCGAGCTCCACCTCAGGAGAGACCCGGTTCCCGATCGTCAAATCGACCAGCTTAAAGAAGGCGTACGAGGCGACGAAGATGAAGACGAAGTTGGCAATGAGATCGATCGACTGCGCCAACAGTTGCCCGCCATCCCCATAAAGGATTCCTTTTACGGTTCCTTTTACCCCATTCAGGCCGTCTCCATAGGTTCCGTCTGCGAAGATGCCGACGGAAAGAACGCCGAACGCCCCGCAGACCCCATGGACGGAGATGGCGCCGACCGGATCATCGATTTTCAATGTCCGTTCAACGAAGAAGACCGCGATGCAGACAAGCAGGCCTGCGATGGCTCCGATGAGGAAGGCTGAACCGGCGGTGACGAAAGCGCAGGGCGCGGTAATCGCCACCAATCCGGCGAGCATTCCATTGGCCATCATAGAGGGATCGGGTTTTCCATATTTGGTCCACATGTAGATCATCGCAACGAGCGCCCCGGAGGCCGAAGCAAGCATCGTATTGACCGCGACGACCGAGATCCGAAGATCGGTTCCGGCGAGGGTGCTGCCCGGATTAAACCCAAACCACCCAAAGGCGAGAATAAACGTTCCGGCGATCGCCATCGGGATATGATGGCCCGGGATCGGGTTGGCGCTGCCGTCTTTATTATATTTTCCGATTCGAGGACCGAGGATCATCGCCCCGGCCAGCGCGGTGACGCCGCCGACCATGTGGACGACTCCCGAGCCGGCAAAGTCAACCGCCCCATGACCCAAACCGAAATTCGCTCCCAGTTGTGAGAGCCAGCCGCCCCCCCAGACCCAGTTTCCATAAATCGGGTAGGTGACCATCGAGATGAAGAAGCCGAAGACGACGAAAGGAAGAAATTTCCATCGTTCGGCCATCGCGCCGGTCGGAATCGTCGCGGCGGTGTCCATGAAGACCATCTGGAAGAGAAACATCGTAAAGATGGCGACATCGTAGGTCGCTCCGGAGAGGAAGAACCCTTTGTGCCCGAAGAGACCAAAGGTTTTTCCAAACAGGTTAATGGTAAATTCGGAATCGAGAAGCGGGGTGCTTCCCAAGGTGCCGAGCGCCCCGACACCGCCGAACATGAGCGCGAAGCCCATGATCCAGAAGCCGGTCATCCCGACGGCATAAACCATGAAGTTCATCCCCATGGTGTGAGCCACATTCTTGGCACGGGTGAAGCCGGTCTCCACCAGCGCGAACCCGCATTGCATGAACATCACGAGGAATCCGGTGATCAAGGTCCACATCATATTGACGGCGACTTTGGTATGTCCCGTCTCGGCGGCGACCTCCTCTAAGGTTGGTTTGCCGGGAACCTTTGCAGTGACGTCTCCGATGCCGCCGGTGTTGGATCCGTTCGGGTCGGGTGCGGGGGGAGGTGCAGGGGCTGCCTCCGGCGCTGCGGCTGTCGCCGCCGGCGCAGGGGGTGCCGCCGGCGGGGCGGTTCCGGTCTCTTCAGCCCAAATGGGCGTGAAGGAAATCGAGGCCGCCAAAAGTAGAGCGGTCATCACTGCTTTTAATCTTTTACTTATTTTCATTTTCCCTCCTCCTATTACGGATGATTGACTGCGTCTTAAATCTTAAACTACTCCGGGATGACAGGCCCCTCGGGTTTTGGGCTGTAGACCGAGCCATGAAATGTGATTCACTCGCGATCCGGCGCAGCAGTAGGGGGGGGCGCAGCAGAGGAGGGAGAGCGGGTGTGTTACTCTGTGGTCTTCGTTCTACTAACTCGGTTTTGAATGGGTCATCAATACTCCCAGGTTGAGTTTATCCAAGCGGTGTTACCCGGTGGCTTGTTCCTAAGGGGTCTTTTTTTAAAAAAGAGGCGGGGTAAAGTCTCACCCCGCCTCCTGGTGCCTTCGTTAAAGCGCGGCCTCTCCGGTTTCTCCTGTCCGGATTCGGACGGCCTCGCTCAATGTGGTGACGAAGATCTTTCCGTCGCCGATGCTGCCGGTTTTGGCCGCTGCCATGATGGTGGCGACCACTTTTTCCTCCTCGTCATCGGAAATGGCGATCTCCAGCTTGATCTTTGGGACAAACTCGATCGTATACTCGGCCCCGCGATACTGCTCCTTGTGGCCTTTCTGCCGACCGAACCCCTTGACCTCGCTGACGGTCATTCCGTAGATCCCGATGTCCGAGAGGGCTTTTTTGACCTCTTCCAATTTAAACGGCTTGATCACCGCCTCGATTTTTTTCATTGCTCTCCTCCCCTTAACGCAAAACCTTCTCAGCGCTTTTTTCTGACGATTTCGGCTTCGGTGCGGCATAAGAGACGCTCATTTCAGCCGAGGTGGAGACCATGCTGACGGCGAATTCGGGATAAGCCGAATTGTCGTGCTCGCTGATATCGAGCCCGGCGATCTCCGCCTCTTTCGAGACACGCAGCCCGATGGTTGCATCAACCAGCTTCAGCAGGATCATCGTCATGACGAAAGAGAAAGCCCAGGTCGCCACCACCGTAATCGCCTGGATCGTCAGCTGTTTTGGATTCCCAAAGAAAAGACCATCCGCGCCGGCCGAGTTGATCGCCTTGCTGGCAAAGAGACCGGTGGCCAATGCTCCGAAAGTACCGCCGAGACCGTGAACCCCAAACGCATCGAGTGAGTCATCATAACCGATCATGTTCTTGAGGATCATCGCGCCGAAGTAGCAAACCGCTCCACCGCCGATCCCGATGAGCAAAGAAGGGAGCGGACCGACAAAACCGGAGGCCGGTGTGATGGCGACCAATCCAGCGACCGCGCCGCTGACCGCACCCAACACCGTTGGTTTCCCTTTGTGGGCCCACTCGATGAACATCCAGGTGAGCGCCGCCATCGCCGCCGCGGTATTGGTCACCACGAAGGCGGAGGTTGCGAGAGACCCGGAGGCGACGGCGCTCCCGGCGTTGAACCCGAACCAACCGAACCAGAGAATTCCGGCGCCGAGGACGACCGTCGGCAGGTTATGCGGCGGCATCGGGTCTTTTCCATAACCGACCCGCTTCCCCATATAGAGGGCCGCGGCCAGCGCAGAGACGCCGGAGCTGATGTGAACGACGGTGCCGCCGGCGAAATCAAGCGCACCCATGTTGCGCATCCAGCCGCCGACCCCCCACACCCAGTGCGCCAGCGGATCATAAACCAAGGTCGCCCAGAGGAGCGAGAAGACAAAGAAGGCGGAAAACTTCATTCTTTCGGCGAAGGCGCCGGTGATCAGCGCCGGGGTGATGATGGCGAACATTGCCTGGAAGATCATGAAGGCCTGGTGCGGCACGGTCGCGCCATAGTCGGGATTCGGCTCCAGCCCTACCCCATTGAGTCCCAGCCACTCCAGCCCTCCGATGAGTCCCCCTTTGTCGGGGCCGAAAGAGAGAGAGTAGCCCCAGAGCACCCACTGCACGCTGATCAAGCAGATCAGAATGAAGCTCTGCATCATGGTGCTGAGGGTGTTTTTCGTCCGGACCATCCCGCCGTAGAAGAGGGCGAGCCCGGGGGTCATCAGAAGGACCAGCGCCGAAGAGGCGAGGAGCCAGGCGGTGTCGCCGGTATCGACCTTCGGGGGAGCCGCCGGTGCGGCCGGCGCTCCAGGAGCGGCATCCGCCGCCACCGCCGGAGCCCCTGCGGGCGCGGGGGGCGCGGCGGCCTCTTCCGCCCAAACAGGCAGCGAGAGAGACAAGACCAGCGCCGTGAATATTCCGAATCCAATCCAACTGACTTTCTTGAAACCCTTCATTTATCTCCTCCTATTCCGAATTAAAGTAAACGATTCTGTCTTAGTTTAGAAGCTATAAATGGCACCGAGAACGACCCGGTTTTGGCTCTTCTCGAAGGTAGCCCCTTCTTTTTCGAAAATTTCTTTATCCGCCATATCGTGTCGGTATTCCAGCCGAACGAGCAGATTCCCGGCCACTTTGTGTTCCCCTGTAACCGTGACCTCTTGAACCTTGGGGCCGGTGGTGAT
Source organism: Candidatus Manganitrophaceae bacterium (assembly GCA_016200325.1). Classification (NCBI taxonomy): domain Bacteria; kingdom Pseudomonadati; phylum Nitrospirota; class Nitrospiria; order Candidatus Troglogloeales; family Candidatus Manganitrophaceae; species Candidatus Manganitrophaceae bacterium. The sequence goes on from JACQEZ010000011.1 coordinate 631,245, forward strand.
TCCGTTGCCCAAGGTGTTCGCTCCGTACATGACATTGTCTTTATCATTGGTCCATTCGTACCGAAGCGCGATCGCGCACGGATCGACCGCCCAGCGGGCATAAGCGGCGACACCGGTCCACTTCATGCTGCTCCCGCCGCCGATCGGATCTTGCTTCCCATAGTCGTAGTTCACCATGAAGGAGAGCGAATCGGTCGGAAGGAAGGAGACGATCGCATCGTAAACCTGTCGACCCTCGAAGCCGCCCGCGGTCGATTGCTCGGGCCCGATCCAATTCAAAACAATCGGAACCTGCTTGATCGGAGTGATTCCGATCTGCGCGCCGAAGGTTTTCATGTTGTTTGTCTCGACCACGTCATTCCAGCCATTTAGAAGATAGGCATTCACAAACAGCATGTCGGAGATCGCATAGTTGACTCGCAGTCCGGCATGGTAGTAGGGGATGGCGCAGCAGAAGAGAAGGCCTCGGGTGTAATTCCAGTTGTCTTTCGACTCGATGACTTCGGCCCCCATGTGGGTGACGAATTTTCCCAGATCCAGGGTTAGATGAATTGGGGTCGCCCAGGTGACATAGGCTTGTTGAATGTTCTTGAACGGTTCTTCAGCGGCGCCTCCCGGGCACGACGGGGTGCCACAGTGGACCAGCTCCGTCGTCGACCCATAATCGAGATCGACCCGGAATCCGACCGGCGAGCTGTCGGTCGGCGTTTTGGAGAAGACCAGCTCGGCCAGATTGATGCTGAAGTCATTGTGATAGATGTCGAAGTTGCTGATGGCGGCGCCGATCTTGTTCATATTGGAGTCGGGCTTGTTGAAGTTATAGCTATAGTAGGTGTCGACAAAACCGTTGATGCTGATCGAGGAGGCGCCTTTTTCAACCACGCCCATCCGCTCCTCGAGCTGTTTGAGACGATCGGTCACTTCCTTCCCGGTATCTTCTGCAAAGACATTCCCGCCGATCAACATCAGTATTGCGATTGCCCAACTCCACACGATTCTCTGTTTCATTCCGAGGGTTCCTCCTGAGTTTGAGTGTCATGGTCAAAAAAAAGCGCCGCTGGATAAAATATCCGGCGGCGCCCTTGCCTGCCTTGTTACTTACGTCATCGTAGTTTGAACTTCGCTACCGTATTGCTCTGATTAAAAAAAAAGGCGCCGCAGGAGGATTTTGGCTATCCACCGGCGGCGCCTTTGCCAGCCTTTGCACGATTACATCGATGTAGTCGGTCTTGATTTATTTATCTAAAGAGCAAGCCATGTGCCAGAGTCGGTTTACCTGGAGAAATCATAAAAAACCTGTATTTATAACTCCCTGGCATCGGGGCGATTCCTCAGTTTGGTCCGAATCATGACGCTTTTGTCGTATTTGCGACAAATTTGTATGTTTCACTCAAAACGTGTTGTCCGGAAAGAGACGGTACTTTCTAATTTTATAGGCAACCTGCCGTGGCGTCATCCCGAGGAGACGCGCCGCCTTGGCCTGCACCCAGCCCGATCGTTCAAGCGCTTTTCGTAGGGCTTCCTGCTCCATCCCCTGCATCCGCTCGCTGAAAGAGGAGTGTTTGATCGATCCGGTCGGCGGGGTCACCGTCTTGATGTCGTTAAAATAGTTCTGAATGGCCGGTGGAATCGTCCTAAACGTGACCGACTCCTCTTCCGCCAGCACCACCAGCCGTTCGATACAATTCTCCAGCTCCCGAACATTCCCCGGCCAGTCATATTGAACAAGGAGCTGGCTCACCTCCTCGGAAAGATAAACTTTTTTGTCGTTTTCCTTATTGAACTTTTCGAGAAAATGCTCAATGAGCAGGGGGATATCCTCCCGCCGCTCCCGAAGCGGAGGCAGATGGATCGGAACCACATTGAGGCGATAATAGAGATCTTGGCGAAAGGTTCCTTCCAGAATTGCATTTTCCAGCAGACGGTGGGTGGCGGCAATGACGCGGACATCGACCGAGATCGTCTCCACCCCGCCGACCCGCTCGAATTCCATCTCCTGCAGCACCCGCAATAACTTTACTTGAACGGAAATCGGCAGGTCGCCGATTTCATCCAAGAAAATCGTTCCACCGTCGGCCAGCTCGAATCGTCCCTTTCGCGTCTGGATGGCGCCGGTGAAGGCCCCCTTTTCATGGCCGAAAAGCTCGCTCTCCAACAATGTCTCGGGAAGGGCGGCGCAATTGACCTTGATAAACGGCTTGTCGGCGCGAGGGCTGTTTTCGTGGATTAACTTGGCGATCAGCTCTTTGCCGGTTCCGCTTTCGCCGCGCAAGAGGGCGGTCGCCTTGCTATGGCTGACCCTGATCAGCTCTTTATAGATATCCCGCATGACCGGGCTGCGGCCGATCAGCGCGCTGGAAAGCCGTGATTCGATGGCCATTAAACTCCTCCTCCCATAGGGCGTCCTTTCCCAAATAGGGCGGGCCCGTGAAGTCGATAGAACGGACGCCGGGGGTACAAAAACAAGACGTCCCACCCCAAGATAGCGCTCGAGGTGGGACGTCTTCGTCAATACACGTCTTCGTGTTGGATATTATCCTAGCGAATTCAAAACAAGCTGTCAAGCTCTTTCGTGTAAATTTAATCGGCCCCTCATTTGTTATAATACCTATAAGGTATGAATATTCGGCGCGGCGTTGACACCCCTCTATCGGAAGTGATATACCCAGTTCAGATCAATTCGGGTTTGTAGGAGCCATGGAACCGGAAATGACATCCGAGAGAGAGCATTCGGGTGTTTTTCTTCAGGGAATGATCTTTCTTCATCGCGGCCATTTTGAGGGAGCGCGTCGCTGCTTTGAGCAGGCATTGGAGGAAGGCCGTCCGAAGGGAGCGCCCGATCAGATCCAGGCGATCCTGTTGAATCTGGGCAACGCCTGCGCCGCCCTCGGCGACCGAGTTGCCGCGCGAGCGTCCTATCAAGAAGTCCTCTCGCTCGACCGGCAAGCGCCCGATCCGAAGGTCGTCGGACAGGCCTTGGTCAACCTCGGCAACCTCTCCCGTGAAGAAGGGGAGGTCGACCGAGCGCGGGCCTATTATCTCGAGGCATCTGACCGTCTGCGCGAGGGGGCCGATGAGGTCGCTTCCGCGGCGTTATACAGCAACTTCGGCCTCCTGGAGCAGACCCTGGGGCATCTGGAGGCGGCGGTTGATCTATTCAAAAAAGCGATCGATCTGCACAAGAAGACCGGCCACGAAGCCGGCCTGGCCGCCACCTGGGGACAACTAGGCCGCATTTATTTTCAGCTCGAGAAAGATCGTTCAGCCGAGAATTGTTTTAACTTTGCCGCAACCCATTTTAATCGGCTCGGAGACCCGGCCGGTGAGGCCGAAGCGCTCCGTGGACTCGCCCAGGTTTACGAGCGGCGTGGTGACCGCGCCCTCAGTCTGAATTGTCTCGCCCATATCGCAGAGATTCAGAAGAATTATGCCCTTCCGCCCGACCCCCGGGACCTGGAACAACGGAATCGACTCTATCGGTCCTGATCGGGATTACCCCTCTTTGGTCTTATTCAGGCGACGCTCCAGCTGCCCGATGAGCCGCCGCATCCGCTTCACATGCTCTCCCTCCCAGAAAAATTGATTGCAGCGGGGGCAATAAACAAAGGTGGAGCGGGTTTGGTAAACATAGGAAGGAACCTGTCCTCTGGCCTCCTCTCTCGACCGCGAAACGAAAAGGGTGTTACATTCGAGGCAGCGGACAAATGAGAGGGCGCCGTTCAGCCCAAAGGTGTCGACGATCCGGTGAAGCTGGGCGCCATGATCTTGATAGTTGTCGAGGAGGAGTCCTCGGATCCGTCCGGACCTCAACCCGCTTCGCTCGAACAGCCGACGATCGCTGCTGAGCACGATCCGGCCCTCGGCTTCGGCGATCCGGACCAACTCCGCATCCTCGACCGGGTTGATGAAAAGGGTGTCATATCCGAGCATCCGCAACTTCCGGACCAGATGGCCGACATTGGTATCGATGATAAATCGCGGTTCGTTGAGCGTCGTCATTTTCCTTCCATAATTTTAACCATTTTAATGCCGAATACAACCGGTGTGGTCGTCACGCCGAGGTCGCCCCCCCTCGTTTTTCTCTGCTGATTCATGTCAGAATGGATAGATTGGACGAGCGCGGCGCGTCTTTTTCACCCGTAGAGAGGGAGAGGATTGAAGTCGGCAACACAAAATTGGATCAATACGATCATCGGTCTGGTCGCCCTCCTCTTTGCGCTCTTTTTCCTCTATCGACAGCTTCGGACCCTTTCGATCTCCGACGGTCTCGCTTACCTCCACGCGCTGAGTCCGGTCCAAATTGTTCTGGCGCTCCTGGCGACCGCGCTCAGCTACCTGATCCTCACCGGCTATGACCGGTTGTCGCTTCGCTTTCTCGAAAAGAGCTTGCCTTATCCGAAAGTCGCATTCGCTGCGTTTGTCTCCTATGCCATCAGCAAAAATCTCGGGATCAGCTGGCTGACCGGCGGTTCGTTGCGATATCGTTTTTACTCCCGGTGGGGGATGACGCTGGTCGAGATCTCAAAGCTGGTTTTATTCAATACCACCACCTTTCTTTGTGGTTTTTTCTTTTGGGGCGGGCTCGCCCTTCTTTTCTTCCCGCCGAGAACCGAAATTATCTCCTTTCTGCGGGGACCGCTCCTCCCTGCCTTCGGCATAGCGCTCTGGGCGGTCTTGCTTCTCTATCTTCTCATTTGCAGCCAGCCCCACAAAACGATCCGGTTCCGAAACCATGTCTGGCACCTTCCCCCCCTGTCGATCGCCCTCTCTCAAGTAGTGCTCGGCGCGGTGGACGTTCTTGCCACGTTGGGGGTCTTGTACCTCCTTCTCCCGTCTCGGACGGTCTCATTTCTAACGCTGTTGACCGCCTATTTTATCGGAGAGGTCGTGGCGATTCTGACGCATGCTCCCGGCGGCATCGGCGTTTTTGAATCGACCCTCTTGGCGGTGCTCGGTCAAGAGATCGCCGCATCGGCGCTCTTCCCCGCCCTTCTTCTCTATCGATTGGTCTATTTTTTCGTTCCGCTTGTCTTGGGAATGATTCTCCTCGGCATCGATGAAGTGCGCGACCGGCCGGGGTCGATCGACATTCTCTTGCATCGAAAAACAGAAAATCGTTAAAATAGAAATACAAATGGCCGACCCGCTGAACAAACGCACCTTGCTCTCCCCTTTGCTCTACCAGAAGACCCGACTGATCTTGATCTGTCTCCTCGGCCTGATTTTAATTTCCTGCGGTGCCGTTCCGAAGCGTCTCGATCAAGATCCCTTCCCCCTCTCTCATCCCGTTTTTTTTAATACTTTAGAAGCCTATACCGGGGCTCCGATCCTCAAAGGGAATCGCGTCCGTGTTCTGCTCAACGGGGATGAGTTCTTTCCCGCCATGTTGAAGGCGATCCGAGGGGCCAAGCAGAGCATTACCTTCGTGAGCTATGTTTATTGGCGAGGCCAGATTGCCGATGAATTTGCAGAGATCCTTGCCCAGCGCGCGCGGGAAGGGATACCGGTTTACCTCCTTCTCGACTCTCAAGGGGCGAAGGCGATGGATGAGAAGAACGTCGTCAAAATGAGAGAGGCCGGGGTCCATTTGTCGTGGTTTCGTCCGCTGAGATGGTATAAGTTTCCTCAGTATAATTATCGAACCCATCGTAAAATCCTGGTCGTCGATGGGAAAATCGGCTTCACCGGAGGAATCGGGATCGGCCAGGAGTGGGCCGGCCATGCGCAAGATCCCGACCATTGGCGGGAGACCTGCGTCGTCGTCGAGGGCCCGGTCGTCCATTATCTGCAAGCGGCGTTTGCTGAAAATTGGATGGAGGCGACCGGGACGATGTTGGTGGGGAACATCTACTTCCATCCGCTGGAAGCGGTCGGCCCGGTCCAAGCACAGGGGATTCGAAGCTCCCCAATGGAGTCGAGCTCCGAGGTCTACATGCTCTACCTCCTTACCCTCTCCGCGGCGGAGCGGACCCTCTACATCACCACCGCCTACTTTCTTCCGGATGATCTGCTTCAGGAGCGGTTAATCCAAGCGGTTCAGCGGGGGGTCGATGTCCGGGTCGTCCTCCCCGGTAAATACAACGACAACTATTTTCTCTATCAGTTGAGCCGAAACGGCTATGGAAAGCTGCTGAAGGCGGGGGTCAAGATTTATGAATATCAGCCGACTTTCATCCATGCCAAGGCGATGGTCGCCGACGGGATCTGGGGGTCGATCGGGAGCACCAACTTCGACAACCGCTCTTTTTCGCTCAACGACGAGTTTAACCTGAATTTCCACGACCGGGAGGTGGCGGGGCGGTTGGAGGAGGTCTTCCAGGAGGATCTCGATCACTCCCGCCGCGTTTCCTATGAAGAGTGGGAAAAACGGCCTTATCGGGAGCGGTTTGTCGGCTGGCTCGCCAGCTGGATCAAGAATTTTTACTGATGAAGCGGCAGGACGATCTCATTTAAGAGGATCTACTTTAAAATGAAGTGCAGTGCAAAGTCAGTGGCAATCGCCGCGAGCGCAATGATATTGAGCCAGGCGATCTTCGGCTGTCCTTTCCGAAAAAAATGAACCGCATTAAAAAGGATAAAGAGCTCGGCAATGTTCGACATCGGCATATGAAGCCATCGCCATCGCCCCAGCGCAAAGGTGAGAAAGTAGAAGAGAAGGGCCAGCGAGACGGTGGTCCACTCCAGCCGCGACGCCCCGCCGGTCCGCTTCAGACGGACCAATGCGGTGATCAGGGAAACCAACACAATCACGAAGAGGAGCGGAAAGAGAGGCCACCAGACTTTGGCTGACATTTCTTATGGTAATCAAAAGCCGCCAGAAAGATCAAGGAGAAAGAGCGCCAGAAACAGAGAGGGGCCTTTGGCCTCAGCCATCAACCGATGGGTCCAAGGAGGTTCTAAGCCGATTGAATTGTTACAGTTGATTAATCGCTGATAATTTCCATCGGTTTTCTCCGACCGGTCGGCTAAAGGTCCAGTATTCTTGAAACTTCACCGGGGCGGTCTTGCTCCCCAATACAACCGCCCCGCTTCGATCATCCGTCGTATAATCTAAGACATTTGCGTCGATTAAAACCGTGATAAAGTCCTGCCCCGACTCCTGCCATGCCTCGGAGATCTCTACCTTTCTGATCGCGATGTTTTCCAGTCGGTTGACCTGTCCTTCTCTAAACATCTGATCGATCTCGACTTGAAAGGTTTTCCGCATTTCATCGGTTAATAAATTGTCAATTAAAGATAAATCCCGATTCATCCAGGCGCTTTGTATTTTGAAAAAGCAATCGAGGATGGTTTCTTTAAAACGGCCTTCCTCGAAGCCGGGATCCATCTGTCGAATATGGGAGAGACCCCGTGCGATCTCATCGGCCTCCTCCGGCTCGGTTCTGCCGCTGCCCGGAAAGGAGGTCATCGAATCCCTCGCATCATTTCCGAGGCCACCCCCATTTGGATAGGAAGAAACGGCGGCCCTTCTCATGGAGACGGCTCTGAAAATGAAATAGCCGATGCCGAGAATAAGGATGATTTCAAAGAGCCCGATTCCACTTCCGCCAAAGCCATCGCCTCCGAAGCCGAGGCTCCTAAATAAGAGCCCGCCGACCAGTCCGCCGAGCAATCCCGCGCCAAAGCTCCTCATAAAACCGCCCCCCGGGGATGGCTGAACGGGAGAGGGTGCGGAGGGTTGTCTCGAAGGGCTGGGAGAAGAGGGGCGGCTTGGTTGGGGAATGCTTCGGGAGCCTCTGCTTCCGGAAGATCTTCCACCGCCCGCCCTTGCAAAGGCTGTTTGTTCAATGAAGCTGACGGATAAAAACAAAACGGCGGCGATCAGGGTGAGCGCTTTAAAAAATCGTCGGTTCATACTGGGTCCTCTTTCTGAACGTTCAACTTAGATTGTGAGAAATGACACCAGGACAGGATGCTCGGATTCCGGTCGGGAGACGAAGATCATTGCGGTTGACGAAGAAGGTTCCTGGCGGGGTTCAAAGATTGTATCTGGTTTTGTAGCAAATGTCTATGTTGAGCGGGAGGGTCCCAGTACGGCGGCTTCTCGGCACCGAACGACTGAACGCGGGCGCGGAACGGTCGCCGAACATCGGCCGCACCTGATCCGGTCGAGGCCACTCAACGGGTCGAGAACAAATTCAGAGAATGAATCTGCTCTCATCCCTTCTTCCCGTTTGGAGTTTCAGGCATCGACCTTTATTTTTGCAGGCCGGTGATGACGTCATGGACGATCTTGCTCAACTGCTCGAGTTGGTACGGTTTGGCGATCACCCCTTTGAAGCCATATTTTGAAAAATCGCTCATAATCGGGTCGTTGGAGTAGCCGCTGGAGACAATCGCCTTTACCCCGGGATCGATCTCCCGCAACCGCTCGATCGCCTCTTGTCCACCCATTTTCCCGGGAACGGTCAGATCCATAATGACCAGATCAAACGGCGCTCCGGCCTCAAGCGCGGTCTGATAGCCTCGGATCGCTTCTATCCCATCCGCGGCATAATCGACGTCATATCCGAGGAGCCGTAAGAGCTCCCCCGCGACGTCCCGAACAGCCTCTTCATCGTCCATGATCAAGATTTTCCCTCGACCGGGGAGGGGCGCTTCGGGTCGATCCTCCGGCTCGATGTTGCGGGAGGAGGCCGGAAGGTAGACCGAAAAGGTCGAGCCTTTCCCCAGCTCGGAGTTAACCGCCATATAGCCGTTATGTTTTTTGATAATCGAATAGGAGGTCGACAATCCCAAACCGCTCCCTTTCTGCTTGGTGGTGAAGTAGGGATCGAAGATCTTCGGAAGAGACTCCTTCGGAATACCGATCCCGGCATCTTGGATGGAGATGCGAACATATCTTCCCGGGGGAAGGGGAAGCGGTTTGCCCATCTCTGCGAGGGTGAAATTCTCCGCGTGCACCCGGATCACCCCTCCCCGCGGCATCGCTTGCTGTGCGTTGATGACCAGGTTGTGAAGGACTTGGCTGATCTGCCCCGGGTCGATCTCCACAGGCCGGAGGTCGTCCGGGATGAAGAATTCCGTCCCGACATTCGATCCACGCAGCGCGAACCGGATCGATTCGTGCAGCAGTGCTCTGAGCGAGGTTGCTTTTTTGATCGGAGCGCCTCCTTTGGCAAAGGTGAGGAGCTGTTGAGCGAGATCCCGCGCGCGAAGCGAGGCCGCCTCGGCGTCGCCCAGCCGCTTATAAAGGGGGTGGGTCGGCTCGACCGACATTTTGACCAGGGAGAGATTCCCCAGAATGGCGGTGAGGATGTTGTTGAAGTCGTGGGCAATGCCGCCGGCCAGAAGACCGACCGCCTCCATTTTGCTCGTTCGGAGAAGATCTTCTTCCATCCGTTTTTTCTGCGTGACATCGCGGAAGACGAGCACCACGCCGACGGTATGCCCCTCCCGGTCCTGAATCGGTGCGCTGCTGTCGGCGACCATCCGCTCGGTTCCATCCCGGGCGATCAGGAGGGTATCCTCGGAGAGTCCGACGGCGGCGCCGGTCCGGAGCGCCTCGGCCGCCGGGTTTTCGAGCTTCCTTCCGCTCTTCTCGTCTTTGATATGAAAGATCTCTTGAAGCGGCCGGCCGACCGCCTCTTTTTGTGTCCACCCGGTCAGGGTTTCGGCAACCTTGTTCATCAGTCGGATCCGCTCCTGCACATCGGTCGTGATCACGCCGTCGCCGATCGATCGAAGCGTCACGAGGAGACGCTCCTTCTCCGCCGCAAGGGCCGCTTCGTCCCGTTTGCGCTCCGTTATATCCATCATGGCGCCGATCATTCGGGCCGGCTGCCCGCGCCCATCGCGAACGATGTAACCGCGATCCAGAAGGGATGCATACGACCCATCCCCTCTGCGAAAGCGATACTCCCCCGACCAGGCCTGATCGCCGCGATCGATTGCTCCCTGGACGCTGGCAATGATCCGCTCCCGGTCTTCCGGATGGATCCGGCTTCGCCACCAATCGATCCGCTCCTCGATTTCATCCGCGTTGTAGCCGAACATCGTCTTGAATCGCTCGTTCCACCAAAGACGGTTTGTAAGAAGATCCCAATCCCAGATCGCATCATTGGTGGCGCGGGTGACCCATTGAAACCGCTCCTCGCTTTTCCGGAGCGCCTCCTCCGCCCGCCTCCGTTCGGTGACATCGTTCGCCAGGACCAGCTTGGCCCGTTTTCCAGCAAAGGGGATGAGGTCAGAGGTGATCTCCACGTCGATGACCGTCCCATCCTTTTTCCGGTTTCGCCAGAGGCCGGCGCGGCCGACCCGGGTGCTGATCTGCGGAAGATCTTTGATCAGCGCGGGGAGATCTTCGTTGGGGCAGAGCTGTTTGATGGTCATCGAGAGGAACTCCTCCCGTTCATAGCCGTAGTGGCGGACGGCCGCTTCGTTGACCGCTAAAAAGACGAGCGTCTCCGGATCAAAGACCCACATCGGATGGGGGTTGTTCTCGAACAAGAGGCGGTACTTTTCTTCCGAGGCCCGCAGCCTCTCCTCCGTTTTCCTCCGTTCTGCGAGCTCCCGCTGCCGGTCGAGGAGGGTCATCGTCTCCTGGGCAATCGTCTCCAACCCATCGAGTTGATTGGAGCTCAGGTGACGGGGTCTGCGGTCCATGACGCAGACCGCTCCCAGTGCATGGCCCTCTGGAGTTCGAAGCGGCGCGCCGGCATAAAAGCGGATGCGAGGATTGGAGGTTACCCAAGGGTGATCGGCGAACCGGGAGTCGGAGGTGACGTCCGAAATGATGAAAAGATCGGACTGCAGGAGGGAATGAGCGCAGAGAGAGAGGTCCCGTGGACTCTCAGAGAATTCAATTCCAAGCCGCGACTTGAACCATTGACGCTCTCGGTCGACGAAGGTAATCAGGGCGATCGGCGTTTCGCAAATATTGGAGGCTAACCGCGTGAGGTTATCAAAGAGGTCCTCGGGGGGGGTATCGAGAATCTGATACTGTTGGAGCACTTCAACTCTTTTGGTTTCATCGGGCGGGCGCGGCGGGCTGATCATGGCATGGCTCCATCCGGAACGGGACTCCTTGTCCCCGGTTGCTTCCTGCAGAAGAGGAGGTCGATTGCGACGGCGCGGTGAAACGAGAAAACCGACAGGACGGGAGACGCTGCAAAGAGATCGGGGGGTGAGGGCCGAGCCGGGCCCCAAGAGGCCGGCAAGTCCTTGCAGTGTAAGAGGGGATCGAAATCAAAAACGGAAGGTTTGAAAGAAAGGAGAAGCGCATCGGTCGGCCTCCAGATCTAAATCGCTTCCTCTGAACGGTGTAAGGAGCCTGCGGGTCTCAGCCCCCTCTTCAAAAGAAGGCGTCCGGTTCTGCGGATAAGGAGTGACCGCTCATCCATGCGATCGATCGCGTCTACTGTTAGACGGCTGTCGTTCATGGACATCGGCCATCGGCGGCAAAGATGGGCGTAAATTAACTATATAGAGTTCATCTTAATGAGTCAATCGGTGAACGGTCCGACCCAAAGGAGCCATCGCTATTTTCGTTGCCGGAGCCGGATACGGATCGGCGTTCCGGTGAAGCCAAAGGCCTCGCGAAGCTGATTTTCGATGTAGCGGAGGTAGTGGTCGGGGACGCCGGTCGGCGCGTTCGCAAAGAGAACGAAGGTCGGCGGCCGGACGCCGGCCTGGGTAATGTAGTAGAGCCGGAGCCGTCTCCCTTTATAGATAGGGGGAGGATGGCTCTCGGTGATCTTCTCGAAGAAGCGGTTTAAGTCGCCGGTGGAAATCCGCTTGGTATATCCCTCATAGGCTTTATCGATGAGGCGGAAAATATGGCCGAGCCCCTCTCCTTTTTGGGCGGAGATATAGGCATATTGCAGATCATTGATGAAGCGAAACCGGAGGTCGATCTGATTGACAATCCGCGCTTCGGCCGCTTCTCCTTTTTTGGCCAGGTCCCATTTGTTGATTAAGACGGCCGACCCCTTTCCCTTTTCGATGATCAAGCCGGCGATCTTGGAATCTTGCTCTGTGATCCCCTCGACCCCGTCGATCAGCAGCAGGGCGATGTCGGCGCGCTCCAGCGCCTCTTTGGTTCGGGCGATGCTGTACTGCTCGACCCCATGCTCGATCTTTCCCCGTTTTCGAATCCCGGCGGTATCGATAAAAAGATAGCGTTTGTCTCGGTGGACGACCCAAGAGTCGATCGTGTCGCGGGTCGTCCCGGGGACGTCGCTGGTGACCAGCCGTTCTTCTCTCAGCAGAGTATTGATCAGGGTCGATTTTCCGACATTCGGCCGCCCCAGCACGACGACCTTGGGAAGGTCGACGACTTCCTCCTCCTCTTCCGCCGGCGTCATGTGAGGGTAGACCGCATCAAGCAGATCGCTGAGGCCCTCGTTGTGCTCGGCCGAGACCGGATGGAGCGGCGCGATTCCGAGTTCGTAAAATTCGGTGAGGCGATCGAGGCCGTGTCCTTCCGTTTTGTTGATGACGTAGTAGACCGGCTTTCCGCTTCTGCGAAGCAGGTCATGGACCGACTGATCAAGCGGGGTGACCCCTTCGCGCGCATCCATCAAAAAGAGAAGGAGGTCGGCCTGTTCGATGGCGATCTCCGACTGGCGGCGGACCTCGCTCGCCATCTCTTCTTTCGATTCGGGGATCAGCCCTCCGGTGTCGATCAGGGTGAACTGACGATCGCGGTAATGGCAGAGCGCCTCGTTGCGATCGCGCGTGATCCCCGGCAGGTTTTGAACGATCGCCTTGCGCTTTCCGACGAGCTTGTTGAAGAGGGTCGATTTTCCGACGTTCGGTCGGCCGACGATGGCGACGATCGGACCTTTTAGCGCTCCCATGGTCTTTTAATCTCCCCCTCCGCCGCTTTGTTCCGGGCGACGATCTCACGCCATTTCTCCGCGAGAGATTCGTCCTCGACCTTGAAGTTGTGTGTCGCAACAAAAGTCAGTCCATGATAGAGATTGATCTTGTACTTTCCCCGGCCATAGGTTTTTGCCAGATAGGCCATCAGCTGCTCTTTCTCCATCAATTCTTTGAGCTCCGCCGTCGTCCGGCTTTCGAGATCGTTGAAAACGACGATCATGCCGACTTTCTCTTCGACCAAGATTTTAATGGAGGCCTCATCGAAGATTTTCTGATATTGCCCCTTCATCTCTCCCAGCTCCGGCGCCCCATGAGAGGCGGTCCGCCGGATCTTCCGGACATACTCCTTGAACATCTCCCACAGCCAGCCCTTAAATAAATCGTCTTGTGCTTCCATCATTTCTCCCCGAAGCGTTTCATTGCGGAATAAGAGAAGAAAGCGATCAGCCGTCAGCTTTTCCCTTTTCTTTCACTCCGCGAAATCCGCATTCCGCAATATAATTATGTCGTCAGCCGTTTGTAGATCTGCGGCAGCTTCACCGGGAGGGTCTCGACCGCGTCGATGATCAGGTAGGCGACCTCGCCATACATCCCCTGTAGGTATTCAGACCCTTCCCGATCGATCGTGATGCAGTAGGAATGGATCCCCCGGCGTTTCGCTTCGCGCAGCGCCATCTTCGTGTCGGCGGTGGCATAGGCGCCGCTGTAGCCGTCATCGAGCGGCTTGCCGTCGCTGATCAAAACCAGCAGCTTCACCTTCGCCGGCTGGGCCAGCAGCTTTCGTGTGGCGTGCCGGATCGCCGCGCCGTCGCGATTTTGGGCGGTTCCATTCATCTCTCCGATCCGCCGGTCGATCTCCGTCCCGGTGCGCTCCTCGAACTCTTTCAGCAAGTAGAAATCGACCGCCTCTTTCCCGCGGCCCGAAAAAGCATAGAGGGCAAAGCGGTCGCCGACCGCCTCCATTGCCCTCGAGAGAAGGACCAGCGCCTCTTTCTCTACATCCAAGACCCGCTTTCCTGTTTTCCGAGGATTCCCCAAAGGCCGGCTTGAGGGGGAGGCCGGGAGCTGCTGTGAGGTTGAGCCGCTGATGTCGACCAAAAACGCCACCGCGACACTTCGCTCTTTCTTCTGCCGCGCCTGATAGATCCGATCCGAAGGGGGATATCCGGCCCGCGCTTCGACCCGGCTGTTCAGCAGCGCGTCGAGATCGAGCTCGTCCCCCTCCCGTTCCCCTTTGATCCGCTTGAGCCCTTCCGGACGAAGGTGTTGAAAGGCGGTCTGAATCGATCCGATCATCCCGCCGTATTCGGCGAGGATCTCCTCGACGGCGCCGGTCGGTCCCGGCGGCACCGGCCGCTCGATGACCTGACACCAGCCGGATCGGTAATCGTCTTGTGCAGCATCCCATTCATCGTACCGAAACCGCTTCCCCCCCGGCGTCTCCTCCCTCGGCATTGCGTCAGCGATCATCCGCTCCGCCAACGGATCGAGCCCCCCCGGCTCTTGGAGCGAGGCACGGGTCACTTCCCCTTTTTGAATCGAGGCCGAGAGGGCGGCCGCCGCAGCTTCGGTGGCAAGATCGATCCCGGCCGCTTTTAGCTTTTCAATCAGCGCTTCGGCTTGTGCCTCGGTCGCTCGCTTCGCTGCTTCAACCCGTCTGGGATCAAGCGTGCCCCGCACCGACGGGGCCAGCGTTCCACCCCCTTCGCCCTCGCCCCGGACCTCTGTTCCTCGCTCTTCAAATTTCTCCATCTCCTTTTCGGGCGCTTCTGGAATCGCCTCCTCGACGTCGAGGAGCAGATAAACCCCTGCCGCCGCGCGCATCGAGAGGGCGACGGCTGCCGTCGCATCGGGGTTTTGAACCGCGCCGAGGGTCCGGCAGGCATCGAACAGAACCGCCTGAAGCGGCGCCGGGACCGGCTCCTTGGTCTTTCCCGCGATCGAGATCTGCTGGAGGAGCTCGACGACCGCCCCGCGCGGGGTCAGACCGGTGAGCGGAGGCCGCCGGTCGAGCTCGCTCTCCCGCATCCGGATCAGGGCCGCTCGCAGCCCCGGGTACTCGAGGCGGAGAAGGTATTCAATCCGTGCTCCCTCGGTGATCTCGAAGAGCCGTTCGATCAAGGCCGGCTCCGGGAAGAGGGAGAAGAAGGAGGCGAGGCCGGAGAATCCGCCGCGCCGTTTATATTTGGTTTGAAGCGATTCAATTAAATCAGCGATCTCATAGGGCTTCGGCGTTGTGAACGTTCCAAATTCAAGGTGGCCGGCTTGAAAGGCGGTGGCGACCCGGTACCATTCGAAGTTGAGCTCCTTGGCGGCAAACCGATCGACATGGGCAGGGAGATAAATCGTCGAGCCATCGGTCGTCGGCGAGGCCGCTCCCCCCTTTCTCCCTTTTTCCCGGTCGATCTGGTCCAGGAGGGTGGTCGGCTGGATGGTGACCGGCCGGCCGGAGAGCGCTTCGGCAAAGCGTTTCAAAAGGCCTGAAACCGACGAGAGCGACAGGCCGCTTCCAAACCGGTCGATCACCTCCCGGGCAGTTTTGGACTCGAAGGAGAAAAAGCCATGCGCCTGGCTCGACCCCCGTTTCACGAGTGACAAACCCTCTTCCACCCACTCGGGGAAATGGGCGGCGGCGGACCCCATTTCTTTCAAAATCTTGGGGCCATTTAAAAAGAGCGCGGCGGCGAGCTCGCCGTCGAACCGGGCCAACAGGAGCGTCCGATCCAACAAAACCCCTTCCAGTCGAAGCGCCTGGAAGGCCGGAAGAATGGCGGCCGCTTCGGAGAAAAGCTTTGCGGCGAGCTCGGGATGCCGCTCGGCGACTTCCGAGGTCAAATCGAGAAGGCGCTCCCGGTCTGCATTGGAAGGAATCTGTGAGAAGGTCTCCGGGCTGGTCCGGATGAATTGCAGCGTGGAGAGGATTTTTCCGGAGGAGAGTTTTCGGCCGATCGTGATCCACTTCGAGAGTAACCCGATCGGCAATAGAAGGAGGAGCGACGGGCTGATCCGGAAATATTCGACCGCCAGGGTGTAATCCTCTTTCCCCAACGCCACCCCCTGCTCGGCCCAGAAGGTGAGGTCGGCCTCGCTCAAGGCCACCTGGGCGAGGAGCGCAGGGGCCTGCTGATAATATTCGAGCGCCAGGTTGTAATCCCGCTCCGCCAGCGAGAGACCCAACTGGATAAAATGTGTCCGAAGGGTCTTCGATGTCAGCTTAGGGAAAACCGCGGGGGCCAATTTGAAGAATCGAATCCCGGCGGCGGACGACTGCTGCGCGATCTGAATTCCCATTCCCACCCAGCCGGCGAGCTCTTCCGGATCGATCGACTGCAAGACGGCCGGTGCGGCCCGGAAATATTCCGCAGCGGCTTTCTTGGAGAAGTCGGAAAGGATCAATCCGATGTCGACCGCCTGCTTCTGCGCGGCCGGAGGGATCGCTGAGAGCCCCTCGATCATCCGGGCGATCTCATCGGCGTCGAGGGCGGTCTCGAAAAGGGTTCGAATCGATTCCAACAGGGGAGGGATCTTCATTCAAAAAAGGTGAAGATGACTTCCATGAGCGTTCGGTGCATCTCGCGGTCGTCGGTCATTGCGTCGGCGATCGCCGCCTCGCAGGCGCGGCGCGGCGGGATTCCTTTTCCGATCAATTGGCCGGCATAGATCAACAGCCGGGTGCTGACCCCTTCTTCGAGCCCGTGGTTCTTCAGGTTGCGGACCTTCTCGCCGACGCCGACCAGCTGCCGGGCGGTCTCCTCGGAGACGCCGGCTTCCCGGGCGACGATCTGCATCTCGGCAACGCGGGGAGGATAGTGAAAGTCGAGCGCGATGAAGCGCTGACGGGTGCTCTGTTTGAGGTCCTTCAAAACGCTCTGATAGCCGGGGTTGTAGGAGATCACCAGCATGAAGTCATCCGAGGCGGCGACGATCTCCCCCTTCTTTTCGATCGGCAAGATCCGGCGGTCGTCGGTAAGCGGGTGGATCACCACGGTCGTGTCTTTGCGCGCTTCGACGACCTCGTCGAGGTAGCAGATCGCCCCATGCTTGACCGCGAGTGCGAGCGGTCCGTCCGCCCAGACGGTCTCGTCCCCTTGCAGCAGGAAGCGTCCGACCAGATCCGAGGCGGTCAGGTCTTCGTGACAGGCGACGGTAATCAGCGGCCGCTTGAGATGGTAGGCCATGTAGGCGACAAATCGGCTTTTACCGCAGCCGGTGGGACCTTTGATTAAGACCGGCCGTTTCGACGCATGGGCGGCTTTAAAGAGCGCCACTTCTTCGCCGACCGGCTGGTAATACGGCTCTTTGTTCAGGTAAAACGGTTCCATCATCGACGGGTGCTGCATGAGACCTCCTGTGCTCAAATCGTGGGGGGATTATAACCTTTCCGGTTTGATAAAACAATCGTTTACCCCCTCTTCAAGGTCCTGTCATTCTGTAATTAAATTCTTTTGAATTGTCAGAAGTTCCTATAAGAGTTCAATTCGTTCTTCCCAAATATTTATCGAGAATCCAGAATGCGTGAAAATCGGTTCTTATAGATTCCCGCTTTGATCCCAGTTCAGGGATCGATCTGAGCGGGAGCGTTTTTCTTGTATTCGAGTGTCTTTCGGCGCGTTGTGTAGATCGCGAGAATGATTCAGTGCGGAGTTTGACTTAATCTGGGGGCCGGGGAGCCTACTTCTCCGGCGAAAGGAGTCTTTGATGCGATTGTGACCTATTGACGATAGCAGGGGGAAGTTGATGGGGCTTTAACGAGTGATTTAGTAAATTTGGTACTGAGATGCCAACTGTAGCGATGCTTTAACGCATTTCGCCCGGGTTCTTTTAGAAAAGGGAAAAACGGGCTTTGCTGGCTAATTTGATAGCAATCAACCTTTGTTTGTCTCTTTGTTCAGGCCAACCGGTGATATTTGCGTGGAGAGGGTGAGGGGCTGAGTCTGGCTCCAATTTAAGATCCCTATCTGAGTCTAAAACATCCGAGACGAGAATATCTGCGCGGCCGATCAGCGGCTTTTCCTGAGGAATTGCCACTCGTTGGTTCCCTATTTCCCGTATTGCCTCCTCGCTAAGACCGGACGAACGATAAACCGAAAGCCTTAAATTAGACGGAGGCATGAAAACGTTGTGCTTGACCGTTCCATTGGATGATCTATAGTACTTCTCGCTCAACACATATCGGGTCAATACCTCGGTTTGTAAAATCGCAGCCAATTTCAAATCTCTGAGGGAAATAGACGCTGGATATTTTCAATAATAATACGGGGAATCGATTCGGTAAAATTCTCGGTCCCATGTATCTCATTGCCGGGGCCAAAAATTCCCGCATAGGCGATTGCGTTGACTCCGCTCACACTGATCACAAAAGTATATTGATTCTCCTTATACCATTCGAAGGCAATATCACCCGTCGGTTCGGGAGCAATTTCCGGAGGAGGAAGGTCCGATGGTAATCGCTCGAGCAACTTCGCCGCTTCAAAGTATGTCTTCTCTGATATCGGCTTTGCGTCATAACCATCCCAATTCGGCTTTCTGCAATCTAAAAAAACCTCCAACAGGGCGCAACGAATTTGAGAGATCCGCTGACCTGAAGCGGTCTCCGAATGGCGCCGCTGGATGTCTTTGATAGCGTCTCGAAGCGAATGAGATTCGTCGCTGACGCCGTAGCTGCTGGAGGTTGCGGTAGTGAGAGGATAATTTAGATGAATGTGCGCGATGCTCATTTACAAAGCTCCACCGTTTTTTCAGTGATACTTTCAAAAAATATTTTATTCTTAAACTTGCGCATCTGATCGATGGTTTCCCAAATTTCTTTTGCGTTCACGTTGTATTGGACCTCTTTGGAAATATCGATATCCAATAATACCGGCGCAATATTCGAAGTCCCCACAGGCTCAAGGGATTGACTGATGATTGCCGTGAAATTCCAAGAGGGTTCGTGGATCACGTTGCGCGTTAAAAAGCTGACCAGCCCTTGCGGAAGGTTTTGAGGAACGCTCGGAGACGCGGTCAAATAATCGCCAAAATCCCCCATGGGAAGCGGAATTTCGAGGCGATTAATATAACGGAGCGCAATTCTCGTCACCAATTCTGGAGGAGCCTGCCTCACGTACAATTGCCAGAGCCGATGGGCCTCCTTATGCAAATCCTCCCAGGTCACGTATGGTTTTAACCTACTGAATGTGAACCCGTCAAGGCGCACTTGAACAACTCGTTTTTTATCAGAAGAGGTGCATAGGTAGCCATCCACATAAGAGGCTGTTTCGAACGTTCTCGTTTTTAGGTCAAACTTACTTTCGGCGCGAATCCGTTCACGTTTTTCAGGATACTCTTTTTCAAACAAAGCATAGATTGATTCCAAAGTCGAGAGGTCGGCATCAGGGCGCAGTTTTACCCTTATATCCACCAGTGCCTCGGTAATGGGAGCTTTTTCTAAATGCCTGGGAGCGACCATGTTCCTCAAATAAGAACTGAAATAATAGAGCAGACGATCACTTCGCAAATAATTATATGCGAACATCTTGCATTTATCAACGTTCGGAAAGAAAGTGGAGAAGCTCCACAATGGTGTCGGAAGCTCAGCTTTATCTTTGAGCGGTTCGCCAATCTGATCCCATCCACTTCGATTCTGAAAATTTTCTTATCCGTCTTTTCAGGGTCAAGCGATTTGATGAAAGTCGGCTCTCCGAAAAGGAAGCGGAGTTCGCGAATATTCCACAGTTGGTTTTTAAGAGCTTCAAACGCTTGGATGGTAAAATATGCGGAGACAATGGAAAGCTCGGAGCCGGTTTTGATTTTCTCTTTTAGAAAATCTCCGACCGCGCCACGGCGGTGGTTCTCGAATGCCGGATTGTAACGGGTTCAAAGTCATTTCTCTTCCAATTGCATCCCGACTCGAAAATACAAGGCCACTATAGTTGAAAACATTGAAAACCTCAAGAGAATCGAAAGAGCGTCGGGCATCCGGAAGCCGTAGAAGAAAAATCTTTTTGACTCCTTCCCTCTTTTGAGGTAAGTTTGGTCTACATTGAGGTTTTCTTCGAATGGAAGACTTTGAGAAGGTGTATGAGCAGGGCCGCGTTGCCTTCGAGGCGGGGAAGGTCCTCGATGCGGAGCGGCTTTTCCTGAAGCTTCTTGAAAACCACCCGCAGGGATATGCCGATATTTACAACAAGCTCGGGATCATCACCTTTCAGAAAGGGAATGCGGAGATGGCGGTCGCCTATTTTAAAAAGGCGCTCCAGATCAATTCCCGTTACACCGAAGCGTCCCTCAACCTGACGATCGCGCTGAACGACCTCGGCCGATACGATGAGGCGGGCGAGGCCTTCTCCAAGGCGGCGCAGGTCGTCCGGTCGGAGGCCAAGTCGGTCGATCCGTTTATCCAAGGAAAGCTGGCCAATGAGCATGCCAAGCTTGGCGATCAATATTTTGAGCTCGGCCTCTATGACGGCGCCCTGGAGGAGTATCGAAAGGCGCTCGCCCTCCGTCCGAAGTTTGTCGATGTGGTGACCAAGGTCGGCATTACGCTGCGCGAGAAGGGGCTCTTCGACGAAGCGATTGAGACCTTTCAGCAGGCGAAAGAGTTCCATCCGAAATACGGCCCCGCCCTGATCCATTTGGGGGTGACCTATTATATGAAGGGGTTTGTCGATTTGGCGCTGCGCGAATGGGAAGAGGCGCAGCGGATCAATCCGGAGGGAAAAGAGGCGCGGGTTTATCTGGCGATGGCGAAGAAAGAGGTCATCGAAGAAGAAAGCTAATGGTGGTCGATTGGGAAAAGGAGATGCGCGGCGCCGGTGTGGCAGCGCTGCCGGAGGTCTCGGAGGAGACCGGATCCAAGATCGAGGAAATCCCTCCGTATAAGGTGATCTTGCTGGACGATAACGTCACCACGATGGAATTCGTCGTCCGCATTTTAATTTTGATTTTTGGCAAAACGATCGACGCGGCGCAAGAGCTGATGTGGCAGGTCCACACCGAGGGGGCGGCGCATGTCGCCACCCTCTCCAAAGAGCAGGCGGAGCTTAAGCAGGAGCAGGTTCATGCCGCCGCCCGCGCCGAAAAATTTCCCTTCCGCTGTGTGATCGAACCGGCCTAACAATCCTAAACAATCTTCGTCACGATCTGAACCACCTCTTCGGGAAGGCGTCTCGGCTTAAACCGGTCATCGACACAGACCAGCCGGACCCACCCTTCGGCGATGACCCGCTCGGTTCCGCCGGCACGGATGAGGTGAGAGAAGGTGAGGCTTGCTCGGCTGAAGTCGACGATCTCGGTTTCCAGATCGAGCAGGTCGTTGTAACGCGCGGCGGCGCGATAATCGACCTCGGCATGGGCGACGACGAAGAGAACGCCGGTTGTGGCGTATGAGGCGACCTCGATTCCCCGCTCTCGGAAATATTCGGTCCGTCCCCGCTCGAAATATTTTAAATAATTGGCATAGTAAACCACGCCGCCCGCGTCGGTGTCTTCATAATAAACCCGAATTTCCATTTACCCTCCTGAGACCTGTTGAAATCGTCCCGCCACCTTCCGACGCCGCCCCGATCGATACCCTCCCGGCATGTAGCCGGTCGTGTGAAGGAGGGCAAAGCTCCCTTCGGCCGAGAGAATGATTGCCCCCGCTTCCCCGTCGGTCCGGCTCTGCATCCGCCGCAGTGCGGTCGCCCCCGCCGCTTCGGGAGAAGCGCCCGCCTCCATTCGCAGCGAGATCTCTCTCGCCAGGCCGGCTCGGATGATCGCCTCGCCGATCCCGGTCATTGAGACAGCCCCGGCGCCGTTGTCGGCATAGGTCCCGGCCCCGATCAAGGGGCTGTCGCCGACCCGGCCCGGAAGCATGAAACGAATCCCGCCGGTCGACGTTCCCGCCGCAAGATCCCCCGATTGATCCCGTGCCGCTGCTCCGACCGTCCCTCCCTCTTCAACCTTCCTTTTTTCTTGGAGCCGGTGAAAAAGGGTCTCCCACCGACCCGGTCCGGTTTCGGTTGAAGGGGGTTTGGTCGCCGTGTGTGAGGGAGGAAGGAGGGGGAGTTTGAAGAGACGGGCGAGCCGCTCGGCCGATTCTCCGATGAGGAGAACATGCGGCGTTTCTTCCATCACCTTCCGGGCGGCCCGGATCGGGGTGAGGATCTTCTCCATCGCCGCCACGGCGCCGGCCGCAAGGTTCTTTCCATCCATGATAGACGCATCCATCCGGGCGACCCCGTCCATCTGGCGCTTCGAGCCCTTTCCTGCGTTGAACCGGCCGCTCTTTTCCAATAGAACGATCGCCGCCTCGACTGCATCGAGTGCCGCGGCTCCTTTCTGAAGCAAACGGTATCCCCGATCGAGCGCCGCGTGAACGGTTTTCAGTTGAAGCCCGGTCGGCGGGGTCGATCCGCACCCACCGTGGATCAATAAAATAGGGGCATGTCTGCGCTGCTTCATCGGTGCTGTTACTTTACCTCAGCACCCTCGACCACGACAAGCGAAAACTCAGCGGTGGCCCGTTGACTTTTTAGCGTGGACTTTTTTACGAACCGGTTTTTTCTTCGCGGCAGGGGGGGGCTCTCCTCTTTTGGTAAATTCGGGTGGAAGCTTTTTAAGGACCTCCGGGACCTTGGAGAAGCTGACATATCGCCAGGGGCCCTCATGGCTCCGGCTTTGGTACCATTTCTCTTCATAATAGAGGTACCATTTTTGGTCGGCCAGGAAAAGGTGATATCGAACATCGGGAGCATAGAAGATACCGGAGTTCGGGACACGGGCCAATCGGGGAGGGCGGGAGACGAGGAGCGGCCCGGCCGGTGAGGGAGAGGGGGGAGAGGCCTCATAGGCGAGCTCCTTTCCGGAGGCGTTTTTAAGTGTCACCGTCGTCAGGAGAAGGATAGAAAGAAGCATGCATTGAACGGATCGAAAAATCATCCTCCTTCCATCGTAACAGAGAGGAAAGGGCTGTCAAGGCATCAGGTTGGAAATAAATCTTTGGATGGAACAGGGGATGGAGAGGCCGATGGATGGTCTCTCAGTCGGCGTAGCATTATTCAGCGCCGCTCGGTCGACCCGTTTGACGCGTCTGAGAAGAAGGCCTGTACCGTCTCGAAGCGGTCGGTTCGCGGGCAGGGGGGAAGGGTCTTTAAGAAGTGCCGGCCGTACTCTTTTCGGGTCAGACGGGTATCGAGAATGGCGATCAGGCCGCGGTCGTCGCGGTTTCGGATCAATCTTCCGATCCCCTGCCGAAGCGAGAGGATGGCGGCGGGGAGCTGAAAGGCCATAAACGGATCTTTCCCTTGATCGGTCAGCGCCTCGATCCGCGCCGCAATGAGCGGATCGGAGGGAGAGGCGAAGGGAAGCTTGTCGATGACGACGCAGGAGAGCGCCTCCCCCTGCACATCAACCCCTTGCCAAAAGCTGGTGGTGCCGAGAAGGACCGACGACACTTCCCGTCGAAAGGTCTCGATCAGCGCATGTTTCGGCTGATCTCCTTGCTTCAGCAAGAGATAGGGAACGCGTCCTGCAATCTGACGATAGACCTCTTCGAGGTTCCGCCAGCTGGTAAAGAGGAGAAACGCGCGTCCCTCGCTGGCTTCAAGGATCCGAAGGATCTCTTTTGAAATCGCCGGGAGGAATTGGGGACTCGACGGATTCGGCAGCTGCGTCGGAAGATAGAGAAGCGCCTGTTTCTCGAAGTTAAAAGGGGAGGGGAGGATCGCGCCGTCGGCCGCATCGATTCCCAGCCGTTCTTTGACAAAAGTAAAACCGTCCGGCTCGGAATCGACTTCCCTTCCGGAATGGCCTGAAGAGAGGGTGGCCGAAGTGAGAATGATCGGGA
Source organism: Candidatus Manganitrophaceae bacterium (assembly GCA_016200325.1). Lineage (NCBI taxonomy): Bacteria > Pseudomonadati > Nitrospirota > Nitrospiria > Candidatus Troglogloeales > Candidatus Manganitrophaceae > Candidatus Manganitrophaceae bacterium. The sequence goes on from JACQEZ010000011.1 coordinate 654,877, forward strand.
TCTCCTTCTCAAAGAGCTTCTCCCGTAACAGGTCGGAGATATTCAGGGGAGAGGCATACAAGGAGACCCCCAGTCGCCGGCTCTCTCCCCAGAGGGTGAATTCATTGGCCTCTTCCGAGAGAAAGAGGTGGAGGTCGCCGGAGAGCGTCTCAATCCGCTCGGCCAGATGGGTGCTCCCGCTGCTCTTCACCGGAAGGGCGTTGATCTGCTGCCGAAGCAGATCGAGCGAGGAGAGGAGCCCCTGTCCCGCGGCGATCGCCTCACGAGAGAAGAAGGCACGCGTGAGGCGGTAGCGTTCCTCCCCCCGCCGAAACAGATGAAAGAAACGGTTCGATGCGATCAACACCCGCCGCGCCTGATCGAGGCATTCGGTCTTTGACTGCTGGGAAAAGCGGACCTCCCGCTCCAGATCGCGGATGAAATCTTCGAGGCGGTAGCTACTGATCGAGACGCCGAAATAGTTCGTCGCGATCTCTTCTAAAAGGTGGGCCTCGTCGAAGATCACCGCATCGTAGCGGGGGAGAACCTCTCCATAGGAATGCTCTCTGAGGGCGAGATCGGCGAAGAAGAGATGATGATTGACGATGATCAGGTCAGAGCCGGCCGCCTCTTGCTTCATCCGGGTGATATAGCAGCGGTCATAGGTGGGGCAGCCGCTGCCGAGGCAGGCCTCCCCCTGCACCGAGACCTCCTGCCAGATCGGTGCCCCCTCCGCGATTTCGGTCAGTTCGGCCCGATCGCCGGTCGCTGTCTGCGTCGACCAGTCGCGAAGCCGCTCAAAGTCCGATCCGATCTCCACGTGGGGGAGGGTCGGCTGCTCGATAAATTGGCCGAAGCGGTGAAGACAGAGATAATTCGCTTTCCCTTTCATCAGACTGTAGGTGAATCGGTGCGGGAGCGACTGGGCCAAAAGGGGAAGGTCTTTCTTAAAAAGCTGGTCTTGAAGGGTCTTGGTGCCGGTGGAGATGACGACCCGCTTTCCGCTCAGTGCCGCCGGGATCAGATAAGCCCAGGTCTTGCCAGTCCCGGTCGGGGCCTCCACCAGAAGGGTGGTCTGCCGTTCCAGCGCGTCGGTCACCGCGCCGGCCATTTCCATTTGCCCCTCGCGGTATTCGTAATTTTTCAAAAGGGTGGCGAGGAGTCCGCCGGGGCGGAAGAGCTTTTGACAAGCTGACACCGATCCGGTATCCTTTACCCTGTTCTTAGCCAACGATCGAATCCTTATTAAAGGCCAAACATGTCGGAAAGTCAAATTCGTGGGAGGAGTGTCGCCGCCGTCGCGAAGGACATCGCGGGAGGATACATGGCGCTCAACCCCCTGGTCCTGAAGCGGTTCGAGAAGGAAATGTACAAGGCGTTGCACCAGCAGCTCCGGAAGGTGCAGACCGAAGTTCGATCGGAGAGCTTCCCGACGCATGATATGACCGGTATCCGAAAACGGAACACCCGCCTCCAGCGCCTCCACACCGCGCTGACCATCTTGGAACATGCTGCGAAGGAAAAGAGGATCCCCCTGTTGTAACCCCCGGTTCTTTCCGTCTGCTCGTTCCGCCGCTTCCTGGTTTTCCTAATCCGAAGTAATAAAGAAATTCAATTTTTCAGAACCGTGAATTCTGTCGGCCACCTTCTGAGCGGAGACCCGGCTGGGATAGTGTCCAATCCGGACCCGATACCAGGTCCCCTTCTGGGGAAGGGGGGTCGCCTTTACATAGGCGTCATATCCTTTTCTCTTTAACTTCTCTGCCAGCGTCTGCGCCCCTTTTTTCTCGGCGAACGAAGCAACCTGGACGGTATAGGCGCCGCCCGGCGATGCCGTCGGGTGCGACGCCAATGATGTTTTCATCGGCTCACTCTGCTTCTTCGGCAGGCTCTCCTTCTTCGGTTGAAGGGCGACGCTCTTTTCTTTTTTATCCTTCAGCGTCTTGAAGAAAGTTAAATCTTCTTTCGGAGTCGGAGCCGGCGGGGTGGCGCCCGCCGATTCGTTCTGCTTCGGCGCGGCCGGCGGAGCGCCGGCGGGGAACGGCTCGGTTTTCGAATCAAAATGCATTTCGCCCGGTTTCACCCCTGGGTCAGGTGCCGGAGCCTCTTCTGCCGTTGAAGCGACCTTTTCCTCCGGCGCCTTCGGCGCCGGGACGGCTTGGGTGATCGGCGGGGTCACCGGCGGCGCGGGCGCCTCTCCCTTTCTTTTAAAGACGAAGACGAGCATCAGGAAGACGAGCAGCGCCAACACGCCGATCGCCAGATAGGGTGGCTTCTTCTTAGGGCTGGCCCCTTCGCCCTCTCTCTTTAAATCTTTCAAGTCACGCATCTCGTCCTCCTTCTGAACCCACTCCTCCCGATGAAGCCGCTTTCGTTTCGGGTGTTACATAATCAACATTGCATCGCCATAGCTGTAGAAGCGGTAACGCTCTCGGACGGCCTCTTCATAAACCGAGCGGATCGGCTCGCATCCTGCAAAGGCCGACACCAGCACGAGCAGGGTCGACTTCGGGAGGTGAAAGTTGGTGATCAAGCCGTCGATCACCTTAAAACGATATCCCGGCGTGATGAACAGCACGGTCTCTCCCTCTCCCGGTTCGACAATGCCGTCGGGGCGGGCGGCGCTCTCCAGGGCACGGGTGGCCGTGGTGCCGACGGCGACGACTTTGCCGCCGGCTCGACGCGTGGCGGCGATCGCCTCGGCTGTCTCTGCAGGAATCTGAAACCATTCGCGATGCATCTCATGATCGGAGAGCTGCTCTCCCCGCATCGGCTGAAAGGTGCCGGTGCCGATGTGTAAGGTCACCCTCGCAATGCGGATTCCTTTTTGTCGAACCTCTTCCAGGAGCGCTTCGGTGAAATGAAGTCCGGCGGTCGGGGCGGCGGCCGATCCGGGAACCCGCGCGTAGACGGTTTGATAACGCGCCCGGTCGTCGGTTAGATCGCCGGGATCGCCTTTCCCTCCCCGTTTCTTTACGATATAGGGGGGAAGGGGCATCTCTCCCCATCGCTCCAGATAGGCATTCAGATCAGAATACCCCTCCGGGAGATCAAAGCAGATCTCTTTGCGCCCCTCTCCGAGATCCCGCGCGACCCGGGCGCTTCCCCCTCCCGCGAGCGTCAGCGTCGTCGACACCGCGACCTTCCCCCGGACCATTGCTTCCCACACAACGCCGCCGGCCGACACCGGACGCAGCAGCAGCAGCTCGATCAGGCCACCCGAGGGCTTCCTTACCTGCAGGCGCGCCGGGATCACGCGGGTGTCGTTGAGGATCAACAAATCCGAGGGGCGGAGATATTCCGGAAGTGCCGAAAAAAGCCGGTGCTCGGTCGTCTCTTTTTTCCGATGGTAGACGAGCAGACGCGATTGATCGCGGCTGGCGACCGGCGCCGCGGCGATCAAAGATGGATCGAGGGAATAGTCGTACGTCGCGAGACGCTGTTCGCTTTCTAAAGAAATTATTTTATTTCCTCGTAAGATTGGAGCTGAACGCCTGGGTAGTAATATATCAGAATCTCTTCAAAATTCAACCCGCTTTCAGCCATCACTTTGGCCCCCCACTGACAAAGGCCGACCCCGTGTCCGTAACCCATTCCGCTGATTTGAATCACCTTGCCGAACGAATCGAGGGTGAAATGGGTGCTCGGAAGGATCTTATACCCGAGGGCTTTTCGGAGGTCATCGGCTTTGATAACCAGCTCTCCGCCGGAAGAGAGGATCCGGACGGTCAGGAGGCGTCCGGCGTGGCTCCACTGAAGCGGCGAGACGGTGGCGATGGCGCCGACCGGATAGCCGATTTTTTCGAGCGCCACTTCGAGATCCCGAAGCGAGACGGTCCGTCGCCACTGATGGTAAGGGGAATCACGGTCGAGCGGGCAGCTGACCCCTTTGAGGTAGGGGAGCGCGATGTTCCAGCGCTCGGCGGCATCTTCGGTCGGGCCGGCCGAAGTGGAGTGAAAGAAGGTGAGTGCCAACGCTCCTTCATAAGTGAGCACCTTTCCCTTGGTCTCCGCAATGGCATGCGCCGCGCGGCGATCGGCCGCCGACTCCCCTTGGTAGACCTGCCCCAAAACGGAATTGACGAGATCGTAATCTTTTCCTTTGCGATCTTCTCTCTGGTAGAGAGCATACGTCCGCGAGATCACCGCCTGGACCTTGAGCGCTTCGAATGCCCAGTCGGGGGGCATCTCCGCCGGAACGACCCCCTGTAAGTATCGCTCCAGATCGACCTCGTTGACCACGAGGAGCCCTTCCGGTTTTTTCTTCAGCCGGATCAGTCCATCATAAAGCTGCCGGTTGACGGAGATTTTACCCCCGCGTCTTGGAAAGACGAGCAGCTCGCTCTCCAGGCTCTCTTTTCGGTTGACCACCAGGCCCTTCTGAATCCGGATCTCGGCGGAGGTGACCGGATGGGAGCTGAGAAGCGCGCCGGAAGGGGTCTTGATGAAAAAGCCTTCGCTGGAGGTCAAGAGGACTTGGGAGGTTCCTTCCAGGAGGGCGACGCGGATGATCTCACCCGCCGACGCGGCGGTTGAAATAAAGAGCGCAAAAAGGAAACCAAGAAGCAGCGGCATTACCGTTTGCTCAATAGCCAGAAGATGAGTGAGAGGACGACGCTGAGAAGGATGCTGGTGGCGATCGGAAAATAGAAGGTGAAGTTTTTGCGTTGGATCAGAATGTCGCCGGGGAGCCGGCCGAGTCCGGGGATCTTGCCGGCGAGGAGCACCCCCCCGCCGACGAGGGCAAGGAAGATGCCGAAAAAGATGAGAATGCGACCGAGGTCTGCCATGGCTCCCTCCTTTTATCGGACCTTGCTGATCTCCAGCATCCGATCGATCGCCTGCTTTGCGCGCGCCGCGACGGCCGGGGGAACGGTGACCGGAAACTGCATCTCCTCCAGCGACCAGAGGAGCTTCTCGAGGTTATTGACCTTCATGTGGGCGCAGTCGCACCACCGGCAGGCCGGAATAAATTCCTTGTCGGGATTCTCCTTCTGGAGGCGGTGGAGAATGCCGATTTCGGTGGCGACGATCACCTCCTGCCGGTCGAGCTTCCTCGACTCGGTGCAGATGCCGCTGGTAGAGAGAACCTGGTCGGCCAGCGCGCTGACCTGCGGCGTGCACTCGGGGTGGGCGAGGACCAAGGCATCGGGATGGGCCGCCTTGGCCTCCTCAATCTCCGAGGTCATAATCCGAAAATGGGTCGGGCAGTAGCCGTTATACAAAATCAGCTTGCGTCCGGTCTGCCGCTCGACGTGCGCCCCCAGATATTGATCGGGTATAAAGATCACCTCCTGCTCTTCCGGGATCGACTGAACCACTTTGACCGCATTAGACGAGGTGCAGCAGATGTCCGATTCGGCCTTCACCTCGGCGGAGGAGTTGACATAGCAGACGACCACCGCGCCGGGATGTTTCGCCTTCAGCGCCCGGACCTCTTCGGCCGTAATCATCTCCGACATCCCGCAGCCGGCATTTAGGTCGGGGAGGAGGACCGTCTGGTTCGGACAAAGGACGGCTGCCGTCTCGGCCATGAAGTGGACGCCGCAAAAGACGATGACCTTCGCATCGGTCTGCGCCGCTTTCTGCGACAGCTCGAGCGAATCACCCAGAAAATCGGCGACATCCTGAATCTCCCCCACCTGATAATTGTGGGCAAGGACGATCGCCTGGCGCTCCCTTTTGAGGCGCTCGATCTTGGAAATGAGCCGTTTCTCGGTAGTGATCATCGACATCGCGTTTTTCCAGGGAAACTTCAGTTTAACATAGGCCCCGGGGGTGATCAAGCCACAAAGCGGGCCGACAAACTGGGCCGACAACTGGGATTGTCCAGAGGGCTATTCCGAAGGAAGGCCCTTATCGAAATGAGTTTTCTGGATATGAATGTGATTGCAAAAGGGAGGGCGGAAAGCCTTTATTTGATCAGCGCCTCGGCAATCTGCACTGCATTGAGCGCCGCCCCTTTCCGCAGGTTGTCTCCCACGACCCAGAGATTCAGCCCATTCGGGATGGAGCGGTCTTCCCGGATTCGGCCGACGTAGACGCCGTCTTGGCCGGCGACGTCGAGCGGCGTCGGATAGAGCTTGCGGCCCGGGTCATCCATCACGACGACGCCGGGAAACTCCGCAAGGAGCGCCCGCGCCTCATTCGGCAACAGCTTCTTCTCGGTCTCGATGTTCACCGCCTCGCAATGCGACCGGAAGACCGGCACGCGCGTGGTGGTGGCGGTCACCTGGATGGAGGTATCGCCGAGGATCTTTCTCGTCTCGTTGATGATCTTGGTCTCTTCTTCGGTGTACCCGGTGGCCGGATCGGCGTCCCAATTAACGATGCAATTAAAGGCGATCTGCTGGGGATAGACCTTGCATTCGGCCTCTTGGAAGGTGAGGAGCGCCCGGGTCTGTTCCATCAACTCGTCCATTGCTTCTTTGCCGGTGCCGGAGACCGATTGATAGGTGGTGACGACGACCCGCTTGATCCGGGCGGCGTCGTGCAGCGGCTTCAATGCCATGACGAGCTGGGCGGTCGAGCAGTTCGGGTTGGCGATGATCCCTTTGTGGTGGGCGAGGGCCTGTCCGTTCACCTCGGGGACGACGAGCGGAACCGCCGGCTCCATCCTGAAGGCGCTGGAATTGTCGATGACGACCGCGCCGGCTTTGACCGCATAGGGGCTGAATTTTTTTGCCAATTCGCTGCTGGTGGCGCCGAGGACGATATCGATGCCGTCGAAGACCGCTTCGGTCAATTTCTGAACGACGATCTCTTTCCCGCGAAAAGAGATCGTCGTTCCGGCCGACCGCTCCGACGCAAAGAGCTGCAGCTGCTCAATCGGGAACTTCCGCTCCTCCAGAATTTCCACCATCTCCTGTCCGACCACGCCGGTCGCCCCCATGACGGCGACGCGATAGGCCTCTTTCCTCTGAAGCGCCATTGTCGTTTCCCCCTCTATTTCAATGCTTCCAGAACCTGCCGACCCATCTCCCGGGTCCCGATCTTTTGGGTCCCCGGCGTCCCCTCGGCATAAATGTCGGCCGTCCGATATCCCTGCTCCAGGACGCGCAGCACCGCCGCTTCAATGGCGGCCGCCTCCTTTAAAAGACCAAAAGAGTACTGCAGCATCATGGCGGCGGAAAGAATGGTCGCAATCGGGTTCGCGATGTCTTTCCCGGCGATGTCGGGGGCGCTTCCATGGATCGGCTCATACATTCCCCGCAATCCCCCCTTGCCGTCGGTTCGCTCTCCCATGCTCGCCGAAGGGAGCATCCCGATCGATCCGGTGAGCATGGCCGCCTCGTCGGAGAGGATATCGCCGAAGAGGTTCGTCGTCACAATGACATCAAATTGCTTCGGGTTGCGGATCAGCTGCATCGCGCAGTTGTCGACATACATGTGGCTGAGCGCGACGTCGGAATAGCTTTTGTGCGTTTCAATCACCACTTTCCGCCAGAGCTCCGTCGCCTCTAGGACGTTTGCCTTGTCGATCGAGGCGACCTTCTTTCGGCGCTTGCGTGCGACCTCAAAAGCGACCTTTGCGATCCGAACGATCTCCGGCGTGGTGTAGACCTCGGTATTGATCCCCCGCTCGCCCCCTTCGTATTTCTCGACCCCGCGCGGCTTGCCGAAGTAGATGCCGCCGGTCAACTCGCGGACGACCATCAGATCGATCCCCTCGATGACCTCCCGCTTGAGGGTGGAGGCATCGGCGAGCATCGGAAAGAGCTTCGCCGGCCGGAGGTTGGCATAGAGCCCCAGCTTTTCGCGCAGCCCCAAGAGCGCCCGCTCGGGGCGGATCGCATAATCGAGTCCCTCCCACTTCGGCCCGCCGACGGCGCCGAGCAAGACCGCATCGGCCTCCAACGCGAGGCGCAACGTCTCCTCGGGAAGGGGCTGGCCGAACCGGTCAATCGCCGATCCGCCGACGATCGCATTTTGAAATTTGAATTGATGCCCAAAATTTTTCCCGACCGCCTCCAAGACGGCGACCGCTTGGGGAACGATCTCCTGGCCGATTCCGTCGCCCGGAAGGACGGCAATCTGATACGTTTTTGTCATCTCTCAACCTGTCTGTGGGGTGGATAGGGTTTGTTCATTGAATTCTATGAAATCTGGGAAATCGGCCGCCGGAACCTAGATCAAACCGACCTTCGGCTCCTTCCCATCGCGCGCGGCCCGCGCGGCGAGTTTATTCAATGCATTCAGATAGGCTTTGGCCGAAGCAACGATGATGTCGGTGTCGGCGCCGTGGCCGGTGACCGTTTTGCCATTCTCCTCGACCGAAACGGTGACCTCGCCGAGCGCATCGGTCCCGCCGGTGATCCCCTTGACGTTGTAGGCCAGGAGCCGGCTCTTCGTCTGCGTGATCGCCGCAATGGTGCGATAGGCGGCGTCGACCGGGCCATCCCCTTTGCCGACCTGCTTCTGAGCCGTCTCGCCGAGGGTCATTTCGACCGTGGCGGTCGGTGTCACATCGCTTCCGCTCTCCACATGGATCGAGAGGAGGCGATAACTTTCGGAGGGCCGATCCATCTCCTCTGAGATGATGGTTTCGAGATCTTCCTCAAAGATTTCTTTCTTTTGATCGGAGAGGCGCTTGAGCCGCTCGAAGGCTTGGTTGAGCTCCGTTTCGCTCGGCTGATAACCCATCTCCTCGAGCTTCTTCTTGAATGCATGGCGGCCGGAGTGTTTTCCGAGGACCATGTGGGTCTTCCCCGCGCCGACCGATTCGGGACGCATGATCTCGTAGGTCATCTTCTCTTTGAGAAGCCCATCTTGATGGATTCCCGACTCGTGGGCGAAGGCGTTGGCGCCGACGATCGCTTTGTTCGGCTGGACGAGCATCCCGGTGATTTTGCTGATCAAGCGGCTCGTTTTGGTGATCTCCTCGGTGGTGATCTTCGTGTCAGCGCTGAAGAGGTCTTTTCGGGTCCGCAGCCCCATCACGATCTCTTCCAACGAGGCGTTTCCAGCACGCTCACCGATGCCGTTGATGGTACACTCCACCTGACCAGCCCCGGCCAAGACCGCACTCAAGGAGTTCGAGACGGCCAGCCCGAGATCGTTGTGACAGTGGACCGAGATAACCGCTTGATCAATATTAGGCACCCGTTTCCGAATCGTCTCAATCAGCCGTCCGAATTCTTGCGGGACCGTATAGCCGACGGTGTCGGGGATGTTCACCGTCTTGGCCCCCGCTGCAATGACTGCTTCCAAGACCTCGCAGAGGTAGGTCTCATCCGACCGGGTGGCATCCATCGGGGAGAATTCGACATCTTCCACATAGCCGCGTGCCCGTGACACCATCTCGACCGCCCGCTTGAGCGCTTCGTCCCGGGTGAGGCGGAATTGATGCTGAAGGTGAATGTCGGAGGTGGAGATGAAGGTGTGTATCCGAACCTTGGCCCCCCCCTTCAACGCCTCCCACGCGCTGTCAATGTCGGCCGCTTTGGCGCGGGCGAGGCTGCAGATGGTCGGCCCTTCAATCTCGCCGGCGATCTTCCGGATTGCCTCAAAATCACCCGGAGAGCTGTAGGCGAAGCCGGCTTCGATGATGTCGACCCCGAGGCGCGCCAGCTGTTTTGCGATCAAGACCTTCTCTTCCACGTTCATGCTGGCGCCGGGGGATTGTTCCCCGTCGCGAAGGGTTGTGTCGAAAATCTGAATCATCCTGGCCATTGGTTTCCCCTCGACGAATGGTCAATAAGCAAACGGCCTTCATCCTCAGACGAAGGCCCGCCTCTTTGCATCAGATCCCTATGTAGACAGGGATCATTATTAATGTTTAAGGATGATCTCCTTGTCCTCGATATCCTCGATCTCTTCCGGTGGCGCGCCTGTCTCGGCCGATTTTTTTGAAAAGCGGCGGTAGAGGGCGACGACCGGCCGCTCGGCGATTCCGGAGAGAACGTAGAGGGCAATGATGGAGAAGAGCATCACCTGCGGGGCGGTGACGAGCACCAGGCTGACAAGGACGAGGCTCACCAAAAGGCTGAACGGTTTTCGATCGCGGAGATTCAGCTTCTTAAAGCTCCGATAACGGATGCTGCTGACCATCAAAAAAGCCAAAATATAGGTGAGGCTCAGGATGAGTGCAGGGCGGATCTCTTTCCCGAAATGAAGGATATAGCTGTCGAGCATGACCGAGGTGGCGATGAGGCTCGCCGCCGCTGGAATGGGGAGGCCGACGAAGTCCTTTGCCTCCGGTCCGGAGACCTGGACGTTGAAGCGGGCCAAGCGCAAGGCGCCGCAAACGATGTAGAGAAAGACCGCCACCCAGCCGAGGCGACCGTATCCGCTGAGCGCCCAAGAGTAGATGAGCAGGCCGGGCGCGACGCCAAAAGAGACCAGATCGGCGAGCGAATCGTATTCGACCCCAAATCGGCTGGTCGTTTTGGTCCAGCGGGCCATTTTACCGTCGAGCGAGTCAAAGATCGAGGCGGCCAGAATCGCAATGGCGGCCATGCCATATTCCGCGTTGAAAACGGAGATGATCGCGAAGACGCCGCAGAAGAGATTTCCGCTGGTGAAAAGGTTGGGAACGATGTAAATTCCCTTTCGTTTCAACTCTTTTATCTCCGGCTTTTTTCTCGGATTCATCTTAAGACTCCTATGATGGTCTCTCCCCCCCGGACCTGTTGTCCCAAGGAGACCTGAACTTCCGTCTCAATCGGAAGGAAGAGATCGACACGGGAGCCGAACCGGATCAGTCCGAATCGCTCACCGCGATTGAGCGCGCTCCCTTCTTTAATCCAGCAAACGATCCGTCGGGCAATCAGCCCGGCAATCTGGATGCAGACGATCCGCTTTCCAGAAGCGGTTTCCAACACGACCGCATTTTGCTCGTTCTCCAAGGAGGCCTTGGGAGCGTTGGCGGCGAAGAAGCGGCCGGCGTTGTAGAAGACTCCAATCACCTTGCCGGCGATCGGGGCCCGGTTTACATGAACATTAAAAATATTCAAAAAAATACTGATCTTGATCGCCGGTTTTTGTAGAAAGCGGCCTTCGTCGGTCTTGGAAATATCGACGATCTCCCCATCGGCCGGCGATACCAAAAGCCCCTCATCCTGAGGGATATCCCGATGAGGGTCTCTAAAAAACCAGATGCAAAAGAGGGTTACCGCACCGAAGAGCACACCGCCGGCCGTTCCGAGAAAAAGAGCGCCGAGCAGCGTCAGAGCCGCGCCGATGAGGATAAAAATAAACCCTTCTTTTACAATAATAAATTGTGTTTCTTTCATTCTTCAGTATCTAACCCGTATTCAGTTTAACCTTACGATGTTTCCCTGGGTTTCTCTCGCCCTTATTTTATGCTTGTATGGGCTTTACTCAGCTTGATTCTACCATTTCAGAAAAGAAAAATATAGCCGTCGCGCAGGCCGCCGTACACCGACGACTGAACCGTTAGTTCTTATTCCGATCGACGAGGCGGTCCTTCTTCAGCCACGGCATCATGGCGCGAAGACGTTCACCGACCTGCTCGATCGGATGAGCTTCACCTCGGCGGGCGAGTGCGTTGAAAACCGGCCGCCTGGCGCGATTCTCCAAGATCCACTCTTTGGCGAACTGACCGCTTTGGATCTCGTTTAAGATCTTTTTCATCTCTTTTTTTGTTTCCTCGGTGACAATTCGGGGTCCGCGCGTCAGATCGCCGTAACGTGCCGTATTCGAGATCGAATACCGCATGTTGGAAATGCCCCCTTCGTAAATCAGATCAACGATGAGCTTGACCTCATGGAGACATTCAAAGTAAGCCATCTCCGGAGAGTAACCCGCCTCGACCAGCGTCTCATACCCGGCTGCAATTAGCGAGGTCAGGCCGCCGCAGAGCACCGTCTGCTCTCCAAAAAGATCGGTCTCCGTCTCTTCCCGGAAGTTGGTCTCCAACACACCGGCGCGAGTTCCCCCGATTCCTTTGGCATAAGCGAGGGCGATCGCTTTGGTCTGGCCGGAGGGGTCTTGATGGATGGCAATCAACGCCGGAACACCACTTCCCTTGGTGAACTCGGACCGAACCAGATGGCCCGGGCCCTTCGGAGCCACCATGAATACATTGATATCTTTACGCGGAACGACCTGCCCGAAGTGAATATTAAATCCGTGGGCAAACGCCAAAAAGGCGCCGGTCTTGAGGTTGGAAGCGATGTCGGCGGCATAGAGGTCGCCGGTCAGCTCATCCGGGGTGAGAATCATGATGATGTCGGAAGCCTTCACCGCATCGGCGACCGGCATGACCTTCAAGCCGGACCGGGTGGCCTTGTCCCACGACTGTCCCTCGCGCAGGCCGATGACGACCTTGAGCCCGCTGTCGAGGAGGTTCAAGGCATGGGCATGGCCTTGGCTGCCATAACCGATGATCGCGAGTTGTTTCTCCCTTAAGAGAGAAGTGTCGGCGTCTTGGTCATAATAGATTTTCATAGAATCCCCTTTATTGATAGGCATGGAATAAACGGAAAGCAAATTATTTTGATAGGACCTTTCGGTCGCGGTCTTCTTTGACGGAAACCACTTTAATCTCTTCACGGGCGATGGCGATGCGGCCGGTCCGGACGAGCTCCTTGATCCCAAGCGGCCGGAGGAGGTTGATAATCGCATCCATTTTTTTGACATCCCCGGTGATTTCGATGGTGTAGGTGTTGGCTGTGGAGTCGACGATCTTCGCCCGGAAAATATCGGCGATACGGAGCGCTTCCGCCCGGTCTTCGGGACGGGTATGAATTTTGATCAATGCCGTTTCCCGCTCGAGGTATTCTTTTTCGGTCAGATCGACGACCTTGATGATATCGACCAGCTTATTGAGTTGTTTGGTAATCTGCTCGATAATCCGGTCATCTCCTTCCGTGACGATCGTCATCATCGATACCGTCGGATCGAGCGTCGGTCCTACCGAGAGACTCTCGATATTAAAGCCCCGGCCGGAGAAAAGACCGGCCACGCGTGAGAGGACGCCGAATTTATTTTCGACCAAAACAGAAATAATATGTTGCATGAACCCTCAGTGGTAGATCAAACCGAACAAAGTAAAGACTAAGCGGTGAGAACGCCGTCCGTTTTTTCCTCTTGCCTCTGTCCCTTTGCTTTCTTCGATTGATCGGGATCTGAGAAGACCATCTCATTGATGGCCGCTCCGGCCGGGATCATCGGATAGCAGTTCTCTTCCTGATCGACGTGGAAATCCATCAGGACCGGCCCGTCGGTGGCCAGCCCCTCTTTCAAAATATTTTCGACCTCACCGACTTCCGTGGCACGAAGGCCGACCGCTCCAAACGCCTCGGCGAGCTTGACGAAATCGGGAGAGTCACCCATAAAACTGTGAGAGTAGCGGCCATTATAGAAAAGCTGTTGCCATTGGCGGACCATCCCAAGGTATTTATTATTGATAATGGCGATCTTCACGGGGAGTTTATACTGGACGGCGGTTGCCAGCTCCTGAATGTTCATCACAATGCCGCCGTCTCCCGCAATACAGACAACCAGATCGTTCGGATAGGCCGCTTGCGCGCCGATGGCGGCGGGGAGGCCATAGCCCATGGTGCCGAGGCCCCCCGAGTTGAGGAAAGTTCGAGGTCGGTCGAACTTATAAAATTGAGCCGCCCACATCTGATGCTGTCCGACGTCGGTACTGATGATCGCTTTGCCCTGGGTGGTCTCAAAGATTTTATCGATCACATACTGCGGTTTAATGATCTGCTCCCCTTGTTCATAAGCCAACGGATGCTCTTTCTTCCAATCCTCGATCTGCGTCATCCACGGTTTGTGCTGTCCCAAGCTCCCGTTGCCGCAGGTTCTCAGAATTTGATTCAGCTCCCGAAGGACCGTCTTTGCATCACCGACGATCGGAACATGGACCGGAATGTTCTTGTGTATCGAGGTCGGATCGATATCGATGTGTACGATTCGGGCATTGGGGGCGAACCGTTCCACCTTGCCGGTTACACGGTCATCGAAACGGGAGCCGATGGCCAGGATGAGATCGGAATTGTGGATCGACATGTTGGCCCAGTAGGTCCCGTGCATTCCGAGCATCCCCAAAAAGAGCGGATGGGTTCCCGGAAAAGCGCCCAGTCCCATCAACGTCAGCGTCACCGGGATCTGCGTGATCTCCGCCAGTTCCCGGAGCTCTTGGTGGGCGTCGGAAGCGAGGACGCCTCCCCCGGCATAGATGATCGGCCGCTTTGCCTTCAGGATTTCCTGAGCCGCCTGTTTGATCTGCCATTTATTGCCCTTGTAAACAGGAGAGTAGCTGCGCAGGGAAACCTTATCAGGGTATTTTAATTCGGTTTTGGCGTTGACGACGTCCTTCGGAAGGTCAACCAGGACCGGTCCGGGCCTGCCCGAGGTCGCGATATAGAAGGCTTCCTTGATCGCCTGTCCCAGATCGTTGACATCTTTCACCAGGATATTGTACTTCGTACAGGGCCGGGTAATGCCGACGACGTCGGCCTCTTGGAAAGCGTCATTTCCGATCAGATGGGTTGGAACCTGGCCGGTGAGGACCACCAAGGGGGTGGAGTCCATATAAGCATCGACAATGCCGGTGACGGTATTCGTGGCGCCGGGACCGGAAGTCACGAGCACAACGCCCGGCTTTCCGGTGGCCCGGGCATATCCTTCGGCCATATGGGTTCCACCCTGTTCATGCCGGCAGAGAATGAACTGGATGTCCTTTTCATCATAAAGGACGTCAAAAATAGAAAGATTGACCCCTCCCGGATATCCAAAGACAACCTTGACCCCTTCTCTCTTGAGGCACTCAATCAGAATTTGCGAACCCGATAACTTCATTGTGATTTCTCCTTGGGGACCCTGCCGGTGTGGCCGCGAGCCTGACCCTCATCTAAATAACAAAACGGTATCAATTCGGCGTTCCCCTTAAGCCTGTTTCCGGCCCTGGGATGGACTGTCCGAAAGCGCATTTATCCTTGGCGTCGCTCTCTCGACTGAGGTCGGTGGCCGAACTCAGTTCGATAGATAAACGGAAAAAGAAGTCGATCCTAGCATAAGTTGTATATTATTACCATAGGCCGGAGGGGGAGTCAACCGGAAATATTGTGGGAAATCAATGCGGATTGGAAGTTGATTCATTCCGTGGGGAGGTATAAAAGGGGGTCTCCTTTGGAGAGGGTCTCGGAACTTTCGATAATGCGCGCGGTGGCCGTCTGCTCCTGGGTGGAGAGGATCAGCAGCCGTCCCGCAGTTCGTTTTGGAAGGCGGGCCCGCTCACCCGGGAGCGGAAAGCCGCTTTCCTGGCCTCCGTGGATCACCTGAAATTGATCGCCGGGGAGAAGTCCATCTCTTCGGCCCCGATCGATATAGACGATACTGTGCTCGGCATTATTGAGCTGATCTTCAGTGACCTCGACAATGAGCGCCTCGTTCTTGCCGGAGGAGGTTCCCTCGGGTGAGGGCGAAGGCGAACGAAGGGTCTCGAAGGAGACGATCTCGTCGTTAATTTCAATCGGCCCCTTGGAATGGGTCACCCGGGCGATGACGGTTTGGTCTTGCTTTCCGGTGATCCGGACAATCCCGTTGATCTCGATAAGGTCCCCCACAAACTTTCCCGTCTTGGGGTGATAGACCGATTTCGTCTTTTTAAAGACAACCCACTCCTTTTGAGAGGGGGGGAGTTCTTGAGAGAGAACGAGATAAACGGTATCCCCCTCCGAGAGCATCAACTTCCGATCCTTGGACCCCACGATTTTTCCATCCGCTTTCAGCTCTCGAGCGACCATTCCATAGGAGAGGGACGACCAAAAGTCACTTCTCTTCGAAACAGAATCAGAGGCGCTCTCCTCGGAAGGAGGGGGAAGGAGGGAGGCCGGCTCCTCAGCCATCGCCGGGGAGGAGGTGTTTGAAGGGAACTCCTCCGCCGTTGCCTGGGTGGTGCCCAAGTAAAGCAATGTCATTGACATCAGCGCTGTTTTGAAAGCCATCTGTTTGAGGATCATCGCATCTCCCATTATTCGTTTGGGAGAAAGATAACAAATAATCGGCGATTGTCAAGGAAACCGGTTTTGAGAGAGGCCGTTCCCCCACCGGTTCGACATTGTTTTTCAAGAAAGAGATATGCTAACATGTTGGGCGTTTGACCTGAGTCTGAATATGAAGCTCCTGTTCCTTTTGACCGGTTTGATCCGTTGGGGTTGGCTCTTTTTTCTCTTGGGATGCAGCCAAGGGGAGACGATCCTCTCGATTACCTTCAGCACCCTCAACCCGGATGCGGTATATGTTGGAACAGCCGGGGGAGGATTCTATAAAAGTATCGACAGCGGCGTCACCTTCCAGCGGTTGACCGGCGGGCTGACCCGGTACAACATCACCTCCATTGCGGTGAACCCTTCCCTCTCAGCCGTCCTTTATGCCGGCTCGTTCGGCGACAGCATTTACCGAAGCGTGGACGGCGGCCGGAGCTGGATCATCATTAATAAAGGTTTGGACGACAATGTCGGTACCCAGGCGGTCAATGCGGTGGTCTCCGATCCCTTCATTGCGGAGATTCTCTATGTTGGCACGAACCATGGTGTTTACAAAAGCGGCGATGGCGGGGGAGAGTGGCAATCGGCAAATATGGGGATGGCAAATCGGTTTGTCATCACCCTGGCGATGGACCCTTCCAATCACAGCGTGCTCTTGGCCGGCACAAATGAGGGGATTTTTAAGACGGACGATGCGGCCAAGACCTGGCGGTTGGTCCATCCGGAAACAAAAAAATGGGCGGTGAATACGGTTGCTTTTGATAAAACCACTTCCGGGACCCTCTACGCCGGAACCAATCGAGGCTTTTTTAAGTCCACCGACGAAGGGGCAACCTGGCAGCTGCAAGATAAAGATCACTCAACCCGGTTTGTCTCCACAATTGCAATCCATCCGGCAAAACCCCATACCCTCTATATCGGCAATAACAACGGCGTTTATAAAAGCATCGACGGCGCAGAATCATGGGAGCCGCTTCCGTCGGCCCCGCACGGCGTGACCGTTTTGGCGGTTCATTCCCGTTCGCATCAGATCCTCTTTGCCGGGACGACAGCCGGCCTGTACCGAAGTGCCGATGAAGGAGCGCGTTGGAGCATTGTAAAGCTCCGTTGATATCAATTGTGAACCTTAAGCGCATGAAGCTTAAGCCGGAAGAGACTTTCAGCTTAACCGATGAAGGAGTCCGATTGACGACATTTTTAAATAATCGATCCTGGAAGTGGATTTTGATTGCCTTATATCTAGTCGGATGCACCCCTTCTCCTTCCGTCCCGCCTGCGGCTGTGCCTAATGTGCCGAGCGGATGGGAGATTCAAAAGAGTGGGGTCCAAACCGCGTTAGGGGGGATTTTCTTTCTCAATGCTCAACAAGGATGGCTCAGCGGAAACAAAGGAACGGTCCTTCATACCACGGATGGGGGACAACATTGGGCGCTCCAGGAGACAGGTACGGAGATCTTGCTCGCCTCCATTTTCTTCATTACTCCTGAAAGAGGTTGGGTGGTCGGAGAGAAGGGAGCGATCCTCTATACGACCGACGGGGGACAGAAGTGGACCGCTCAGGAGAGCGGACAGGTAAAGAAGAGCTTGATGCATGTCTTTTTCACCGACCCGGAGCATGGGTGGGTTGCCGGTGAGAAGGGATTGCTTCTCTCAACGACTGATGGCGGCCAACATTGGATCTCCACCGAGGTCCGGCCGGCGGTGGCGTTCAACTCGATCTATTTTGTCAACCAGAAACAGGGATGGATCTCCGGAGACGCAGGAAATATGTTTTATACGGAGGATGCCGGCGCCCATTGGGTTCGGCAAGAGACGGGGACCGATAAAGATCTCCATCGGGTCTTCTTCACCAAGCCCGAGATCGGTTGGGCGGTCGGTTCCGCCGGAATGATCATCCACACCACCGACGGTGGAAAGCACTGGGCGGCGCAAGAGAGCGCGGTTCCCACCTTTCTCTTGGGCCTCTTCTTCGCGAATGATCAGGTCGGCTGGGCCGTCGGCGCTGCAGGAACGATCATCCATACCAAAGATGGGGGCGCCACCTGGCAGCAGCAGACTTCGAAAACGATTGATTTTTTAATCAACGTCTTCTTTGTCAATCCCCAGGTAGGATGGGTGGTGGGGGTCAAAGGGATTATCCTCCATACCGAACGGGGAGGAGACCTTCCCCCGGAAGCCGTTCAATCCAAAGGGGAGGGCGAGGGGAAGCAATGAGCAGCGAGCCGATCGATCTCGAAGCAAAGTCAATGCGGTCTCTCAATGAAGGCTCTGAAGGTCGATCAAAAAGCGAGCGGTGCGATATTTGCGGGACGTCGATGCTCGATCTGCACTGTAAACTGATCTGCCGACAGTGCGGCTTCAAGCGCGACTGTTCCGATCCCTGAGCTTAGGTCTGCAACTTTCGGCCGAGGGTCTTCTCGACGCTGGCGATCTTGCCGGTGAGGCGGCCTGTTTTCCCCTTTCGATAGTCAATCTTGATGACCGTCGAAACCCGGTCACAATCTTCCTTCATCCGCTCCCAGCACGCCTTCACGACCCCCAAGACCTCATCCCAGGGCCCTTCAATCACGGTTCCCATCGGATTCAGTCGGTATTCCAGGCCGCTCTTATCGACGATCTCAAGGGATCTGGAGACGTACTCGCTCACACTCTCCCCTTGGGTCAGTGGAGACATGGAGAATTCCAGTAAGATGACCTCGTCCTTTTCTTTCTCGCTTGCCACGTTACCTCCTTTGCTAAAACTAAAGCTCAGACGCGCCTGCTATGTCTTCGGGAACACCTGGGTAAACGGTTTGACTTCATAGCGCGAGAAGACCCCCTCCGCCACGTAAGGGTCCGATTCCACCCACGAGACCGCCGCATCCAACGAATCGGCCTCAAAAACAATCAGAGTGCCTGTTTTGTCGGCGAAGGGACCGGCCAGAATTAACTTCTTTAATCCGCTTAATTCTTCCAGCCGCTCCAAATGGGCGGGACGCAGACGTTTCCTCAGCGCCATTCCCTCCGGCCCGTCAAGACCGATCATCACGAATAGCATGGTTTCTCCGGCGTTATCTTTAGTTTATTATAGACGCGTTCAGTCCCGATGATAAAACGGAAGGGGGGTGATTTTCGCCGGCCTCCTGATCTGATCGCTCTCCACCTCGACGGCGGTTTCCGGAGCCGCGATTTGAGGGCGCAGGTAGCCCATGGCGATCACCTTCTTCAAAAAGGGAGACCAGGTGCTGCTTGTGATCCACCCGAGCTCCTTCTCCCCTTGAAAGACCTTGTCGTTTTTTTTGGGAAGCGACGCTCCCTCGAGAACCAAACCGGTCAACTGTTTGTTGACATGGCCGTAGGTCTGAATGCGCGCCATGACCTCCTGACCGGGATAACACCCTTTGGTATAGCTGATCGCCTCGGGGCCGATTCCCGCTTCGATCGGGATGATATGCTCATCCATATCTATCCCGTAACGGGGTTTCCCCGCTTCGACGCGCGCGATCTCCAGAGCCGCTTGGCCGACTGGCACCGGGTGAAAGGCCGCACCCTCTGTAAAAAGGCGCCCCCAAAATGTCTCGAGCCCCTCAATCGGAAGGTAGAGGTGATAGTCCTCTCCGCCGGTGATGGAGCGTTTGATGCAGAGCAGCGGCGATCCCCCGGCTTCCGTTTGGAAAAAAGACTTCTCCTCCATCTCCGGAAGCGAGCCGAGCAGCAGCGCGAGGAGCGGGCGCGCCTGGGGACCTGAAACCAGCAGATGTCCCCAGGCGGGGGTCTCTATCTTCACTTGAGAGCGGAGCTTAAACCGCATCAGTTGCTCGAAGGTTTTCTTTGCATTGGTACCCTCCACCTCCATCACGATTGCGTCTGAAAGGGGATAGAGATAAAAATCGGAGAGAACCCTTCCTTTGGCGGTGAGCAGGGTGGCATACAGCCCCCGCTGCGGGGGAAGATTCGTTAGATCATTGCTGACCAGGTTTTGAAGGAAGGAAATCTGATCGCGCCCGCTGATCAGAAAGAGACCCTGAAAGGATAAATCGGCGATACCGACCCCTTCGCGGATGGAGCGGTATTCTGCAAGGGAATCTCCATAATCTGCGGGGAGTTCCCATTCTTCATGAATTAAAAGGCGGGCACCTCGCTGTTGGTGCAGGGCCTGTAAAGGGAGCGTTGGCATCGGTGATCCTTTCATCGTCATGGGGAAGGGGCGTAAAACAGGAAAAATAATAACATGACCGAGGAGATGGGGTCAAACGCGTTTCGGACCGATTGCTTGACTCTATAAAGTGATTTCATATATCGTAAGGAGTAAACGAACTCTATAATATGGAAGAAGGTCGATATGAGAGAGTCCGCAGCAATTAAGAAGTCCCACCTTCCCCTCGTGCGACATGAAATCCGTCTTCTTATCGTTGATGATGAGGCGCTGACCCGGAAGGGTCTCATCTCTCTTTTCCATCTCCAAAAAGGAATGAAGGTCATCGGTGAGGCTCAGAACGGCATTGAGGCGGCTGAGAAGGCCAAAGCCCTGAAGCCGGATGTCATCCTCATGGATTCGCAAATGCCGGTCTGTGATGGTTTAAAGGGGATCGGCTTCATTAAAGAGGCCTATCCGGCGGCCAACATCATTCTCCTCGCCCTCTCCGATGAGGAGTCGAATATTTTTGCCGCATTGCGATCGGGAGCCAAGGGTTTTGTTTACAAAAACATTGAGCCTGAGAAGCTGTACAAGTGTATTTCGCTGGTTCACCGGGGAGAAATCGTCCTGCCCCGACAGATGGCATCGAAACTCTTTACCTCGCCCTACATTACCTCCAACCCTCCGGCGGCCAATCATGGGCCGTTGACCCCCAGGGAGCGGGAGATTCTCAATTGTCTTGGCGAAGGGGCCAGCAACAAGGAGATTGGATCGATTTTGGGCATCTCGGAGCACACGGTGAAGATCCATCTCCGTCACATACTCAAAAAACTCCATTTGAACAATAGGGTTCAGGCCGCCATCTTCGCGCTGAAGGAGCGAACCTTGCCGCCGGGCCTTCCTGCAGCGACCGATTTAAGGGAAGATGGATCGATCTCGCCACGGTAAGCGGCGCAGCCTCTTCCGTAATCTTAATCAAGGATGAACAGCCTGCCGTTTCACGGGTGGGTTATGCTCGTCTTATCAAAGATTCTCTCGCCAAATTGATCCCATGAGCGACCTCATCAATGTGCCACCCTCCGATGATTGGCAGCCTTTGTTGGACATTGCCAATCATCTCTTCTCGGCACGACGTTTCAACGATGTTCTCTACCAGGTGGTCCGGGAGATTGCCGCCCGGATGGAGATTCTCCGCTGCTCGATCGTTTTTGTCGATGAGCGGCGGGAGACCGCGTATGTGGTGGCGACGCACGAGGCATCGGAAGCAAACCGGATCCCGCTGGACCTGAAAAAATATCCGGAGTTCGTGCAGGCCATCGAGACCAAAGAGACCGTTTTCATCCCGAATGCGTTGCAATACCCTCCTTTGGCTCCTTTCCGAGAGGAGCTGCAGGCGATCTCGCTTCGGTCGATCGTCGTTCATCCTCTTATTCAGGACGAAAAGGTGCTCGGGAATCTCATTCTGAGAATTTCGAGCGCACGGTTCATAACTCCTCAAGAGATTCAGTTTTCCGCCTGGATTGGCCGATTGGCCGGCAGCGCGATTCGGAACGCCCATTATTATGAGATGCTCATCGAGGAGAGAAATCATCTCGAGCGGCTCGCCACGATCGACTTTCTCACCGACACCTTCAACCATCGCTACTTCAGCACCCGCTTAGAAGAAGAGTTCAACCGCGCCATTCGCTATAACCTCTCGCTGGCCTGCATCCTCCTCGATGTCGATGATTTCAAGTGGATCAATGACACATACGGCCATCGAAACGGAGACATGATTTTGCGCGAGGTCGCCTCGATGATCAAAGGGACGATCAGAAAGACCGATTTCCTTGCCCGCTATGGGGGGGAGGAGTTTGTGATATTGCTTCCCCAAACCGATTTGGGAGGAGGGTATCAAGAGGGGGAGCGGATCCGGCGCGCGGTCCGGGAGCACTCTTATGGCGATCTGACCCGCGCCAAACGGGTAACCTTAAGCCTTGGCGTGGCAACCTTCCCGGAGAAAACGATCGAGACCGCCGACCACCTGATCCGGGCGGCAGACCGGGCCCTCTACCAAGCCAAAAGACTTGGGAAGGATCGGACCGAACGCTTCGTCTCGACCGACTGATCGACCTTCGCCCCCTGCCGCCACCCCGCGGATCGTTTAGGCAGGCCCGGCCCCCACGTTAATTAGACGGGATCGGTTTTGGATCAGGGAGACGACCCGATCGCGCCAAATGTGATTACGAAGGGCATGAAGCTGATACTGTCCCGCCTCGCGGATCGACATCTTAATCAAAAAGTACGGAAACAGCTGATTGAAGAGACGCAGGGGGAGTTTCCATTCGGCAAAGAACCGTGTAACTGTTTCCTCGGCGCGCTGACGGAACCAGTGATCCTTAAAAAAGAGATTTTCGAACGACCGAAGCGGGTCGGCCGCCTCGGCGCCGACCGGAAGGGCACAGAGGAAAAAGAAGAGGTCATCCGATGGAATTTCTTTCTTCTTGGAAAAGCTCCAGTCGCAGAGTGAAATGGAATTTCCGTCGGAGAGCATGTTCCCAAGCCAAAAGTCGCCATGTTGTCCGGTCAGGGGGATCTCTGTCCCGATCCACTCCTCCCACCTTTTGAGATGTTCTTGGAGGAAGGTTTCTTCCAATGGATCCGGTTGATAGGTTGAGCGGTAGAGGTCGACCGATTTTTGGGCCTCCTCTTTGATCCACTTTTCGGAGAGTTGAAGAGACTCTTCCCGCGTCTCTTTTTGGAACTGAATCAGCCAGGCAATCGCCTGCTCCAACATCGCATTGATCTCTTTGCGATGTGCGCTCCCTCCCTCCGGATGAACGAACGCCGGGAGACCGTTCCCCTTGAGTCCCCCCTCAATGAAGAGGAAGCGGCCCGGATCTTCCTGGCTGACGAGCGGCTTGGGGATCGTCGCACGGAGCGTTGGGGAGAGACGATGGTAGAAATAGAGAAGGTTCTCATATTCTCTCTGGAGAAGATCGACCGTCGATCGGTCGCGGGAGACCTTGGCCACCCACCGTGGGGCCGATCCGGCTTCGTCGAAGAGCAGAAAAACGACCGGCTGCGCGGTCGGATTCCGCTTCGAGCCGCCCGTCTTGGTGAAAAAAAGGTTCCGCGGGGGGAAAAAGGGGACTTCCCATCGGGGGCCGTTTTCAATAATGACCTTCTCGATCTCTCTAAGCATAAGGGCCTTCCTTCCGGGCAACGATACTGAAATGAGGTGAGAGGCAAGCGGTCAGACCGAGGGAGGCTCCCCAAAGGGCCAGCTTCTTTTTAATCTTTCCCAATCGCGATATCGGGGAGATTGCATGGTTGAGGTAGAAACGAAGCGGGGCGGGATGGTCGAGCGAGATCAATTCCACAGGGCGATTGTAGCCCGGCACCGGCATAAAAAATTGGCAGTCGCCGAACCCCGATTCTTGAAGGAGATGTCGATATCCTCCTTTTCCATAGGTATATGTTCGGTAGTTGTGATAAACGCGACTCACGCGGTATGGCTGCTTGAGGTAGAAACGGCAGGCGAGGTCGGCCATCCATCGCGGCATCAGGCTGGTATACCTCAACCCGCTGTGATCCTTGGCCCCGAGGAAGTTGTCATAACCGAATCGATTTTCAATTCCGATATAGATGGTGCCGCCAGGCTTGAGGAGTCGATGCAGCTGGGACAAGAATTGAATCTGAAGGGTGCGGGGATTGACGGTGGGATCGGCCAACCCGACCCACTCTAAATAACCGTTTACAACGATGAAATCGAACGTCTCCGGCGCAAAGGGGAGTTTCAGGGCGCTGGCGATGACGACCTCCATATTGTCGAGCTTCTCCTGAGCGCGGCGGGTTTCGATAAACTTCGCCCGCTCCGCAATCAATTCGACCGCCGTGATCCAGCCGCAGTGGGGCTGAAGACCAAAAGAGATGGTGCCGAAACCGGCGCCGACATCGAGCACTTTCGAGTGAGAATTCAGCGGGAGGACGAAACGAAAATCGGCACGGGCCTCATTGATCATATAGTCGTGAATTGCGGGATAGGCTGGGGCGACCTTTTGATCAATCGCATTTCTCCACCCGATCTCTTTCGCGAGATCATTCACCTGAATCATCTCTGTTTCGGGAATCTCCCCCCAATAATAGTCGCTGGCGGCGAAGCAGGGAATGCCGTCGACCGTTTTCCATGTATTTCTACAGACGGCGCAGGAAAGCGCTCCTTCTTGTGAAAGCGGCTCCTCGCATTGAGGGCATGCCACTGTGGAATATTGTCCACTTCGCCTGAGAGCCTGCTGCGGGGGGGGGTCTTGCTTTAACGCACTCTGAATCATCACTCTACCTCACGGATCAACAGGGAATCCGGTACGCGTTCACCGGCGGGCTTTTACTTCTGTTTCTGAATGGCCCTGGTAATGTGCAAGGAGTGTACCTTAGCCCTTTACAGGTTTTCAACGATTTTTTAACAATGAAGGAATGATTTATCGACAGAGAACGACCCCCAATTGCATTTATTTTGCATTTTATTGCAATTTCATTATAATGTTGCGGGTTTATTGGAGGGGTAGAAGTGGTTTATTATATCTTATTCAATACATTTTTGGTTGCGCTCGGCGCGTTTCTGCCCTGGTTGCACCCCGGCTTATTTGTGGTGGGGCTTCGGGGCATTGATATGATCGATGGGAAAGTGATCCTCCTTTTCGCCTTGATCGGATTCCTCGTGGCCTCCTATCAGCTGATTCAAAAACGGGGACGATTCTATTGGCTATATGGCGTGGTCGGCTTTTTGATTCTCCTGGTCACCATCCTCGATTTGTATACCTTCTACCAAAATCGCTATCCGATCGGACCTGGAATTTACCTTGCCCTCCTGGGAGGGCTTCAGATCACCGGCGCCTACATCTTAATGTTACTCAGACCCGGGAGGGGCGCTTCCCCTCCCGTCTGAGGGGGAGGTGCGCCTGGAAGAGGGGTCTCACCTGGCGGAGGTAGCGGTGACGGCGTGGGAGGGGTCTCACCCGGCGAGGGCGGCGGTGGTGGAGGAGGAGAGGCCCCGCTCGGCGGGGGCGTGGGTGAGGGAGCAGGCGGCGGGTCGGTCGGTGGAACGAATTTGTCAATCTGGACAGTATCCACGACCGCGCCGTTCTCGTCGATCGCTTTCAATATCATCGCGTCGGCGGTGATATTGACCGAGACGAACTCATACGTCGAGAGCGAAAAAGCGGTCCGCTCATTCTTTCCGACCGGGTAGAGGGAAGCCCCGCCGCCGCCGGTCACAATGTAGGTGATCCCATTGATCGGCACCGTCCGTTCATAGCCATGGGCATGGCCGTTTATCACCAAGTGGACGCCATATTTCTCAAAGAGCGGCACCCACTGTGATTGGACCGAAGGGGTGTCTCCATACTCCGCGCTGCTGTATGCAGGGTGATGAAAGTAGACGATCTTCCACTGCGCCGGCGCCTGCAGAGCCGTCTCCAGCCACGCCCGCTGCTTCTGATCGAACACCTTATTGCTGTCGAGACTGATCAGGTGGATATCGCCCCAGTAGAAGTCATAGTAAAAAGTTCCTTTGGGGAGGTAGAAGTTCCTTCGGAAGGGACCTCCTGCCTCGGTTACGATGTCGTGGTTGCCGGCGGCCGGAAAGAACGGGAGGTGGTTAATCAGCTCACCATAGGGACTGAAGTAGTGCGGGTCGTATTCGGAATCGGCCCCCTTTTCATAAATAAGGTCCCCTGCAACCACCGCGAAATCGAATGGAACCTGCTTCATGACCTCTGCCAGGCGCGTCTGATGGATCGTTCCTGATCCGCTGTCTGCAAAGGCGATAAAAGAGGCCTCACTGCCCTGGTCGGGTGCCGTCGTAAAGGTCGAGGCGGCGCCGAGCCGCTTGCCGTTGATCTCAACCTCATAGGAGTAAGTCGTTCCCGGCTTGAGGTTGTTGAGCAGTGCGAAGTGCTGATCTTTTCCGGTATTGTTGACGAGCGTTTGGCTGCGCCCCTGCCCTGCTCCCCAATGGACCGACCCGTTCGGGTTGCATCGCCACGCGATCACCGCCGTATTGGAAGAGACCCACCCGAGATAGGGGAGCCGGGGAGAAGAACTGCATACGATCTCTTTTGGCAGAAGCGGTGTCACCGTCACCGTCGCCTGGCCGGTCAGAGAGGAATCGGATCGGCCGGTCGCCAAGATGTGATAGCTTCCCGCCGCCAGGGAGGCGGTGTAGTTTCCCTCCTCCGAAAGGACCCCTCCCCCCGGTTCTGCGAGCTGCCAAATCACCGCCTTGTCAGGCGACGCTGTCACCTCGGAGGAGAAGTGCTCTGTCCCGCCGGGGCCGAGAAAGCGGGTGGCCGGCTGAACCCGGATCAATCCTTGTGAAATGACCGTGACCTCCGTCGTCACCTGCACCTCTTTGTCTGTATGTAAGGTGGCGACAACATGATAGACGCCGGGCCGGGCGGGGGCGGTGTAACTCCCTTCACTGGTGATCGAGCCGCCGGTCTCTCCTTCTTGAACGTTCCAGCTGACCTCCGAATCGGGAGGAACCTCCGTGGCGACCGAAAATTGCTGCTCTCCGCCGACCGGAACACGAACGCCGGTTGGGTCAATCGAAAATAATTGAACCGATACGGCCGGATTCTCAGCGGGCGGGGCCCCGGTCGGCAGTTGTTCGGCCGGCAGCGTCGATGGGAGGGCCGATGGGCTCGTCCCCTCTCCTGTTGCGCCGCCCCCGCTCCCGCCGCATCCGGCCGTGAGGAGCAGGACCATAAAGAGAATGATTGAGCAAAGTTTAACGGTCTGATGTTGTATTAATTTAATATTTAAGCAAAATGGCATTTTAAATCCTAAATGAGAAGGCTTCTCTCGTCGTGCCCTTCCACCGAAGATGAGGTGGAAGGGCACGACGATCAATTCCATGGTGAACATCGGCTCTTTATTCAGGGAGGAGTGCTCCCGGTCGTTATTTGACCCGGACCCTTTTCCAGATCGATCTCCACACGGGAAGGAAGAGAAAGAAAAGGAACGGAATTGCCTGTCGGAAGTCGGTTGGCCCGCTTCCGGATGCCAGGCTACAGCCTCCCCCACCCCCTCCGCCTCCACCCAAGGGGGGTGGGACCGGCTCGCCCACTTTCAGCGTATAGGTCGCCGTGGCGGTTTTGTTCTTATCGTTGGTCACCTTTAGCTTGACCTGGTAATCTCCAGATTTAGTGTATTGATGTTCGATTTGGGCTCCTTCTTTCACCGTCTGGTCTCCGAGGTCCCACTCATAATGGGTCAGAGAGCCGTCTCCCCCGACGCTCGCACTTCCATCAAACGCAAATTGGAGGGCGGAAGCGGAAGGGTCTGCGGCGGTAGAAGACAACTGTGCCACCGGCGCACCGACCTCTCCGGTCACCGAGATCGTCACCGAGGCTGTTTGTGAGAGACCGGCGGCATCGCTGACGGTCAGCGACACGGTGTAGCTCCCCGGCGCGCTGTATCGGTGGGAGGCTGCCGAACCGCTGTCGGTTGCGTTATCGCCGAAATCCCAGGCATAGGTAGCGATCGCCCCCTCCGCATCGCTGCTCTTGCTTCCGTCAAAGCCAAAGAGCAGCGGGTCGGCGGTTGAAGGGGAGGCGGTGAGTGCCGCCTTCGGCGGTGTGTTTCCCGGCGTCGGACCGGGAACGGGCCCCGGCGTGCCTCCGGGTGTGGGAGAAGGGGATCCGACGATACCGGGTCCATGGGAGAGGATCTGGCCGGCCATCTTCTCCCGGGCATCATAAAGGTCGAGCGGTTCACGGTTCCAGGTGTAGGTATTCGTTACCAGGCGCGCCACCTGTGCCTGTGCGAAGGAGGCATCGCCGAGGTTTTTGAGCAGGTTCATATATTCGTAATCTTCCATCCCTTCTCTGAGCAGCTTCAGGCGGATCGATTCGATGGGGATATGAGTCTTCCCGCCGATCTTGCTC